>CANPXH010000027.1 GCA_947585865.1 uncultured Clostridia bacterium
CCAAAAACGTGGGGAGTTCCGATTCTCCCCACACCTTGGTTGCTTAGGCGAGCAGTATCACGAAGTGATACGACCAGTCCCTTAAACGGCTTTTGGGGCTCAAGATAATCTATTTTTGTAACTTCTGACCCCAAAAGAAACAGGGATTCTGCCTGACCACCTTGCGGTCGGCAGAAGGAGAAACTTCTCAAAAAAGTTACTTATAAAATGTACTGATGATGTATTCTCTTATAAATGAGAAGTTTATTATTTATATAAAAGTTTTCTCCCGCAGTCGCAATGCAGCTAAATAGGAACACTATTTTTATTATCACCAATTATGAAAATAAAACACTTTTGTATTGCAAAATTAGTTTAAGAATGATATATCCATTGGGAAATGTAAATATGTAATATACGTTCCCACAAACGAAAAACTCTATCCTTATGTGAAGCCTCACCTCCCACAGCCGCAACGTGGCTAAGTGGGAGCCCTGCCTCTTTTGGGGTCAGAAGGTAAGGAATAAGATAATACTGAGCCCCAAAAGCCGTTCGGAGGGCTGGTCGTATCACTGCGTGATACTGCTCGCCCAAGCAACCAGGGTGTGGGAACCATCGGAAGGTTCCCACGTTTTTGGTACTTTTTTCGCAAAAAAGTACATAAAGTTTGCTTACTTTCTAAAGTTAGACAAGTAAAGATTACGAGTCTAAAATCAGTTATATTACTACAAGATACAATTTGTCCAAGTCTTAAGGCTTCCCGATTTGAAAAGTTAATATTTATGTGAAGTCTCACCTCCCACAGCCGCAACGTGGCTAAGTGGGAGCCCTGCCTCTTTTGGGGTCAGAAGGTATGAAATAAGATAATACTGAGCCCCAAAAGCCGTTCGGAGGGTGTGGGAACCATCGGAAGGTTCCCACGTTTTTGGTACTTTTTTCAAAAAAGTACATAAAATTTGCTTACTTTCTAAAGTAAGATAAAGTTTATATTACAAATTAAAGTAAGACAAATAAAAATTAATATTATAAATAAAAAACAAAACCAAAAGTGCTGAACGTTTTTGGTACTTTTTTCGAAAAAAAGTACAAATAATTTGCTTACTTTTTTAAAGTAAGATAACTAAAGCTTATATAAAAATATAGGAACCCCAAAGCCGAAAGGGCTAAATATTTTTGGTACTTTTTTCAAAAAAGTACATAAAATTTAACTTCTGTAATCTCCGTTTATCTTAACATAATCATAAGTAAGATCGCATCCCCAAGCAGTAGCGTTACCGCTGCCCTCGCTTAAGTACATATCTATAAAAATATTGTGTTCGGAAAGTATATCTGCTGCCTTTTCTTCGTCAAAAACAATGGGTGTACCATTGTCCATAAGCCTTATGATACCTTTGTTGCTCCGGAACTCTATAGTGACTGCCATAGGGTCAAAGTCTGCACCGCTGTAGCCCATGGCGCACAGCACACGCCCCCAGTTGGCATCTTCGCCGAAAATGGCGGCCTTAAGAAGATTTGACGAAACAACGCTCAAGGCTATCTTACGTGCTTGTTCTTCATCCGCCGCACCCTTTACATTGGCTTCTATAAGCTTTGTGGCGCCTTCGCCGTCATCGGCACAGTCTATGGCAAGCTTTCTGTTTATGAAGTAGAGAGCATCTTTAAATTTTTCAAAGTCCGCATTTTCTTCTGTTATTTCAACATTTCCCGCCATACCGTTTGCAATGCACAGCACAGTGTCATTTGTGGACATATCTCCGTCTACGCATATCATATTGAAGCTGTCTTTTACACAGGCTTTTAATGCCTTGTCGAGCATAGGTTTTGAAACAGAACAGTCCGTTGTAATAAAGCAGAGCATTGTTGCCATATTGGGGTTTATCATTCCTGAGCCTTTAGCCATTCCGCCTATAGTAACGGTCTTGCCGCCAAGCTCCAGGGTAACGGCGGCGGTTTTGCTTCTCGTGTCCGTAGTCATTATAGCTTCGGCGGCGGACAGTCCGTTTTCATAGCTGTTTTCCACAAGGGCATATGTGCTTTCAACGCCCTTCAATATAATATCCATAGGCAGATTTACGCCTATAACGCCTGTGGAACAGACGAGCACGTTTTCGGCTTTGGCGCCTATAAGAGAGGCAAGCCTTGCCGCCGTATCCTCCGTGTCCTTAAGCCCCTGCCGGCCTGTGCAGGCGTTGGCATTGCCGCTGTTTGCCACGATGCCTGATATATTGTTTTCCGTCTGCTTCATATCCCACAAAACGGGAGCCGCTTTTACAACATTCGTTGTAAAGCATCCTGAGGCGGTACATGGCTTTTCGCTTACAATGACTGCCATATCCTTTTTGCTGTCAAAAGGTCCTGTGCTTCCGTCATTTTTATTCTTTTTTATTCCCACAGCATTTCCTGCTGTCTTAAAGCCCTTAGGCGATGTGACGTTTCCGTTTATGATATTCATGCTATTCCTCTCCTTATAGTATTTGTCCAAATTTCATTTCAGGGGGGTGTTTTCAATATGATCCCATATGTTCAAATAATATTCTTCATTTATTACAATGCGGTCATAAAATGAGTTCTGCTGTTTTTCCGTGTTCCCATGCTATGCCGGGAAAACAGGTATGTAGTCAAGGCCCGTTTTTTCATCTAGGCCGAACAGTATATTCATATTCTGGATCGCCTGGCCTGCGGCACCCTTGAAAAGATTGTCTATAGCGCCTATAACTATGACTCTGCCTGTCCTTTCATCAACGGTAAAGCCAATGTCAACGAAGTTGGAGCCCTTTACCCACTTGGTCTCGGGGAAGGCGCCTTCCTTTGTAAGCCTTATAAAGTATTCGTCTTTGTAATATTTTTCATATGCCTTTCTTATATCGGCGTAGGTATACCTGTCTTTTAGCTTGGCATAGCAGGTTGCGAGTATGCCTCTGTCCATAGGTATAAGATGAGGCGTGAAGCTCAATACAATATTTTCTCCTGCGGCATAGCTAAGCTGCTCCTCTATTTCGGGAGTGTGTCTGTGAGCGGCTATCTTGTATGCCTTTACGGATTCGTTAAGCTCACAATAGTGATTTGGCAGAGAAAGTCCTCTGCCTGCTCCCGTTGCGCCGGACTTAGCATCTATTATAATGGAAGAAAGATCGATCATTTTTTCTTTTACAAGAGGATAAAGAGAAAGTATAGAGCAGGTGGTATAGCAGCCGGGATTGCCTATTATTTGCTTGCCCTTTATTTTTTCCCTGTTTATTTCGCACAGACCGTATACGGCTTGGGGAAGTATATCTTTTGAATAATGAGTGGTGTACCATTTTTCATATACATCTATATCCTGCAGTCTGAAATCTGCGCCAAGGTCTATGATCTTCACCTTGTTCAGTATGTCTTTATTTACCTTCTTGCTGGCAACGCCGTGGGGAAGAGCTAAAAATATGACATCGCAAATATCGGCCATTTTTTCCATATCCTCTTCCTCGCATATGTAGCTTTTATGAGTATAGTTGGAATATACTTCATCATAGTCCTTTCCGGCATAGGAGTGGGAAGTAAGAGTAACTATCTCTGCCTGGGGATGCTGAGTTATAAGTCTTACAAGCTCCTGACCCGCATATCCTGTTGCGCCTATTATACCTACTTTTATCATAATGAACCTCCGAATCAAAAATCATTTCCTATTATAATACTTTTTATTTGAAATGTACAGTAAAAAATATACTAATAATTATACATTATTAATGAATAATATGCAAGAGTTTTTTGTATTATTTTTTTAAGATTTTAACGGACAAAGGGATCGGCCAAGTATCAAAAACTTTATTTTTAAAGGAATAAACAAATATTATACATATTTGAGCCAAAATTGAGCACATATGCTCAAAAATAAAATTTTTAAAAAAAATGCTTGCATATTTATTGCATATAGTGTATACTAATAACAATTTATAAAAACGGAGGTCATATTTATGAAAATCGTACTTGCATACTCAGGCGGTCTTGATACATCTGTTATCATACCATGGTTAAAGGAAAACTATGATGCTGAGGTCATAGCTGCCTGTATAAATGTCGGTCTTACCGATTACGAAACGAACGGACTTGAGGAAAAGGCTATAAAGCAGGGCGCTTCCAAGATATATGTGGAGGATGTGAGAGAAGAGCTTATTACAGACTATATCTATCCTATGGTAAAGGCGGACTGCATATATGAGGACAAGTATCTTTTGGGTACCTCAATAGCAAGACCTCTTATTGCCAAGAAGCTTGTTGACATAGCTCTTAAGGAAGGCGCAGACGCTATATGCCACGGCGCTACGGGCAAGGGCAACGACCAGATAAGATTCGAGCTTACCATAAAGGCACTTGCTCCTGAGCTTAAGATAATAGCTGCATGGAGAGATGACAAGTGGAAGCTTCAGTCAAGAGAAGACGAGATACAGTACCTTATCGACAGAGGCATAGACGTTCCCATGAAGAAGGAGGATTCCTATTCAAGAGATTCCAACCTTTGGCATATAAGCCACGAGGGTCTTGATCTTGAGGATCCGGCAAACGAGCCTAAGTTTGACACTCTTTTAAAGCTGGGCGTTTCTCCCGAACAGGCTCCCGACACTCCTACATATGTAGAGATAGGCTTTGAAAAGGGAATACCCGTTACACTTGACGGCAAGAAGGTAAAGCCCCTTGAGCTTATGACTTATCTCAACAAGATCGGCGGAGAAAACGGTATCGGTATTACGGATCTTGTAGAAAACAGAGTAGTTGGTATGAAGTCAAGAGGCGTATATGAAACCCCGGGCGGTTCAATATTATATGCAGCCCACAGAGATCTGGAGTATCTTTGCCTTGACAGAGCGACTACTGACTATAAAGAGACCGTAAGGATAAAGTATGCCGATCTTATTTACAGAGGCGAATGGTTCACTCCTTTAAGGGAAGCTCTTGCAGCTTTTGTAGATGTGACTCAACAATACGTTACAGGTACGGCAAAGCTCAAGCTTTACAAGGGCAATATCATAAGCGCAGGCGTTACATCACCTTACAGCCTTTACAATTCAGAGCTTGCAAGCTTCACAACAGGCGAGCTTTATTCACACAAGGATGCCGAGGGCTTTATCAACCTTATGGGCCTTCCTTTAAAGGTAAGGGCTATGATGCTTAATAAAAACAAGTAAAAATTCATTTTTCCCCGATTTGAAAAGGATCGGGGAATTTTTTTGATATTTTTTGAATTTTTTCTGTAGTAATCCTGCAAAAGCATAAATTTATTGTTGAAATTACAGCAAAATAAATGTATAATAAAAATAATTATATAATATGGAGGTCACATAATGATAGAGTTATATAACAGCGGTGCCTATCTTGTGGGCAATGAGCTTATAGCCGATGACGGCAGTGCCGAGGCAAAGCTTAGTGCAAAGGGTATCAAGACAACCAAGGAAGATGCCAAGAAGAACACGATAGCCTATGGCATATTGGAGGCACATAATACAAGCGATGATATGAAGGATCTGAGTATAAGGTTTGACTGTATGGCAAGCCACGACATAACATATGTGGGCATCATACAGACTGCAAGGGCTTCCGGCATGGATTCCTTCCCCATACCTTATGTTCTGACCAACTGTCATAATTCACTTTGTGCGGTAGGCGGCACTATAAATGAGGACGACCATATGTTTGGCCTTTCTGCCGCAAAGAAGTATGGCGGCATATATGTTCCCGCACATCAGGCGGTCATTCATCAGTATATGAGGGAAATGATGTCAGGCTGCGGCAAGATGATACTTGGCTCCGATTCCCATACACGCTACGGCGCACTTGGCACTATGGCTATAGGCGAGGGCGGCGGAGAATTGGCAAAGCAGCTTCTCTGTCAGACCTATGATGTGGCCTGCCCGGAGGTTATAGGCGTTTATCTTACGGGTAAGCCTGCGCCTTATGTAGGCCCTCAGGATATAGCCCTTGCCATTATAGGCGCAGTATTTGAAAACGGCTATGTCAAGAACAAGGTCATGGAATTCATAGGCGACGGCATAGAAGGACTCGGTGTGGAATTCAGAAACGGCATCGATGTCATGACCACCGAGACAACGTGCCTTTCTTCTATATGGAAAACAGATGATAAGGTCAGGGAATACTACAAGGCACATGGCAGAGAAGAAGACTACAGGGAGCTTAAGCCAAAGGATGCAGCTTATTACAGCGGTATAGTTTATGTAGATCTTTCAAAAATAAAGCCTATGATAGCAATGCCCTTCCACCCAAGCAATACATACACCATAGACGAGCTCAATGCCAACCTTATGGATATACTTGACGAGGTGGAGAAAAAGGCGGTAAAGACCATAGACAATCCCAACATTACATTTAAGCTCAAGGACAAGGTAAGAGACGGTAGGCTCTATGTGGATCAAGGCGTTATAGCAGGCTGTGCGGGCGGTACGTTTGACAATATATGCGATGCGGCCGATATACTTAAGGGCCATACCATAGGCGCCGAGGAATTTGCATTAAGCATATATCCCTCAAGCCAGCCTACGTTTATGTCGCTTGTGGAAAACGGCGCCATATTCAATATCATGCAGGCAGGCGCAACAGTGCGTTCGGCATTCTGCGGCCCGTGCTTCGGCGCAGGCGATGTGCCAAGCAATCAGGGCTTGAGCATAAGACATTCTACAAGGAACTTCCCCAACAGAGAAGGTTCAAAGCCCGGCAGCGGTCAGATAGCGGGCGTTGCTCTTATGGATGCACGTTCCATAGCGGCAACTGCCGTGAACAAGGGCTGCCTGACATCAGCGGAATATATTGACGTTGAGTTTACAAAGCCCAAGTATTTCTTTAACAGATCTGTATACGACAACAGAGTATATAACGGCTTTGGCAAGGCAGATCCATCCGTAGAACTTAAAATGGGCCCGAATATTACGGATTGGCCTAAGATGAGCCCGCTTACGGATAACCTTCTGCTCAAGGTAGTAAGCCTTATTACCGATCCTGTTACAACTACGGATGAGCTTATACCTTCGGGAGAGACAAGCTCTTATCGTTCCAATCCCTTGGGGCTTGCGGAGTTTACTCTTTCCAGAAAGGATCCCGACTATGTGCCTAAAGCAAAGGCCATACAGCTGGCGGAAAAGGCCAGACTTGCAGGCAAGGATCCTGTTTCCGCTTGTGGGGAATTGAAGCCTGTTATGGAAGCAATAGAGAAAAAATTCAATATTAATAATGAAAACACGGGCATAGGCTCTCTCATATTTGCCGTAAAGCCCGGCGACGGCTCTGCCAGGGAGCAGGCTGCAAGCTGTCAGAAGGTGCTTGGCGGCTGGGCTAATATAGCCAATGAATATGCTACGAAGAGATATCGTTCAAATCTTATAAACTGGGGTATGCTGCCATTTTTATACAACGGCGAGCTTCCCTTTGAAAACGGCGATTTCATATTCATACCGAATGTGGTGAATACCGTGGAACAAAGAGGCTCGGAATTCAAGGCATATGTTGTTAAAAACGGCGAGCTAAAGGAATTTATGCTCAATATAGGAGAGCTTACCGATAACGAAAGAAGGATCATATTGGAAGGCTGCCTTATAAACTACAACAGAAGTTTACAAATGCATATGCAAATATAATAAATAAGGGGTTATCGTAATATCGATAACCCCTGTTTTGTTGGCAAAAGCGGATAGGTGTCCTTGCTGTGTGTTTGGATATCATTGGCTGTTGAATATATCGGCTATTTTGGAAATATCCGCTTTGACGTCAGTATCGTCTGCGGCGGATATGCTGTCCGTATGCAGGCTCCTTGCATAGGCAAGCACCTTTGCATTATAGCATTTCAGGACTATCCTCAGTGTTTTTTCGCAATCGGCGGTATCTATTACGCTGTTGCCTCCGCCGGTAATTATGACGGCTCCCTTTTTTGGCCTCATTATTTTATTTTGATTATACAGCACTTGGTTCCTGGACATTAGCGACATAAACATACCCGTAGGCTGGTTGTAATAAAGAGGCGTTGCGGCAGCTATATTATCATAGCTGTCTATTTTATCCATGAGCTCAGAGGCGTCATCGGTAAAAGCACAGCGGCTCTTTTTACACATACGGCAGTCTGTGCACGGCGAAAAGGACATATCATATACGTTTATAATATCGGTATCTCCCATAAGGCTGCCTTTGAGCAGATCTATGAGAAAGGCTGTATTTCCGTGGGGCCTGGGAGAGCCGTTTATAATAAGTGTCTTCATTTGTATCACCCCATACAAGTGTATCATATATCCCAATAAAAAACAAATTTATATTGTATAACTTATAAAAATAAGATATACTTATGATAATTGGAGTGATTTTATGGATTATTGCGAAGCATTGGAATATATAAGCTCTGCGGGCGATCTTGGCATAAGACCCGGACTGGATAATATAAACAGGCTTATGTCCGCTATGGGCGAGCCGCAAAAGGGTCTTAATGCCATACATATAGCCGGAACGAACGGCAAAGGCTCCGTAGGGGCTTTCATAGCCCAAGGGCTTATGAATAAGGGATACAGCGTAGGCAGATATTTTTCTCCTTCCGTGTTTGACATAAGGGAGACCGTTACATACAACAATATCCCCATAAGCAAAGAGGAATTTGCTTCTGCCGTTACGGCGGTAAGAAATGCAGCCCTAAGTTCAAATACCTATCCCACATCCTTTGAGATAGAGACCGCTGCGGCGTTTTATCATCTAAAAAGCAAAGGCTGTGATTATACAGTGATAGAAACAGGCATGGGCGGAAGATCCGATGCCACGAACACAGTGGAAAAAATACTTGCGGTCATAACGCCCATAGCATTGGATCACACTGCCTTTCTCGGAGATACCATAGAGGATATAGCTTATGAAAAGGCAGGAATAATAAAGGGTACGGCTATATCCGCACCGCAAAGCCCTGCCGTGGCGGAGGTGCTGAAAAGAAGCGGAGATATAATATTTGCGGGAAAGGCCGAAAATGTAACATATGAGTATGACAAAACGATATTCGACTATAAGGAGCATAAGGGCATAGAGATACCTCTTTTGGGCGTAGAGCAAGCGGAAAATGCAGCGCTTGCATCAGAGGTCATAGAAAGACTGGCGGGATTTTCGTCAGATGATCTTAAGGGAACCGTATGGCATTGCCGCTTTGAAAGGCTTAAGCAAGAGCCCTGTGTTTTTGCAGACGGCGCTCATAATCCCCATGGCGCAGAGGCTCTCGCAAAAAATATAAAGCTGTATGGCGGCAATAAAAAAACGGCATTTGTAACAGGTGTGCTCAAGGATAAGGATCATGAAAAAATGGCGGAGATAACAGGCCCGCTGGCACAGAAGGTGTATACTGTAACGCCTGAAAGCCCAAGGGCGCTGAGTGCAGATATACTCAGAGATACATACAGCAGATACACATCCGCCGAGAAAGCCGACAGTATAGAGGAAGCTTTGAAAAAAGCCATGGAATACGAAATGGTGGTCATTTTCGGTACGTTTACTATTATGAAAGATGCTTATAAATACCTTAGAGGGTGACAGTATGTATAATGATATTTTAAAAAATCCCAAATTTAAAAAAGCAATGGCAAGTATACAGGAAGCGGAAAAAGACAGAGAATTTTGTCATCACAGCATAGAACACAGCCTGGATGTGGCGAGGATAGCATATATCATATCTCTTGAAAATGGACTTGGCATAAGCAAGGATATAATATACGCAACGGCATTGCTCCACGATATAGGAAGGAGCATGGGAAAAGAAGACCATAATATAAACAGCGCCAATATGGCAGAGGAAATAATGGAAGAATGCGGATACGACAGTGAGAGCATAGAGGCTGCCGCATATGCTATACTCCACCATAGAGACAAAAGCGGCACGACCGCAAGTCTAAGGGATATCATAAGCATTGCAGACAAGGAATGCCGCAGGTGTTATTGCTGCCGTGCATACGACCGATGCATATGGAAAGACGAGGATAAGAACAAGGACATCCCGAGGTGAAAATATGAAGATAGGCAGCAGGGAATTCAAGGACAGAACATATGTGATGGGTATACTCAACATCACTCCGGACAGCTTTAGCGACGGCGGAAAGTACAACTGTGAGGACAAAGCGCTAAGGCACACGGAGGAGATGATAAAAGAAGGCGCCGATATCATAGATATAGGCGGCGAATCCACACGCCACGGACATACACAGATAAGTGCCGAGGAAGAAATGGAAAGGGTGATACCCATTATAGAAAAAATAAAGTCCGTATATGATGTTCCGTTATCTGTAGACACATACAGATCGGCCGTTGCAAAGGAGGCGGCAAAAGCAGGAGCCGATATGCTCAACGATATATGGGGCTTTAAATATGATAATGAAATGGCTGACGTCGCCGTTAAGTACGACCTGCCTGTGTGCCTTATGCATAACAGGAAGGAGGCTGTGTACGACGACCTTATGTGTGATATAGTGAGCGACCTTGACAAAAGCATAGACATAGGACTTAAAGCAGGACTTAAAAGGGAAAATATCATAGTCGATCCCGGTGTGGGCTTTGGCAAGACATACGAGCAGAATCTGGAGACGATAGCAAATATCAACAGACTGAAAGCTTTGGGATGCCCTATACTTTTGGGAGCCTCCCGAAAGTCGGTGATAGGTCTTACTCTCGGTCTTCCCCCCGAAGAAAGAACGGAAGGCACGGTAGCCATAAGCGTTATGGCGGTATTGAACGGCGTAAGATTCGTGCGTGTTCATGATGTCAGGGAAAACAAAAGAGCTGTGCTCATGACGGAAAAAATAATTGGCAGGTGGTAATATGGACAAGATAACAATAGAGGGCTTGAGATGCTTTGGCAGGCATGGGGTATTGCCAGAGGAAAATAAGCTGGGTCAGAATTTCATAATAAGCTGCAAGCTTTATTACAGCTTTGAAAAAGCGGCAAAAACAGATGATATAGACAATGCGGTAAACTATGCCGATGCGGCAAAGTTCATAACCGAATATGTAAAGGACAATGTTTTCAAGCTCATAGAAACATTGGCTTTTCACCTTGCATATGAGCTTTTGAAAAGATACGATATAAGCCGGGCGGATATAAGGATAGAAAAACCGTCTGCACCTATAGGACTGCCCTTTGAAACGGTGGCGGCGGAGATCAGCAGAAAATGGAACAGGGCATATATAGGGCTTGGCTCAAATATAGGCGACAGAAAGGCATATATGGATACGGCTGTTAAAGAGCTTGCATCAGATGATAATATAAGAGTTATGCAAGTAGCCGACTTTATAGAAACGGAGCCCTATGGATATAAGGAGCAGAACAAATTTTTAAACAGCGCCGCCAAGATAGAGACATTGTATTCGCCTTACGAGCTTTTGCACAGGCTGCAGGACATAGAGCAAAAGGCGCACAGAGAAAGAAAAATACATTGGGGGCCGCGTACATTGGATATGGATATACTTATGTACGAAGACATTATCATAAATGATGAAAACCTTGTTGTGCCGCATAGAGATATGGCAAACAGAGAATTTGTGTTAAGACCTCTTTGCCAAATAGATCCCTATGCCGTGAATGCCGTTACGGGAAAAAGTGTAAAGCAGATGTATGATGAGCTTAAAAGCAATGAGAAGCAAAACAAATAAAAAGTATTTTTATTCATTTATATTGACTTTTTGACTTGTTTTATGTATTATATATGTATAATTATTTATTAAGGAGGAAACACAATGAAAAAATTTTTATCTATAGCCTTGATAGGCGTTATGATGCTTGGTATGGTAGGCTGCGGCGGCTCTGCTCCTGCCGATGAAAATGCCGATGCAGAAGCATCCTCTTCTCTTACAATAACAGAGGGCAAGCTTATATGGGGCACAAATGCTGCATTTGAACCTTATGAGTACATGGAAGGCGACAAGGTCATCGGTATCGATGCTGAAATAGCCGATGCTATTGCTGCTAAGCTTGGACTTGAGGCTCAGGTTGAGAACATGGACTTTGACGCTATTGTACCATCAGTTCAGACAGGTAAAGTAGATATCGGTCTTGCAGGTATGACTATTGATGAGAAAAGACTTAACAACGTTAATTTCTCAGATACATATGTTGAGGCAGGTCAGGCTATTATAGTGAAGAAAGATTCAGGGATCAAGTCTTCTGCCGACCTTGCAGGCAAGGTAATAGGCGTTCAGAGAGGTACTACAGGCGATGAGTATGTTTCTGACGAGGCTAACGGCGTAGGCGCTGCAAGCGTTGAGAGATTTGCAAACGGCCCCGATGCAACACAGTCACTTCTTACAGACAAGATCGATGCAGTTGTAATCGACAACGAGCCTGCAAAGAAGCTTGTTGAAAATGCAGAAGGTCTTGTAAAGTTAGACGAAAACCTTACATCTGAGCAGTACGCAATAGCTGTAGCTAAGGATAATGAGGCTCTTTTAGAGGCTATAAACGATGCTCTTCAGGAAATGAAGGACAACGGCGAGCTTCAGGCTATATTAGACAAGTATTTAAACGCATAATAATGTTTTAAACACAAGGGGTGTGTATTTTACACCCCTTTATTTTGAGGAAAATAACTATGGGAGAATTAATTTATAATATTGCCAATATATTTGTATCCGATGAAAAGGCGAAATGGTTTGTTACAGAGCTATACAATAACTTTATAGATGACAACAGGTGGACATGGCTGCTTAAGGGTCTTGGCATAACAATAAGGCTTACGGTTTTTGCATTTATATTCGGTCTTTTACTGGGCCTTACAATAGCTGTGATAAGAGTAAGCCATGACAAGAGAGTAGATACGCCCAGGCAGAGCACGTCACAGAAGATAGGCAGGCTTTTACTGGGTATACTCAATGCTGTATGCAAGCTTTATCTGAATATTATACAGGGTACTCCTACAATCGTTCAGATAATGATAATATACTTCGTAATACTGGCGGACTCCACAAATAAGATCGGTGTTGCCACACTTGGCTTCACGATAAATTCCAGTGCGTATATCGCAGAGATAATAAGAGGCGGTATAAACGGCGTAGACAAGGGACAGATGGAGGCAGGCAGAAGCCTTGGCTTCGGCTACATCCCCACGATGATATATGTGGTTATACCCCAGGCGCTTAAAAGTGCGCTTCCCGCTCTTTGCAACGAGCTTGTGGTGCTTTTGAAGGAAACATCGGTAGCAAGCATGGTCGCTCTTCAGGATCTTTTGGCAGCGGCTCTTCTTATAAAGAGCCGTACCTACAGCGCCTTCTTCCCGCTTATTGCGGCAGCACTTATATACTTTGTAATCGTTTCTATACTGAGAAACATTTCCGCACGTATTGAAAGGAGGCTGAATTCAGGTGAAAGATAAGGAACCCCTTATTAGAGTGGAAGCTCTTACTAAGGATTTTGGCAACCCGATCCTTGCTCTCGACAATGTGAATAACAACATATATAATGGTGAGGTAGTGGTCATCATAGGGCCTTCAGGCTCAGGAAAGTCCACATTTTTAAGATGTCTTAATCTTCTTGAAGTACCTACAAAAGGACATATTTACTTTGAGGGAGTAGACATTACGGATCCTAAGAATAATCTGAACAAGCACAGAAGAAAAATGGGTATGGTATTCCAGCAGTTCAATCTCTTTCCCCATATGACCATTATGCGCAATCTGACAATAGGTCCTATGAAGCTCCTTAAAAAGAGCAAGGAAGAGGCTGAGCGAAAGGCCATGGAGCTTTTGGAAAGAGTAGGGCTTGCAGACAGAGCCAACAGCTATCCCAATCAGCTTTCGGGCGGACAAAAGCAAAGGATCGCCATTGTCAGGGCTCTTTGCATGGAGCCTGACGTTATGCTCTTTGACGAGCCCACATCCGCTCTTGACCCGGAAATGGTAGGCGAAGTGCTTGATGTTATGAAAAGTCTTGCAAAAGAAAATATGACAATGGTGGTCGTAACTCATGAAATGGGTTTTGCCAAAGAGGTGGGCTCCAGAGTCATATTTATGGAAAACGGCAAGATACTTGAAGAAAATACACCCGATGAATTTTTCGATAATCCCAAGAGCGAAAGGCTCAAAAGCTTTTTGGACAGGGTGCTGTAAGCCGGGATATATACCGAACGGCAAATGTTTTTTGCCGATATGGTGTAATTTGGAGGTTTTATTATTTACTGCTTGACAAAATTCACCTTGCTGTGTTATACTCTATATGTTATGCCGCACGAATAGGTTTTAAGTTGATGATATCACACCAAACTCGGCGAGTTTTGTTTTAAGGAGGTGTACCCGAATGTACGCAATTATTGAGACAGGCGGAAAGCAGTATAAGGTGGCTGAAGGCGATGTTATTACTGTTGAAAAGTTGGGCGTTGAAGCAGACAGCAAATATACCTTTGACAAGGTCATAGCTGTATGTGACGGTGATGACTGCAAATTTGGCGCAGACGCTTCTGCCGCAACTGTAGACGCAACTGTTATCGGTGACGGTAAGGCTAAGAAGGTCATTGTTTACAAGTACAAGCCTAAGAAGGGCTTCCACAAGAAGAACGGCCACAGACAGCCTTTTACTAAGCTGAAGATAGATAAGATCAACGGCTAATTTATGATCGAGATCAGAATTGAAAGAACTCAAAACAAGATATCTTCCGTCAGTGTGGAAAATCATGGGGATCCTATCGTATGTTCGGCAGTCTCCGTACTTTTGCTAAACACCTGCAACAGTATAGAAAGCTTTACGGATGCGCTTTTCAGCTTTGACTGTGCCGAAAACGGCGGCAGCGCTGTGCTCACCGTTACTGAGTACGACAAGGAGGGCAAGGCGGAATTGCTTATGAACAGCCTTGTTTTGGGATATAGATCGATTGAAGAAAGTTATAGTGATGAAATTGTTGTGATTGATTAGGAGGTGCAGTGATGCTTAGAATTAACCTTCAGTTATTTGCCCATAAAAAGGGTGTTGGTTCCACAAAGAACGGCCGTGACTCCGAGTCCAAGAGATTGGGCGCAAAGAGAGCCGATGGTCAGGTTGTAAGAGCCGGCAATATTCTTTATACTCAGAGAGGTACTAAAATACATCCGGGCCTTAATGTAGGCAAGGGCGGCAATGATACGCTTTTTGCTCTTGTTGACGGCAGAGTTAGGTATGAAAGACTGGGTAAGGCTAAGAAGCAGGTTTCCGTTTACCCCGTAGCTGAGTAATATTTGTGATAGATAACTGACCTAAAAATTTTAGGTCAGTTTTTTTCTATAGGTGTAAACGGAAGAAAGTTGTATAGAATAATATACGTTTGAAAGGAAGTGAGGATATGTTTGTAGACAGAGCCAAAATACACATCAAGGGCGGCAACGGCGGCAACGGAGCGGTCAGCTTTTACAGAGCAAAGTATATAACTCACGGCGGACCTGACGGCGGCGACGGCGGCAAGGGCGGCGATGTTATATTCGTAGCCGATGAGGATATGAATACCCTTATGGATTTCAGATACAGAAGAATGTTCAAGGCATCACCCGGCGGTGACGGCGGCAAGAGAAACTGCACAGGCGCCGACGGCGAAAGCGTTGTTATAAAAGTGCCTGTGGGCACAGTCATAAGAGAAGCCAACAGCAACAAGATAATGGCTGACCTTACCGTAAACGGCCAAACAAAGATACTTATAAGGGGCGGCAAGGGCGGCAAGGGCAATCAGCACTTTGCCACTCCTACGAGGCAGGCGCCGAGATATGCCGAAAGAGGCAGGACATCAAAGGAATACGATGTGATACTGGAGCTTAAGCTGATAGCCGATGTAGGTCTTATAGGCTTCCCCAATGTTGGAAAATCCACGATACTGTCTATGGTGACAAATGCCAATCCCAAAATAGCAAACTATCATTTTACAACGCTTTCTCCCAATTTAGGCGTAGTGAGAAGCCGCTGGGGAGAGGACTTTGTAATGGCGGATATACCGGGTCTTATAGAAGGCGCCAGCGAGGGCATAGGCTTGGGTCACGAGTTCTTAAGGCATGTTGAGAGGACAAAGGTATTCATACACGTTGTAGACGGAGCCGCATTGGAGGGCAGCGATCCCATAGAAAATATAGAAAAGATAAATGACGAGCTTGAAAAGTATAAGGAAGGACTTTCAAAACGCCCCACGGTCATAGCCGTCAATAAAATGGATATACCCGGCGCTGAGGAAAACTATGAAAATATAAAGACAAAGTATGAGTCCGATACTATAAAGGTATTTCCCATATCAGCGGCAACAAATACAGGCCTTGACGAAATGCTTTCCGCAGTTGCGGCTCTTCTTAAGGATTATCCCGAAGACATTGTTTTTGAAGAGGATTATGAGGAGTACGACGAGGTCGTGGAGGATAATGCGCCGTTTACCATAGAGCAATACAGCGAGCACTATTTTGTTGTGGAAGGCACAGGTGTTGAAAAGATGATGGGCTATACCAATATAGACACCGAAAAGGGCTTTGCCTTCTTCCAAAAATATTTAAGGGAAAAGGGTATTATAGATGCTCTTGAGGAAAAGGGTATACAGGAAGGCGACACGGTAAAGATATACGATCTTGAATTTGAGTTCTATCACTAAGGAGGGATAACAATGACGAGCAAGCAAAGAGCTTTCTTAAGGAAAATGGCAAGCAAGATAACACCTGTTGTTTCAATAGGCAAAAGCAGCGTTACCCCTGAGGTAGTGGCAAGTGTGGCGGAAGCCCTTGAGGCAAGAGAGCTTATAAAGGTAAATGTATTGGACAACTGCCTTGACGATGTAAGATATGTGGCGGAGACCACGGGAGCAAGAGCAAGGGCAGAGGTGGTGCAGGTGATAGGCAGAAAATTTGTGCTCTATAAGCCTAAAAAGGATAAGCCTGTTATCGAGCTGCCAAAATAATTTACGGCATTTGGCAATATGAAATCTTTCATCCCGCAGCTACGGCGTGGCTAAGCCAAACGTTCAAGCAGATATACAAAAGCTTGTCGATATATAAAAATAAGCTATCGCATTTGAGTTTAAAATGCGATAGCTTTTTTAAAGTTTATATACTGATTTTGCGGGAGAGCCGATGTCATAAAAACATCGGATATCCTTTTGCCGTATTACTGATATTGTTCCTCCGCTTTGATATACCCGTTGTCGGAGGCTTTATTTTCTTTTTCGTTAAGCGCCTTATAAAAGCTGGTGGAAAAGTCTATGCAATAAAGAGCCAATACGGCTACGGCAACGATCTTGCCGTATTGAGCATAGTATATATTAACGAGCCCTTCCACAAAGGGCTGGAAGAATACAAATGTAAGCGTGGTCATAACGCCCCAGCATATTGTACTTTCAAGGCATATAACTCCCTTATAGTTAAAGGGCTTGTTGTTATAGTTCCACCAAAAATAGCCGAAAAGCTTTGTCATAAGCCATGCCACAAGCATTTCAAATACAGTGGCGAGTACAGCGCCTACAAGGAATAGAAGTATTTTGTGTTCGGCTATAGGCTGCAAAAGAAAATATACGCCTAGAGCGCCTGCGCCGTATATTGTACAGAGAGGACCCCGTATAAAACCTCTATTCACAAGCCTTTTTTCCTCATAGCTCATAACTATGCACTCGAATATCCAGCCGAAAAAGCTATAAATGAAAAAACAGTTTAAAAAGAAGTATATATCCATACCAAATGTTTTATAAAAAAACACTGACATAATCTCCACCCCAATTTACATTTTTACACAAATAACATTCTACTCCTTTATGCATTACATTTCAAGACTTTTTTTATTACAATTATGTTTCAGCATTTCCATGGCAAGGGATATGTTTTCCGTAATATCTGTGGCAAGAACGCCGTATTCACCCTTTCTATGCGCTGCCATTTCTCCTGCCAGGCCGTTTATATAAGCTCCCAGACACGCTGCATCAAATACATCCATCCCCTGAGCGATGAGCCCGGCGATAAGTCCGGCAAGGCAATCCCCCGTGCCGCCTTTGCTCATGGCGGGAGTGCCGGTCGTGTTTATACATATTTTGCCTCCTGGTGAGGCAATAACGCTGTGAGCATCCTTGAGCAGTACCACAACATTGTATTTCCTTGCGAAATCAAGGGCGGTCTCTATCATATTTGATTTTATATAATCGGGATCAAGACCTGTGAGACGGCTCATTTCCTTTATGTGGGGAGTTATGACTCCATTGAATGATATAAGGCTCTTGTCCTCAGCCATAATGTTGAGTGCGTCTGCATCTGCAACTATAGGGCGTTTTGTTTTTTCTGTAACGGCTCTGACCATACGGCGGCTGTCGTCGCTTATGCCAATGCCGGAGCCTATGACCGTAACGTTTCCGTAATCGTGATCTATGCTGCCTCGCCTTGAAGTAACGGCCTCCGGCAGTGTGCTGTGAACTACATCCGCAACATGGTCGGTCGTGCATATGTTTACAAGTCCGGCGCCTGCTTTATATGCAGCTCTGCCGTTTATAACAGCGGCGCCTGCCATGGTATCGCTGCCCGAAACAAAAAGCACCTTGCCGTAGGTTCCCTTGTTGGAATAGCTTTTTCTTACGGGCAAATGTATGTTTTTGCCGTCAAGCATAAAGCAGTCGGAAGCAGTGGTGCAGGGTATGCCTATATGCTTTACGACAAGCTTTCCCACATGGGAATATGCGGGATAGAGCAAAAGTCCTCTCTTAGGCAGATGAAATGTGACGGTAACATCTGCATTTACGGCTATCCCATAGTCTTCGCCGGTATCGCAGTTTACGCCTGTGGGGCAGTCAACGGAAAGCACGAGCTTTGCCTTTTTGTTTATCTTTTCTACTATATCGATATATGTGCCGTTTAATTTGCTTTTCAGGCCGGTGCCCACAAGTGCGTCTATTACTATATCATAGTGGCCTATAGTGCAGCTTGTGTCGTTATATGATATATCCGCATCACAGCTTTCGAGCATGGCGAGATTTATAAGGCAGTCATGGGTCGCTCTTTCTTTATCACCTATAAATATGACCTTTACATTTACGCCGCTTGCCATGAGCAGCCTTGCCGCCGCCAGTCCGTCACCGCCGTTATTGCCCTTGCCTGCGAATATAAGGGCGGATCCTGCGCCCATATCAAGCACCTTATCAGCTATGCCTCTTGCGGCATTTTCCATAAGCAGCAGAGACGGCACGCCTTTTTCCTCTATGGCGATCCTTTCTTCTTCTCTCATTTCCTTTGTTGAAAGTACATACATAAAGACACCTCTATTCGATTACAGCAAATGCAACGGCATTTTCATTGCTGTGGGATATGGATACGGATATACTTCTGCATCCCATATTTTCGTATATTTCTTTGGCATTTCCGTGCAGCACTGCATATGGCTTGCCGTTTTCGTTTCGCAGTATTTCTATTTCCACGGGAGCGCAGCCCTTGAAGCCTGTGCCCAAGGCCTTTGCAACGGCCTCCTTTGCGGCAAAATTGCCTGCCAAGGTCTGATAGTTGTTTCCATGGAAAAGTCCTTGCTCTTTTTTTGTATATATTCTGTCCAGAAAGCTCTGTTTTTCTGCTGCTCTTATTATCCTGTCTATTTCGGTAATATCTGTTCCTATTCCTTTTATCATAATATCACACTCCTTTTATTTCCACGTTAATATTAGTATACAATATTTATTTTATATTTGCAAATTTTGTTATTAAGGAGTACAATAAATTAAGGTGATGACTATGAGATATGATGTTTTGAATATACTGAGAGTAAAAAACGACTACATATCCGGCGAAGAGCTTGGCAATATGCTGGGCGTGTCTCGTGCTGCCATATGGAAGGCCGTGACCAAGCTCAAGAACGAGGGCTACAACATAAGCTCTGTGAGCAAACGTGGATATCGGCTTATAGACAACAAAGACGTGCTCAATGAAAATGAAGTGCGTATCGGCAATATTGTCTGTCTTAAAGAAGTGGATTCCACAAATGAGGAGGGCAAACGACGGGCTGAAAAGGGCTGTGCCGACGGGCTGGTCATAGTAAGCGACTATCAAAGCACAGGCAAGGGCAGACTTGGCAAGAGCTGGAGTTCCGACAAGGCGAAGGATCTGTATATGAGCATTGTCCTTTACCCGGACATAAGTCCTATGGAGGCGCCGAGACTTACGCTTATAGCAGGCATTGCCGTGTCCGAGGCGGTGAACGGTATCACGGGTCTCGATGCAGGCATAAAATGGCCGAACGATGTTGTGGTAAACGGGAAAAAACTGTGCGGCATACTGACAGAGATGAGCGCTGAGATAGAACGTATAAAATATGTTGTGATAGGCATAGGCGTCAATATAAACAGAGAAGGCTTTAACGCTGAGCTTAGCGATAAGGCGACATCGGTCTGTATCGAAACAGGCAAGAAATACAGAAGGGCATTGTTTATAGATGAGATCGTTTCACGGTTTATGAAATATTACGGTATTTATCGTGAAAGAGGCTTTGCCGCCCTTAAGGATGACTATAACCGCCTTTGTCTCAACAAGGGAAAAATAGTGCGGACCATAGGAAATAACGTTATAAAGGGCAGAGCCTTGGGCGTGAACGACAAAGGCGAATTGCTCATAGAGACCGACACAAGCATTGTGCCTGTGCTTTCGGGAGAGGTATCGTTAAGACTTGAAGGAGACAGATATATATGATGTTATAATTGTTTGTATAGTCGGCTTTTTTAAGCCGTTCACAGTTAATATTTACAGCTTATGAACGCAATACGGCCGAAGGCATCTCATTTTAAGAGAAGTCTTCGGCCGTATTTTAGGTGCCGCATATGTTTTCAGGCAAGTACGTTGTTTGTCTGCTCGCCTGTCATTTCTATAAATTCTTCTTCGCTTATTATAGGTATGCCCAATTCTTTGGCCTTTTTGTTTTTGGATGAAGATGAATTTACATTGTTGTTTATAAGATAGTCTGTTTTGGCGCTTACGCTTGATGTAGCCTTGCCGCCAAGCTTTTCAATATGTGCCTGCAGTTCTTTTCTGTTTTTGTAGATATGGACATCTCCCGTTACCACAAATGTTTTGCCTTCAAGTATATCGCTGCCGCCGTTATCCTCTTCGGCAATAAATGTGATGTATTCCATAGCGTTATCTATGAGGTCTAAATTGCTTTTGTGGCTGAAATATTTCATAACGGAATTTGCAATGACGTCTCCGAAGCCGTCTATTTCAATTAATTCTTCAAATTTTGCATTTCTTATATTATCCATATCATAGCCGTATTTTTTACACAAAAGCTTTGCATTGCTGAGGCCTACGTTGTTTATGCCAAGGGCATATATGAAGTTTGCAATGTGTATGTTTTTGCTTTTTTCTATTGCGGAGATAAGATTATTATAGGATTTCTCGCCAAAGCCTTCCATTTCTATTATCTCATTTTTGTATTTTTCAAGACGGAACAGATCCGTATAATTGTCTATAAAGCCTTTTTCTATAAACTTTTCAATGGTCGCTTCGGAAAGACCTTCTATATTCATGGCGTCTCTTGATACAAAGTGCTCAAGGAAGGCCACCCTCTGGGCTCTGCAGTTGGGATTTGGGCATTTAAGAGCCTTTCCGTCTCTCAGGCTTATTATTTCCGTTTCCTCATGGCACACAGGGCATACCTTGGGGATCTGTGCATTGCTGCTTTGGGTTATGTTTTCCGCTACCTGGGGTATTATCATATTGGCCTTGTATACCTTTATGGTATCGCCTATGCCAAGCTTAAGATTTTCAACTATGCTTAGATTGTGGAGAGAAGCCCTGTTTACAGTGGTGCCTTCCAGCTCCACAGGTTCAAAAACGGCTATGGGATTTATGAGCCCTGTTCTGGAGGTGTTCCAGTCTATATATAAAAGCTTCGTCTGAGCAAGCTCATCAGCCCATTTGAAAGCAATAGAATCCCTTGGGAATTTGGCGGTTGCGCCAAGGCTCTCGCTGTATTTGATACTGTTGTAGGTAAGCACAAGTCCGTCTGTGGCATATTTGTTATGCGGTATTTTCTCTTCAAAATACTTTACCGAATCTTCTATATCCTTTGATGTTACGAGCTTTCTTTCCACGGCGGTAAAGCCCATAGCTTCCAGCCAGTCCAGTCTTTCCGATTTTTTATCGCCGAATTCCTTTCCTTCGGCTTTTACAAGGGAAAAGGCTATAAAGTTTACATTCCTCTTGGCGGCTATCTCCGAGTTGAGCTGTCTTACGGTACCGCTGCATAGGTTCCTTGGGTTTTTGTATTTTTCTTCCGCTTCAAGCTCTTCGTTTATTTTGTCGAAGTCCTCAAATGAAATGACAGCTTCGCCTCTTATCACCGTTTCGCCCTTGAAGTTCATTTTAACGGGAATGTTCTTAAAGAATACGGCGTTATGGGTCATATCCTCGCCTATCTCTCCGTTTCCTCTTGTTACGGCCTGCGCCAGTTCGCCGTTCCTATAAGTAAGAACAACTGTGAGACCGTCCATTTTATAGGAAAGTATACATTGGTTATCTCCCGCAAATTCCTTGAGCCGCTCAACATCCTTTGTCTTGTCCAGAGAAAGCATACGGCTTTCATGCCTTACCTTCTTAAGTGAGCTAAGTATACGGTGTCCTACCTTTTGGGTCGGACTGTCGGAAAGCACTATGCCCGTTTCGGCCTCAAGCTCCGTCAGCTCGTCATAAAGCTTGTCGTATTGGAAGTCGCTCATTATCTCCGAATCCTTCTGATAATATGCTTCCGAAGCCTTGTTCAATATATCGATCAGTTCTCTCATTCTTTTCATGGCAAAATCTCCTTTTTATTAGTATAACTCATAATTTGAAATTAAGCAAACTTTTAATAAAATACATCTTGACAAAGTTTGTATGGTGTACTATAATACATAGTACAGTAAGACATATCCGAAAGGTGGTGACAGTATATGTTTAATATTGAACTGCGCTCGGGCATTCCCATTTATGAGCAGATATGCAACAGTGTGAAGGAAGGCGTATTAAAGGGATATTTAAAAAAGGGTGATCCTCTTCCTTCGGTGCGGAAGCTGGCATCCATGCTGAATATAAATCCCAACACTGCTGCAAAATCCTATGCGGAGCTTGAAAAGCAGGGGATCATCGTTACCGAAAAGGGAAGGGGTACTTTTATATCAGACTGCACGGACATCGATGCGGATTTCAGCAAGGCCATGGAGAGCATACGCCCCGTATTGACGCAGCTTATGCTTTCGGGTACGGACAAGGAAGATATAATAAAGGGAATATGCAAAATATTAGAGGAACAGGAGTGATGATATATGATAGAAATTAAGGATCTGACAAAGTGCTACGGCAGCTTCAAGGCCGTGGACAATGTTTCGATAACTGTGCCAAAGGGTACTATACACGGTATCATAGGCGAAAACGGTGTGGGCAAGACTACAATAATACACTGTGTTACCGGAGTATACAAGCCAAATGAAGGCGTTGTGCTCATAGACGGCGAGGATGTATATGACAACCCTAAAATAAAGGCGAGGATAGGCTATGTTGCCGACAGCAACAGCTATTTTCCTACCTACAGGGTAAAGGATATGGTGAAGTTTTACAAGGGCATATATCAAAGCTTTGACGAGGAGAGCTTCAATGAATTGAACGCTGTGTTTGCTCTGCCCGAGGACAGGAGGATAAATCAGCTTTCAAAGGGTATGCAGATGCGCCTTGCCCTTATGCTCAACATTGCAATAAAGCCCGATGTACTTGTACTTGACGAGCCTACAAGCGGACTTGATGCTCTTGCTAAAAAGCAGGTGACCGACCTTCTTATAAAAGAAGTGGCGGAAAGAGAGTGTACAATACTCATATCCTCTCATCATCTTTCTGAGCTTGAAAAGCTCTGCGACGATATCACAATGCTGCAAAACGGAAAAGTCAAATATCAAAGCAGCGTAGAGGGTATAAAGGCTAAGGTAAAGAAGCTGCAGGCAGTATTTTCATCTCCTGTGGATCTGTCCGATGTAGAGGGTATACTCAATGTAGAGCAGATAGGCTCTATATATCACATAATCACCGACAATTATACTCAGGCCTTGGAAAGGCAGCTTTACGCCAAGGGCGCAGATATACTGGAGGAAATAGGCATGAGCCTTGAAGAGATATTTATATATTCCTCAAAGGAACAGAGGTGATATTATGAATTCGCTTTATAAAAACTATATCAAAAACTCTCTTATACTTATGGGCGGGGCCTCTCTTTTCTCAATATTTCTGAACATTATGGATATAATGAGCGAAAGAGCAAGCGCCGTCAACGGACAGGAAAAATGGACATCCTATATGACCGAGTGGAGCCAGTGGGCAGGCACGATATTTATAATAATATTTGCGGCTATAGGCTTGAATACATTTCTGCACTACAAAGACGTTAATAAAAAGACGGGCGTTTTCATAAAGCAGCTTCCCGTGAAATACGGCAACGATTTTTTATTTAAAACAATTTCATCTCTGATATTCATAGGCGTAACTCTCACAGTGCTTTGCGTCATAGGCTGGGTAATGTATTCCCCTTATTTTGCCGAAGGCGAGAACTACTTCAAGCAAATGTGGGATACTGCATATATGACATTTGCGGTAATGGTGCTTTTCTATTCCATAGGGCTTTTAAGTCAGCAGATAATTGGGATACCTATTCTTGCCATAGCAGCGCCCTTTGCGGCATTTTTCGGTATGCTGGGTTCATTCATAGGCTATGAATCAATGCCCTATGCCATAAGAGAGCTACCGATATTCAGAATAGCCATAGATCTTTTGGGTAAATTTTTTGAGCTTATATGCTTTTACGGAAAAATTTATCCCGAGGAAACGCTTTTTATAATATGGAGCATACCATTTTTTGTACTGGCGGCAATTCTGAATTCTAAAATAGATTACAGCAATATGGGCAAGCTGTTTTTATTCAGGTGGTGCAGACCTGTCGCATATGTTATAGGCTCTACAATGTTTGCCTTTTCTATGCAGGTCGTTGTAAACGGCTTTGAGACAAGAGGCACAGCGGCAATCATTATCACATTTATACTGAGCTGGCTTGCAGGCTTTAAGATAATACAATACTTCGTAAGGCGATTTGACTAGGGAGGTGTGTTTTTATGGATAAAAGAAATAAGAATCTCATATTGTGGGAAATAAGCAAAATAAAATGGCTTCCCCTGATTGCCTTTGCAATAATGTATTTTACGTCGATAGCCTATAAGGAAAATATGATGCTTGAGGATTGCCGTGTGCTTACAGAGGGCTTTATGAACACATACTGGAGCATAGACCTTGTGAATACAGGCTTCTTTGTATTCAATATCGGCTGGGTAGTACTTCTTGCCTTTTGCCAGTTCAACGATGACGCAAATATATGGTATTCTCTGCCCTACAGAAAAAAGGAGCTCCATTCCGCAAAGCTCATAACGGGCATAGGCTTTATAACACTTATGCTTGGAATATATACGGTGTGGATGATCGTGCTCTATCACAGGTACATCCCCTTTATGGAGGATATTTACAACATATATCCCGGTCTTAACGGCAATGTCTTTAACGAAACGACTATCGTTTTGAATATGCTGCTCACATGGATGGTAATGATATTCATATATCTTGTGTTTATGTTCTCACAGTATATGGTATCTCAGCCTGTTATAGCGGCGGTATTCGGCATAGTGCTTCTCACGACTCCCGTATTTATTATGGAAATGGCAGAACGATACGGAAATTTTCAGTGGGATATGTCATATAGATTTATTTACTTCCCTTTGTTTCCCTTTCAGGGTACGGAAGCCATATCGGAGGATTATATAATTGCCGCTTCATTTAACAGCGTAAGAGAAAGCGCCACCTCTGTTGAATGGAATATAGCTCAGGGGCAGCTTTTTGGCACAGTAAAGTTTATATATTATGCGGTGCTTTCATTTGTTATGGCATATATTTGCAATAAATGTGCCGATTCCGAACTGAGGGCGGAAAACAGCGGACTTCTGCCGGGGCGTATATACGGCAAGGTGTTCATTACAGTGATCACTCTTTTTACGGCAAGCTTTTTCGGAAACGCATTTATGTACAGCGTAAACAAATGGGTAGGAGTTCTTGTGTTCCTTTTCTTCGGCACAGTTACATTTGTGATAGCCAATGCCATACTTAAAAAGCAGGGGGTGAGACTATGGCAAAAAAAGTAATTGCAATGATACTTTGTATGGCTCTTCTCTGCGGATGCAGCAATGTGATGTGGGGAACATCGGGAAGCAAAATCGATAGTACAGATACGTCATATGGCGGTTCGATGGTATATACAGACAAAAAGAGAGATGATTACCTGACAGAATGCTATAAGCTTTTAACCGCTCCCATATACGAGGATGTAAACGGTTCTTCCGGGAATGAAGTGCATATCCTTGACGAAAACGGCAATACGGCGGAAGCAATAAGTATTGAGGAATACGACAGGAGAGTAAAGGAGTTTCTCAGCACATGGGAAAAGACGGATATGTACTATACAGTGCCTTATTTAGGCACGGAAAAAAGACGCTATGACATATATTACAACAGGGAATATGATCTTTTGACCGGTCAGAGTGATATGAAGCTTAACTACTACTCCTCAATGCTTTGCAACGATACCGGCCGTATAGCAAAGGGTTGGGAGACATTTATAGAAGATATGCGCTCATCAACAGGCTTTATGTATAACGACTGCAGTGCAGGAGGAAAATATACACGCCTTGACTTTTCAAACATAGAGTACGCCTTTTTGCGGGATTTCCCCTATCATTACAACGACTCTATCGAAATGCACATAAGTCATCTGCCTGTAAGGATATCTCTGTATTTTGAGGGCGAAAAGCCAGTTAAAGCCTATATTTCATATATGAAGGTAAAGGGCTTTGACAATAAAATAGACGAAGAAACAAAAGAAAAGCTCACATCTGCCCTTGAAAAGGCAGGCCTTGAGGACAGCGCCCTTATAGTAAACGAGGCGGCAAAGACTGTGGAGAGCAACGAAGTCAGCCCCTCAGCAGGCAAATATAAGCTTATGCACCTTGATACCACAGAATCCACAGGCTACTGGAAGGAGGATTTTATAACAGGCAAAGGTGTGATATTGGCGGAGACAGACTAAATATATACAATATACACATTTTCAGCGGGGAGTTTCCCCGCTGTAGCGTGTCGATAAAATCGACACGCTTGAAAGAAATGCTTTTTGGCATTTCTTTCAGTTAGCTGCGGTTGGAACCAGCCGTGTTTTCCGCAATTTAGGCATAAATGCCTAAATTACAGAAAAGTTCCTGTCCTCAGGCGGGCAAAGCTCGCCTTGCGGATTATAGTCTGCGACGCTTTTTTGCAAACTGTTCTTTACTTAAAATTCATATTTTCTGTCAAAAAATTGTTTTTCGACAGTCTGCAGCGGGGAGTTATCCCCGCTGAAAGTATTTGTGTAAAAATATCGGTTATCCTAAAAATATTTTTTTTCGATAGTTATTGACTTGCAGTTGACTTTAAGTCGTATACTTAAATAAATAACAATCGGCAAAAGCAATATGGACAGATCAATAACAGGAGGTATATCATGGAAAAATATTTTGGCGAAAACACACCCAAGCTGGGCTTTGGCTTAATGCGATTGCCCAAGCTCAAAAACGGCAATACAGATATAGAGCAGACCAAGAAGATGGTAGATATGTTTATGGAGGCGGGGCTTACATATTTTGACACTGCCTATGTATATGACGGAGGAGCGTCTGAGGCAGCGGCAAAGGCGGCTCTTGTGGAGCGCTATCCCCGTGAGAGCTATACCCTTGCCACAAAGCTGTGTGCATGGATGGGCGCTCATGATGAAGAAAGCGCAAAGCAGCAGTTTTACACAAGCCTTGAGAGAACGGGAGCCGGATATTTCGATTATTATCTTCTCCATGCTCTTCAGGCGGGAAATTACAAGCTCTATGAAAAATATCATATATGGGATTTTGTAAAGGAGTTAAAGGAAAAGGGGCTCATAAAGCATTGGGGCTTTTCATTCCATGCCACGCCCGAAATATTGGATGAGATCTTGACGGCGCATCCCGATGCAGAGTTCGTGCAGCTCCAACTCAATTATGCCGACTGGGAAAATCCCGATGTTACGGCAAGAGCCAATTATGAGGTCGCAAGGAAGCACGGCAAGAGCATAGTTGTAATGGAGCCTGTGAAGGGCGGAGCCTTGGCAAATCCGCCAAAGGATGTGCTTAAGGTCTTTAAAGAGGCGGACAGCAGTGCGTCTCCCGCATCCTGGGCTATAAGATATGCCGCCTCTCTTGAAGGGATAATAACGGTGCTTTCGGGTATGTCCAACATAGAGCAGATGGCGGACAATCTTTCATATATGAAGGATTTCAGACCACTTGATACAGACGAACAAAATGTGATACATAAGGCGCAGGATATAATGGGAAATATTAATTCCATACCCTGTACGGCGTGCCATTACTGTACGGCAGGCTGTCCTAAGAAAATAGCCATACCGGAAATATTTGCCGCACGCAACCAGCAGACGGTATGGGGTCAGCTTGAGAAGGGAAGGATGATGTACGGCGAGGCTGTGAAAAACGGCGGAAGAGCTTCGGATTGCATAGCCTGCGGTCAGTGCGAAGGGGCTTGCCCGCAGCAGATAAACGTTATAGAAAGGCTTGAAGAATGCTCACATAATTTTGACGAGCAATAAAATATATTCTTAATATACAAAGCATTGGCATACATATGCGGCGTTCATATCATATATGCGGCAGAGGGAGCCGTGTATTTTAAACAAACATTGTAAAGCTTAAGGACAGCAAATTTTGCATCCCTATCCGATCGGCCTAAAAAATGGGAAGTCAGGGGCTAAATACCTTGACAAATTCCCTTTAACGTATTAAAATTTATGATATATAAATGAAAAATTTAAAATTTATAAAACTTTGCTTCATAAATTTTAAAAAGGAGATATAAAAATGGCTAAGGAAAAAATGGTAACGGCAATAACTTCAATGGAGGAGGATTTTGCTCAGTGGTATACAGACGTTGTAAAGAAGGCGGAGCTTATAGATTACTCAAGCGTAAGGGGCTGTATGATATTAAGGCCTGCCGGCTATGCTATATGGGAGAATATACAAAAGGAGTTGGATTCACGCTTTAAGGCTACCGGCGTGGAAAACGTGTATATGCCGATGTTCATACCCGAAAGTCTTTTGCAAAAGGAAAAGGATCATGTGGAGGGCTTTGCTCCCGAAGTTGCATGGGTGACTCACGGCGGACTTGAAAAGCTTCAGGAAAGGCTTTGCGTAAGACCTACGTCAGAGACTCTTTTCTGCGATCTGTATTCCAATATCGTTCAGTCCTACAGAGACTTGCCTAAGCTTTATAATCAGTGGTGCTCTGTTGTAAGGTGGGAAAAGACTACAAGACCGTTTTTACGCTCTATGGAATTTTTGTGGCAGGAGGGCCATACCGCTCATGCTACGGCTGAGGAAGCTGAGGAGAGAACAATACAGATGCTCAACGTATATGCGGATTTCTGCGAGCAGGTGCTGGCTATCCCTATGATAAAGGGCAAAAAGACAGATAAGGAAAAGTTTGCGGGAGCACACTCTACATATACCATAGAGGCTCTTATGCATGACGGCAAGGCATTGCAGTCAGGAACAAGCCACAACTTTGGCGATGGCTTTGCTCATGCCTTTGATATACAGTATACGGATAAGGACAACAAGCTTCAATATGTTCATCAGACCTCTTGGGGTATGTCCACAAGGATAATAGGCGCTGTCATAATGGTACACGGTGACAACAGCGGCCTTGTGCTTCCTCCGAGGATCGCACCGAATCAAGCGGTCATAGTGCCTATAATGCAAAGGAAGGAAGGCGTTCTTGAAAAGGCTGCCGAGGTAAAGGAGAAAATTTCCGCAGTTGCAAGAGTGATACTTGACGACAGCGACAAGTCTCCCGGCTGGAAGTTCAGCGAGCACGAGATGAGAGGCATCCCCGTAAGAGTTGAGCTCGGACCCAGGGATATAGAAAATAATCAGGCTGTGCTGGCAAGGCGTGACACGGGCGAAAAGATCACCGTAAGCCTTGACAATATTGAACAAGAGGTGTCAAAGCTTCTTGAAACAATACAAAATGATATGCTTGAAAGAGCAAGGAAGCACAGAGATGCCCATACCTATACGGCTGTAAATATGGATGAATTCTCTAAGATACTCAAGGAGACTCCCGGCTTTGTAAAAGCTATGTGGTGCGGAGACGAGGCTTGTGAGCTCAAGATAAAGAAAATGACCACAGCAACGTCAAGGTGTATGCCCTTTGAGCAGGAAGAAATATCCGATAAGTGCGTATGCTGCGGCAAGCCTGCCAAGACTATGGTCTATTGGGGAAAGGCATATTGATCACTTAAGAAAGCAATGCGGATATATGCATCTTTGTTCGATCATATCATAAAAGGAGGTATTTTATGGAAATATTCAATGCTGTAATACAGAATACGGACACGCCGGAGATACAGGCTATACTTGCCGGACTGAATACGGAAGAGGATATACTGCTTACAAATGAAGACCCGGAAAACGAAAATTGTATAGAGGTACAATATATAGAGCCTATAAACAATATAAAGACGATAGGCTGCATACCGCCTGAGATAATTTCCTCCATAAGAGAAAAATATGGCAGGGATATAGCCATAGAGATATCAGATTATATGGTAACTTATGAAAATGGTATATACGGACTTGTGGCGGATATAACTATAAACGAAGTAAATACCGAGGAAAAGCCAAAGAGCAAAAGGCTTCCTTTGCCCCTGCTCATAGTGGTGGGCGCAGCCACGGGCATACTTACGGCTGTGCTTATTATAATCAAGCTGATCTCTTCCCTGAAGAAAAAATAATATAAGGGGCTGTTCCTTTTTTAAGGCGACAGCCCCAATATTTATATTTTGCCCTTATCATCGGTACGGTATGCCTTGCTTTTGATAGTATGACTGTGTATTATATACAAGAGTCGCCGTGGTGCTGCATTGTTTTATGTTTATATATTTTTGACTATGTAAAATGCCTGATGATTTTGTCAGGTATTTTTAATCTTTTGTTTAAATTTTTTTTACAATTATGTGCTAAACTATAAACAAATAATAATGAAAGGGAGTGTTTTTATGAAATTTTTCAGAAATTTATTTGTTATTTGTGCGGCAGCGGCTTTGATATTGGCATCTGTTCATATGTGTATAGCGGATAATTTCAATATGAGAGTTGTGGAAGACGGCAGCAGCGCAAAGCTTATGCTCACCTATAAGCAAAAACAATACGAGATAGTGCTTACGCCCGTAGGTCAACAGAACACTACCGCCCAGACAAACACCGCAAACACGGCAAATGCCAATACAGGTACAAGTGCCAATGCAGGTACAAGTGCCGTTCAGACAAGCGTTACTCTTGAGCAGGCCAAATCCATTGCCCTTAATGATGCAGGGCTCACACAGGCTGATTTTACAAAGGCTAAGCAGGATTACGATGACGGCAGGATGATATACGAGATAGAATTCAGAAGCAACGGTAAAGAGTATGATTACGATATCGAGGCTTCCACAGGCAGGATACTTAAAACGGATGTAGACCTGTACGCCAATATTTTCGGCAATGCTCAGGCACAGCAGAATACACAGCAGCAGACGTCTGCAGTTACATCTGCCGAGGCGGAAAACATTGCATTGAACGATGCAGGCTTTACAAAGAACAATGTTACCTATATACACACTCACAATGACAATGATGACGGAAGAGCCGTGTATGAGGTGGAGTTCAGGGCAAATGGCGTGAAGTATGAATATACCATAGGCGCTTCCGACGGAAAGATATATGATAAGGATATAGACAGAGACTGATAATTAATAAAAAAAATAAAAATAAAAATAAAAAGGATGCCTCAATAGGGCATCCTTTTAGCGTGTTGAAAAAGCAGTATTTCTACAGTAAATATAAATTAAAATAAAGAACAGCTTGAAAAAAAGCGTCGCAGACTTTAATCCGCAAGTTTGCAACCGCAAGAAAGTAATGCGGCTTGCTTTGCGAAGCAAAGTTGCTG
>CANPXH010000028.1 GCA_947585865.1 uncultured Clostridia bacterium
TTCTTTCATAACCGTTAAACACTCATAGCCTTATATCTATTTATGGTAGCTTCAAGCACATCGGAAATTTCCATATTTCCAAGAATATACTCATTGACAAGCTTTTTGGTTTCCTCCGTTGGTTCGGCTGCATCCAATGTAGATATACCCAATGCGTCATTTGCTATTTTTTCTCTTTCAACTCTGGTTGTCTCTGACACCGAATACTTTCTTTGCATAGCTATCACCTCTTGTTATATTATAACACACATTATACCGTATATTCAACACGATTTTAAACAAGAGTTGTTTTATGTACTCCAAAGTCTGTTGACTGCCCTGATAAACCGAACTTTTATGCAATTCGGGCTGCCGCATTTGCGACAGCCCTTTTCATTTAGGGGAAAGGTGTGATTTTTCCCTTCGGATATTATCTTTTTAAGATTTTTTTGATATCATCTTTTTAGACTATACCTTTTTAAGCATTATTTTTTATCTTTCGTTCACCTTATACAGCACCGCTGCCATTTCGGCTCTGGTGATAGTATTTCCTGGGCGGAAGGTATTATCGGGATAGCCGCTTATGATACCCTCTGCGGAAAGTGTATTCACAGCCTCTGAAGCATAGCCGCTTATATCCTCGCTGTCGCTGAAGGCACTGCTGTTTTCTGCAGGCTCAAGAGCGAGGTATCTATATATTATAGCTGCTGTGTCCTCTCTTGTAATGCTTGTGTCGGGAGCAAACATGCCGTTTCCTATGCCGTAGACAATGTTATTGTCTGCCGCCCACATTACAGCCTTGTAATACCAAGCATTTTCATCAACATCTTCAAAGCCTTGTGAAGTACTTGCATATGCTGAAAGGTCAACGCCCTCAAGGTTTGCTATGAGCTGCACAAGCTCTGCTCTTGTGAGAGAAGCCTCGGGAGCATATGTGTTTTCGGTCCTTCCGCTTATAAGTCCGAGACTGTGAAGAGTATTTACCATATCCTCACACCACATACCCTTTACATCTTCAAAGCCTGTTGATGTAACTGTCTGTGAAGGCTCTTCCTTAGCCGTTTGAGTAGTTGCTTCTGTTACAGCTTCGGTAGTTGCCTGTGTTGTTGTGACTGTCTTGGTCCTGTAAGCTCTTCCGCCGCCTGAGTTGCCGCCCGTTGAAGGTGCAGCCGTAGTGGTAGTTTCGGGAGCTGCCTCGGTAGTAGTTTCGGGCAGGCTGCCTGTTACATTCACCTGTATAGTCTTGCTCATTACTGCAGTTTCATCGTCGGTATCTGCGATATCCCCGGTAATGCCGTCCTTATTGTAGTACAGAAGGTTGCCCTCGTTGTCGTAGGTGTTGTCGTCCTCGTCCATGAAGAGGCTGTAGCTCTTCTTTATTGCGGTGACTGTGACAGTGGCAGTGCCCTCCTTCTTGCCGTATATACTTCCGTTTGACGGGTCAATATCGGCAATACTGCTGTCGCTTATGGAGTAAGTGAGCCTGCTGGTCTTTCCTGCTCCGTAAGGCGCAACATTGAAGTGAGGATATACAGTCTCGCCTGCGTTGACTTCAATAGCGCTTTCGTCTCCGCCGTTTATGAGGATATCCGTTATTTCAAGGTCCTCATCGCTTATAAGGTGGATATCCGTGCTGTCTCTGTAGAGAGCCGTTCCGTCTGTATCCTCAAGAGTCATGTACAGAGTCTGGCTGCTGCCGTCGCCCCATATGCCGCTTATATCCACTACTTCCTTTACAGTCTCCGTATCGTGAGGATCAAGAGAAGGTACGGGAACGCTGAGAAGCTCTACCATGCCGTCCTCCGCCTCTCTGTCTCTTGCCTTTACAGTGAATATCATATCGCCGGTGGCCTTGTTGCCGTGGTTGGTGAATACAGCCGTTATATCCTCTTCATCGTTGTTTATCCTGCGCATAGCAGGTTCGATATTTTCAACGACCGGAGTCTTGTCGAATTCAAACTCGCCTGTGAACATTTCCTCTGTAAGGTCGTCCTCATGTGCAGTTATCGTGAATTTATAAGTATCGCCTGCATCGGGTACTCTGAATGTGAACATACCCTCTGCTTCATCATCGCCAAGCTCTGCGTCGGCAGATTCAATAGCCGCTGCACAGTGAGTATTTACTACACACTCGCCAAGGTCTGTAACATTGCCTTCGCCGTCCGTCATTTTGGCGGTGAAGGTTATTGTATCGCAGGGCACTACGCCTACATTTGAAGCCTTTACATAAAGCGTTGCGTCATGTCCGGATACGGGGTATTCGGGCTCTGTATGTACGTCCGTTACCTCTACGGAGCTTACAACGCGATAGCCGTGTATAACAAGGTCGGAATTCGGAGAGATGCTCGTATTTCCGCTGCTGTCTGTTTCAAGCCTGCTTGACCTGAATGCGCACATCATGTTGTCCTTGTCGAGGGCCATGAAGCTGTGCTCGCTGTAGAGCGTATTGTTTTCATCTGGCACGTCAAATTCGCCTGCAGCACCCCAGCTGCCCTGATAAGTGGTATATACCTGGCCTGTTGTCTTGTCCGTTATCTCCGTTGATCTCCTGTGAGGATCGTACATACGCATATACAGGCTTCTCTTTACCTCAGGCGGATTTTCGCCGTTCTCATCGAATTTTGTTGAAGAATCCAGCTGATCCCAAATGAGATAGAGATTTCCGTCGGGCTGCATAGTCACATCGAAGGTCTGAGCCGCTTCTGCGCCCTTCTGAACGAGGGTATAATCCATATCCTCTATCATATAGCCGTCGGATGAGCCCACAACGTCCTTAGCAAGCTCCATGCCAATGTTTGTAGATACTATATTTCCGTCTCTGTTCCAGTAGAGATATACCTTGTTGTCATAAGCCACAGTCTGCGGATTGCTGTCCTGTACATCGTTTGTAGTAAGTCTTATAGGTCCGAATGATGAGTTGTTGTTAATATCCACTACGGAAGCGTATATTTCCATATCCTCATTTGTATCGGCATTTCCGTCCTTGTCAACGGTGTATGTAACATAGGCATTTCCGCCGTATGTATGGGCAGTCATTTCGCTTACGCCGAGAGTGTTCTCCACAAGCGGCATAAATCTCTGATTGTCAAGGCTTCCTCTGCCGTAGTGATCCTCATAGGCAATGTATGAAGCCTCATTCTGGGTATAGCCTACCTCATTGAAATCGCCGTCAAGCATCTTGTAGCATACCGTACTGTACGCATTGTTCAAAAACTTGTCAAGGTCCTGAACGGTGTCATATGAGAAGTCCGCATTTGTATCGGAATAATCCGTTGTAAGATAAGCTATGAACGTTCTGCCCGTATCGCTGTCGTATGCTATCTCCGGCATAGAATTAGAAAATCCGTCGGGCTGTGTAAGTATCTCGGAGGTGCTTATATTTCCGTCCTGGTCAAATACGCAGAAGCTAAGGTCTGCGCTGTTGAGGAAGTCGGGCATATCGCTTACGCTGTTTCCGAATGTCTTACTAAGGTCGCTGTATACTACCATTACGCTGTCGCCTGCCTGAGCTACGGAGTAGTCAAGGTCGGCAGTGCCGTCGTCGTCTACCTTCTTAGGCTCTGACCACTGACCGTCATTGTAGATCATATAGAAAAGTGTCTGACAGTCGTAATCGTCTCTTGTAATATCATCGCCCATGTAGAACAGTATGGACTTTCCGTTTCCTAAGTGCATTATGTGAGGAGACGGGTGTCTGAGTGTACCCCTTAACCTGCTTTCGGAAAGAAGGTCGGGAGTATCGTCGTCGATTATTTCCTCGACGTCAACCTGAAGGTCGCTTACGTTATTCATAAGCATAATAGCCTGTGGGCTTGTGCTCTCGTCGGCTGCCTGTATGTCGGTAGTTTCAAATGTATTTCCCTGTCCTCTTGATATTCTCTGCATAGAGCCTCTTAATTCCATATCGTCGTCGCCAAGTGGTGCTCCGTTGCTGATGGACATTATGTTGGCTGCCGCAGCCTTAGTGTCCTCGGGGAACAAATTAATATTATCTTCGGGTTTATCAGCTTCAAGGCTCTTGACATATGCCGAGAAGTCGTTCTTGTTTGAAGCAGCATTGAAATTGAGCCAGCCGTTATCTACCATGCCTTCATCGTATCTGAGGCCCTTTGTAATGGTCAGAACTCTGAAGTTAAGAGGTACAAAGGCAAGGTCAATGTCCAGATTAAGTCCGAACTGGAATGTAGCCGCTCCGACATTGGCTTTTTGTGCCGCAACATTGAAATTAAGATTGCCGCTTACGCCTGCCGACAAGAAGCCTCTCCAGCCTGCGCCTGCGCCTATTGTAAATCTTGGAAGCACGCCCAGAAGTCCTGCACTGGACAGATCGGAATCGTCAAGCTTCATACCCTCTGTGTACTGCAGTATCTTGTTGGCACGAGGATAAATTCCCCAAAGTCCCTTTATCGTAACTCCGCCTGCAAACGTAAGATATATAGGAACAGCTCCTATGTATGCTGATATAGTATCGCTTCCGTTGGCTTCAAAGCCCAGTATTATATACATCTGTTCGCAAAGGAACTGACTGTCGCCGTCTGTATGGACCTTACAGAAGCGCAGATAATAGCCCAGTCCGAATTTAATGTTCCAATTCAGCTTGCCTCTTCTTGCCACGGCAAAGCCGCCGGGACTTGAATGGCTGTCGTCGGCTGCCAGCAGGTCGTCCTTGCTGTTTTTTGTATTGGCGTCAAGGCTGCCCTTATCTGCAGGAGACGATTGTAATTGCTTACCCGTTATATTTGTAACACCGGGGTCTATAAGAACGCTTGCAAGGCTTGCAACACGCTGCTGTGAAGTACCGGTCTGGAATACATCGTCGCCGCTTCTGCCTGCCTGACCTATGGCGGCCTTTACAAGACTGCCGCTGCCAAGATAGAAGTCCCATACCTCATACTTAGCCGTAGTGGTCTCCGTAGAGGGCTCTACTGCAGTGCTGCTGCCTCCCGAAGCGAAAGAGCCGTCGCTGTAGTCAGACGTTCTCTGAAGGTCTACTACAGGCGCTCCCATATCTATAGAAGGAGATATTTCGCCCACTATATCCAGGTCCTCCATGCCCATATCGCTTATATCGGGCATTTCCATAGTAACGGGGTCGGGGAGCTTAGTAAACTTAACGCCTGTTTCAACTGCTCCGCAGCCTCTGCCGTATATGTCATAGGCCTCAATGGTAAGGCTTCCGCCGTCTCTCAGGTATTCTCTGCCGTTGAAGGTAGAGGTATATTTATTGTTGCCCGATTTGTCCATTACCCATTCCTTTACGAGCTCTCCGTCAATGGTATAGCTCCTCAGCGCTACCTGAGATATGGTATAGCCGTCTGCAACGCTGAAATCAGCCGTTGCAGTTATGTTTTTGTCCTCAAGTGTTATTCCGTCTACCTTATCCTCGTTGCAGTCAAATTCAAAGTTATTTACCCATATATTTTCGTCCTGGAAGGGCAGAGCGAACCTTATCTCCTGCTGCTCCCCACCGACGGTCCCCAGTACGGGAACATGCTTTATATATGCTTTGCCGCCTGTGCCGAAAATAAGATTTGTTAAGAAGCTCGTTGAGGCATGGGGCACAAGCACGCTGAAATAACCGTTTGAGTCCGTTGTAGTGGATACCTTATATGTCTTGCCGTTTATCTCCTCGGACTGTGTTATGTCCAATGAGCCTATTGTAACGTCAACGCCTGCCGCGCCGGTATATGTGGACTTGTCGTTCATATTCACCTTTGCGCTTGCAGGAGTTCTCAATGTAGCCAGGGGCTTTATTATCTGACCCGTTACAATTGAGTTTGGCATATTTTCGTTTATCTTTGCAAAGCAGTATTTTACGGTCGCATTTTCGGCCTGTACCTCAAAGTTAAAGGTATCGCCTACATGTACCGTATATATAGGAAGCTTGCTTTCCTCTAAGGTCTTGTTGTCGTCACTGTATGCCCACATTGCCGTATAGCCCTCTTCCGGCTGAGCATAGAGGCTTACCGTATCGCCTATTGAAAGATTGTCTATGTGGCCTGTCGTGTTTGCCAGCTTTGACAGATTATCTTCGATGGCTTTATCAACGTCTGCCTGAAGATCGTTTACTTCAGCCAGATAATCATTATACGCCTTTTTCTTGTCTTCGTTTCTTTGATTTACTTCGTCTACATATTTGTCATATAAGCTGCTGTATTTGTCATATAAGTCGTTTTCATCTGCATAGGCAGAATATATGGAAAGCAGGTCAATATGTCTTGTTAATTCCGTTACCAAATCCCCTGACATATAGTATAAAAACAGACCGTCTACATCAGTTTTATTCAGGAAATCTGTTGTTGACCATAAGTCGTCTGCTTGGCTCAATAGCCTTGCCTGACTATAAGTTAGATGTGATAAATCATCATCAAACATACCGTTCAGCAGCCTATCTATTGCAGCGCTTCTAGTTGGAGCTGAATATATTTTATTGTTGTATGTAAATTCGTAATAAATTATATTTCTATCAAAATGAAATGCCTCTTCTAAATCATTTAATTTAGATTGAAAATTAATATTATTTCTTGTATTTTCATTCATATAGTTTTTAAGTATATGACGCACTTCTCCTCCGGTTGTAAATATATTGCTCAATCCTCGTTCATAATGGTAGCCTATAAGCTTTAAAAGATGTATTAGCGGCATACCATGGTAATCGCTATATACCTTTGAATATATAGCCGGCAAATTATTATTCATCAAACTTGTTCTAAGCTCCGGCGTATTATCTATATATTCCAGAAGAGCCGCTTTTTTCTGTTCGTCCGAAAGACTGTGTAATACAAAGTCATCATGGCTCATAGGTGTTTCCATGATAGTGTTGGGAACCTCAGCCTTCTTTTCGGCAAGAGCCTGCTTAAGAGCGTCTACATCATTAAGCACAACTTCTCCCGTCATGTTAATACCTGTTACATAGCCGTGACGTGCATTTTCTTCCTTAGTCTCCGCGATATTTGTGTCTATAAGGTCATGGAGTATAGTCACATGCTTATTGTCCTTTTCAAATACCACCTTTATGTCCATATTTTCGGTAATGGGCATATCCTCCTGATATTTGAATTCACGGGTCTTTCCGTCTACAGTTGCCGTTATGGAGGCTATGTGATAGCCCTGGTCGGGTATTATTTCGGGGCGCAGAAGGTCATTTTTGCACCATGCGCTGCTTTCTATGTCCTGATCGTTGTATACCTGACCGCCTAGCTTGAACTGACCGTGAGCATAAGGCTCTATATGTATCTTATTTACCTTTTCGGTCCTTGCGAATACAGCCTTTGCATTGAGAACGTCCTTTGACTGGTCGCCGTTATATATGTAGTTTATTATGAAATCGTCGTCAAGCTTTACTTCCTTACCGCTGTCTGCAAAGTAGGACTTGTTGTTGCCTGTGTATTCTACATTTGTGACCGTACAGCCGTAATTACGTCCTTCATTGCTGAGTTCGCCTCTTGCATACACGCTTTCGTCCTTTATATAGCTTACCTGTGAGCTTGTGCTGTCTGAGGTCTCTTTGTCGCCGTTTCTCGTGCTTCCCGGTGAAAAGCTCTTTGTTTCGGCTCTGCTGTTCTCATCTGTACCCGTATATACATAGTAATTGAGAGTATCGGGCTTCAGAAGATTCAGCTTAAAATTACTGTAGGTGAAAATTACATTACTTACTGTAACCGTTGTATCTGCCATGAATGTCCAAGCGTATAAGTGTACATCACCGTCCTTTACTCTTATTCCCTTGTTTACCATAGTACTTGATGAAACGGTCCTGTCATAGGGACCGTCAACAGAGCCGTTCTCTTCAGCCTCTTCATAGTATACGAGATAAAAATTACAACCTCCTGTCCAGCTTCCGCCCTCTATATGATAGTCTATATGGTCAATGCCTACAAGATCCCAAGTATCGTTATCCTCAGCGTCCGGACTCGGGTTATGGAAAATTCCTTTCCAGTCTACAGAGGCTTTAAGTACACCGTCCGGGTGTGAGGTTGATGTCCATTTTAATGTCCTGTTGCTGGCGCTTATAGGCGCAATGCCGTTGTTAGCTATTGTATTGCTGTAAATAGTGGCAAAGGCAGTATCGGCTGAATGGTCCTCGGCTGTATCGACTTCTCCCGAATAATTTACAAGAGACTTATTGTCATTATTGGAATAGGGCAGTATGTCTACATGGGCCTTTCCTATAGTGACATTGGCATTGTCCTCGGTCTCCGCCGTAATGTCAAAGCCCACCGTCTCCGTAATGTCCTTTAAGCCGTCCTTTATAAAGGGCACGTATATTTTCTTCTCGGTCTCGCCGGGCATGAAGCTTACATCGCCCATAACGGGTATGTAGTGCTCGTCCGCCTTGGCGCTGTCCGCCAGCGTGGAAACATATACGCCTAAGAAGTCGTTGGCATTTCCCTTCCTCACAAGCTTCAGCACTATGCCCTCTGCGTCGGAAAATACCTCGTAGCTCTCCTTCTCAAAGCCAAGCTCACATCTCTCCACCTTTTCATCGTTGTTTATATATACAACGCTTGTTATACGTGAGCCAAGCTCCGCACCGTTTGTGGGAGTGTTAAGAGCAAACTCCAGAATGTCCTGTGTTTCGTATATATCGTCGTCTATTATCTTCACATGGAGCAGCTTGTAGGCTTCGCCGTCTGCAAAGGTCATTGTATAAGATATGCCCTCCGCCTCGGCAGCTGCCTTGCTTACGTCGTCTGCTATTTCCTTTGTCTCATCGTCGGGCTCGAAGAAGCTGTCAAGGCTGTGGGCGCTTTCGTCCGTGTAGCCTGCAGTTGCCTTGCCCGTGGCTTCATCGTGCATCTTGTGAAGGGCTGAGGTGTAGTCCCCCATGTCGTTGTCGGAATATTCCACATCGGAAGCATCCTCCTTCATTTTAAGGCCCTCGTCTATGCTTATGAGCTGAGGCGTATCCTCCTCTTCTTCGGGCTTTTCTTCACTCTCTTCATATACATTCTCTTCTGCACTCTCCACGCTCTCCACCTGCGCTTCTGCAGAAGCCGCTGAAGCTATGTCGTCTGTTGCCGCAAAGAAATAAGGCTCTACAGACGCACCTGAGGATATTCTGTCCGTTGTGAAAAGCATATTCTCGTTAAGCTCTATCTGGCTCTCGAATACAGTGGGATTGTCCTCGCTCTTCTTAAGGTCGTGATAAAATCCGAACATATCCTTTTCCTGAAGAACAAAATCCTCGCCGTATTTCGCAGAAATTTCTATGGCCTTTATGTTTACGCTGACCTCGCCTTCCGTACCGCCTCGGCGCACAACGTAATAGTCAAATTCCTCGCCCTCAGCAGTGGATATCTGAGGCGCAAGTACCTCAAACATGCCGTTTGGGTGCTTTGCGGCAAACTCATCGCTTACCCTAAGCTGTGATACGTCGGGCTCTGTCTGAGTGTCCGCCCATACTGTGCTTGGCGCAAGTATAGCTGCCGCAAGCATAAGGGCAGTAAGTCTTTTAAATACCTTTGCCATATCATTCTTCCTTTCTTTTTTTAATTTATATTTATATGATATCATCTCTTTCGGACATATCCGTCTTGAGGATAAGCCTGAAGGAGTAAATGATCACGGGAATAAATATTACTATCATTACTATGTATAACACAAGAGAGGCTATTCCCTGTTCGCCTCCCGATACGTAGTCGCCTAATTGGTTGCTGTGCTCCGTTATGTAGTATCCCTGCATGGGGAAGAAGTCGTTAAGACAGTGTATAAGCGCTATTGCCCATATGTTCCTGTATTTTATGTAAAGTGCCGCAAGAAACAGGCCTAAAGCCGCCGTCTGCAATGTTTTGAAAACGGACTGGGCTATCCCCAGTATGTCGTAGCTTCCGCCGAATACATATGTATACACATGCACGAAGCCGAATATAAGCGATGAAATGATGGCGGAACATATGAGGCTCTTGTGGGAAGTGCCCATTTTCATTATAAGCGCCCTCATTACAACGCCTCTGAAAAGCGCCTCCTCAAATAATCCTACGGATATGCAGAAGGCAAGGACCGCCAGCTCCTTCATTATTAATTCCTTTGCCGTCATTTCCATTGTGTAGGGGGATATAACCATAAGGATACCTAAAGCGATCATGAATATGAGCACATACCATGACCTTATCATCGTGCTGCCAAAGCCCTCCATGCCTAACAGCGGTTTTTTTGCTCCCATAAGCGCCGCTATGCCCATCATTATTACGAACAACACTATGCGCACACATACCGAGCCTGCCGACGGCGGCGTTCCGTTTATCGGCAGGGATATTCCTCCTACGCCTATGACTAACGCTGCCGCCCCTACTAACAAGGGCTTCCCTCTTAAAAATTCTTTCATTTCCTTTCTCCTTTCTGAATTTTTTCTCGTGACCTGGTCACGGGAAAATCGGTTGTTTTTTAATAATACCAATTGTTTGCACGTGATTTTATATATTTTAACTCTCCAAATCCGTCTGCATATTCATATTAAGTCTTATCTGCGCTGTAAATACATCCTTTTCGCCGTTGAAGCGAAATCTTGCGCTCCCTCCATATTTTCGGACGGTATTGGCTATGCTGCCGAGACCGCAGCCGCCTCCACGTCTGCTGCTTACAAAGGCCTCTGCAGGCAGGAAGCCGTCCTCCGTATTAAAATGACGGTCAAGGCGTATCTCATTGCAGCAGTTGGATATTTCTATTGCAAGAGAATTCCCCACAGTGCCTATTTGTATGTCTATCCATTTATCACCGTCATATTTTCTGCAGGCGTTTATGGCATTTTCCATAGCGTTGCCAAGCAATACCGTCATGTCCGAGGGCTCTATCTCCATATCCCTGCACTCCGCCTGAACGCTGCAGACTATGCCTTCGTCCGAGGCAATGCCTATGTAGTACTGCAAAAGCCCGTTTATTACCATGTTTGCGCAGTACATTTTGTTTTCACGCTTTGCAGTGGTGCTTATCATGTTTGAAAGATATTCCTTCATTTCATCTGTCTGCCCTCTCTCCAGCATATCGCTAAGGGCGTTGAAATGGTGGCGCATATCGTGGTGCATTCGCCTTGTGTTCTCCATATCTCCCGCTATCTTTTCATACTGCAGCTGCCTTATCTCCATTGTGCGCAGCTGCTCGCTCTCCCTTTTCTGCCTCAGGGATTCGCGGAATATAAGTCTGTATATGAGTACCTGATAGAACAAAAGCACGAGAAACAGTACTAGCAGAAACATATACAGTCCGAATTCCACATAGTAGTATGTCGTGTCTATGCACGCCATTATTGCCATAAATGCCAGCGTGGAAATTATGAGTACTATAAATTCTCGCCGCATATTCCGAGTGTCTACCTCGCATATATACTCACGCAGTATACGTGTAATAAACATTATCATAGGCGGTATCAATGCTATGGCAGTAGCTATGTAAAGAATAACGCCTTCGGCAGTATACACCGTTCTTCCGTCACTGAGAGGAGCTGCGCCGAACAGGATACCCTTGAGTATGTTTACAAAACAGTATTGCAGCGCTCCGTAAAACAGCACTACGAAAAAAACGAGAAGCTTTTTTATAAGCGTTTCATTCACAAGATATGCGTAGGACGTTATTGTTATAAAAAGCGTGAAAAACAGAAAGGCGTTGGCGGCAAGAGCCGTGTGTCTGCCCAAACTTCCCGTCATCACATAGGCAAAAACTATGCTAAGAGCCGCCGTGCCTATGCCCAGGCAGGCAAATAGCGTGCTGCGCCGAAGGCGGCAGGATTCATCGGGGAAGGGAAGAAATATCATAAATATACAGGGAAAAAGCTGTACGAAAAAGCCTATTGCATCAATTATCATGTTTCTCCCTCCTTAAACTCCCTTTTCTTCTGTGATAGCTTTGCAAAAACGTAGTTGTCATATGTCCGGCGTATGGCAGCTCGGCGGCGTACGCTTACGGGAAGCTCTATGCCGTTTTGAAGTATACATACATCCGCCGTCAGCTGTGATATGCAGTCCATATTCACTGATATGCCGCGGTTAAGCCTCAGAAAATCCTCGCTGAGATTTTTCTCAAGCTCGCAGAAGGACATATTTACTCTTATGCGCCTTCCATCGGCAAGAGAAACGTTCACAGTGTGATTATTGCTTTCAAGCAAGTATATCTGTTCCATAAAAACTGTGTATCTGTCTTTTCCCGATATAAGTGTAATGCGCCTGCCGTGCTTGGTGCGGTTCTTGGCAAGCCGCCTGAATACCTCATCTATATCCTCTGCCGTCACAGGCTTTATTATGTAATGTATGGCGTATACGGAAAAGGCGTCTACGGCGTAATCACGGCTGAACGTAACAAATACCACCGCAGTATCGGGGGATATTTTGTGAAGTTCTTCGGCAATAGCTATGCCGTTTTCACCCGGCATACATATATCCAGAAATACTACGTCAAAGGCAGGCGATGTCCTTGCTGCCGTCAAAAGTGCCGCTCCATTGTAAAATTTTTCTGCGCTGCCGGTAGGGTCCCACTCTTTCAGCGCCTTTTCAAACTGTTCCTGTTCTCTGATATCATCGTCACATACAGCGATCCTCATGTAATATTCCTCCCGGGCAGGCTGCAAAATCACCGCATAATTATATATATATTATATTATAAACAAACATTTATTTCAATTAGCCGAGCTTGATTTTTACGTTTTTAAACTTGACTTTTACGCTTTTTCGACAGTATCTCCGTACAAGCTCTCATTTACGGAAATATGCCCCGCAACACATGGCATTGCACCCCTTTGTTCTGTATGTTATCTGCGAAATGTCAAATGAGTATGTAAGACCGGACGGAGTATTTGTTGTGCCGATAACGGCATTAAAAAACTGATTAATTTATATTATACTTCCAACCATTCGCATAGTTAAGATAAAGTGCAATTAATTGTTTATGATATTTATATATAGGTGCAATTAATTTGCAAAATAACTTGAATAGTGGTGTAAGTTATGGTACAATATATTTACTGAAAGCAACAAAACATGGAGGTATGGGTATGGAACGGAATGCTTTACAAAATCTGATAGCTTGGAATAGTGATAAACGCAGAAAACCGCTTATAGTATGGGGAGCAAGACAGGTTGGGAAGACATATCTTGTAAAAGAGCTCTTTGCCGAGACCTATTACAAGGATTCCTATATTTATATTGACTGCAAAATTGAAGATGAGATACGTGCGTTTTGTTCCGAAACAGCAAATGCTGAGAAAATCATTGAGTATATTTCATTGCGTAAAATGAAACATATAAACGAGAACACACTTTTGATATTCGATGAGGTTCAGGAATGTCCGAACATCATATCTTCTCTGAAGTATTTTTGTCAGGATCACAGACAGATACCTGTTATAGCGACAGGTTCAATGGTGCGTATAAAGCTGCAAAGAGAAACTCACAAAAGAGGCTTGGGCAATAACAGTAAATTCCTTTTTCCGGTCGGTAAGATCAATCAGATAACAGTTTATCCAATGTCCTTTGACGAGTTTTTGCTAAACAGCAATTCCATGCTTTACGACACTGTTAAAAAGGCTTATGACAACAAACACCCCCTTGACAATAATATACATGAATTGGCAATGGATCAGGTGTATAAATATCTTCTTATAGGCGGTATGCCCGAAGCTGTAGAGGCTTATATTGATGATGAAAATATACTTACTTCAAGAGAAATACTTAAGGTGTTGTACGATAACTATCTTTCCGATATGGAGCTATATCAGGCAAGCCCCGAAGCAGTTCTGCGTTCTCGTGCCCTGTTCCAAAATATATATAAGGAACTTAACAAGGAATCCAAGAACTTTTCACCGAGCCTTATTGCAGAAAAAAGTAAAACAAGAGATTACGCCACCTCTATTCAATGGCTTACCATGGCTCATGTTATCAATCAATCGTTCCAACTGAAGGAACACATTACAATGCCGCTTATGGCGGACAATGAAAGTAATTTCCGTTTATTTTTAGGTGATATCGGTATGTTCTCATATCAGAGCGGCATCAATGCGGCTTCGTTTGTATCTAACGAAAGAGAGAACACCTTGTCGGGTATTTTCTTTGAAAATTTTGTGGCAAACGAGCTTATTGCCAAAGGAAACAAACTGTTCTATTGGCGCGGCAGAACATCTGCGGAACTGGAATTCATAATAGAATCCGATAACAAGCTGTATCCCATTGATGTTAAGAAAGGCAAAGGCACTCTTAATTCTCTTACAAAATTTGCAAATCATAACAAGTTTGAGTGTGCAATCAAGGTTTCTAAAAACAATTATGGCTATGATCCGGAACAAAAATTGCTCACAATACCATTTTATTTTATACCCTTTATTGCATCAGACCTTGCAAGAGGAACAATGAATATAAATTAAAATACTCTTAAAATACACAAAACAGATACATCAGCTTGGTGTATCTGTTTTGTATTAGGCAAGCAATGTTTATATTATATTAAAATCTTAATCTTAAACCATCATGTCATGCAAAAGTAATGATCTCCGGCTTCTTTTGCATACTCCTTTCATATTTTCCATACTTATATTTTATAATTATGTACTTAAAAGTTTATTGATCGCCCTGATAAACCGTTCTGCCCTTTTTTCCTCACTTTCCAACTGTGACAATGTTATCAGTAACGGGTCGCCTTCTCTTATTCTCAGTGTCCTTCTTATTTCCTTAGGTATAACCACTCTTCCGAGATCATCTATTCTTCTTACTATACCGGTTGCCTTCACAACAACTCCTCCTCCTTGAATTTTTATTTATCGATGTCACTATTATTTGTTTTAAACGGAATTTTATACTATAGGACAAAAGCTCAAATTTTGGAAGTTTGTAAGGCTCGTGGAATATGACTCGCCGGATCTTAAAAATATTACATAAGCGCTTATGATAAAAGGCTTATCGGATGAGAATACAAAATACATTCAGGTATTTCTTATTGGCGTGTCGACTTTATTGATATACCGAAAGTGATATCTTGAATATAATTTATTCCCTATGCTTTCGCTTTTGCATCGGAACAGGCGGCTATACAAATAAACATAATAGAGCGCCGATATTGCATAATATTTATTTATGTTGAAAAAAATGCGCTGTTTTGATATAATATAGTAAGGAATTTATTTTGAGTTGATACAGAAAGGCGGAGCATAAAGATGAAAGAGCAAATATACACGATACCCGTAAACGAAGGATTTGAAGCCGGAGGAGAATGCCCCTTCTGCAATATGTACCACTCTCTTGAAAAGGATGCCATAGACTATATGCTTGGCGCATCATATATGGAAGACGATATAAGAGCCGAAACGGACAAGACAGGCTTTTGTGCAAAACACTTTGATATGATGTACAAGGAGCAAAACAGACTTGGCGTTGCCCTTATGATACATTCTCATTTACAAAAAATAAACAGAGATCTGCCCTCTCTTTGCGACAAGCTCAAGACACAGGAAAAAAAGGGATTATTCGGCAAAGCTCCAAAGGGAGACAACGAGGTCAGCCCATACCTTAATAAAATAACAGAGTCCTGTTACGTATGTGACAGGATACACAACAATTTTGACAGATATTTCGACACCTTTTTCTTTATGTGGAAAAAGGACAGCGATATAAAAAACAAAGTAAAAAATTCAAAAGGATTTTGCCTTGAACACTTTTCAATGCTTATAGAGCAGGCTGCCAAAAGACTCAGCGGTAAAGACTATGACGAATTTATAGAAACAATAGTGCCTGTACAGCTTGAAAACCTCAAGAGACTTGAGGGTGAGGTCGATCACTTTGTAAATAAATTTGACCACAACTATAAGGATGCCCCTTGGGGCACTGCAAAGGACTCTCTTGTGAGAGCAATAACAAAGCTTTCAGGCGAATTTGTGGAGGAATAAATATGACATTCAAGGAACTTGACGGCAAAGCTAAGCTCGAACACATATGGATATACTACAAGCTGAGGATATTTATGATATGCTTTCTCATCATTGCAGGCATATCCATAATATATACCGTATTCATAAAGCCGCATCCCGGCAACTACTGCGGCATAGCCATGTACGGACAGTTTTTGTCTATGGCGGATGATGACGCTATAACCGACGAAATCAATACAAGGCTTGCTCTTGATCCCAAAAAGGATACGGTCGAAGTGGAAAGCTTCTTTACAGATGACGCCGATGTTATGGTAGAAGCACAGCTTAATCAAAAATTCAATACATATTTATACGCTTCTCAATTTCATATGATAATGGCCGATAAGGAATATACGGATACGTTTATAGCTTCCGGCTATTATGAATCTATGACCGATTATCTGACCGAAGAAGAGATAAAAGCCTTTGATGAAAAAGGACTTTTATATTATGCATACGATCCCGAAACGGGTACTGAAAAGCCCCTTGCCGTAAAGCTTTCAAATTCAGCTTTGCTTAAAAAATATGGGCTTTACCAAGATAAGGAAAGCTTTGTGGGCTTTGTTATAATGCCCGAGGAATTCAAGGAGAGTACGGTAAAAACATTTGATATCATTATGGCAGAATAAAATACGATCCGCCAATTTTATATTTTAAATTCTATATAATTAATGGACTTGCAGCATCAAGAGAGATTGCAAAAAATACAATAATTAAAAAGGAATTTTATAAGGAATAAAAAATAAAACAATATTTATTATCAACGCAGTTGCCTTAACAGTTCCTTTGGCTTATTTGCTCATATATAAGCCTGCACTGCAGTATATTGCGCAAACGGCCTATGTAAAGTTATTGGCGCTTCGCCTTTTTATGTGTCCTGCCGACACTTGGTATATAAAAAACAAGGAGTAAATTATGGGGAAAATCAAAAATATAGCAATAATTTCCATACTTATATTCATAGCCGCATACTTTATACCTATCCCTCATCGTATTCATGCGGAAATGCCTGCGATAATCTATAACAGTGAAGGCAGCTATACATTTTCCATAAATGCAAGACGGCATAATTATCTTATAAAGCATGACTGCATAATACCTGAAATAAAGGTCTATTCAGATAATGAGACAGTATTTTCATTTGAGGATATAGATTATTCCATGTATAAATCAAGTATACCCATAGAAGATACGGGAGATGTCACTCATGTAAGCTTCTTATACTATACGGATAATACAAATAATATGGAGCCTGCCTCTCTTGTATATGCAAAAGATGAAAGCTGCTTTATATTAAAGACAGAAGGATTCACTTGCATAGCTCCCGCCGAAAGCAACGAAGACGCCCAAAAGATAATACAATATTTTAAAGATAAAAATTTCGATCCAGGTCTGTGATATTACAAACAGTTTTAATAAAAGCAATAAATAACTAATATCCACAATATAGCTTATCTTAAAAAACAGATCGGTACTCACTCTTTGTACCGATCTGAATTAAATTATATATACAAGTATAATTTGAACCGCAATGACATACCTCTATATCATGCGTGTGAAATATCTGTGTATTCGGATATCTCCCGATTTACGGTGCAAAGATCATCAACGCTCATATCGTGTATATCCTTGTGTCCTGTGATCCTTGCAAATGTCTTAAGCTCATCAAAGCTGCACATCAAAAAATTTCCGACCCTTTTTGCAGCAGCCTCAGAATTAAACCTCTTTCTCAGATCTGCATCCTGAGTAGCCATACCTACGGGGCAATTACCGCTGCCGCATATTCTGTACTGCTGACAGGCTGCCGCTATCATGGCTGCCGAAGCTATTGCAACTGCCGTTGCACCCATTGCTATAGCCTTTGCAAAATCAGAAGATACTCTCAATCCTCCCGTTATAATTATATCTATATCTTTATTGTTTTCTCTGAGATATTTCACAGCTCTGTGAAGAGCATATATGGTTGGAACACTTGTGGAATCTCTTATTATCCTTGGGCTTGCGCCTGTAGCACCGCCCCTGCCGTCAATGGTGATAAAATCAGGTTGGGCAAACACGCAGCACTCCATATCTTTTTCTATCCGTCCTGCGGCTATCTTTATTCCTATGGGTCTTCCCTGTGAACACATCCTAAGCTGCTCCACAAGCTCCTTCAGCTCTTCCTTTGTATTTATGTCCGGGAATTTGGATGGACTTATTATATCCCTTCCCAAAGGTTTATTCCTTATTTTTGCTATCTCCTCCGTCACCTTTTCGCCGGGAAGATGTCCGCCCATTCCGGGCTTTGTGCCCTGTCCGATCTTTATCTCTATTGCATCGGCGTTTTGCAGATTTTCGGGAGTAACGCTGTAGCGATTTGGCACATATTCAAATATATATTTGTGAGCTGCCGCCATTTCTTCCGGCAGGATACCGCCCTCTCCGCTGCACATAGCCGTGCCTGCCATAGCAGAGCCCTTGGCAAGAGCGATCTTCGTTTCCTTTGAAAGAGCGCCGAAGGACATATGAGAAATATATACCGGGCCGTCAAGTACCATAGGCTTTTGAGCATTCTTGCCTATCACGGTCTTTATGCTGACCTCTTCATCCTCCATAAGCGGCGGCGGATCGAGCTGAGCGCCGAGCACCAATATATCATCCCAGTTCGGCATAGGCATACGTGTGCCCATTGCCTCTATTATAGGCTTGCCTGTGACCGCCATTTTATGTATTTCCGACATATATCTTACGCTTTCATCAAAGCGCATAAACTCCTTGTCATATTCAAGAGGATCATCGCTTTTTTCATATGCCGGCTTTTTTTCCTCTTCAACAAGTCTGAAAACCTCTAAACCCTGCTTGCACATAGGACAGCATTCCAGTTCCGCAAACGGCTTGCCCTCCTTATCCTCGTCATATACGTATCCGCATACACTGCACTTATAAACTGCCATATTATACCTCCTTATCGATAATAATTATCATCTGTAATTATATCATACTATATTACGCACTATATTTCAATAGTATTATTGCAAAAAAATAAAAGGTGTTAAAGTGTCAAACAAATAAAAATCTTCTTTTCAACGATGCGCCAAAGGCACTTATGGAAAAGCTTGAGCAGGCAATAAGGCTCATTCGTTCAAAGGGTATCGGAATTTATTTCATTACGCAAAGTCCTTCGGATATTCCCGAGACCATTCTTGCTCAGCTGGGCAACAGGATACAGCACGCCTTAAGAGCATACACGCCTAATGAGCAAAAGGCAATAAAGGTAGCCGCTCAGACATTCAGGTCGAACCCTGCCTTTGATACAACAGAGGCGATAACAGTGCTCGGCACAGGCGAAGCTCTTGTTTCATTCCTGGATAACGAAGGTTCTCCGACTATGGTACAAAGAGGATGTATACTTCCGCCCCAAAGCTTTATGGGTCCATGCGAAGAAGAGCATCGTAAAAATATTATAAATTCTTCCGATCTTTATCTCAAATACAAGGATGCGGTAGACAACAGATCCGCTTATGAAGGTCTTGCCGAACTGGAGGCTGAGGAAGAAGCTGCCGAACTCAAGGCTCAACAGGAGGCCGAGGCTACCAAGGAAGCCGCCAAGAAGGCTAAGGAAGAGGAAAAAGAAAAAGCAAGAGAGGAAAGAGAACGGGAAAGAGAAAGACAGCGCCATGCAAACACTATAAGCAAGATAGCCACAAGCACTGTAAGGAGCACTCTGGGCCAAATAGGCAGAGACGTGAGCCGCAATCTTGTGAGAGGACTGTTTGGCAATCTAAAGAGATAGATCAGCCAAGCTCATATGCCCATATGTTTGGCACACTTTTTCAAACGCATATGTACTGTGGACATCACCAAGCAGACAGATCACGCCATGTGTAGCAAAATACAGCATAGCTTTATGCAAATTGCTTGCCTTGACGATCCATATTTCAAGCCGATCTTCACAGTCAAAGGGCTATCGTGTTTTTGCGATAGCCCTTTTTGATTATCGATTTTAATTTTTAGATTACTTAAAAGGCATTTTTTGAGGCGTGCCTTTTGCTTGAATAACCTATCGAAAGTATCTGTTTTACACAGGCAGGCACTAAATTGAGCATCCCTGTGTATGCCGCCTGTTTCCCCTATTTATATTTACTCCTCTTTTGTGATATAATGTAATTGGGGGAAAAATACATCCTCAGAGTAATAAGCTCTGACAGTTTATTATTATAGAGATTATAACTCTATTTGTCAAGAAATAATATTTTTTACTTTATAATTAAAGCAGGAGGAGAAGTATTACTTTTATGAGGTGATATATATGAAGTACAATGAAAGAATCAGGGAGATAAGAGAAGACTGTTCTCTCACCCAACAAAACATTGCAGATATCCTGCACATAGGCCAAAGGACCTATGCTGATTATGAAAGCGGAAAAACACGTATACCCGTAGACAGCTTATTGATACTGGCAAAATATTATAACGTATCTCTTGATTACATTACAGGAGCAAGCAGCAAGAAAGGAGAATACCCTAAAAATTAAGCAGCTATATTTTTTCTGAATATAGCTGCTTATATTTTAAAATCGATAATATCATTTAAGATATTTATTAAGTACCTCAAATAATTTTTCCATATTAAGAGGCTTTGCGACATGGTCATTCATACCATTTTTCAGAGCCTCTTCTCTGTCTTCATTAAAGGCATTTGCAGTCATCGCAACGATAGGTATGGAAGCAAGAGCCTTGTCTTTAAGTCCTCTTATAGCCTTAGTAGCCTCATAGCCGTTCATCTTAGGCATCTGCACATCCATGAGTATCATATCGTAATATCCCGGCTTGGAATTTTTGACCTTATCCACAGCTACAGTACCGTCATCCGCCGTCTCTATAACAAAACCGCTTTCGGTAAGTATAGCCTCTGCTATTTCGCTGTTGAGCTCATTATCCTCCACAAGAAGTATCCTCTTGCCCTTAATGTCATCAGATACTGTAGGTATAGCATCTTCCTCTTCGGTCTGCTCATTAAATTCACCTATAGCCGCAAGAAGAGTATTCCTCAGTGTAGAAACAAATATAGGCTTGTTACAGAAGGCTGTAACGCCTGCGCTCTTAGCCTCGTCTTCTATATTTGACCAGTCATAGGCGGTAAGTATTATAATAGGCACCTTGTCGCCTATCTCTTTTCTTATCTGCCTTACGACCTCTATGCCGCTCAGATCGGGAAGCTGCCAGTCGATTATATATGCATCGAATTCGTCCGCCAGCTCTATAGACTGTCTTGCATGGAGAACGGCCTCCTTGCCGGACATAGTCCAGTCGGCTCTTAAGCCAAGCTGAACGAGCATCTTTGTAACGCTGTCGCAAATATTGTAATCGTCATCTACCACAAGGGCATGCATCCCGCTTAATTCCTTGATTATTTCTACCTGCTTAGGTTCATTCTGCAGTCTGAGTTCAAGATCCAGTATAAATTCGGTGCCTTTGCCCTGTTCACTTTTCACACTGATCTTGCCGCCCATCATATCCACAATATTTTTGGCAATGGCCATACCGAGACCCGTGCCCTGTATACCGCTTACGGTAGTCGTATTTTCCCTTTCAAAAGGTTCAAATACCTTTTCCAAAAATTCGGGGCTCATTCCGATACCCGTATCCTTTACCCTTATTTCATAAAGTCCGTAGCCAGACGGAGCGCCGTGCTTTTGCTTGATTGTAAGAGATACGGAGCCGCCTGCCGGCGTAAACTTTATGGCATTGCTCAAAAGATTTAAAAGCACTTGATTGAGGTGGAGCTTGTCGCAGTATACATCCTCATCTATAACATCCATTGTATCCATATAGAAATCCAAATTTTTGGACTTCATTTGGCTTTGCATTATATTTCTCAGATCATGAAGTATATCGGGCAGAGAGCACTCCGTTTCTTCTATATACACCCTGCCGCTTTCTATACGGCTCATATCCAGTATATCATTTATGAGGCTCAGAAGATGATTGCTTGAAGAAAGTATTTTTGTAAGATAATCCTTTATCTTTTCCTTGTCATCTATATTCGTTGCCGCAAGTGTGGTATAGCCTATTATGGCGTTCATGGGAGTCCTTATATCGTGAGACATATTTGAAAGGAACATAGTCTTTGCCCTTTCGGCATTTTCAGCCTTTATGAGTCTTTCCTCAAGTACAGCCTTTTCAAGGGTCTCCTTGGTATTTTTCAATGTCCAAGCAAGATAAATTATAAGTATTATGCTCTCTGCGATACAAAGTATATAGCATACCTTTCTTATATTGTAAAGATTGGAAAAGGCTTCCTTTTCGGGAACCGTAACGGCAACTGTCCATTTGTTGACATCGGTGCTCTCGCCTATATTCCAGTTGTCGTACTTTATAGGCATATAGTAAAAATACAGATACTCCCCTGTGGTATTGGAACGAAACTGAACATGACCCGATCCGCCTTCGGTTATATCCTTTTTCACATCGTCAAATGAAACATTTCCCCTTGTCTCCACATCCTTCATGTCGTATATATTTCCAAGGCTGTCGTGCCATGTATCCATTATGAAATCGCCGTTTTCCCGATCCACTATATACACGCTGGCGCTGCCGTTGTACATATTGTCTATGTTAAGAGCGTCGGGCAGCTTTTTAAGATTGGTGGATGAATACAGCATAGCCACTGTCTTTCCGTTATGTATGATAGGCACAAAATGGCGTATTATCTGCTGATTGTCATCCATAAGGCTGATCATTCTGTTTGTAACGTGCTCGCCTAATGCCGCCTCATCATCAAAGGATATCTTTCCCGTGCCGTCGATCACAGTCCTGCTGGTGATCACCTTATTGCCGGGCAGCAGCAAATTCATATTCTGAGAAGCCGTAAGAGCTGAAAATTCCTGCATTATCTTCTGCATAGTAGCTGTATCGAAATCATCGTCGATCGTTATTATCTCCGCAACAGAATTAAGTATACGGCTGTCATTGGAAATCTTGTTTATAACATCGTCCATAACGGTGTTAGCGACCTCTTGTATTCGCTCCAAGCAGCGATTTTTGGTAAGATGAGCAATTTTGATATTGGAAGCAATAAGTATAACGGCAATCAGAATAATTGCAAAAATTGTTGCGCTTACATTTTTTTCCTTAAGTTTGAAAGCATCCATTTTTTTGATCATATATGTACACCTCAGCTATAAAAATATTCCCATATAACAATTATTATAAATTGTAATATAAATAATGTCAAGTCAAACAAATGCAATAAATAAGCGCTTTAGCAAAGAAAAGCACAAAAGTATGAACGCAAAAAAGGCTGCCGTGATCTCATAAGGGATCTGCGGCAGCTCTTTTCATCAATCGATGCTTACAAGCTCATATTCTCTTGAGCCTATGCCAAGCTTTGCAGCCATTTCAATAGTGTGTATGCCGTGTCTTGACTCTATTCGTTCAACAAGGTGATCTCTTCCCTTGTCCTTGGAAGAATACACAAGGTCGATACAAGCCTGATCCACAGCCACGGGATCTGTTGAAGCAAGTATGCCTATATCCTCCATACAAGGATCCTCCGCAACGGCACAGCAGTCACAGTCCACAGACATATTCTTCATAACGTTGACATATACCGCATTTCCCTTGAAATGATCCACAACGGAAGAAGCGGCATCCGCCATAGCGGCTAAGAAAAGATCCACATCCGTTTCCCAAAATGCCGCAGGATCTCCTGCGCCGTGTATATATGCCTTGCCGTAGGATGAAGCGATGCCTATTGAAAGCTGCTTCAGGGCTCCGCCGTAGCCGCCCATGGGATGACCCTTAAAGTGTGAAAGCACAAGAAGGGAATCATACTTTGCCATATCCTTGCCCACGAAATTTTTCTTTATAACGCTGCCGTTAGGTATCTCAAGCTCCATATCGGGGCCCTCGGCATCCAGCAGATCCACCTTGAAATATTTTGACCAGCCGTGGTCTTCAAGGGTTTTTAAATGCTTTTCGGTAGTATCCCTGCCGCCGTCATAGGCAGTGTTGCACTCGGCTACGGTGCCGCCCACATAGTCTATAACGGGTTTGAAAAAATCGGGCCTTAAGAAATTCTGATTGCCCGGCTCTCCGGAATGCAGCTTGATCATAACGTTTCCTTTCAAATCAACACCTGTTTGCTTATACATATCAAGCACTTTTTCAGGTGTGATGACCTTCGTAAAATAAACCTTTGAACTCATAAATTGCCCTCCTTTAATATTATGTATTTATTCGCATATCCTTTGACCTATGTATTTTTTAAGTATATCCACAGTGCCGTCAAGTCCCAGTCGGCTGCTGTTCACACATATATCATAAGTCCTTGAGTCACCCCATTTTCCATCGGAGTGTACGTTGTGATATTTCTTTCTTGTCTTGTCATGGCGCTTGTTTTTGGCGATAGCTTCCTTTTCGTCTATGCCGAATTTTTCCATAGTCCTTTTTACCTTGTCCTCAAAATCAGCCAATATGAATATGGAAATAAGGCACTTCTTATCCTTGAGCACCTCTTCGGCGCATCGGCCTACTATCACAAAGCTTTCGCCCTTTTCCGCCTTTTCCCTTATATATTCAAACTGCATCTCGGCAATTATTTCCTCTATGGAATTTGAATAAGACTTTGTTCTGGCGTCTACGCTTCTTGCGCCGAAAAACTTTCTGGGCTCCTCATCGTATTTTTCTAAAAACTCTATTTTTATATTCTTCCTTTCGGCAAGATCATCCAGCATACGTCTGTCGTAGAAATCCAGCCCAAGCTCCTCCGCAAGCTTCTTGGCTATTTTGTGACCGCCGCTGCCGAACTCACGGCCTATGGCAATGATTATTTGATCGTTCATAGTGCATCCCCCTCATTCCATTAACAGTATCTTGCAAAAATAATTATCATTGAAACGGTCACGACAATGAGCGTAGCCGGAACAGCGGATCTGCAAAATTCTCCCCAACTTATTATATGGCCGTTCTTTGCGGCAACAGAAGTTCCTACTACGTTTGCGGAAGCTCCTATGGGAGTTGCGCTTCCGCCTATATCAGTACCCATAGACAGCGCCCAGGCAATAACGTTTATGTTTATGCCCGTAGTTTCCGCAAGGCTGCTTATGACAGGTATCATAGTTGCGGCAAAGGGGATATTGTCCACAAAGGCGCTGGCAACGGCTGATACCCATATGATAATAGCCGTAACTGCCATTATGTGTCCGCCGCTCACTGCTTCTATAACTCCTGCTATATCCTCAAGCAAGCCCGTCTGTTCAAGGCCGCCTACGACTATGAACAGCCCCACGAAGAACATCAGCGTTTTATAATCCACCTTTTTAAGCAATGTAAACGCTTCTTTGCCCTCAGCAACAAGCGTGACTATGGCTATAAAGGTTCCTATAAATGCAACGGTAAGGCCTGTCTTGGCATGGCTTACGAGCATAGCTACAGCACAGGCAAATATAATGCAGCTTATTGCAAAATTCTTTTTGCTTACTATGGCGCTCTTGGGATCGGGCATAGCTGAAATATCTATTTCATTGCCCTCTGCAGCGACAAGCTTTTTTCTGTATATGATATAAAAATATATTATCGTAACTATAAGGCACACTCCCGCAATAAAGCCTGTGTTTGTAAGGAAGTCTCCAAATGTGAGATGAAGAGATGTGCCTATGATTATATTGGGCGGATCGCCGCACATAGTAGCCGAGCCTCCCAAATTGGCGCAGAATATTTCCGAAATGATCATGGGAACCGGGTCAAATTTCAAAAGCTGAGCCAATTCCACAGTGATAGCGGCAAGGAACAATATTACAGTAATGCTGTCTATAAACATTGAAAGCACTGCCGCCATTACCATAAAGACTATGAATAAAGGCACGGGTCTGTAATGCACAAGCTTTGCAAGTCTCATACAGAGCCAGCGGAAAAATCCTGCCTTGGCCATACCCTCCACCATTACCATCATACCGAATATAAAAATAATGGTAGACCAATTGATGCCTGTGGATGTTTCGCTGCTGTTGTGAGCGCAGTACCAAAAGTTCTCGGTGAATACAGTCTTTATATTCAGCGTTGTTATCACGGCGCTCAGGCTGTGCATAGCCAAGCCGAATACCAATATAAGAGTAAGACCTCCGCACACAAGAGTCACCTTGTGCCTTTCGATCTTATCGGAGATTATAAGAATAAACATTACACAGAAAATTATCAAAGCAATTGCTTTAGCTATCATAAAATTTTCCTCCTTACTTTTCACTTAAGATGTAAATTTAAACGCACGTCAATTTTACCCTTAAAAATTCCTACCCTCAAAGGTAATGAATCGAATTTCAAGTAAAAATTTTACTGTTTCCCCCATATGATTGACCGTGTTTGTGATCGTGATCGGGCAGCTCTTCCAAGCTGTGTATATGTGTGTGGTCCTCCTCTTCACAGCTATGCAGGTGCATATGGCTGTGTGAATGGGTATGCTCATGGGTATGTACAATATACCCATGTCTGTGCTCATGGGTATGTACGTGCAGGTGTTCATGTGTATGCTGGAGCGCCACTGTGTCCTTTGCCATAAGCACTGCCGCAGCTATCATAATGAGCAATGCAATATAGAAAAGCACATTCGGCCTTTCCCCCGGCACGAGCATACTGAAAACCACACCTAAAAAAGGCGCCGCAGAGTAGTATACGCTTGTTTTGGCAGCGCCAAGCTCCTTCTGCGCTTTTATATAGAAGGATATGCTGAGGCCATATGCCACAAAACCCAGCAAAAGAGCAGCCATCATATATTTAAGCGACGGCGGCCTTTCGCCTATTATAAAGGCAATGGCCAAGCTTCCGAGCCCCGAAAAGCAGCCCTTTAATGTGGTTATCTCCACGGCGCTTTTGCTGCTCAGTTTTCTTGTACAGTTGTTTTCAAATCCCCAGCATATGCAGGCTCCGAGTACAAGGAGCGAGCCTTTGTTAAAGTCAAGGCTGCCCTTTCCTTCAAAGCTGAGCATAATGCTTGCCGCCGTTACCAATATGATCGCAAGCCACAGCCTTTTGGATATAAATTCCTTAAAAATTATCAATGCAATCACGGATGTTGCTGCGATCTCAAAATTATTCAGCAGGGATACATTTGCCGAAGCCGTGGTCTTTATGCCGAACATAAGCAATATAGGAGCTCCTATGTCCAAAACTATCATGGCTGTGACATAAGGCAGTTCATCCCTTGTAAAAGGATCCCTTGCCTCGGTCCTTCCCATAAGCGCAGATACAAGAGTGTATATTATCAGCCCTATGCCCGCTCCCAAATACAGCAAGGCCGCCATAACAGTCGGCTCAATGCTGCCGAGAAGAAGCTTTGAAAAGGGTATGTTCACCGCATAAAGCGCCGCAGCCAGCACTGCAAAAATAATGGCCTTATCTTTTTTAGCCATATTATCATCTCTTTTGATCGTGTTATCGATTAATTATATCACAACAAAAATATTATTTCAACAAAAATAAGGCTAAACTTGTGCTGTATATTATGCGCCGGATATGCAGAATGTATATGCTCCGCAAATAAAAATTAAAAAAAAGCACGATAAATGTCGCACTTTGTCACTTTACTTATTATATAATTGTGTTAAGAAGAGTTTTTGCAAAACATAAGAAAATATGCGTATTTTTCGAAGTTTTATAAATCCAATTCTTTGTCTTTATTCAATGATACTAAAAGTTTTTTAGTTTGTCAATTGTTTTTTTACTAAATTATTAAAAAAATGTATAAAACACAATTATATATTGTGTTAAGCGGAGGTGTAAATATGAACTTAACATATCCTATAAGAGAATATGAAAACGTACAAAAATTCAAAAATTATTTCCTTGAAAAAAAGGAATACAGAAATTATATGCTGGTGGTCATATGCCTTAATACAGCCTTGAGAATAAGCGACGTGATCTCCTTAAAATGGTCTGATGTACTGGATGACGGCGGCAATGTGCGCAGCCACATCGTGCTGAGGGAAAAAAAGACCGGCAAGGAAACAAAGATACTTGTCAACAGCAATATTAAAGGCGCTGTAAAGCTTTATCTCAAAAACAACAGACCTATGACCTACCTTTTTGAAAACAAAAGCGGTGAGCATATCTCAAGAGTACAAGCATACAGCATTATCAAAAACGGCGGCGCCGCTTCCGGCATAGGCGAAAGCATAAGCTGTCATACCCTGCGCAAGACCTTTGGATATCACGCATGGAAAAACGGCATACCGCCTGCGCTGCTTATGGAAATATATAATCACAGTTCTTACAACATAACAAAAAGATATTTAGGCATCGTGCAGGATGATAAGGATACCGTATTCGGAAATATTCTGCTGTAAACGCTATTAACAGGAGGACATATGTTAGATAAGAAAAATAACTACATTGGAAAAAATATGAGATATTTGAGAAAAAAAATGGGTATCACACTGGATCAATTTTCCCGTGATGTAAATATAGCTGCCGGATTTCTCGGCCTTATGGAAAGAGGACAAAGAGGAGCCTCTTTGGAAAATCTTATTAAAATAGCCGACTATTTGGGCGTAAGGTTTGATTTGTTTGTAAGAACGGATGTTTCTCTGGAAAATCCCGAGGAAAACACCGAGGAAGAAAAACCCATCGATACAAAAGCCGAAAAGCACAAAAGATATATTATCAAAAAGCTTACAATAATGAATGATGATGAGGTTGATTTTATATACGGCATCATCAAGAAAATAAACCAGTATGAATTACTGAAGAAATAAACAGCTATCACGATTGATTAACTTTGACGGCAAGTTATTTCACTCAAAATTTTAAGGCTGTTTATCATATTGTGGTTTGTCACATTAAAGGATATTACCTCTTGCCGTTCGTTTTGAAGGGGTGTATATCCGTTATTATGCGATCCGTCATATAAGCGTCTGCAAATTATAGGGGCTTGCCACCTTAGATTTATACTTTACCATATTACCGACAAGCTCTTATAATTTCATATTTAATGCAGTCCGTGAAAGTGACGGATCGTACTTTTCCTCCCCTTACCCCCTAACATTTTTTCCCATTGCATTGTAAGGGGAGGAAAACAACTGCAGGGCGGTGGTGGGATCGATATGCCCTTCGTTTAATTTTCCTCCAGCCATCGCATAGCATTATAAGCATATATTGCGCTTCCATAAGGCAAAGCATCTTCATCGAACTTCACCTTGGGATGATGCTGACCGTACACATAGCCTTTATCCGCTTGTCCTGCTGCAAGGGCTATCATTATCGCAGGAACTCTTTGACTTATATAGGCAAAATCCTCTGAACCGGATGTGCCCTTCATACCATTTCCGCTCATGGCGTTAAGCTGAGCAACGGTAAATGTCTTTTCATTGCCCAAAACTTCTCTTGTGTATTTTTCCGCAAGCTCCGAAAGCGATCTGTCATTTACAAGAGTAGGACAACCGCTTGTATATTCCGCCACGGCGCTTCCTCTGAATGTCCTTGCCGTTCCTTCCGTTATATCAATGATCCTCTTTTTTATGAATTTTCTTACCTCTTCATCATATGTCCTTATTGTTCCGCCCATTACAACACTGTCGGGAATAACGTTTGATGCCGTGCCGCCGTTTATTTTGCCTATGGTAATGGCGGCGGGATCACCAAGCGCCAGCTCTCTTGAATTTATTTCCTGCAAGGCAATGAGAATATGCGCCGCTATATTCACAGGATCTATGCCCATGTTTGGCATTGAACCGTGACAGCCCTTTCCCTGTATCCTTATCTCAAAATAATCGGCGGCAGGTGCGCTTACTCCCGGTGAGGATATCACAGCCGTTCCCGACTCAAAAGGCATACCTGCCATAACGTGGATCATAAGCGCTCCGTCTACCTTCGGATCTTCAAGCAAGCCGTTATTTACCATATCCTCAGAGCCCTCAAACGTCTCTTCGGCAGGCTGGAACATAAGCTTTACAGCACCCTTTAATTCCCTTTCATGCTCCTTAAGTATCTTGGCTGCACCCAGCAGCATTGCCGTGTGCATATCATGACCGCAGCCGTGCATATTTCCGTTTACCGACTTGAATTCAACATCCGCCTCTTCTTTTACAGGCAGCGCATCCATATCCGCCCGCAGCATAAATGTCTTACCCTTGCTGCCGACTAAGGCAACAACGCCCGATTGTCCGCAGTCCTTCGGCTCATAGCCCATTTCTCTAAGCTTTTCCTTTACATAAGCCTTTGTGTTTTTAAGGTCAAAACGCACCTCGGGATTTGAATGTAAATACCGTCTGTATTCTATTAATTTGTCCTTATTATCCAATGCTTCTTCAAGTATATTTTTCATATTGATCTCCTTATTGTAAAAAAGGTTGTTGAATTAAATTTTTGTTTAACGTAGAAGAACGACCCTTCCACCATGCTGCGCATGGTCCCCCTCCCCTCCGACGCTAACGCTAGGGGAGGTTATTTACCGTAAGGCGGTGGTAATGGATAAATTTTTGTTTATAGGAATAGGTTCGACCTCTCAGTCAGCCCCGTTCACAGCTATTTTTATATAAGCTTTTGCCGCGGCTGACAGCTCCCCTGATTAGGGGAGCCTTAGGTGGGCGCTTTGCAAAATCCCTTATTTACTTAGAAAAAACAATACCCAATCGACTGCTATAGCTTTGCGGTACACAGCCTCCCCTATCAGGAGAGGGGAACCATGCGGTTTCCCATTTTATAGGTAACTTTTTGTATGAATTTTT
>CANPXH010000029.1 GCA_947585865.1 uncultured Clostridia bacterium
TATACAGAAGATGAATTATATTACACAATTGAAAAAATGATTGAAGGAGACATTTTGCAGGCATCTGGCAATCAAAATTCACATTATCAAATTTTTGATATATCATATAAGGGACTTCAACTTTTAGAAGAAATCCGATTACCATCTACTTGGGAAAAAACAAAAGAAATTGCCAAGACGTTAGGTAATTGCACAATTAGTACGTTAGGTAAAATCGCACAAGAAATAGCTATTTGTAAAATACCCGATGTAATAAGCGGCATAATCAATCATTAAAAATGCACTATATTTTCAGTATGGGGAGGAACAGCAAGAATTTTCACTGTAATAAATGTGGAAGTGATTTTTGAAACGTAGGCGATGACAGTATAATAAAAGACACCTTAGTTGGTGTCTTTTTATTTTTCGTTACATTATACAAAGAAAAAAGAGTGGTCATTTGACCACTCATAAAAGTAAAACTTTTTTAAAAATAATTCACTGGCTTATGCCAATTGGCGTTGGGTAAATCCTATCCCAACAGTTCAATTCACTGTCTTTCGACTATTTAAGTCTATCATATATATTGATTAATGTCAACAAAATTTTATTTGTCAACAATATTATATGCAATTTGTGATAAATTATTACATATCTTTTTCATTTGCTCATTTGAAATTTTTATATCATAATATCCGTTTTCTTTATTTCCATATCTTGATAATCTTTTCTTACTAACAGACTGTAACATAAATGTGCAGGCATAACATTCTTTACTTTCATTAGGAAAATCTTCAATCGTCCCTAAATCAACAATTACATTTTTATTTTCTTCAACCCATTTAGGATCGTGTTCTTTTTTAGAAGTTAATGGAACAACAAGAGCTGTATATTTTGACTCATATATTACTATAGCAAAATGAAAATCTCTGAATTCACTACCTATGTTTCTCCCAAAATCTATCCAATATACATATTGTCTGTCTTTTTTAAATAATTCCTGATCTATCTCGTCATTGGACTGTTTACTCCTATATATTGCAATATTCTTAGAGATAATTTCATTAAACCAATCGAGCAAATTAGCACAAAAATAATCGTCTATATCTAACTTTTTAAGTTTTAATATATTATTGTATAATTTTTTGATTTTATATGCCAACTTCTCATTTTTTAGTTCTTTCATTATATTTGTCTCCGAATGCAATTTGATTTTGATATTAACCATTAACAAGGTTATTATACATCAACATTCGACAAAATTCTATCAGAACATATATTCCATCTATATGTCAAAAACTTTGCATTTTACATCTCCAGTAGGCATATCCTCTGGAAATAGTGTATTATTTTGCATTTTAACATCTCCTTTTAGAAAACTGATTAATATATGATTTAAAATAAACACACATCATAACTTTTTTGTATATTATAACTTGGTTTATGTTATAATGCTATAAAAAATGAAAATACCCGCAGCTACCACACTACGGGTATTATTTCAACATGAATTTGTGTGTATGCTATCCGTTATTGAATACATAATAACACACCACAAGTACAATAAATCGTACTCTAAATTGCCTTTATAAGTCCTTTCCAGTAATCAAATCTGCCTTTGACGTTCTCAGATCCGCTTGTACCAGAAGTAACATACTGTTTGTATTTTTCGTTCGTGTCATAATCAGCTAAGAACTTATTGATAACATCAACTAGTTTGGTGAATGATTTCTTATCTTTCTTGACACGATAAGCACAGTACAGAATCATAGGAACAGAAGTGACAGGTATCTTGATTGTGTCAAATGCTCCATTTAATGCGTCCATGCCTTCTTGTAAAGCAGTAAATGTATCTTCAGATATTTTATCTGCATAATCGGAAACGAACACGTCAATATCCTTATTTCTAAAGGAAACAAAGTTCCGATCCTGGCCAGACTCAATTAACATAAATGTCTGTATAATCACATCTCTGTCTGTACCATTTTTTCTCTGCGATTTTGTCATAATCTTGCCCATAAACGGATGAGTAGCAAGAGTATATACTAAATCACTAAACCTATCAGATTCCTGTACAATACGCAAGAGTTTTCCATTAAGAGGTTTACCGGAATTTTGCCTGCGGAACATTTCTCGTACTTCGTCTTCTGTATAATCAGATAATGTGCAAAACTCTAAACCGCTGGACATTAACGCCTCTTGTACTTCGGTTTCCAATTTCTTAAACTTCTTGCCAGCGATAACAAATTCTTTCTTTGTCGGTTCTCCATCTACTTTTACAGACAATGTGATATTTGGAGTGTCTTTGCTTAATGCGAACTCGTTTTTGATATAAGATATACAGGTAGATGTCCTCTGGGAGCCATCTAATGTATATATCACATTATTTTCCTCTACAACATAAATTGGATTAACAGGAAACCCTACTAATAAACTATGAATCAATAAGGACTTCATTTTAGGACTCCACTGACCGATAGGGCGTTGCAGTTTATGAGAGAACGAAATATTCCCACGGTCATATTGATTATTAATCCATGTGAGCGAACGGTCTTTGCTGGCTGTTTTCATATTGCACCTCCAAAAATATTAAAAATTTTATATTTTTAGAGTAGTAGAGTTTTTGATTTTTGTCAATATTTTTATAAAAATTTATTATAAAAAATATGATAAAATTTGACAATATCACCCACATCCAATATAATATCTTTATGGGTACTACCTAAAGTGGTAGGCGGTTAGTCCTTCTCTCGGAGGGACTGAACCCTCCGTTTACATAGATATCTCCTCTGTGAGAAATATTGAAGTAAAGGAGGGGATTGCAGTTATGTCTTTAGATCAAATTTTACAATTTGTGATAATGCTTACAGCAGTCGCCGCTCTGTTTTATCAGATCGGCAAACGAAAATGACCGCCCCAGTTCCCCAACTTAAGCGGTCATAATCTTGTATTATAATCAATTGGTTTGGGACTAACCGCTTGCTTCACGGGTAGTACCTTTTATGTCTTTTATTATATACAGTTTTTGCATTGAATGCAATAGTTTATTTTCTAAACATGAAATCATGCTTTTATTGCCTTCTTATCAACTCTGGCAACGAGAGTTCCACAATTAGAAGATAAGATTTCTACATTTATCAATCTTTTCAAGGATTGCCTGTTTTGTCAGGAGTACCGAGCGCATATTCAGCAAGCATCGTTTCATATAACTTACTGTGGTGGTTGTCGCTACTGTGAGGGCTTATCTCAGAGAGATCTATCCCTGCGGACTTGTCGAGCGTCACGCTGTTACAATCCATATTGTGTCGCCACAATAGGAGAGTGGTGATACGTTGTACTTCATCCCCGCATATTGCACCAATTATTTATTTACCCTGTGTATTTCACATTCGATAGTGCGAAAACTTTCGTATCCGAAAGAACACGCACTATTATCGGCATATTCAAAACAAATAAATGAGGGCATACATTTTAGCCCTACCGATGTTTTTAATACCAGCGAATAATCCGCCAGCAGTTAGCAAAGTACCTAATGGAGTTAAAGCATTGACTATACTATCAATTGATTTTACTCCTGTTGTACCAAGATCTACGAAAAATTTAACAGTATCAGATTCTATAACAGTTTTAGAAAGTTGTTCAACAGCACTATTGAATTGTGATACTTTTCCCGATATACTATCAAGATATTTTTCGTTTTCAACAGCGGCACTACCCATTGAATCAGTTGCAGATTGTATAGACTTTTCTACAGATTCCCAGTTCGCCATAATAGATAAGAACACTGATTTCTGCCGTGTGCCGCCAGCAGCAAACGCAAGCCCTTCTTGTGTATTCTTATCTAATGTATCCCAAACTTTGCTTAGATCTGATAAAATATCATAAGCACTTCTAAGCTGTCCGGTTGTTTGATCTACAATATTAACGACCCCATGAGTGGCAGAACTGAATGATTCTTGAAGTTTTGCGACAGATTCAACATCTTCTTCATCTGCAAGTTGAATAGACTGCAATCTTGTAAAAATAGTAATAAGTCCACTTGCAGTCTTTTCCATATTACCAAGAACTTCATATCCGCCAGTTAAAACGCCAAGCATCTGTTCAAAAGATACTCCTGCTTGATTGGCGACAGCACTTAACCTCTGTGCTCCATCTGCAAGATTATCAAAATCAACTGCCTGGGTATTACTTACTTCGTTGATGGCATCGAGTATTTTTGTAGAAAATTCAGAAGATGTATCTCTATACCCTTTCATGATAGAAATGAGATATTGTGCAGAAGTGGAAGCATCATCAATACCTTCTGCGACATTTGTCATTTTCAGGGCATCTTCCGCTAATGATACAGATTGTTCTAAATCAAAGCCAGCACGTTTAAACGTAGTTATTGCATCTATAACCTGTGTGCCAGTCTTTCCTACTTGCTCTCCTAAATCATACGCTCTATTTGTAATATCTTTTAAGCCTGCAGAAGACAGGTCAGAAACTTTTGATAGTTCCAATAAAGAATCATCTAACTGTCTTACATTAGAAACGGCACTTCTGAACGCTTGTGTAAAAGACCCTAATAAAACTGATGCACTTAAATAAGAACTTAAAGTGCCAAGTTTAGATTTTATGCTGTCAATAAAAGTCAGTCCGCTTTTGTTTAATGAAGACATATTAGAATGAAGAGTTCTAGCCTCGGTATTAATTTCTCTTAATCTTGCCGCCGCTACATCTCCGCGCTCTAGCTCGTCAATCCATGCCTTGATTTTATCTTTTGCATCTTTTGAATATCGGCTATTCTTGGCTAACTGATTATTTAATCTAGTGATAGTATTTTCTACCTGTATATCAGAAGCAATGTTTGGCTGCTCTTTTTTGATTGTCCTTAATTTTGCTCGTATAGAATCAAGAGACTCTTCCCATTCCCGATATGCGGCAGACCATTCCTCTGTCCTACCGCTTTCAGATTCGATCCGTTTTACGTTATTCAGCAGATCAGTACAGCGGACTAATTCATCGTTTATTTCTCTCGGAGCATCACCTAGTCCTTGTATCTCTGCCTTTAATCCCGCAATAGTTTGTTCGCCAACAGAAAGTTCTCTTACAGCTCTATCAATAGAACTAAGTTGTGCAGAAAAATTCTTTGTTATATTTGCCGCTTCTGTTTTGAGATTTTTAAACGCATTTGTGACTTCTGTAATGGTATAAGTACCATTTTTTAACCCGTTTAATTTTGTCTCAAAGTCACCTAACGGAATGGAAAGACCTGATAGAATCTGATTGTTTGTAGATTTGAACTCGGCAAATTTCTGAGTTAAATCACTAAAGACATTTTCAATCTGCTGTGCCTGTTTGATTGCGCCAGCGTCTCCGATACTACTACCAGACAACTTAAAGAAAGTATCGGTTATATTTCCATCTTCATCTTTCAATGTATCGAGAGCATATCTTAGAGTTTCAACTTCACCAGATGCACGTTTTACATTAATGGTAAAAGAATTCAGTTGATTATTTTTATCAAATTTTTCTGTCGTTGCAATAATCGCTTGTTCATCTTTTAATAGATTTCGGAAATGCTCCTGTGCCTCTTTTATTCCTGAAAATGTAGTAATACCTGCACCGCTTTTAATAATTGATTCATTCTCTGCTAGTGCCTGATAAGCATCATTTGTTTCTTTAATTGCCTGCTGTTTTTGCTCTTCGGCTCTAACAACATTGCTTGCAACAGAAGAAGAAATCTGAGCAAATTCCATTTCCTTTGCTTCTATATTTTCCAGTGCAGAATTAATAGAAGATTCTACCTCGTTTTTATCTAATATACCTTGTGAGAACAATTCATCACCAGATAAGAAATTTCCTTCTTTTGTAGTGCGTACTTTGTCAACTAGATCTCCAAAAGCAGCTTCTGCACCATGAGACAAGTCAATAACATTTCCAAGTTCAGAATTTAACTCTGATACAAATGTCTCAAAATCAGTACCATTTCCTGTGGTAAACGCGCTTCCCAAAGAACTACGCATAGCAGAGAAATTTTCGCCATATTCTGATTTAATAGAATTTGGTAAATGTATTTTTGAACCAGACGCATTGATAGCAGAAATATACTTAGCTAAATCCTCATATACCCGCTTGCCATCATTCGCAACTTTAATATTGTTAGCAATAGCAGAAGTGACCTTGTTGATATCAGCAGAGTTTCCAAATATGTCTAAGGGATCATTGAATTCACCTGTTAAATTTTGTGCGGACAAAAGTTCTTTTCTGTAATTAACAATAGCATTTCTAATCTCGTTAAATGCCTTTGAGCCTTTAGAACCTGCAATACCAAATTGCTTCATTAAGTCAATTACTTGTTTATCTATTGTATTATCTATGCTTAATGCCTGTTGAATTTTCTTTCTTGTTTTTTCTAATTGACCAGTATTGATTTTAACATCATTAATAACAACGTCTTGCCCTGTTACCTTCTTGAATTGCTCTACAATTTTTGAAAGAGCATCACTGTCAATTTCTGCTTTTAACTTTAGAGTGTGAATATCTTTTTGTAACGCTTCTATATCAGCATTGATAAGCCCCTTTGACTTTGCTTCGTCTAATTGTGCTTGAAGTAATAAGAGAAATTCATCATTGTTCATCTATGTAAATCCTCCTTTCTCGGTTTTGAGCATAAAAATACTCTCCAAAGAAAAGGAGAGTAGTAATCGTGTTTATTTTATATTTAAACCATGTGCTTTGGCATGTTTCTTGAATAGTGCGATCAATTTGCCATTATCAAATAATTCTCGCATAGGTTCTTCCCAGATTTGAGTGCCAGCCCCATACGCTTCTCCGCTGTTACTGGAAATAGCACTCCACGAAACCTGACCGCTTGACGTATTATCTACATCCCAACCACCATGCAAACCTGCATTGGCTGCAACAACTGTTTTATATGGATCTGCACCATTTGTACTATAATGTAATGAATCTACATCCAAATATATTTCAATGTTCAATTTTCCACCATTCTGTTTAATTCCACTAATCTTGCAACAATTTCTTAATTGATCAGTTCGAGGTGTATAATAAACAGGATCATATTCATCGTAATAATCATTCAAAGCAGTATCTATTTCCGCTTTTACATCTTCAGCAACAGCATCAAGAATCTTATTTATTTTCGGTTCTAATGCCTTTGATAAGTCGCTCATGTTTTTAATTGTTTTAGCCATAATTTCCTCAAAACAAAAACTCTCCCATAAAATTAGGAGAGTAGTGACAATAAAAGTATTGTTTTATTTTGTATCACTGTTTGTATTATGAATAACTTCAGCCAGATATGGCAATATCTTCTTTTGTAATTCTTCAGGATCCTTAATCATTGCAGTTATATACTTGTCAATTAATTGATAAAATGCAAGTTTAAACTTAATTTCCTTTTGCTTTAGTAATATCCATCTAAATAATGTAATCATATAATTTTTCCTTTCTGTATAAAATATTTTGTTATTTATTGACTTTTAAAATGATAGTGGTTTCCTATGTCATCCCACATATCATAACTGCAGTCCCATGGGTTGTATGTAATGTGATTAAGCTGCGGATGCAAGATGATGTTGGTTATAAATTTTACTTCATCTGGCTTTAGCACGCCATTACGATCTGATATATATTTTTCAATTTCATGTGGATACATTATCAATTCCTCCATAAATTTTTATAACAGCATCACCAATACAAATAGCATCAGCCTCATCATCTGTCACATTCAAATTATATTTATTAGCAACATATTTAATTGATTGTTCCTTCAACTCGTTTCTCTTTACATTTTTTCCCTGTTTTATACCAACGGCAGCTCTCCATGATGTAGGTCTTATTGTATTAAAGTCACAATCATTATTCATACACCAAGCATAAACAATGCCTTGTAATCTGGTTAGAAATCTTTGTGTATGAGCGTTTGTTAATACAGCAGTTTCTTCAATATAAATGATGTCTGGTTTTGTAAGAGATAGCGTGTTCCAAATTTTACATGACATATCATAAAATCTTTTATCCATATCTTTTTCTTTACTACAATCTATCAGATCATGACATGTATAATAACCATTAATAAAAAATGCAATGCCAGTCTTTGTACTGGACGAATCAATACAGCATAATTTTGTATCCATAAGAATCACCCCTTTCGTATACCTTTAATCATTGCAAACCGCATATATGATTCAAGGTATAAGAAAAGAGTGATTATTGTAACCACTCTTTTCCATTAATCAATTTCCTTTAATTCACGCATCACTGGCTCAATGACACTATGAACATAATCATTACCACCTCTTGACTCATATTCATAGAACAGATCCCAAAATGCCGCACATTCCAATCTATTCCATTCTCCAATATTCTTATATTTATTGTAGTACCTAACCAAACTGCTTTTTAATTCTTTGAGTTTTGTTTCGTTATCTTTAGCTTGCATATCGGAGAGAGTTTGAGCAATACCGTTTACTGTATTCGTTAAATTAGACAGATCTTCTTTTATCATTTGATCATGCCTGATAGATTGTTTTACAGATTCGTCATGAGCATTTTTTAAATCAGAGAGTTCCTTCGCCGTATTTATTAACATTTCGTGTTCTTTTCGTTTTTCTTTTGTATGCTTTGTTTCGATACCAAATTTGTTAATAAACCACTCGGATAAAGAAATTATAGATTTTAGACCAATAAGAATAATAAACACAGATATAAAAATGTAAGGGAAATTTAAATTTATTAATGCAGTAATATCATCCATTCCATATATCGCCTTTCTATAATATTGATACATAACTTCCGGATATATATCCGACTTTATTATCTGATGTTTTTACTTTATACCAGCCATTAGATTCCTTTTTTAAAAGTGCTACCTTGTCACCAGCGTTTAGGACTGATATTATATTACCATTTGCAACATGAGGTTTATTTCTCATATTTAATTTTGAACAGTTGGAAACTTTTCCGGTAGCAGCAATAATATAATTATCAGAGACATATCCTTTATCTGTTCTGTACCAACCGGTGGTATGAGCCAGTAATTGTACGATTGTTCCCTTTGGATAAACACCTACTTTTGCTGAATTAGCAGTCGGTTCTTTACGAATATTCAAATTAGATGAAGAAGTATTAACTTTTCCCATCATTTCAACAGGCGATTCGGTATTATTGGTAGCAGAAGACGATGGGGCAGCGGTAGTAGAACCATATATAACACTAATATCTACATTGCCAGAAATACCAGTTACAACACCAGAAGACGTATATTGCCAGCCGTATATATCTCTGCCTATACTAGTCTTTGGATTATAGTTTTCATTTGGCATAATGCCGACATTCATTTTGTTATATCCATTATAGTATCTTGCAATCCAAAAATTATTACATTTAATTTGTGAAGCATATGGCTTCAGATAAGAATTATAAAATGACATGCCTGTATACACGCCAAAATCATAACCACTAGAAACAATAACATTTGAATATGTATTTATGATGTCTATTAGCGTTTTACCAAGCCCCTGTTGACATTTATCTTCTATATCCAGCCATATTGTACATTTTCTTCCGTTTAATATGGATAATACTTTTTCAGCATCACCTTTTGCCTTTGCTGTAGTAGTAGCATATGAATAATTATATACTCCAAGTACATTAACACCAGCAGACTTACATCCATTCCAGTTCTGCTCAAACTTTTTATCTGGGTTAAGATCTTTCCTGATAACTTTTAATATAGCATTTGAAATACCAGATGATTTTACAGCGTTCCAATTAATATTTCCTTGATAACTGGATACGTCTACACAATATTTTGTGTTAGACACAGCAGTAGAAGATGAGGTGCTGTTAATTCCATCATCTAAGGACATAACAACATGAGAGCCTTCTTTCAAATATATACCGCCGCGTTTAGCATAAGAATCGTCTTTCAAATGAATAGAATCAGAATATTCAACGAATTTACCAGTGGCTAATAAAGCTGAACGTATATTTCTTGTTGTACATGACGGATTAATATTAAGTCCAGCCATAATATAACAACAGGCAATAAGAGAAGAACAGTCACATTCGCAAGGAGTTAATTTAGACACATCTTTATGTATTTTCAACTGGTTGTATAATGTAAGCCTTTGTGATTGGTCATATCCAACATTATCATTATTGCATATGATTTCCATATATGTTGCCGCTATATTTGAAATATTATTATCTATACATTCAAGATAATATTGCCACGGCTTACTATACCACGTCCTAATGCATACTTCCTTTTTTGTTGAATCGCCAGCCTTTCCACCAGAGGCACGACCATTTTCGTCAATAGATGAATGACCGATTCTGATTGCCATTTTTATACCTCCGCTTTCTTGCTGTTTTCTTCTACAATCTTTCTCAGTGTTACCAATGCATCATCAATTGTGTCATCTATCCATTGTATTAGTTCTGTCTGATCTACAACTTTGTATAAAATTGGATTTTCGTCAAAAATCTGCTTGATAACCTGCGCTCGTTTTATCTGTCCAGCTTTGTTCCATTCTTCATATTCTTCTTCAGCGTCGCCAATCATTTTTAACATTGTTTCTTGAATCTTTTGTTTAGCAATAGTAATTTTTTCATTGTCAGTTTTGCTAAAATATAACATTGCTTTTTTGAATATCATAACAAGCAATCCGCATACAACCATAATAGTTGTCCAGTTTTCATTAACTAAAACTAGAAAATTTTTAATACCATTTAAAACAATCATATATGATCCTCCTAACCAACTGCATCATTATCTATATCTACATTTTCATTTTGAGATGCGATTATATCCAACTTATCATTATTAATGTCATTATTATTACACTTAATATCAAAACATTTAATTCCGGCTAATCCCAACAGTTCTGTGCCAAAAAACGCAAAAACACATGTCGTAAGAGTAGGACTGATTTCAACCATGGTATATTTTTGCAATAAAAAAGCTGCGAGTGTATATAAAACAATCGCAACGATACAAAGCAAAACAATAAATTTATTAAATTGAAAATGGAAATGAGGTAAATATAGTTTGATAATATCCAGTTTTAATTTTCTTTTAGCATATTTAATTTGTGCAATTTTCCTTTGATGGATAAGGCGTTCTATTTCTTCTGTGTATGAGAGAGTTTCTTTCTTTGTGAGTATCATTAATTATCCTTATTGAACCATGACCAATCTTGTAATTGATGACATTTGCTACATTTATTTTGCATTGGAGTAACTTCATTTCCACATCTAAAACACATTGCGTATCCACCATCTAATTCGATATAAGGAACTAAAGGAAAATCAATTGAAATATTTTTTATATCCATTTTAAATCCCTCAATTTATAATTTATTTTGTGAGTTGGTGTCATATCTCTTCCAGCGTTCCCAACATTCTTTCGTTCTATTTTTCCCATAATATGCGATTAATTTTTGGTCATAAATAGATTTTCCAATCCAATCAGGTTGTAATCTACATACATCTGCATAAAAAAGCAACTGTTTGATATTTACTATTTTTAGTACCTCATTATTATAATATTTATATACTTCTTCTAAAGAATCAAATTTTATACTATATGTTATTATAGTTCACCTCACTCGTAAAAAAATAGAGTTATAATCAATTGTGTATTTGTGATTATAACTCTATAATTTTTATAATATACAACAATACACAATATCCAAATTAGGTTTCATCTTGAAGCAAATTTTCATTGCTTTTCTCACTTGCTTTTTTACTTTTGTTTTTAACAGGCGCAATCTTTTTCTCTACCTTTATGGTATTATTTGAGGATTCTCTATATGCGATTGTATCAGCGATATACTTCTTTGCACACTCTATGGAACATGCAAAATTACGCCACCTAAACGTATCAGAGTGTTTTAGGCAGTAAGCACACGGCACAAACATTTTGCCGCATACTCTGCAAGGTATCATTTTTTTATCTGCCATAATTTTAGCGTTCACCTCTAAACATAATTTTAATCAAATATAATGAAATCCCACAGATCGCTTTTGCCTGTACATAAATCGGGCATGGATGTAAATTCAAATCCTTGTGTTGCAGGATCGGATCCGCCAGCAAGTTCAAATGTACCGCTAAAATCAGCCCTTGGGATAATATACTGTCCATGGAACAGATTATCGCATCCGTCTTGACAGGTAACATCAATAAATACATGGAGTACCTTGCTATATTTATCAGCATTATTTGAGATTTTCTTACCGCTTACTTCTGCATCATAAAATGCGATTACCTCAACCCCATCGGCAATATCCCCTTCATAAAATGTGATTTCTTTTGTATCTGGTTTGTAAGAGAATTCACCGGTTTGAGGTTCGCCAGAAACCTGTGTCAATTTCTTGCCACCAGAAATGTATGCGTTGTTCTCATCACGAACATATATAATGCCGATTTCATTTCCGACAGTTCCAATAGCTGTTTCGGTAGTAGTACCTTTATTTGAGTTGACGATAATAGGGTCGGTATATCTAATTGTATATCTGCCATCCTCAATCTCTGCACCAAGCATTGTAGCTAATGCACCACCAGAAAGCATACCATTTGTACCGCTACCAGTTACCTTTTTGTTCTTTTTCTTAGAACTAATAATTCTACCGCCCCTACCAGTAATTTCAGACTTTTCCTCTTCGTGAGAAAGTTTAAAATCATTCAATTCGTCAAGGATCATTTCTAGGCTGCCGGTGCTGCGATCAAATCCTATAATTTGGTCATAAGATGTAATTGTAAACTTATCAATATTCATAAAAATCCTCCTTATGTTTTAATCTTTTTGAATTGGGATCCACGTGAGAATATCTTTGTTTGATAATTTTGAGACATCAATAGTGCCAGCATAAACGCCCATCATTGCATTATCAAATGATATTTTGCGGTTGATTTGCTGGTAACTTTGATTGAATAAGTATATAGATAAATCCATACATTCTTGATAATTGTACGGAAATTCACATGTGTTTACTAATGCAATAACCAGATTTTCTAAATATGGTTCATATGTTTTTTTCGCATTGCGCTTTTGCTTTTTTCGTTCTTTCTCCAGCAAATAGCTTTTCATGTGTTCGTTACCTGGTTTAAAACTATTTCTTTTAAACGCATTTATTTTTCTTATAAAATACATCAAATCATTATATATTAATTCGTCTATAATTATTTCATTTTTCGCACTGTATAAGAAAGTTTCAGATGGTCTATTTTTATAGAATGACACCTTCATATCGGATAAATCTAAGTCTCCAAACAGTAACGATAAATCTGTCTTCGCATAGATTGGAAATAACATTTTGAATAAATCAAAATCAGATATTGTGGTAAAATCTATATGTAAGTCATCTAATTGCACCATATATTGAAAAGGAGTAGCGGTAAGAGAGGAAATCATGGAATAGTATTCTTGTTCATCTGTTAAGATTTCCCCAACTGTAGGAATTTTAATTGATATTTTATCTGTGATATTAATTTTATTTAATTTTAGCAAACTAACTTTATTTCCCATATTTAAGCCCATTGTTAAAATCTTTTACAATAAATCTTAAAAATCGTCCTTTAAATTCATATTTGGGACAATATGGATCATTACCCACTAATAGCGTTTGTCCAACACCAAGAATATTTTTTTCGCAAAATAGATTGTCTAACTCACATACAGCCTTGTCATACCATAGGTATGTACGTCCTTTTTCTCTATATTTAACAACATCTTCATGACATACAACAAAGAAATATATTGTCAGATCTTTATATACATGGTTCCTTGGATCTATACTTGCAGCAATATCGAAATTGATAAATCGTTCTGTTTTAGTAATAGTTTCAGGTACATACTCATGCGGGAATGAATATTTGAAAGGGATGATTTCTTCCGGAGACTCTTCATCTTCGCAGCCAAGCAATTTCACTAATTCAGGAGAATTACATATTTCATCCGTAATCTTATTCCGAAACTCAATAATTTCATAACTTCGTGCTTTTCCCATTCAATCACCACCCATCTATCACAGATATTTCCATTTGACCAACAACCACATCCTGAACCAAACATTGCAATAAAAAAGAAGATCCAACAGAATCTTCATCATTAATCAACAACTCTATAACATTATCATAGATATCTTGCTTTACAATAAAATTGCTAACCACATTCCACTTAAAATCTACACCGCTCCATTCAACAGCTTCGCCAGTGCCTTTATCTGTAAATGATACTGTATATTTCTTCTTATAATCCAATCTCAGTTGTTCTTTTCCTGAAATAGTAGCACATAAAACAGATGTTTTATCTGACTCAATCGGTGGGGTAGGAGAGTGCGGTTTCTTGTAATTGCACACGCCAAGTTCCAATTCTTTTTCCGTTGGCGTGTATGCACATTCCGTTACGATTATGGACAAGAAACCAATGCCATTGTATGTATATAAAGCTGTATCAGTACGAGTCAACTCATACACAGACGGATCTTCTGTATTCTCATCAATAAAGAACTGCATACCACGATCCAATTTGACAGTATTTTCATTTAACTGCATAAACAACATCAACTGGTCTGAACCAAGCTGAATAACCTCAGTGCCATCTTCACCGTTATTATATTTGCTTGCAGAAGTAACAATAATTGGGGTTTGTTGAATTACGCCATCTTTATCCTGCCATTTTAAAAATCTTCCGCATTTTCCTAATTTACCGTCATTATGGATTTCAGAAACATTATAGGATTCCACACATAACCAGTAATCATTTTTCTTTTTATCATATAATAATTGACCCAATGGAATTGGTACATTATTTGGCGTAAGAAACTGTGTAGTAAATCCGTATGCGGCACTATATTTTTGATCATACATTTTGATTGGAACCGAATCTTCTGTACCATATAATACAATATTGGGGTTATATGATACATCGTCAGTAAATCCATAGACTAAAATATCTTGTGCGTCTTTTATTTGTTCGTCATACAAGGTATTACCACTTTGCTTAATACGCTCTTTCATAAGATGAAGGCTCACACTACACCTTCTTTCTTTTGGCAATATCAAATAACTTAGAATTGTTATATGATTTATTGATTGCCAGTTGTTTATTTTCTTTTATCAGCTTTTCCCGTAAGTCCATTGCCTTACTTAATTGCTGATGAAGATTAAGCGCATGAAAATCAGAACTTGACAATCTGCTTTTTAGCGCATTGCTGGTTAATATAAAATTAGAATCCAGCCATTCGATTACCATATAATTTACCAAGATGACAAATGTCTCATCCGACAAGCGGAAATTAAACTCTGCCAGTGTTTCATCTCTATCTGATAAATCCTGTTTGCAATTCTCAAAATTGACAATAGCAGATTGTATGTAACCAATAACTATTTCATATGCAGTATCCTCAGATAAAGCGGTAAAGTCAAGATCCTTTATTTTATTAAAAACGGCATCGGCAAGCTGCTTATAAGTAGTATTGGACATATATATCACCTGCTTTTATTTTGATGCGTTATCTTCTGATAAATCAAAGCAAAGTCTACTTTCTACCAGCTTAATAATATCAATATTAGTTAATTCGCCAGTTCTTCGCATGTCTCTGATTTTTGATATTGCAACATCACGCATATTTACTCGTACAATAGTGTCTAATACCTTGGAAACCTTAGTAAGATCCCCCGTATCAAAAATGTTTTTCAAATTATGAATCTGAGCAACTTTTTCATAAGTATCCTGCAGTCTGAAATACTTAATAGCGCGTTCATCCAGTAGAATGACCATAGGTTTAAACAGGAAATTCCGCTTTGTATTGTTCATTGTAACAAGTTCGCCAAAAGGGATATATTCAACTGCACCGATTTCATTCCAACGATAGTGTGCATTTGTCTTAGGACTTACCCATGTTGTTCCACCCAATGTTACGCTGCGTACAGCAATTTCTTCATCACTGGAAATAGTTTCTTCCTGTTTTCTTGAAGATGCTTTTACTGTCACATCAGAAGTAAGAGAGTCAACAGATTCATTGATAAGATTTAGGATATCTGACGTAGACTTTTCTTCGTCTTTTTCAGTGACATTATCATTTGCAGAATCCGTTCCAAGTTCCATTAATTTTTCGATTAATTTATCCTTACCGATTTTGCCAAATTTTAACCCTTTTTCTTTTGCAATTTCCTTTAATTCATCCAACTCTAAAGTCGTATAATCCATTAAAATTTTCCTCCATTTTGAATCCGATAATATAATCGTAAAGCATCAAACAGTTGTTCCGTTTTTTCATATTTGTAGGTCGGAATACCATGAATCCGCTTTACAAATGTATATCTAATTCCACAACTTTTTAGATATTCCATTTCTGCACGTTTCTGTGTGGAATATTCCATATCAAACAATTTTTTATCTATCATATAATCTTCTCCAAGAAAGAGGACATCAGCACGATGCCCTCTATGATTTATATTATTAAATTTAAGATACAGTATAAGTGCCAAATAAGGTATCGAATACCACGCCTATACCTAGTTTCGTTTGAATTTGGACATCAATTACCATATCTTCCGTGTCATGTTCTCCAAGTTCTCTGGATCTACTTTGCCCCTCATAATAAAGTTTGATTGGCTTAAAGTTTTCAGGAAGTACATAAAGAATATTATCTTCTACCTTGAAATCATAAGTGCCGCGAGTAAATGTCTGAGGGATCTCTACCGTATTAATGCCTTCCCATACCTTAATCCTGCCAGTTGTATGTTTTTCCTCTTTCATTTCATTGGAAATCCATTCAGAAGAAAGCACACCGTCCAATTTAGCAAGAGCCTGTTTTGTACCTGCAATTCTAACAGTTTTTTGAGATGCAATCTGTACTTTCTGTACAAGTTCAAGCATGGTATCCTTTACAAAACTTCCGTTTTCCTGGAACTCAGAAGGAAGATATGTACCTGCGCCATTAAACGCAGAATAAATACGAGCATCAATATCTTTCTGAATTGCATCTTGCATCTTAGCAAACATCTTTTCAACAGTTTGTACGCCCTTTAAGAATCTTTCCAGCTCATCATATACGCGGATACCAAACCATTCAGTCTCTACGCTGAAAGTCTTACCAGCAGGTAATTTCTGGCGGTCAATATTCCAATGATTGCCGGAAATACGAGACACAACAAGAGTGGAATCATCCTCTACAATAAACTCATTTTTCTGACCAAGCAGGAAGTTCTTTACTTCTACCATTTCATTATAGAATGGGGAATCATTCCATGCGTCAGGTAGAGTAATATCCAATACTTCCTCAATAATTTCAAATATTTCTACCTTATGCTTTCTCCAATTCTTGTAGGTAAGTTTGTCCTCGCCAAGAATTTCATAGAAAGCCTGTCTAATTGCTTCATCTGTATATTTAGCGTTTTCAGCAGAAAAATTAGCAACTCTATTTCTTCTTGCATCAACACATAATGTTACTAATGCGTTTGCCATAATTAAAATCCTCCTTAATTTTTTTTAATAAAAAAGAGACTAATCATATAAATTAGTCTCAGATGCATTTTCTTAAAATTTAGTTGTCCTTCGTAACCTGAGAGAAGTCAAGTTCAAAAATTTCCTCTTTTGTCTTCTGTAAGATTGCACTGATCTTGTCCTCTACAGTGACATTTTCAAGTCGAATTACAAGGTAAGGATCGTCACTCTTAGGAGTAATATCCTTTCCTCCTTGTCCATTCTGACTTCCAACAGTAATTACTTTATCAAAATACTTGTCTGTAAATTTTATGGGGAAGAAATGTCCGGATTGTTGTCCTTCTTCATATGGTTCGCCATAATTACTTATGGAGTTTACGGTTCCAGTTACTTTACCTTTTGTACCAGACCAAGCAATAGATATATCATCGTCAATAAGTTCACTTACTTTTTTATTACCATTCGCTGTCCCTAAATCTTGGCTCTGACTGGGGACACTGATATTATCAGAGCCGGTTATTCCCCCGCAACAGCAGTATTCTGAAGAACTCTAACAATCACCATCTTTGCACCAGTGGTCACATCACCAGCAGAGCCGACAGAATATTTAAATCCATAGTTGTCAATAGCCTCAACTTTTACTTGCAATGCACTTCCAGATTCATTTTTCTTTAACTTACCAGCAGCAGTTACACCAAGAGTATCGCCAACAGTAATATCTTCACCGCCGCCATCAATAGAATAAGATGTAATAGCAAACTTCTTCTCGGGCTTTAATTCATATACTCTGAATGCTTTATTGGCCTTGTTGATATAAGCATCTTCCTGCTTCTTAGCGTAAGTGGAATCATCGTAATTCCATGCAGGATGCGCCACAAGATAAGATGGCTTTTTAGGATCAAGAACAACCTGATAAATCTGTCTTTCTCCTTCTACTAATTCGCCCTTTGCAACTAAAGTACCATTTTCAATATCTGCGGTATGCTGAAAAGAATAATTATCGCAACCGCTTAAATTTGTTGTATATACAACTCCATATGCCATAATTTAAAATCCTCCTTTAAAATTATTTCTTTACTTTGTCAAATAGATCGCCATATCTGCCATTTCCATTATCGGACTCGAAAGAAGTGTCATGCTGAATACCAGTAATTACAGGATTAAAAGAAAATGTAGATTTCTGTCCAAGGTTAGCCTTGCCAAGTAAAATCAACATATCTGTATTTACCTGTTCTTTGGTCTTAGAATAATCAATCTTGCCTCTGTAAAGCAGATAATCAGCATAAGTACCCATTTTTGCAGCATAACTTTCTACTACATCATCAATTTCTTTCATATGTAGTTTTTGCTCTGCGTCTTTCTTTTCGCCTTCAAATACATCTAATTTAGACTTTGCGCTTTCATAATCGCTTTTTAGCTGATTATATTTACCTTCTAAATCGGAATACTTATTTGTGATTTCCTGGACTGCAGTAGATTCATAAGTCGCTAAAGCACTTGTAACTGCGTCAGAAATAGCAGCGTTAGACGCGGTATTGATTTCTTCCTGAATACTGAAATCATTTTCAACTTTATCCATAACGCTAATAGATTTTTCTGCCTTGCCATCGTAATCAAACACAACTTCTTTGAGATCGGATCCTTCTTCTGGATTCGCACTCTCTGTAACAGTATAAGGAATAGAGTATGCTTTATATCCATCCTCTCTATCAATTACATTTGCTTCTGTATCTGTAACCGACAAAACAAAATATTTTGCCACATCAGCATTGTTGCATTTGAAGGTAACAGCAGAAAGTAGTTCAAATACCTTTTCTGTCATTATTTTGTTATCCTCCATTTTGTTAATTTTTCTATATTCATCAAGCATAAGAGAAAATTCTTTCTTGAATGAATCCAATTCATAATGTCTGCCAATACAAGCAGATTCAAAGCACGGCTCCACGCCAGTTCCATCAGGATTTGAACCTAAAATACAGGCTGCACTAAATGTTAAATCTTCTATAACAAAATAATCATCATTATCGTAATGCCCTTTATTTATTTCGATCTCCATGCTCTGACCGTAGTTTTTATTCAGGAGAGCGGATACTTCATCATATCTTTCCTGCCAGATAATACACGATTTTAATTCAAGATATTCATGACGAGTATGACCATCCTTTTCTGTGATTGTCACCCATTTTGCATTATCAACGGCATCCTTTGTTATGAAACCATAAGGCTTAGTCGTATCTTCAAACTCAATTCCTTTATCGCTCAGAATAATTTTTCCGCCATGGCTGCCAAAATCCTGTGAACCATCATTCAGATAAATGTATTCGCCAACAATAGGGATGCCATAGAGAGATGGAAGAGCAGCTTCAATGACTTCTTTACTTATACTTGTCCTGTTACGGTTTTTGCCGTGATAGCACAATAGAATATCCACTAAAGCAAACTGCTTATTTAACTGTTTCATACTGGATGGAACAAGCTGTATTTGCGTTTCATATCGAATTATTTTATCCAAATATTCCTCCTTTCCGAAATTATGAAAGTATCAAAAACACATATTTTTGCTCACTAAAAAATCGCTCTTGTCAAATCTTGAATTGAGCGATTCCATTAGTTTTTCTGTTCCAAGAAAACGATATGCTTTTTTACCATCAATATTTCTTTCTGTATATTTAAAGCCAAGGTTTTGTAATAATTCTGCCTTGCCGTGGTCAAAAATATAAATAATATCCATTTAACCATCACCACCAATCAGACACGATTTTCTGTTTTGTTTGAATCATTCGCCCGTTGTGTTTCTGTACCCTTTGTAATTTCTGTATCCTTACTTTCTGGTCTACCTCCTTTGATATCAGAGCTAGAGCCAGATTCCGTATAAGAAGATTTTAAAACCGTCCAGTTTTCTCCAAGAGAGAAAATAGTATTCTCAACAAAATCATTTCCAAGAAGTCTTGCAGGATTTACACCTTTAATGGCCATGACTTCAAATTTGTTTGGGAAAGATGCTTGTGTGAGTTTGAATTCCGTTTCAAGTTTCTCCGATTGATTGATATTGGTTACTTCGAGTAAACGAAAAGAAAAACCATAATTGGAATAGACACTTCCTCTTACTTTGCAATGAAAATTTACCAATTTACTTATAGATTTTAAAATTCTATAAACATCACTGGCATCAATTTCTATAGATATTTTCAACTCAGATCCAGATGTACTTCCAGCCATTAAAGACTGTGATACACCAATTTCTGAATATGCCTCATCTATTGCATTTTGCACATTATTGATGTCATTTGTATTGTTATTAGAGAACTCAACAGGTGTAACTTTAAATGGACTCGGCAGCACACCGATTCGTTCACTCACAATTTCATCTGCCAAGGTTGTAAAATCTGTAACTACATCACTTCCAAGAGTAATCTGTCCGTCATCATTGACAGGAATTTCTAACGCTAAAATCTTATATATATCATTTTCAACCCTTGTTTTTTCCAAAGCTTTGTAATCTTCGATATTCAATATTTCTTTTATAAGAGGGAAGAGTGGAGGATATAAATAGGAGAACAACTCATGATATTTAACACAGAATGATTTTTCGTATGGTATCATAATGCGCCCGTATTTGTCAGGAGTACTGTTATTAATCAACATTTGAATCTCAGGCGGATAAATGCTTAAATCACTTCCATAACGCTTCAGTTGTCTCTGTTTAATACCAAAAATAGGCATACCGTTTACAGAACCCATGATTTCACAATATTCTGGTTTAAAATAATAGATAAAATTATCGGTATCTGATTCAACAATATAACCAAAGCAAGCGTCATATAAATATAGATTCAACATGATCTTAGACAGTTCATATTCAAGTTTAAAAGAATTGCATAAATTTATATATTTTATATAATTGCGCTTAAATGCTTTCTTTTCTATAGAATCAAAACTATCTGATTTAATTTCTGTGTCTACAGTCCAACATTCGCCCTTTGGCATATTTGCAAAATAGTTGACAAGTCGCTTATAATAACCGGATTTCAAATACATGAAATTTGATAATTTAAGTATTTGTTTTCCGTGTTTTTCTGGAAATTGTGCCATATTGGATATTTGTTCTTTGGTATATCCGCAAATGGTATTCTCCACAAAACAATTATTTTTTGTAAGCTGCGTTATCACAATACGTTTGAATGCCGCCGCATCAAATTTATTTGTTTTACCTTCTAAAAATGAATCAATAGATGCTTGATCCGCAGATAGAGTAGGAGAGTTGTTTTTTTCGTCCAAATGTTCACCTCCTTCACTTTAATAATTTGAATATATCTTGGGTTTCCTGGCTATTCTACGATAGGCATTTATGTTTGAACCTTGTTTTGGATTTTTGTCCGTTAATAAATCCGTTCTTCTTAATTTTGCTAAAGCATATCCAGCTTCAGCAACAGTATATGCATGGTCATCGTGCATACCTTTTTTATCTTTTGATAATTCATAAGTAACTCCACCATTAGGGGTATCATATCTACACATATAAGAAAGCTGCAACTTTGCTATATTCATATTAGTTAATGCAAGTTTTTCTTCAAACGTCAGTTGTACAGTATCGAATTCTCCATTTTTATTTTCAACTAAAATATAATCCTTATTATCATAATCAGAAAATTCCATTAAATTTAATTTAACCATTTTTGAAACAGCATCATACATAATACGTTTAAACCCTTGTGGATCTACAAGATGAACTATAGGCATAGCATTTGGATATGTTTTCCTTGCAGTTTCGTATTGCTTATGATCAGGGTCAATGATTCCCCTATGTTTACCACCGTATTTATCATACCAGTCATCCATAAGTTGATCTGCAACTGCACTAATTCCACCGCCACCAGAACCGGCATCTATATAGAATTCAATATTTTCCCATTCTGCAGCACGTTCACCATTATACTTAATCATTAAATCTTTTATAATTTCAAGCTGCGCTGGCATTGGTAAAGGTGTCTTGTTTTTTGTATTTTGGTCTACCATGGATATACAATTTTCAAATCTTAATTTATATCCAACATCCTTATCATCAATAACCTGCCAAATACTCAGAACACTTCCGTCAAAGTTTCTTGCAGGGTCATAACAGAAAATAAATTTCTTTTTGCCAGTATCATTATATAAAAGAGGTTTCCTTACAGTAGAGTTTCTAATAAGTTCATCCATAGTGACAACAGCATTTTGTCCGCCGCCTTTGCGAAACTTATTAAATAATTCTACATCTGCATTATCTGGATCTTCCTCTATGGCTTTTTTTATTTGATCTTCTGTTAAATGGGATTTAATTGGAATGCCATCAATAGTAGAATGATGTAGAATATCGTATGCGTTTAAGTCAAAGCAAAAGTAATTTTTATTCCCAACGATCATTTTTTTATAAAAGGTTTTATATTTATCAAAAAATGGATAGGTGACATCCCCAACACTTGATGTATATAAAATCTGTAATGGCATCTGCTGTGGTTTATGATATTGAATTTTTTCAGTAGATGTTGAGAAACTTGTATCAACGTTAATATAGTTTTCTACAACCGCAAGTTCTTCTGCGGTTTTCCATGCCGTTTCATTAAACCAAACAGCACCACGCTTACCACGAATGGCCTCAAGATTTGAAGATAATGCTTCCATCTTTGAGTTATTGTATAATCTAAATTTACAGGTAGGTGCTTGCAAAAAACCTGTTTCGCTATTGCTTCCTGTTTTATCTACCTCCCTGGCAAATATATCCGTAGCGCTTGCAAAAGAAGGTATCCGCTTCAATGCAATATCACGTAGTTTATTAAAACTCTCTACAGATTGGCTATATGTATTTGAACTGATGTATAAACTATAATCAGGTATCAATAATAACCTTGACATATAATAAACAGCAGCAAGAGTATCTTTTCCTGCGCCACGACATTCAGCCCACAAAGCGAACTGGACAACCCATGTACGCATAAAACAATAAGCCTGATAGTCAATAAGTTTCGTACCAAAGAATGCTTCTGCAAATTTTACTGGATTTTTTCTTCCCCATTGAATAATCTGAGACATTTTATGGTATTCTTCTAATTTTCGTTGACTTAATTCTTTAGATGACATAGGATTATATATTTCCATTTATCTACATCACCTCTTTTTATTCTCTAAATCAATAATTTTATTTTTAAGAATACGATTTTCCTCTTTTAATGTCTCCAACTCTAAATCGTACTTTTGGATCATTTCACGCTGCTCTTTAACGATTTCGCTATATTCGTTATTATCAAGTGTTAGCTGATTTGAAATATTATTATTACTGATTTCATCTATCTGCTTAAATGCTTCGCTTGTTTTTATATCAAATAAATTTACTGTAATTTCCTGAAATCCATTTTCTTCCATTTCTTTCATTTTAGAAGTTAATGAACTTTGACCTTGTTTTGAGTTTTTATTGTAATTAGATGAAATATTATTGTCCTTCGCAATCTGAGCAATAGAAGATAAAATAGATGATTTTGAACTTGTGAGACGCTGTATCTTTTGGTCGTCTCTATGGTTACTGTTTAATTCATCATTCATTGCTTCTGTTATTTTTTTACATTGACAATAGAGCATAGACATTTCGATTACACACTGCATTTTATGTCCGTCTTCGGAAATGCCGTCTGTGTCACAGTATCCAGATAAGATATTGTAACAGTATTTTTTATCTAAATCGGACAAACCAACATCATCGTATGGATCATATCCAATAGTTGATATAACATACTTCATATTTTGTTTGTCTTTTTTAGTCCATTTGCTATCCTCGTTATCTTTTTTGTTTTTAGACACTTCATAAGATCTGTCTGAAACAGAGTTAAGCATTTTTATTTCTTCATTTGCTTCTTTTAAAACGGTACTTCTTTTCTGAATAAAACCATCTTTCTCAGAATCTTCAAAACTTTTTTCGCTAAGTTGCCGCAAACTATTTACATTTTTCATGTATAACTTTATAATGTCTGCACCGTGATATTTAACATCTTCATCAGCCACATATCCATGCTCTTTTACATATTGATTTGCAGCACTCTGTAAATTATCACGATAGTATGGAAAATCAGTTTTTCTTAGAAGATTTTTAAACTTTGTTTCATCTATTTCGCCAGATTCCGTTAAAGCGTTTGAAATAAAACATTCTTTGCATATATTTATTTTTTTGTCTACTGCAAATAAAGGACTTTTACTTGTATAAAAACCAGTAGTTAATGGCAATTCCTGACCACATGAACTACAGATTTTTTTAAGCCGTGCTTTTTTAGTAGCCATGATTGCCACCTCCATTTTTTTATATTAAAGTGCTACTCAGTGAGTAGCACTCAGTAAATATTTATCATATAACATCCACCTTAAAGATTCGCCAGTTTTAGGATCTTTGCCAGCAGTTTTTTGTTTGTTTTTCAAACAAGACGAGATAGATGACGAGTTTTTTAATCCACAATATAATGCACCATCTACTAATGAATTAAAGACCTGTAATGTATTTAAACAAATAATTCTTTGAGATTTCTTGTTTTGTATATATAGAGCATCACAAATATTTTCGTTAGTCATATGTATAAAATCTTCATAATATCTCCAAACCAAAGGTTCTTTAGTAGTTGGATGTTTCCCAGCAGATTTTACCTGTCCTATGCAACAACCAGATACGTTTCTTATGTTATAATATTTTTCAGCATCTTTGATAGAATTAAATACTTGTTTATTATTTAAACATACAACCTTGTGAACACTTGCATTTATTCTGGATTGTTTAGAATTATAATTGCATAACCCTAAACTGTCGCAAATTTTTAGATATTTGCTTACAATGGTTGATTTCTTAGAAATGTGCAGTTCTCTTTTTATTTCAGTAGTAGAATAACCTTGATTCCATAAATTACATATTTCTAAAATCAATGATGAAAGACAATCTTTTTCGCATTGATCCCAATTTATTTTTGACAAATCGTATATTTTGGATAATTTTGAGTTTAATATAGATCTTTTAATCCAGTCTTTTTCTGATTTTCTACAGTCAATTACTATATAGGTATCATCATTAAATCCATTTTCTTTTGCAATCATTTCTTTATATTTATCATTTTGAATTTCTTCTTCTAAAGTTCTTGCTCCAATATATCGAAAACAATGTTCATAATGTTGTAACCCATGAGTCTCGCACAAAATACCTTCAAAATAGAAGTCATATTTTTTGTTACCAGACCATTCAAATTTTTTCTGCATTTCAAATTCAATACCTAATTGTATTAAAATAGAACGCATAAATTTTTCTGGTTTACTAAAGCCGTCAGTACACATTTCACAAATGAATCCGTTTGCTTTAACCGTATGAACACTTCTAGTTTGAATATGTCCACAGCGAGGGCATACCCATTCTAAGAAACGGTTGGACCCGCTTGTAATATTATAGCCGTCTTCTTTATTTTTTAAGTACATAGCAATATCTGGATCAGTTTGCCATAAGTTAATATGTTTTTGATTAAGCCTTGATGCAATACTATTATAATTATTGGAACAGACAGGACAGCCATATCCTTTTGAAACGGTAGAAATAAAATCAGGTCTTGTCATAAAATCAAAACCACATTTATGCTTTACTCGTATTTTAGTTCTTGCATTTATATATTTACCAATAACTTCAAAGTCATTTCCATGTTGCACATACATTTTATTTTTGAAATCATCTGTAGTTAATTGTTTGCTCATAATAACCTAACCTTCTTTCTCTAACCTCAAAAAAATCATGTAAGATAGCGAGAGAGTGGGCGAGGTTAGAAACCCATAATCGGTAGCTACTCCGATTATTTCTCTCGCTAGATGAGGCTACTCTTGATTGAACAAGAACGATTCTTTCATAGCCTATATTATTTTTCTCTATTAATTGAAAAAGACAGTCGTAAAATGACTGCCCAAAAGCCGAATGTAGGAGTCGAACCCACAACCTACTGTTTACAAGTCAGTTGCTCTACCAATTGAGCTAATTCGGCAAAATAGAAGAGCGGACTGTAAACAATCCGCTCTTGCAAGAACAAATTTATTCTACTTCCACTAAAAATGGATAGTCATATGAACAAATCATATATTTTTTGTTGTTTAACATAACAGTAATAGGATGTAACACATCAACACCTTGTTTTACATCGGGTATGGTGTGCCATGTATTGTCATAGACAAAACAACCGTTTACACGGAATATATTCGACACTGTATACCATGGAATTAAAAGTAATTTTTCTTGTGAATACATTTTTGAAATCTTTGTATAACCTGCTTCTGGTGTTATTAGCCCAATATAACTTAAATATCTGCCTTGTGCACTTCCAATGTCATAATTGAAATATGGCTCCACCTCATTCATTTCTTCAGGAGTTCCATCAGGATTGAATTTAAATACAGCTATATCATCATAATCTAATCGTGTTCTTACACCTATAACACTGTTTCCAGTCATTTGCTCTGTCAAATGAAATAACTCAAAACCATGGTAAGAATCTTCTAGTGTATTATAATTTTTATTATTTCCTGTTATAGATATGCCAAATGCTGTATCTGGATTACCTGTAAATGTAATACTTAAATTATAAGGCTCACCTTTCACTAACTTTAAATCTATTGCTTTTTGATTAATACTAAAGTCATACGCTTCAAATGGCAACCAGAATTTTGTATATGTACCATCGTATGAAAGCAAAATTGGTATTCCAAGTATATATAGCCATCCGTGTTCGGCATCATATTTACAATTTTCTACGCCGCAGTCATTTAATAATTCATTTAGCGATTTGCCTAATACATCACAAAACGACTGATAGGTGTCTACTTCTGATGTGGGGGGGGGTGAGACCATATATATTTACTGTAGTTTCTTCTTCCTCTAAAGGAAGCAGCCCCTTTACGATTTTCTTTTTAAACATAATAATCTCCTTTTTCTTTTAAATGGGCTCATCATCGTTCATATAAAGCAAATACGGAAAAGATGTATTGAATAACATAAATTTCTTATTATCAATTTTTAATGAAATTGGGCATTGTGGATTAAATGAAGTTTGCAATGGCATAGTATTGAATAGTGCATTATAACTATAGCAACCGTCTACTTTAAAAAGTAGACTATCTGTATACCATGGAATTAATAAGCACTTTTCTTGTGAATAGGCAGATGATATTTTTGATAATGTTTTGTCAACCTTCCCAGCCGTAAGAGGAAGATATACTATGGTAGCATCTGTATCAAAATACGGTATTACTTCATTTTCATCTTCTGCACTACCGTCTGGATTTATTTTATAAATTGCAAGAGCTAGTTGCGCCATTGAGCAACGTATTCCAATTGCTTTATTCCCAATCATTGAGTCCGTTAAATGAAAAACTTCAACCCAATGGGAGGGAATATATTGACTATAGTTTGCGTTATGCTGTGTTACTCCTATCGCAAATGCTGTTTTGGGATCGCCTACAAATGTAATGCTATAATTGTAGTTGACAGGCGGAGAAACAGGCAAATACATATTAGAAGCATACATAAAGTTTGGAGACGTATCCTTGGGAGGCTTAAATTCAATTGTATTGGTGGTTGCATAAATCGTACATGGCACTCCGCAAATATATAGCCAACAATGTTCATCATCATATTTACAATTCTCTACACCGCATTCATTTAATAACTCAAGTAAAGAACGGCAAAAAGTATCTGTATGACTTTTTATATTATTATTTGCACCCTGGGGGGGGTAGCAGTACCATATATTCGTGCATACGAATCAAAAGTATAATTTTCTAAAAATCCTTTTACAATTTTCTTCTTGAACATAATTTTAAATCTGGCCTTTCTATGATCTTGTTAATTCTAATAAAAACGGAATATCTTTATTGTATAACATATATTCTTTCCCATCGATCGTCATAACAAGAGGATTAAGTGGGTTATATCCACTATTGTCCTTGGGGATTGAATTGAACACGCTATTCCACACATAACAATTGTCTACTCTAAACAAATAAGAGTCTGTATACCACGGCACTAAAAGTAATTTTTCTTGTGAATATAGGTTTGTTATTTTATCAGATCTGGAATTACCATACGCAGTACATGGGAGATATTGTATATCTGCGTTAGTATAGTCAAAATACGGTATTACTTCATTTTCTTCTTCTGCACTACCGTCTGGATTTATTTTATAAATTGCAACTTCGCTACGAGATGCACTTGTTACGCCAATAACTTTATTTGGTTCCATCTGCTCAGTTAGATGGAAAAACTCTATGGTATATCCACCGCCTTGATATTGGGAAAAATTAATCCCATTAGCTGTAAATACAATATCGAATGCGCTTTGGGGATCTCCAACAAAAGTAACAGATATTGTATATTCCGTATTATCAGAATTAGGCAATAAACCTTGTTGTAATATGAGATTTTGCGAATCTTTTGGAGGACTTACACAAAGCCGCCCATCTCTTACACAATACATTGTCATTGGTATTCCAAGTATATATAGCCATCCGTGTTCATCATCATATTTACAATTCTCTACACCGCATTCATTTAATAATTCAAGAATATTATTACAAATGTTATCACATGCACTTTTGAAATTGTCATATGTGGTTTCTGATTTTGCATATAAGTGTGTTTTTATTGTCTCTCTTGAACCAGTGTTACCAGTAAAAATTTTCCTTTTAAACATTTATATCCTCCACGTCTATATAGTCAGCCTTGTCAAAATTGGCTGCCTGAACATTAATATTTACGGATGCCGTTCTTCCAATATCATCATCCATTAAAAGCGGAGTTTCGACCACTTGTGAACCAGAAGCCTCCACAGGAACTACATCAATATCAACAGTTACTATCTCGTTATCATCCATTAAAAGCGGAGTTTCGACCACTTGTGAACCAGAAGCCTCCACAGGAACTACATCAATATCAACAGTTA
>CANPXH010000030.1 GCA_947585865.1 uncultured Clostridia bacterium
CTTGCTGCTTTTGCCGCAAGGCTTGTTTGCTATGCCCATTTCTCTCTATGTTATATAATTATTATCTTTCACGTTATCTCCTTAATCCTATTTTCTTAAGTATATCTTCCTGCTTGCTGAACATTACTTTTTCTTCCTCAAGCGTCATATGGTCATAGCCCAAAAGGTGGAGCATACTGTGAGCGGTGAGAAAGCCTATCTCCCTATTGACGGAGTGGCCGTATTCCTTTGCCTGCTCGATCGCCTTTTCTATGCTTATGACTATGTCGCCAAGATACGCTTTGGAGCCGTCTGTCGGCAGTTCTTCCTTTCCGTGATCTATTAGGGGAAAAGAGAGCACATCCGTGGGACTGTTGATATTTCTGTGCTTTGAATTAAGAGCGCAGATCTCTTCGTTATCAACTATAGTCACGCTTACCTCACAGTTATCCGAAACTCCTTCATAGCATATGACCGCCTTTATGACATCGGAAATAAGCTTTGTGTTAACATTCATATCTGTATTGTTTTGAAATAATATATCCATTATCTTTTACCTTTATTTTTTTTGCTTTCGTACATTTCATAGGCGCTTATGATCCTCTGCACAAGAGGATGCCTTACAACATCTTTGTTTGTAAGCTTGTTTATACTCACTCCCTCAACGCTGCTGAGGATATGGGTAGCCTCTATAAGTCCGGAGCTTCTGCCCTTTGGCAGATCTATCTGAGTTATATCTCCTGTTATAACGGCCTTTGATCCGTAGCCGAGCCTTGTGAGGAACATCTTCATCTGTTCGGGAGTCGTGTTTTGTGCTTCATCAAGTATTATAAATGAGTTGTCAAGAGTCCTTCCACGCATATATGCAAGAGGAGCGACCTCTATAAGACCCTTTTCCATATTCCTCAGATAGTTTTCGGCGCCCATTATTTCATATAGGGCGTCATAGAGCGGCCTTAAATACGGGTCTACCTTTTGCTGGAGATCACCGGGCAAAAAGCCTAGATTTTCTCCTGCTTCTATGGCAGGCCTTGTAAGTATTATTCTGTTCACTTCGCCGTTTTTAAAGGCTGTTATGGCCATAGCCATGGCAAGATATGTCTTGCCTGTGCCGGCAGGACCTATGCCGAATATGACCGTGTTGTTCTTTATGCTGTCTGTATAACGCTTTTGCCCTAAAGTTTTGGGGCGCAATGTCCTTCCGTTCACAGTCATACAGATAATATCATCATTCAGCTTATCTATGTCCTCGGTATGCTTTTCATTTACCTCGGTAATGATATAGTTGATGTTTTGTTCCTCTATTTTCTGCCCCGATCTTGCAACGTTTATAAGGGAATTTATAACTTGTATGGAGCTTTTTACGTTGTTTTCATCACCGCTTATGAGTATATCGTCTCCTCTGTTTATTATGGTGACATTATATTCCTTTTGTATCTTCTTGATATTTTCGTCAAAGCTGCCGAATACTTCTGATATAATGGTGTTTGGTATCTGTATTTTCTCCTGTTCCATTTAGTGCATTTCCTCCCGTACAGGTACTTCTCTTCCTACATTTTCTTCTGAAACGATCTCCGATGAGACCATTAATTTGCTTTTATCCGATCTGTATTTTGTGTTCACGGATATTATGTTGCTGTCTGTGCTGTAGCTCGTTATGATATGCTCCGTTATTTTGGCATCGGCTTCCTTTTTTGCTTCCTTTTCCGTAAGCTTGATGTTCTTGTATTCGTATTCCGAATAAATATCTTTGTATATCACAACGGGCAAAGGACAATTTTCGCCAAGCCTTAGCTGTGTTATTGTAGTTATTTTATCATATTTATCATATTTTGGCTTGTAATTTATTGAAAACAATTTGTTAATAAATTTAAGACTGTATATTTTTGTCTTGTTTTTAGTATATTCCTTTACGGTCTTATTATAGGGCAATGTAAAGGAATAAGTTCTTGTGACATATCCTCTCACGGTGCCTGCGGCCGAAACCTTGTCTGTTATGGGATTTTCCTCGGTGCCGCTTTGCACAAGCTGAGAAGCTATGAGCACATCTCCCGACAAGACAACATCCTTGGCCTTTACCTGAGGCGTTCCCTTTGTGGTGATTATCGATGCTATTTGGCAGTCCTGCGAAGATACTATATCGCAGGGCGCCGCATCTAATGTATTGACGCTTTTTTCTTTTCCCTCAGACATTTTGATATGTATGCGTGAGCCCTTAAGACTGACATTTACCCAAGATATATTTTTGAAATTGATCTTCAAATCATCTGCAAGCTGCCTGCAGTTTAGCTTATTTTTGCTGCAGCCTATACACAGTCCGTTATCACTGCAGTATTCCAATATGCTGTAGGTATCTATCGTTGTGTTTCCCTCTATGTCTATGAGCCATATCCTTTGAGTCATAAAAAACAAAAAGAGAAGGGCAGCCGCTATGCCTATGGGATAAAAAATATTCTTTAAGGCGGTGCGTACAAGCCTGAAAAGACCGTCTTTTTTCAAGATATGCACCTTGCATTTGTTTTTCTTGGCAAGCCGTCTCAAATAAAAAAAATCTTTAGGCTCGATCCTGAGAGTATATTTTCCGCTTTCCCTGCGTATATCATATATCTTAATGTTATTCTTGGTGGCTTTGTCCAACAATTTGTCTGCATTGAAGCCGTATAATGAGATTATAACATATCCTTTGCAAAAATTCCATAGTTTACTTATAGAAATCACTCCTGTTTTTCAAATCTTAAGGAGGTAAATATCCCGCTTATTTTAATATGCTCCTTATCTATCTCCTTTATATTGAGGCCAACACCCTCTGCATATATCAGAAGACCTGCTGTCATGACCGCAACAGATGTGTCTGTAAGCGATTTTATTCCCTTGTGATTCTCTATATAAAGACTGCTGTGTCCTGTCATTTCCAGCTTAGGCGTATCAGATATTACCTCTATGGGGATCCCCGTTTTTTCGGAAACGGCTGTGCTGATCTTTTTCAATATATCCACACCTTTCGCTTTATATACATTTTATGTTAAAACATATTAAATATAACTTTTATTATTTTTATCGATGTGATATACTGAATGTAATAAATAATGTCAGGAGGAATTAAAATGGATACTTTTTTCTATAACGATGATATTGAGCTTCAGGTGCTTGAGGAGGGCAAAAATTACAGGAAGGTGCTTGCCCACGGAGGCAATTTGATGCTTGTGGAAGTGTATTTTGAAAACGGCGGCATAGGCGCCGAGCATACACATCCTCACGAGCAGGCAACCTACTGTATAGAAGGTGAATTTGAATTTATTGTAGAAGGCAAAACAAAAATAATAAAGGCGGGAGACACCATATATTTTAAGCCCGATGTAAGGCACGGCTGCAGGGTGCTTACCCCCAAGGGTAAACTTTTGGATATATTTACGCCGCAAAGAGAGGATTTTATTAAGCAATGAGATCGGTCACAGCTAAAACCATACTTTCGTTTTCTATCATAATGCTGCTTATTTTTTCCGTATTTGCTATTATAGTATCTCAGGTGCTCAGGCAGAAATATTACAGCGATCTGAGAGGAAATATAGACAATTACGTTATAAGAATATCCGATGAATATGTATCGGGATATATAGATGACGGCGTGTGGAACAGAGAAGAGTTTGTAAATGATATGGAGATATTTAATCGATATACGGATTTTCACTATGTGGTCACAGATGCAGACCTTAATATCATCACTCTTTCAGACGGCATAGTCGCTCCATATAAAAAACTGAATATAAGAGATGACGAAAAGCTCAAAAAAATGCAGAAAGGAAATGTTGTATGGTCTACGGATATGATATCCGACATATTCGGCAACACCATATACAATGTGGCATACCCCATGCTCTTAGACGGAGAAGTAAAGGGCTACGTTTTTGGCGGAACATACACAAGCGAGCTTACAAGACAGATAAAAAAGCTTTATCTTTACGTATTTGTATTTTTGGTTGTGGGATTGCTTATAGGCTATGCCGCAATATATTACTATATGTATGAATTCCTGGCGCCCATAAATAAAGTGAATAAGGCGGCAAGACGTATAGCAGGGGGTAATTTTGACGAGAGGATAGAATTTAAGGGCAATGACGAGATAGCTCAGCTATGCAGTAGCTTTAACGTAATGGCGGAAAGCCTTTGCGAGCAGGACAAGAGAAGAAAGGAATTCACCTCCAATATTTCCCATGATCTGCGTTCGCCTCTTACATCCATAAAGGGGTATGCGGAGGCCATGACAGACGGCACCATACCTCCCGAAAAATATCCTAAATATCTAAAAATAATTTATTCAGAGGCGGACAGACTCAATAACCTTGCAAATTCCATTATGGATTTCAATACTCTTTTCGCTTCTTATCAGAATACGACGCTTACCGATTACAATATCAATACAGTCATTAATGAGGTAGTCCTTGCGCTTAAGGAAAGAGCGGATGATAAAAAAATAAAACTCAAAATAAAGACTGAAAAGCCAGAAATAAAAGTGCATTCGGACAGAGAAAAGATACAAAGGGTCATATTCAATCTTGCGGATAACGCCATTAAGTTCACGGAAAAGGGCAGCATAGAGATAGGAAGCTTTACAAAAGAAAATAAAGCCCATATCTATGTGAAGGATACGGGCATAGGCCTTTCCGAAGATGAACAGAAACGGGTATTTGAACGTCACTATAAGGCGGATTCCTCAAGAGGTATAGATAAAAACGGTATGGGTCTGGGGCTCGCTATCGTAAAGGAAATAATAGAGTGGCACGGGGAAAATATATGCGTTAGGAGTACTCCGGGAAGGGGATCGCTTTTTGAATTTACATTGAAGCTTGCGGAATATAAATGATGTCTTTTATATGTACTTTTTTTGGAAAAAGTACCAAAAACATTTAGTGATTTCGGATTTATTTTTTATTTACAATATTAATTTTTGTCCGCCTTACTTCAATTTGTAATGTAAACTTTATTTTACTTTAAAAAGTAAGTAAATTTTATGTACTTTTTTGCGAAAAAAGTACCAAAAACGTTCAGCACTTTCGGCTTTGCCGAAAGCCGGCCTTCGGCCGTCGGATAAGTCTTTCCGTGCAATGGGGAGTTCCGATTCTCCCCACACCCCGGTGCTTGGGCGAGCAGTATCACGAAGTGATACGACCAGCCCCTTAAACGGCTTTTGGGGCACGAAGATAATCTATTTTTGTAACTTCTGACCCCAAAAGAAGCAGGGCTTCTGCCTGACCACCTTGCGGTCGGCAGAAGGAGAAATTTCTCAAAGAAGTTACTGATGAAATAAATGACTGATGCAGGCTTCTGTAAATAAAGAATTCAATATTTATATGGATTCTTTTCTCCAACAGCTACAACAAAACTAAAAAGAATTTAATAATTAATTATATTACTACATGATATTATCTGTCCAAGTCTTAAGGTTTTTCAATTTGAAAAGCTAATATTTATGTGAAGCCTCATTTCCCATAGCTGCAATGCAGCTAAGAGAAGTCTAAAAATTAATTGTATTATTATCTGTCCAAGTCTTAAAGTTTTTCAATTTGAAAAGCTAATATTTATGTGAAGCCTCACCTCCCACAGCCGCAACGTGGCTAAGTGGGAGCTTTGCTTCTCTTGGGGTCAAAAGGTTTGGAATAAGATAATTATGTACCCCAAAAGCCGTTCGGAAGGTGTGGGAACCATCGGAAGGTTCCCACGTTTCTGGTACTTTTTTCGCAAAAAAGTACATAAGATTTACTTACTTTTTAAAGTAAGACAAATAAAGTCTATAAAAAAATATAGAAACTCCAATGTAAAAGCGCTGAACATTTTTGGTACTTTTCCGCAAAAAAGTACATAAAAATTTGCTTACTTTCTAAAGTAAGACAAATAAAAAATTAAAACTTAAATAAATTTTCTAACCTACTAAATTTCAGCGGTTAGCACCTCGCCGCCGCAACGTGGCAAAAGGCGAGGTTGAGACTCTTTTGGGGTCAAAAGTTATGCAATAAGAAAATTTTTTAGCCCCAAAAGCCGTTCGAAAGGTGTGGGAACCATCGGAAGGTTCCCACGTTTTTGGTACTTTTTTCACAAAAAAGTACATATAAATTTGCTTACTTTCTAAAGTAAGATAAATACAACTTTTTAAATGCTTTAAGAGAAGCTGTGAAATACAGTTTCTTTTTTTATTTAACATAACAGCGCCACAATAGGAACTATTGAAAATACAATATTATTAAATTTTTAGTACTTGACAAAACAAGGTAGTGGTGATATTCTAATAGTGGAGATATTGTATAAGAAAGGCAGGTGACATATTTGAATACGCAGTTTAAAAAGGGTGTGCTGGAGCTTATTGTACTCATATCCGTAACAGGACGGGATATGTATGGCTATGAACTGGTTTCGGAAGTGTCCAAGATAATAGATGTCAACGAGGGAACCATATACCCTTTGTTAAAGCGTCTTACAAATGAGCACTATTTTGAGACCTATCTCAAGGAATCTACGGAAGGTCCGCCCAGAAAATACTACCACCTAACATTGGCAGGCAAGGTCTATAAGGACAATCTGCAAAGAGAGTGGGAGGATTTTTACAAAAGGGTAGAGGAATTTATAAAGGAGAGTGAGAACAAAAATGACTAAAAATGAATTTTTTAAATATCTGGACAAAAGACTTTCCGTACTGAATGAAAAGGAAAGGGAGGATATCAAAAGCGAATATTCACAGCACATCGATATGAAGATACAGTCAGGCAAAAGTGAAGAAGAGGCTATAAATGATTTTGGCGATATAGAAAGCTTTGTAGACGATATACTGAGCGCTTACAATGTAGACCCTAACTACAGGAAAAGCCATATTGACAGCAATATAGCGGAAAAGGCTATAAATAACGGCGTAGGCATATTCAGAAAAGCTTTTAACAAAACAAAGGAATTTGTAAACGAAAGCGCCGACTTTATTCTGAGCAATAAACTTTCTACACTGTTTTCGCTTTTTTTTAAGGGTCTTATTATTTTTGTGATAATATTTTTCGTATACGGTATAGGGTATGTTATTGTAAATCGTATGGGAATGATATTTTTGAGAGATATGTTCCCTAATATACTGGGAATACCCGTAGGAAAATATCTTTGGATAATAATAAGATTTATATATGCAGTGACGGGCTTTTGCGTAGCTGTGACCCTTGTTATAGCCTATATAAGGGATTCGATTTGCAGGATAAACAAAAAAGGAGGCATTAAAGTGGAGAGCAATATCGTGGAGAGTAAGGATGTTGTAAATGAAAAAGCCAATATAACAGAAGAAAATAATACTGTTATAGATGGAGACGAAGAAAAAGATAATGTCAAGACCGAAGAAATAAAGAGCGAGAAAGTCAAAAGGAAGCATAAGAGCCTTGCGGACTATGATTTTATGGGATTTTTGTTTAAAATAGTTATGCTTTGCATAAGGATAAGTGTTTTCTTTACGCTTTTGCCCTATGCCTTTATGCTGTTTTTCGCTGTAGTCGGGTTTGGCATACTTCTTGTAGCTGCTTTTGTAGGATATCCTGCGTTGGGTCTTGCAATATGTACACTAGGCTTTGACCTTTGTGCCGTAGCCGTGTTTGCTTTTATAGTAAAGCTGGTGTACTTCACAAAATTCGGCAAAAAGGAGGAGAACGGATATGAAGCATAAATTTTTAATGACAATAGGAATAATGTTTGGCGCAGGTCTGCTTCTTTGCGGTATAGGCGGAGGAATTATATTTGCGGAGTTACAGAGCTTTACATACGAGGGTCGGAAATACCCCGATAATGAGCTTACAACTGATGTTATAACGCTCAAACTACCCGAAAATGAACCTGTGTACTGCAATACGCAATACTTTGCAATGTATGATATAAATATAAAAAATTCAGAGGATGTTCCTAAGGGAGAAATACGGGTTGAAGTAACACATACTGATGAATACAGCAATATTAATGCTGAAATTGAGAATGAATATTATATATGGGATGAAGATATGCTGTATATTTCAGAACACCCTGTTAATTCCTTTAACATACAGTTTGATACACACTATATTAATAATGATTTTGAAAGCTTCAGAACTATAATACAGGATATCAGGGAGAGAAAGATATATAACTATGACAGAGGCAGTTCTTTTACAATAAACATTAATGTAAATCCTGCCGATCAGGACAGATTTAAAAAACTTAAAAACAATCAGTCCTTTATAACATACAGAGAATATAAGGAAAACTATGCTCCCGATCCGGAGAACTCCGCAATAGTGTCTGATGAAGACGGACCTACGCTTCATATGTCCTCCGAAGCTGATAGTTCCGAAATACAGCAGGAGACAGACGGCTCTGCAGCGGAGTCAGATCCCAATTCGGAAAGCTCCGAAATGCAGCAAGAAACAGACTCACCCACCGTAAAGGTAGTTCCCGTAGACCCTGCTGCGTCCGAAGGCAATAATAGCGTTGACGAAAGCTATGATGTTACATATCCTCAAACCGAAAACAAAATTTATACGACAGAATAGACAAAGTACTGTAATCTGATACTAATATTTTTGTAAAATTTATGAAATATTGTATTGCTATGGAAAATTTTTTATGTTATAATCATACTAGAAGCTATGTACAAGCATAGCAAGACATTATATTTAAAGGAGGAATTTTCCAATGGGCAAAATAGTTACAATGGGCGAGATCATGTTAAGATTATCTACTCCCGGCAATGAAAGATTTATTCAGGCAACAAAGTTTGATATCAACTACGGCGGCGGCGAGGCTAACGTAGCCGTATCTTTATCTAATTACGGTCACGATGCGGAATTTGTTACAGCAGTTCCCGACAATCCTATCGGAGAATGTGCTATTGCCGCTTTAAGAAAGTACGGCGTTGAGACTAAGCACATCGCTAAGTGCGGCGACAGACTTGGTATATACTATCTTGAGACAGGCGCTTCTATGAGAGCTTCAAACGTAGTATACGACAGAGCTAATTCTTCTATAGCTACAGCTACTGCAGACAAGTTCGATTTCGACGCTATTTTTGACGGCGCTGATTGGTTCCACTTCACAGGCATCACTCCTGCTGTTTCAGATGTAGCTGCTGAGGTAACAGAGGCTGCTTGTAAGGCTGCTAAGGCTAAGGGCGTTACAGTTTCCTGCGACCTTAACTTCAGAAAGAAATTATGGTCATCAGAAAAGGCTCAGAAGGTTATGACTAACCTTATGCAGTATGTTGATGTTTGTATCGGCAACGAAGAAGACGCTGAAAAGGTTCTCGGCTTCAAGCCCGGCAATACAGACGTTACAAGCGGTGAGCTTGAAATGGCAGGCTATGTTGACATCTTCAATCAGATGTGCGACAAGTTTGGCTTCAAGTATGTTATTTCTTCATTAAGAGAGTCCTTCTCTGCTTCACACAACGGCTGGTCAGCTTGTATCATGGACGGCAAGACAAGAGAGTTCTATCGTTCAACAAGATATGACATCAATCCTATAGTAGACAGAGTTGGCGGCGGCGACTCCTTTGCAGGCGGTCTTATCTGCGGACTTATGGATGGCAAGGATATGAAGGCTGCTCTTGAATTTGCAGTTTCCGCATCTGCTCTTAAGCATACTATCCCAGGCGACTTCAATCTTGTTACAAGAGCTGAGGTAGAGTCCTGCGACGGTTCAGGCAGAGTTCAGAGATAAGTAAAATAAATGTAGATCTGTTTTATGTTCTTCCGAGTCCTTGCGGCGTGCCAAAGGGTTATGTTGCAGACATAAGACTACGTACACAAAGCAAGGTCTCAGCAAGGAAAACAGGCCGTTAAATTTATATTGAAATCTTATAGAGCTGAGGGCTTTAGGCTCTCGGCTCTTTAAAATATCACGGAGGTATGATAATGAAATTAGAGGTAAGATATTCAAATCATTTTGACGATGTTAAGCATTATACCACAAGCCAGTTAAGAGAGCATTTCTTAGTAGAGAACGTGTTCGTTCCCGGCGAGGCTAAGCTTGTATACAGCCATAACGACAGAATTATATTCGGCGGCATCACTCCCACTACGGAGCCTATTAAGCTTGAGGGCAGCAAGGAGCTTGCGGCAGAGTATTTCCTTCAGAGAAGAGAGCTTGGCTCTATCAATATAGGCGGTGACGGTATTGTTACAGTTGACGGCAAGGAATATGAAGTAAACAACGGCGACGCTATTTATGTAGGCATGGGTACAAAGGAGATATCCTTTGCGGCTAAGGATCCTTCAAACCCGCCTAAGTTCTACACCAATTCAGGCACAGCCCACAGGACATATCCTACGGTACTCATTACTTATGACGATGCTAACCATAAGCCTTTAGGTTCACTTGAGGATTGCAACAAGAGAACAATAAATCAGTATATACATGATGAAGTGTTTGCAAGGCTTTCTGCAAGAGACGGCGTGGAATACGGAAGCTGCCAGCTTGCTATGGGTCTTACTAAGCTTGATCCGGGCTCTAACTGGAACACTATGCCTTGCCATACTCATGAAAGACGTATGGAGGTTTATCTCTACTTTGATATGGATGATGACAATGTCGTATTCCATATGATGGGCAAGCCGGATGAAACAAGACATATCGTTATGAAGAACGAGTCAGCGGTCATTTCTCCGAGCTGGTCTATACACAGCGGCGTAGGCACCAAGGCTTATACATTTATTTGGGGTATGGTCGGCGAGAATAAGGATTATGACGATCAGGATTTCTTAAAGACAGGAGAACTTAAATAATCAGATTGATGGTAATTTTAAAGGGAGACTTATTAAGTCTCCCTTATTTATTATTTTCGGGTTTAATGTTGCATAGAGAGGTCTGCACGGTGAATGTACCGTCAGACATATTTATATCCAAGAGGCTGTTATATTTTCTTGCAACTCTTTCCATTTGTTTAAGCCCGAAGCCGTGGTTCAGTTTATCCTTTTTAGTTGTTTTCAGATCATTGTTTGATTTTTTGATATCCATATGACAGGTGTTGCTGCATTTCACAGACAGGAAATTCTTGCTTTGCTTTATACGAATATCAATGGACTTTTCTCTTGTATTCTCAGTATCCTTACAAGCTTCAATGGCATTATCCAGCATATTGACCAGGAGCGTACACAGATCCTCATCCGAAATATTCAGCTTTTCATCTGCGAGTACATCCGCATTCAGCTTTATTCCCATGCTGTCTGCTTCCGCTGCCGCATACTGTATAATGGAATTGATCGTATAATTAGCCGAGAATTCTATCTTAGGCATATTGTTTACCGTTCCGCCCAGCCTTTCAAGATATTTGCCCATTTCTTCTATCTTATTTTGGTTATACATAAGCTGAAGGGCGATTATATCACTTTTCCAGCGGTGACGCAATCCCGATGTTTGGCGAAAGCTCTTAAGCACAGTGTCATAGCTTTTCCTTGTTATTTCATTTTGAGTTTTAAGGAAGTTTGCCTCGGCCTCCACACCGGCAAATGAAAATATGTGATACACAAGGGCGGCAATGGCACATGAGATCACTATGAAAAGCGTGAGCCAGTGGAACATAGCTAAATATGTACCGAAAAATAATGCGGATGAAAACATATAATTTATAGAGCTTGCCAAGTTGCCGTTTCCGATAAGGGAAATAATATAGAATACCGGTATACAGGCAAGCAGCAGAAAACATATATTTATGTAGTATTTAAATAACTTCTTCTTTCTGTTAAGTATAATATATATGATTACAGAGATCGGTATGATATACTTGATCGTTGAATTTGTAAAAAGGTTATTTATACTATCGGGCAGGAAATAATATCCTCCGTTCATCGACATATTGTAGACGGTCATGGCTCCTGTGGAGATCGCAAGCAAAATTAGAGAATAATCTATCCTCTCCATGGCTATACCGAGTAAAAACAATCCGCATATCATAATGAAAATCAGAGCGGAAATGCTTGACGGTATACAGTAAAAATTAGCGGATGCCGTTAAAAACCTGTTCTTGGTATAGTCGGATACGATCTTGAGCAGAGGCGGGAAAATACCAACGTTATCGGGATTTGTATATCGGTACACCATTTTTATGGTGCAGCTTTTTGCATTTTCGGGAAAGGGTATCTCTATATTGTTGATATTGATAGCATCTTTCGGCTGAGTATATTTACAACTGTATACAAGCTTGTCATCAAAATAAATATCCGCATTGCAGTCCGCCAAATTAAATGCTGCATAATCCCCCCGCTTTTATATTGTCGCATACGGATACAAATGTATAGCTGCCCCGGGTATTGGGGGATACCTCCTGTTTATCCACGGCAGATGTGTTTCCGTTCTCATCTGTATATTCAGCACTTTGCCAATTTATATATGTATCGGGGGATCCAATATCTGTAAAGAGATGAAGATAAAAAAATGTTATAAAACAGATAATTATAAATATCATCAGGCAAGTGATCTTTTTCATGCCTTTCACCTACTTCACGTAATTTTTACAAAGAGTATACCACAAATTTATATAAATGACAAGGTCAATCCCTCATATTCAGTATATATACTCCCGAGAACAGGAAAAATGCAAACAGCAGGCAAAGATTGACGCTTACATTATCGGAATACAGTATCATACTGTATATTATAGGTGCGGCAACGTTTCCTATGCCGCCTATTATCGAGGTGCCTGTAAGTATAAGAGAGGAGTCTGTCTTCTTTATTTTTTTAAAATTCAGAAGTGCGCTTGTAACAGAGGGTGCGCCGTATCCGTCAAATATACCTGCAAGGAGGGATGCCGCAAGTATAGTTATGGTATTTATATGGGGTATGATTATGAGCACAGCCATGGCAATGGTGAGCATAGCGATGAATGCGGCTGTTTTTCTTTTAAGAGCCTTTGCCTTTAACAGCAAATATCCGCTTATATAGTTGCCTGCTATTCCGTATATAAGAAAACCGTAGGTGCCTACTGTGGGGGAAAGTCCGTTGATATCAAGAGCCACGGGCATAAATGCAACTATATACATAAGAGCTATTGCCACCACTCCCACGGAGAATATCATATTGACCAGTATGCCCGGCGATTTCATAAGAAGTCTTAGGAAGGCCGAATAGGAATATTGCTTTTTGAGACTGTGCTCATTATGTAAGCTGTTTATGTATTCATAGGGCATACATATAAGAGCCGTTGCTATTATGGCAAGCATAATAACTGCGCTTGCGATATATACGGATGTATAGCCGCTGTCGGCAGCTATTATGCTGCCCAAGGATCCGCCTACGGTTATACCCGTAAGCGTGCCTATGTTGAATTGCCCGTAGTTTATGCTTATATCCTCTGCATTTTCGGAACATATGGATATAAGGTAATTCATGAGATACTTTAATGCTCCCTGAGTTATTCCCAAAAACACGGAGCAAATGATTATAGTGTATATATTGGTGAATGCAAAGCAAATAAAGGAAGGTATCACGGTACACAGTCCTATAGTGAGAGTATACTTTTTGATACCTGTCTTATTGAATATGATAGGGCTTACGGAAAGCATAACAAGAAGAGCGATAGCTTCAAGCGTAATGGGAAGAGAAGCGCATACTGAAACGGGAAGACCCAATATGCTTTCGCCTCTTGAGTTGATTATAATGGCTCCGTAGGGAAGACTTGTATACACGGCCAAATATACGAAGAAGGATATAGACCGTATGAAAATAGGGATATTGTTCGTCACATCATTGTTGTACACTTTAGAGTTTATGATCTTTACAACGGGCACAAATTCCACAACGATCATTATACATATTATAAGTGTGGCAACAAGTGTAAAAAATATCCATAAATACGTTTTTTTGATATATTCCGTATTAATAACGATATTGACATTAAAAGACCCTTCATCTGTGGTAAAGGCGGATACACCGTCGGTATCATATCCCACAGCAACACCTTCTATAAGTCCAAAATCGGACAGCATTGAATTGAAATAAGGCTCCATAGATGCAATATCATCTGCCTTAAGCCCCTTATCGTGAAGTGCCTTTACATCCGATACTATATCCCTGAGGGCAAGGTTTGAGATATTGGTCAGCGTTTCCTTGTAGTAGGCGATAAGATGAGGAAATTTTATCCGTGAGAAATATGTCTTGTCATATACCAAAGCAATATGTCCGTATCCGTTTTCCGTTTTAAAGGGCTGAGAAAGTATCCTTTTGTTCATAAGATCTGCAAATGCAGCTTCGCTGTCTGATCTGAGAGAAATAACAGAGGCGATGTACTCCCTCTTTATATTCAGGCTTGAAGCTATAGGATCGTTATTTTCATTTAGTACCACGGCGCATATATGTCCGTTGCTGTACATTGCCATTCTCTCTGCCAATGAATCGATGCCGTAATACTTATTTATGTCCAGACCGGCTTTGATACCTGTTTCGAGGCGCTGAGCGATTGACTTTGTCTTGAAGTCAAAATACTGCTCTCTCAACTCAAGGCAACTGTTTGCGGCTGATGACATAAGTATGCCGTATGTAAAAATTATTGATAATAGTATTATTAAAATATTAATTACTAAAATGAATTTCTTTTTCATAGTCAATAATAAATTTTATCTGCGTATTTCAATATATCATAGTTGAGATCTGCATTAAGCTTGTCTGCTGCCGTTTTGTTTATGGCAATGTGAAGAGGAGAGGAATACTTCTGCGGCATTTCTTCGGGCTTGCTGCCGCTGAGTACTCCTTCTGCGGTAATTGCAAGGAACACGGCATCATCCTTTGGATCGAATGTAACGGACATTAGGGGAGACCCCTTTTGTATAAATTCATCTCCTGACTGTCCGAATACGGGAATGCCTTTTTCATAAAGCATATTGCATATTTTATCCGCAGCTTCTTCATCATTTATCATATCCGAATTTATCATAAAGGCATCTATTTTATATTCGTTTACAAGGGTGGAAATATTGCTTATGTATTTGCTGTAGTAATTATCCGTATCATCGGTTGAAGAGGCATCCTCATCCATTTTTACAGAGCTTATTTTTATGCCCATATTTTCGGCTGCGCTTTGAAATCCCTTTAAGCCTGCAACGGATTCACTATAGTATATCATACCTAAATTTGTAAAATCACATATGCTTTTGTAAAGCATGAGCTGATTTTTACTGCCTGAAAAATCCACATGCGCCCATATATTTTTTATGCCTGAGACGTCACTGTCCTTGGTAATGCCTGATGTTACGGGATCTACGCTGAAAGATACAAGCACAGGTATCCGGCCTTGAGAAGCTGTTTTTCCTATAATGCCCGCATTTGTGCCTATACATATGATCATATCTATTTTTTTGTTTTGTATAAGAGAGTCGATATTGCTTTGTATAGCTTCTCTGTTTTTTGTATTTACGCTAAAGAAGTCGGTAAATTCCATATAAGGACCTATATCCTTGCCGCAAAGATGATTAAATATGTCATCGGCATACACTCTGTCGGAAGAAAAGGGCAGATCGGAAGTTATCCAGCCGTCTCTTTTCAGCTTATCAACAGCAAAATAAAGCAGCATGCCGCCGGGATAATATTGACCCCGTGCAACGATGCAGACCCTGTGTTTTTTGCCGTCGCTGCGGGTGCAGGGAGCATATGTGCTTTCCTGTAAAGTCTCCATATATCGGTCGGCTTTTTCAACGGCAAGCTTGTCTGTATGCATACATCCGCATAATGATAAAATAATGAGAAGTAACAAAGCGTTTTTCATGGTCTACATTTCCTTTGTGTATTTAAGAACAAGCATCGTTATATCATCCCAAAGCTCTTTGCCCTTGTAATGAAGCTTAAGATCGTTATCCACTGCCTTCACAAGGGATTCGGCGCTGTAATCCTCGGATGTTACTTGGGTGACAAGCTTTAGAAATCTTTCATTTGAATAAAATTCATTATTGGCGCCTACCGCTTCTGGCACTCCGTCTGAGTAAATAAATATGCTTTCATTTTCTTTGAGAACTATGCTTTCGTTTTTATACTCCATATGTTCAAAGCAGCCGAGAGGTATACCTACGGCAGAATCAAGAAAATGTGGTGTGCTGTCGGCTATTATAGGCTTGTTGTGTCCTGCATTGGCATATGTCAGGACTCCTGTTTTTTTATTGAATACACCTAAAAAAGCGGTCACAAATATGGAGTCATTGTTGTTCTGACAAAGCCTGTCGTTTATTTTGCTGAGAGTTTCGGCAGGCCCAAGATCCATTTCTCCGTATATTTGTATATTGATCTTCGTTCTTATTGAGAAGAATGATGCGGGCAAGCCCTTGCCTGCTACATCTCCTACAAAAATAAGCGTGTTGTCATCGTCTATGTCAAAGGCGGCATAAACATCTCCTCCTACGAATTTGGCAGGTATCATACAAGCATATACCTGACATCTGTCATCTGAAGGAAAATCGGAACTCATGAGAGAGAGCTGTATATTGGCCGCTGTTTCCATTTCCGCCTTTACCTTTTCCTGCTCGGAGGTGATATCCTTTATTTCGGCCATATATTTCTTCGTGTTTTCCGACATCTTGAAAAAGCTGTCTGCAAGAAGACCGACCTCGTCATCTGTTTTTATATCGCTTACATCAATATCCATACTGTCCTTGCCGAAGTTTTCTGCCTTTTTGCTGAGCAAAAGGAGAGGCGTTACTATAGAATGACCCATCTTTCCGGATAAATATACGGCTAAAGGTATGAGTATAAGGGCGATAAGTATATACACCACAGTCATAATAAACAGCAGCTTACCTGTCTGATCCTTTATGATATTGTTGTTTTCGGTCAAGTTTTTCTGATATGCTTCAACTGTTTTGTAAAGCTCGTTTATCTTGAATTCAAAACATACTATAAAGCTTTTGTTGGGAATGGTGTAGGATATCCAGCACGCATCATCGTTTATGACTATATTATCGGTATTTGAAAGATTGTTTTCACCGCTTATATTGTCAAAGTCGCTGCCGCCCATTATTTTCTTTCCGTTAGTGTCCAGAAGATCGATCTCTTTTACGTTCTCTAGATTGCTTTTAAGGAGCGAATTATACAGTGTACTTATTTCCAAACTTATGACTGTGATACCCTTGAACGTGCCGTTTACGATAATAGGTGAAACATAATCTATTTTTTCCTTGCTTGTGACAGAGCCTGTTATAACTCCTGTCCAAAGAGGAGCCATTGAGTTTTTACAGTCTATGTACCATTGTTCCTTTCTCAAATCCTTATAGCTGTCGCCGTAGTTTTCGTTTGTGCCGTCTATGACAAGACCGTTTTCGGTCACCAAAAATATGTCTAAATTATCCAAGTCATTAACATTGTAACCGTAATAGGTGCTTATGTATTCTCTTACGTCTGATATGTCGTTGATCTCCGATATCGCAGCCTTTGTTTTTCCTCCCGCAAAGGCCACGCCGTAGGATGTATCGGCATCTTCGGCATATTTGTCGGAATAAAGCATCTGAGTATAATTGGATACACTTTGCCCAAGATTTTCAAAATCCTCAAAGTTATGCTCTACTATATTAAGACAGGATCGACCTACGTCATCCGCATAGCTTGACATGGCATCTATAAGCACATTATACGTATCCTCCTGGTAAGCGGAGTTTACCTTCTCGTTTTCTTTCAATATTATCCTGTTTTGAAATATCATAAGTGCGATCGTTATTACCATGAATACAAATGTGGTAGACAATAGGGATAAGAAAAGAGCTTCTTTGATTTTGCTTTCTATTGATTTCAATAAGATCACCTGCTGAAAATTATATTTCCTTTAAGATCGGTTATTTTTTTTAGTGACATAGTCAGCTCAAAGCCGTTATGCGCATATATTATTTTATGCTTGTCATAGCTGAGCTTTTCCTGTGCGGAATCCTTGAGGGAAAGTATATCATCTGCATATATGCGTTTATCTCCGCAAACAAAAAAAGCCCCGCTGTGCATATACCTTGCCCTTATTTTTCTGGATATATCGGAGGGGCTGTCGGAGGGCGTTATCTCATAGTCCTCATAAGTCATGATGCGGCGATATATGCCGTCTGTGACCGTGTATTTTATACCCTGCTCTCCGATAAGATATTTATAGAGTCCATCCAACAGATGAGGTATAAGATCCTCAGCCATATTAAGGACTTCAAGAGAATTTTCCGTTCCGTTAAGCTTTACGGCGGCATCTTCTATTACCTCCCCAAGATCTATGTGAACGTTTACCCTGTGCAGACATATCTTAGTCTCTCTCTCGTCAAGCATAACGCTCCAAAGATGAGGCTGATGCCCACGATTGGTATGAAGATCGCCGGGGTGTATATTATAAAAGTCAATATATGACAATATTTTTTTTGTCAGTATGAAAGGGCAGGCGTTTATCAGGAAGCAGAATACATCCCTTATTTTGCTGATTTTTTGTGTCAGCTCTTCCAATGAACCTATTATTTCAAAGTCAAAAAGCCCCTTATATCTTTCCGCCGCTTCATAGACCTCCGCACAAAGCCTTGATGCGGGAGTAAGAAAATATTTGACATTAAACCTTTCATCCGCCATAAGGGCGTCAAGGGCCCTCGTGCCGTAGCCGAGGAAGCCTATATCTATTTTTTTCATATAGCATTATCCTAAAGAATTCATATATCGTATAAATTTTTTCTGAAAAATATCACAGTATCTTCTGCCTATAGGCAATACGGTGCCGTTGCTCAGTATAATTTCCGTTCTTGAAAACTCATCGATATATCTTAAGTTTACAATGTAGCTGTTGTGGCATCTGCAAAAGAACTCTCCCGGGAGCATTTGCTCTATTTCAGCCATAGTTTGTCGGAAGGCGGTCTTGCCTTCCTCCGTATGTATATAAAGGCTGTGGCCGATTATCTCAATATAAATGATATCGCTTGTGTTTATAGTATATGCCTTGTTCTTAAAGTTGAGCATTATCTGAGAAGTGCTGTGGTTTATGCGCAGATCTGCCGATATTGCGTTATAAAGCATATTGAAATCCACAGGCTTAATAAGAAAATGTATGGGCTGTATGCTGTAGCCGTATCTTAAATAGCTGTCATAGGAACTGACAAAAATAATGCTTGTCATATCGTTGTTCCTTCTCATTTCCTGAGCAAGCTCAATGCCGTTTTTGCCGCTTAGCTCTATATCCAAAATAATAATGTCAAAACTGTTGCCTACATATATAGCCTGTTCAAGGGCTTCGGCACTGTCAAAAGCGGATATTTTATGTTCGATGCCCTTGAAGTTGAGCACATCGGCACATAGTGAGCAAAGTTCGTCTCGTATTATATTTTCATCATCGCATATTGCTACATTATACATTGCTGCCTATCTCCGTTTCGTTTATGATTTTACTCGGGAAGATTATTTCTAAGTGAAGTCTGTACCTTGAATATGCCTGTACCGTAGCTTATATCCAGCAGACTGCCGTATTTTTTTGCTATCAAATTCATTTGCCTTATACCAAAGCCGTGATTGGTTTTGTCGTTTTTAGTGGTCTCGAAAACATTGCTGTCCGAATCGGAAACCATAACGGAGCCGCAATATGAATTTTTACAGCTTATATTGAGAAAGCCTTTATTGAGCTTTGCATTGAACTCGATAAAACGTTTTTTGCCGTCGGCCATATGCCTGCAGGCCTCTATTGAATTATCAAGCATATTGATTATAAGAGAACACATATCGATATCTGAAATATTCAGATCCTTGGGAACATATATATTTGCCCTGAAGCTTATATTGTTATCCTGGGCTTTTTTTGCGGCATTCTGAACGATAGCGTTTATAGTAAAGTTTTCACTGTAACGCATCGTAGACAGATCCGAAAGCTGTTCGTTAAGCTTTTCTATATATTTTCCAAGCTCCGCAGTTTTTCCTTGCTTATACATGAGCCCCATTGCTATTATATTGTTTTTCCATTCATGGCGCATGGATGAGGCTTGATTTATATTCTGGACCATAGATTCATAATTTTTGGTTATGAGTCTGTTTTGTATCCTGAGCACATGAGTTTTTGCAACGGCTTGGGCATATTTTCCTATGTGATACACATAAGATGCAAGAAAGCATGCCAGCAGAAAATACATTGTTATGTAATATGCAAAATTGCCGAAAAACAGCGACTGCGGAAATTCTCTTATAAAGGCCTTTGTCCATTCGGGAACATATACATTGCTTGCGACCATAAGGAGATAGCGTATAAGCAAAACCGCTGCGGCTGTTAAATTGATATATGTAAAATATACTATAAAATATTTTTTCCTGTTTAATATTATGTATACCACTATGAGTGCCATTACAGCGGGAATAATATATCTGCTTGAAAATATCCTGTCCAAATGCAAGGGCAAAAACAGAAAGCCCTGTGAGGAAGAGATACTGTTGACGGCAAAGCTCGCCGATGCCACTGCCAATATAAGAAGCGTATAATCGGGATCTTCCGCAAGTATGTTAAAAAGAAACAGACCGCACAGTATCACAAAAATAAAAGTAAAAATGCCCGTGGGGATAGCATAGTGATTGGCAAGGCCAATAATATTCCTGTATGCATCGATGCTTTCGGTAATTTTGCCGCTGTCGGCATGGCTTGATATATATTCGCCTGTGGGTATATCGGAAGGAGAATACTTTATGAAAGAATGAATGAACGCTATGGAGATAACACATATCAATGTAAAGATAACAAGACATATAAATTTGCTTTTATCCATAATATTTCCATCCTCATTTCGTATATCTGCCTTACAAAATTACCCTTGTATTTTATCATAAATAAAAAATACAGACAAGTACAGCAGACACGTAATGACGTAAACGGTCAATTTAACGGCGCAAACGACACAATTACGGCGCTTATTTATAATATATATGCCTCATCTTGTAAAATTAGGCACGATAAGATGCTTTCGGCGGCAGACGTTTATAAAATTCGCTTCGGACACCCGAGTAAAACGGAAGGAATATAAGGGAACAAAAATTATTTTTGCATCCTTAAATTTAACACAAAATGTTAATATATATGTTTTTTAAATATAAAAAAGCGGGAAATTTTAAAGCATCCCGCTTTTGAAAATACATCTGTTTGTTTTTTATTTTATTATGTTTTATGTTCATATTGCTCCGACGGGGAAAGCTGTTATTTTCTGCTGCGGAACAGTGGTGAAAACAGCTTGAATATTGCGGGAGCAACGGCAGCGAAGTAGAACAGGCATACAAATTGCATTGCCGCTTTTGCCATACCTGTACTCAGCCCTGCAGAAACAAGCATATCAGCAGTATTTCCCGCGAAGCCGTCAAGGATGGTATATGTAAATATGCAGAATGCCGCTCTCAGTGCTTTTTCGCCATTGCTTACATCTGTTGAAAATTTTATAAAGCGTCTTTCTATGAACCAGCCTGCAAGCATACCCATGGCTCCTCCTGCTGTCTTATAGGAATCAACGGCCATTTTTGAACCCTCGACGATCACGGAACCGTCTGCGGCATAGTCTATGGGATATGGCTTGAAAGCTGCATAAAGTATGAGAAGAATGCAGGCTGCCATACCTATGATCAGCACAGGGATATCTGCATTTGGCTTTTCTTCTATTATCGGCATGAGCTTTGTCATGGCAAAGAGCGTAACTGAGCCTATCACAAGAGAAACTATTACATCCTGGGGAGTGTGTACACCCAAATAGTTTCTCGAAAAAGCGATAAGAAGTATCAGTATGGAAAAGAATATAAATAATTTTTTTGATATTTTGCGGCCGTCTTTTGTATCTATTGCCAGTCCGCCCCAAACGCTCACGGCATTTCCCGTGTGTCCGCTGGGGAAGGAATAGCCTGTTGCGCCAGTCTGTGCCTCCGGCACGGGAAGCACTCTTGCATCCCTTATCCATGGGCGGTATACACAAGCGGTTATTTTAATAAATCCGTTTATTATCCTGCCTGTATAGAGTGTAAACATAAGGAAGATACCTTTTTTCTTATCAAAACACCAGTATACCAAGCCAATCAAAAACATGAGAACAGATGTTTCTCCAAGCTTTGTTATGTACTCAAAAATCGGTGTTAAAATATTTCCCGTTGCCTCTCTTAAGTTTTGGAGCAAAAGTAAATATTAAATGTCCATTGCATTACATCCTTTCTTTTATTTATATTTTTATTTATAAGCCATAGCTAAAATCCCTTGACTCCCTGCTGAGCGGCGGCTTTGATCCTAAGCTCATCCATTATTTTTATACAGCCTGCCGTATCTGTTTTCTTTCTGAACAGATCGTTCAGCGCAACGTTTATATCGTCGTTGCTGAAGCCCTTTATTTTTGAGGCTGATGTGGAAGCACGAAGGTTTGCCTCTACGGAAGGGGAGGCATTTGTTATCATGGGAGCTTGTATATTGGTGGTTTGACCTTTAAAGCACTTTACAGTGGATATGCCGTCAAATGCAGCGTTATAATTTTTCTCATCGGCACAGAAGGAGAGAAAGTCGAGACAAGTATCTATGTGCTTGCCGTTTTTATTTACCATCATCATATTGAGATTTCCGCCTTCGTATGTACCGCTGTCTACAGTGTTTAAAAATACGGGCATAAGCTCAAAGTCATCTACCGTGTATTTGCCGTCTTTTGCCAAATCGGTATAGAACCATGTATCCCATATAAATGTCATAACGGCCTGCCCCGAACTCATGACAGGGCTTATGCTGTTTATATCCCATTTGAGATAATTGCTTCCGAACCAGCCCTTGTCTGCGGCGTTTCCTATCCACTCTATCATATCGGTGACCTCGGGTATATCGGCATATGTTATTTCGTTTTTGTTTATTTTTTCAAGCTTCTCGGGATCGTCTGCAAATACAGGGTCGAGAGCAAACTGCACAGGCCATGAGCAGCCGTTGGCAGACCAGCATATAGGCGTATATCCTGCGGATACAAGAGCTTGACACAAAACATCGAACTCAGCCTGGGTCGCAGCGGGCTTCAGACCGAGATCGTCAAGTATGGTCTTGTTGTAATAGCAGCCCGATACAGAGTTTTCCCAATAGGGCAGCCCCATAATATCGCCGTTGTTATTCCTGCAGTATGCCAAGGTGCTTTCTGTCAGCTCGTCTACCCATTTTTGATCGTTCAGATAAAGAAAGTTGTCGTCTATGTTAAAGCGATCCAAATCGGAGTTGTGAAAGTGCATAAATATGTCGGGCACATCTCCTTTTGCAAATCTTGCGGCGGCCTCGGCTTCAAATTCATTGTCCTCAATGGGAATGGGAGCGATCTTGTTTCCTGTCGCATCTTCGTATAGCTTAAAAATACTTGTCATATAGCTTTTGGCAAGGTCGCTTTTTCTGCCCATAACGGTAATGGTAACAGAACCGCCTTCGTCTTTATCCGTGGCAAAACAGCCTGTAAGTGCGGCCGACAGTATTATCACTGCCGCTGCAAAGAGAAAATATATCTTTTTCATTCGGCATTCCTCCTTGTATTTTTTTATATATATCCGATAATATCACAGCTTTCAAGTAAGTCCTATGCTGTCTTTATGACAGATGAAGCTTTTGCATTGCCGTATGTGATGCGTCTGACAAATAGCTTTTATTTTCCATAACACATTTTTTTACGATAAAAACATCCTATTATATTTTATCACTTAGGTCTGTTTATTTCAACCTAATTTATGCAAATATTGCCGCTGTCGGCACAAACAGTAAATATGAAGACATAAACAACAAAAAAACTTTTGCCGAAATATGATAAAATATTATGTGGGATGTATATAATAAATGAGCGATTTATATAAGAAGGGAGCGCTTTTATGGCTGTATATGGTATGTATGATATTTCAAAGGATCCCAATTAAAAGTCAAATTTATGCTTGGTCAAAGACAAATCAAAAAGGAGATCATTATTATGTTTGCAAAATTTTTTAAATTAACTGCGGCTGCCGCTGTGATAGCGCTGACGTCAGCCTGTTCCGTAAACGTTACGTCTGAAAACGGAAAAGCATCTGCCAATGATGATTCGGATTTTGTAGAGCTTGAGGATCAGATAAACAACAGAAACACGCTTAGAAATATAATGCTCAACAACGGCTTTAAGCCGCTGGATACGGAGTGGTGGCATTTCACATTGGAAAACGAGCCGTATCCCGACACATATTTTGATTTTCCGATAAGCGAGGATACGTTATCCGAACGGTGACAATAAATAACGCTTTAAGCACAGATATAATATATTCTGCCAAGGGGCAGGGGTATTTTACGATCACGGCATTTATGTCAAGATCGCTAAAATATCCCTGCCCTTATTAAATATTTTATGAGGCGTTAATTTTTTTAGGCGGCATATATCAAAATACTGTTGCAAAAATATATAAATTTTGATATATTATCTAAATAAAAATAAAAAAAGGAACGGAACAATGGAGTACAAAGCAAAAGATGATAGTGTGATAATAGAAAATGTAAAGAACTTTAATATAGAACAGATATTGGAATGCGGGCAGTGCTTTCGATTTAAAAAGATAGGCGATATGCACTATAAGATAATTGCCTATGACAGAGTGCTCTATATAAAGCAGGAGGGAAATAACGTCACGTTATATCCCTGCGGAAAAGAGGATTATGAAAGCATATGGCATAATTATTTTGATATGGACAGAGATTATGGATATATCATAGAAAAAATATCGACTGACGATATAATGAAGACCGCCTGTGATTATGCCGGCGGTATAAGGATATTGAACCAGGAACCGTACGAATGCCTATTAAGCTTTATAATATCTCAAAACAACAACATACCCAGAATAAAGGGCATCATTTCCAAAATGGCAGAAGGCTACGGCAGCGATCTTGGCGGGGGATATGCCTTTCCCAAGCTTAGTCAACTCAGCGGCGTAACAGAGGAGGAGCTGTTTGCACTGAGGATGGGATTTAGGGCAAAGTACATAAGAGACTGTCTTGATAAGCTCATATATAAGGAAGTGGATCTTGAAAAGATACATGAGCTCACTACGGCGGAGCTGCTGGATATGCTTCTCAAAATAAAAGGAGTAGGGCAAAAGGTAGCTGATTGCGCCATGCTTTTTTCAATGGGGAGAAGAGAGGTATTTCCAACGGATGTTTGGGTAAAGAGAGTAATGGAGCATTTGTATTTTGGCGGAAAAGAAACTGATATTAAGACGATACACAGCTTTGCAAGGGATAAATGGGGAGAATATGCAGGCTATGCCCAGCAGTATTTATTCTACTATGCAAGGACATTAAAAATAGGTAAGGAGAAAACGAAATGACAGGCACTATAGTAAATGTGATAGCGATAATAGCAGGAACGATATTGGGTATAGTCATAAAGGGAAGATTTGATGAAAAGCTGCAGGAGATAACGACACAGGCAACAAGCTTAGCCGTTATTTTCGTAGGCTTATCGGGAGCCTTGCAGAGAATGCTGAACGAGCCCTGCAATTCTGTACTCTTTGTGATAAGCCTTGTAATAGGCGGCCTTGTGGGAACTCTTATAAATATAGAAGGCAAAATGAAAAGCATAGGCGATTGGATAGAAAGCAAATGCAAGGGCGGCGAAGGCTCCGTTTCAAAAAGCTTTGTGGCCGCAAGCATACTTTATTGCACAGGCACTATGGCCATAATAGGTTCGATAGACAGCGGCATATACGGGAACTATACCATACTTTTCACAAAGAGCGTGCTTGACGGCGTGTATGCGATAATATTTGCGTCAACAATGGGCTACGGAGTCATATTTTCGGCATTGTCCGTATTTGTGTACCAAGGCGCCATTACATTGCTTGCAGGCTTCGTGGAGCCATATCTCACAGGAGATATAATGAGGGAGATATCCGTAGTCGGCGGTATACTTATTGCGGCATTGGGCATCGATATGATGGGCATAAGGAAATTGAACGTGGCAAATCTGCTGCCTGCGGTAGTTGTTCCTGTTATATATTACGGTGTTTATTATATAATAAATTAGGATATACTATTACATGGAAACTTTGTAAAAAATTTTATTAAATAATATTGACAAAGTTTAACTGCTGTGGTATATTATGTTTATAGGTTAGCACTCGACCAATTAGAGTGCTAACAAAAATAAAGGTTGTATTTTTAATAAGGAGGATATGAAATATGAGTTTAAGACCATTAGGCGACAGAGTTGTTTTGAAACAATTGGAGGCTGAGGAAACTACAGCCGGAGGTATCATACTTACTTCTCAGTCCAAGGAAAAGCCCCAGGAGGCGGAGGTTATTGCAGTAGGTCCGGGCGCTGTTGTAGACGGCAAGCTTGTTCCCATGGATGTAAAGGCAGGAGATAAGGTCGTATATTCCAAGTACGCAGGTACAGAGGTAAAGAACGACGGAGAGGAATATATAATTGTAAAGCAGGGCGATATACTCGCTGTTGTAGAATAATGGAGGTAATGAAAAATGGCAAAGACAATTAAGTACGGTGCAGATGCAAGAGCGGCACTTGAGATCGGCGTAAATAAGCTTGCGGATACAGTTAAGGTAACATTGGGCCCCAAGGGCAGGAACGTTGTTCTTGACAAAAAGTACGGCACTCCTCTTATTACAAATGACGGTGTTACTATAGCAAAGGATATAGAGCTTGAAGATCCCATGGAGAATATGGGCGCTCAGCTTCTTAAGGAGGTTGCCACAAAGACTAACGATGTGGCGGGCGATGGTACGACTACGGCTACGGTCCTTGCACAGTCTATGATACATGAAGGTCTTAAGAACATTGCGGCAGGCGCAAATCCCATTATTTTGAGAAAAGGTATGAGCAAAGCCACAGAGGCCGCTGTAGATGAGATAAAGAAGATGAGCAGCAAGGTAGCGGGCAAAGAGCATATTGCAATGGTTGCTGCCAATTCAGCAGCGGATGACGAGATCGGCACAATGATAGCCGATGCAATGGAAAAGGTCTCAAACGATGGAGTTATCACGGTTGAGGAATCCAAGTCCATGAATACCGAGTTGGAGCTTGTTGAAGGTATGCAGTTTGACAGAGGATATTTGTCAGCTTATATGTCAACCGATATGGAAAAAATGGTGGCAAACCTTGACAATCCCTACATTCTCATTACAGACAAGAAGATATCCAATATCCAGGAGATACTTCCCGTGCTTGAGCAGATAGTTCAGTCAGGCGCAAAGCTTCTTATAATTGCGGAGGATGTTGAGGGCGAGGCTCTTACAACTCTTATCGTAAACAAGCTGAGAGGCACATTCAACTGTGTAGCCGTTAAGGCTCCGGGCTTTGGCGACAGAAGAAAGGAAATGCTCAAGGATATAGCTGTACTTACAGGCGGCACAGTGATCTCAAGCGAGCTTGGTTTAGAGCTTAAGGAGACTACTCTTGATATGCTTGGCAGAGCAAAGAGCGTTACCGTTACTAAGGAAGACACCATTATTGTTGACGGCGCAGGCGACAAGAAGGACATTGCCGCTAGGATCTCTCAGATAAGATCTCAGATAGATGAAGCTACATCTGATTTTGACAAGGAAAAGCTCCAGGAGAGACTTGCCAAGCTTGCAGGCGGCGTAGCTGTAATAAAGGTAGGCGCTGCTACAGAAATGGAATTAAAGGAGAAGAAGCTCCGTATGGAGGATGCTCTTGCAGCTACAAAGGCTGCTGTTGAGGAGGGCATTATATGCGGCGGCGGTTCTGCTTATATACATTGTATAGATGCTGTAGAAAAGGTATATAAGAAGCTTGACGGTGACGAAAAGACAGGCGCAGGCATTATATTAAAGGCTCTTGAGTCACCTCTTCGCCAGATAGTTGAAAATGCAGGCCTTGAAGGCGCCGTTATAATAAATAACGTAAAGGAAGGCAAGAAGGGTTATGGCTTCAATGCTCTTTCAGGCAAGTATGTGGATATGATAAAGGATGGAATAATCGATCCTACAAAGGTCACAAGAAGCGCTCTTCTCAACGCCAACAGCGTAGCTTCCACCATATTGACTACAGAAGCTATCGTTGCCGATGAAAAGACAGAAGAACCTGCTATGCCTGCCGGCGGCATGGGAATGGGTATGTAATCCATAAATTAAATAATATGAGGAACTGTCGCACTGATATTTTAAAATTTATTGCGGCAGTTCCTTTTTGGCTTTGATAAATTTATATTTATCTTATTAACTAATAATATAAATATGCTTTTTGCTTTAAAAAGCATAAGAAATTTTTTATTTACTTTTTTTGAAAAAAAGTAACAAAAAACATGGGAACCTTCCGATGGTTCCCATACCCTCCGAACGGCTTTTGGGGTACAAAGTTATATCATTCCATAATTACTGACCCCAAAAGAAGCAAAACTCCCGCTTTAGCCACGCTGCGGCTGCGGGAGGGAAAAATTCATACAAAAAGTTACCTATAAAATGGGAAACCGCATGGTTCCCCTCCCCTGATAGGGGAGGCTGTGTACCGCAAAGCTATAGCAGTCGATTGGGTATTGTTTTTTCTAACCGAACGGCTTTTGGGGTACAAAGTTATATCATTCCATAATTACTGACCCCAAAAGAAGCAAAACTCCCGCTTTAGC
>CANPXH010000031.1 GCA_947585865.1 uncultured Clostridia bacterium
GTTCCGTTCATGTTTATCTACCCATTCTGCCAGAAGTATTTCATGACAGGTGTAACTATGGGTGCTGTTAAGGAATAATACATAGTTTGGTATTTTTATTCAATTAATATAAACAGCTTTCGCAATATTGTTGCGAAAGCTGTTTTTTTGTGGTATATTTAGGGTATATAAAGAATTGGGAGGCAGCAATATGGACAGAAAATATAACGGCTATGATTTTGTGGAGCATAATTTGAATAATTGTAAGCCTTACAGGTTCAACGGCAGTACACAGGAGGACTTCTATAAATGGAAGGATGAAATGCAGGAGGTAATGGCGGAGCTTTTGGGGCTTTACAGAATGGAGAGATCGGAAGGGGAAACGACTTTTATCTCAAAAGAAAAAAAGAACGGTCACACTCTTGAAAAATATTGTATGGATACCCTTGTCGATCTTAAAATGCCTTATTATGTGCTGACTTCGGATAACAGCAACGGCAAAGCCGTTATAGCTTTGCACGGTCATGGCTGCAACGGCAAGGAGGGTCTTACACATCCCGAAAAGGCGGATAGAGAAAATATGGAAAAATACAACTATACCTATGTGTATGATCTGCTGGATAAGGGATATACCGTGTATGTTCCCGATCTGCTCCCCGCAGGGGAAAGGATGCTTGGGATATATGAGGACAAAAGAGCTGAATGCACAGATGTAAACAATGCTCTTATAAGCATGGGTATGTGTCTTCAAGGTGTATATTTAGCTGAACTGAGTATGCTTATAGACAGCATGGAGGATAAATACACCGATATAGGCTGCTGCGGATTTTCGGGGGGAGCCCATTGCGGACTTTGGCTTTGCGCTATGGAGGACAGACTGAGCTTTGGACTGTTAAGCGGATATTTCCACAGCTTTAAGGATACGCTTATATATACCAATCGCTGCGGCTGTAATTTTATACCGCATTTATGGGAATACGCCGACATGGGAGATATATTGGCTATGGCAGCTCCTCTTGATATTTATTTGGAAACGGGAAAAAGCGATCATCTTAACGGTGTGAGAGGTGTGGAAAGCCCGCTTGAGCAGCTTGAAACAGCCAATAGAGCTTATGCCGTTTTCGGCAAAAAATTAAATCTTGAAGTGTGTGAAGGAATGCACCGATGGTATGGAAAAATACTTAAGAATATTTAGCTGTATTTTGTAAAATATGTTGCAAATAACATTAACAATATGATAAAATATTATTAAATAATTGTAAAGAACGGAGGTAAAAATAATGGCAACCATCAATATATTGGACTGCGGTGCGGTAGGTGACGGAAAGACATTATGTACAAAAGCAATTTCCGAAGCTGTTGAGAAGTGTTCGGCAGCAGGCGGCGGCAGAGTATATGTTCCTGCAGGTACATATTTAACGGGCCCTATTTTCTTAAAGAGCAATATAGAGTTAAATGTTGAGAGCGGCGCAACCCTTCTTTTCTCCAACGATCTTAATGAGTATCCCGTTGTCAATTCACGCTGGGAAGGCGTTAAGAGAGAATGCTACGCTTCCCTTATAAATGCCTATAATGAAGAAAATATCTCCATAACGGGCAGAGGCACTCTTGACGGTCAGGGTCAGTTTTGGTGGGATATTTTCAGAGCTAAAGAAAACAAGTATCCCAGACCTAAAATGATAGCTCCTTATGAATGTAAAAACGTACTTATACAGGGGGTAACTCTTACAAATTCACCTAGCTGGACAATCAATACGATACTTTGCGACAACATCACTATTGACAATGTAACAATCAAAAATCCTTATGATTCGCCTAACACAGATGGTATCGATCCCGAATCCTGCACCAACATACACATAAGCAACTGCCATATAGATGTAGGCGATGATTGTATAGCCATAAAGGCAGGCACCGAGGATACTGAGGAAAGAATACCCTGTAAGAATATTACGATAAGCAACTGTACTATGGTACACGGTCACGGCGGCGTTGTACTCGGCTCAGAAATGAGCGGAGATATTGTAAACGTTACTATTTCAAATTGTGTATTTGAAAACACCGACAGAGGCATAAGACTTAAGTCAAGACGTTTCAGAGGCGGTGTTGTAGAGGATATAAGAGTTGATAATGTAATCATGGAAAACGTTCTTTGTCCTTTTATAGCCAACCTCTATTATATGTGGGGACCGAGAGGTATGGATCCCGAAACCTGTGACAAAAATCCTGCACCGGTGACAAAGGATACCCCCGCTTTCAGACGTTTGCACTTTGCCAATATGACCTGTAAGAATGTAAATGCGGCAGCAGGTTATTTTTACGGTCTTGCCGAAATGTATGTAGAGGACTGTACATTTGAAAATATATATATAGAGATAGCTAAGGATGCGATCCCCGGTATCCCGGCTATGCTTGTCGGTGCAGAAGAAGTAAAAGAAAAGGGCTTCTATATGTGCAACACAAGAGGCATCAGATTCAATAACGTAACGGTGGTGGGTGTTGACGGTCCTGCTTTTGAGATAGAAAACAGCGAGGATATGTCATTCACAAATTGTATTAATAAGCACAATAAGTCCAATTCCGAAATGGTAAAGCAGACTAATGTTAAAAATTGCGTTATCGACTGATCATGAGGTGATACGGTGATAAATGATGATAATTTGATAATTCTTAAAGACAATAAGGGCAATGCCGTAGAATTGGAATTTTTGGATGTCATAGATTATGAAGATCACAGCTACGTTGTTATGGCTCAGGAGGATTCCGATGAGGTCATAATAATGGAGCAGCAGATAAACGCCGATGGGAAGACCGCTGTTTATAACGATGTTTTGAACGATTCAGTTATAGAAGAGGTTTTCAATATCTTTTTAAAAAACAATCAATAAAAATACACGCCGCATATATAGGCGTATATTTGGAAGTGAGATTAACAAATGTTTGATTTTAATTTTAAAATAAAAATTAACAGATTTATGAAAACCTTTTGCAGCAAAATCGAGAAAGAATTTAAAAACAGAGTCATATTTATAGGTGTGCAGGGAAGCTACGGCAGGGGAGAAGAGATCCCCATGAGCGATATAGACACGGTAGTTATACTTGACAATATAAGTTTCGGCGACCTGATAAAGTATGAGTCAGTGCTCAACAAGATGAATAACAGAGATAAGATATGCGGATTTATAGCGGGCAGATCCGAATTGGAACATTGGGAGCCTTCTGATCTTTTCCACTTGTATTTTGATACGACGCCTGTGAAGGGCGATCTGGGATTCATAAGACATTTGATAGACGAGGCTGCTGTGAAGAGAGCTGTCAAAATAGGTCTGTGCAATATTTATCACGGATGTATACACAATATGCTGCACGAGAAAAATATCGGATTTTTGATCGATCTGTACAAAACGGCTTTCTTTGTTATCAGAGCAATGTACTATGACGAAACGGGAAGCTTTGTCAGAGGTCTGTCCGAGATAACCGCATTGGTATCCAAAGAGGATAAAAAGATACTTGAGACCTACGAAAAAATGCGCAGTATGTCTTCCGAAAAGAATATATACAGCTTGTCGGAGGATCTGTTCGCTTGGTTAAAAGTACATCTGTGAGCTATATTTTTACAAAAAAGTAAAGCAGATCGAATATGAATAGCGTAATAAGCAGAAAAAATATGATATCGATATTTTTTCTGCTTATTTTATTTACTGCGGCCTCAAAAATCGGCTGTAATATATACAGAAATATCACTCCGCCTATACCAAATCTGACAGACGGAGAAAGCGCTATCCTTGCTTGAAAGTTGTATTTATAATCGGCATAGGTCTGCCATTGCCATTTGCCTGTGAAAAATTCGCATACATATGATGCGATAAGCTCTGTAAGGGTTGCGCTCAGAGAACACAGCACAAATACAACTGGGATAAACAAAATGCGCTTTTTTGTTTCCTTGCCGTTTATGAGCTTATATACCGTGAATAAAAAAATAAGAGCGCCTACGCCGTATACCGGGCAGTAAGGTCCAATGAGAATACCTCTGTCCGAATAACCCCAGCGGTATACTGCGACCTCCAAAAAGACTTCATATATCCAGCCGATAACAGAATATGCCATAAAATATAAAAAGTGTTTTTCCGCAAAATAGAATTTGTCCTTCATAATATCTCCTGTCGATATGTGCTTTGATGTTTGCATATTGTTTCGGTATATGAATGTGTATTGAAATTATTGCTGCCGATACACGACATTTGCCTGAGAGCCGGCGGCTATCATATGTGTATCAATGAAAATGATTGTATCCGCTCCTTACGGAAAATACGGTAAATTGCAGATTTCCCGATACGGCATAATGCATTGGCTGTTATACCGTGCGGGAATTTACAATTTATACACATCATCTGCAAACAGCTAGAATACAATGATCAATCCGTTTATATCGGCATACAGCGAACACAATCCCGTTGCTTTAGGTATTATAACGGTGTCCTTGAATTTAAATTTTTCGGTGATGATGCTCATAAGCTCCTCGGCCTTTTTGCGGCAGCCGATGTGGTTGATGGCAAGTATCCTGTTTTCCGTGTCTACATTTTCCTTTTCCATAAAGCTTAAAAGCTTGGCATATGCTTTTTTGACTCCCCTTGCCTGGCCACGCAGCACGGCCTTTCCGCCTTCGGCTCCGCATATCGGTATTATATTGAGCATTTTTGCAATTTTTGCAACATAGGGATTAAGTCTTCCCGAATCCACAAATGTATCGTAATTTTCAAGTATAAAGTATGTTTTAAGATCGTCTCTGAAGGCGGTTATTTCTTTTTTTATGGCGTTAAAATCCAGCCCTTTTTTGTCCAGCTCCATAAGCTTATCCACTATAAGTGTCTCCCCGGTAGAAGCGCTCATGCTGTCTACCACGAAAATGTCTTCCTTGTCATGGTCTTCTTTATACATTTGCACTCCGCTTACCGCACTGTTGTATGAACCGCTTACTCCCGCTGACAGAGTCACTATAAAATTCGGCACGCCTTCTTGTATATTTTCGGCAAAAAGACCGGGAGCGGGAGCGGATGTTTTCCTGTCGGTCTTATGCTGCCTGAGTTCTTCCCTGAATTTATCCGTGTCCAAATTTTCATCGTCGATATATACGGTGTCGCCAAGCTGGAGAGTGAGCGGTATCGTTTTTATATCGGTATTTTTCTTCATTTCCTCTGTTAGGTCGCAGCCGCTGTCGGCCAATATCTTTATCATAATTTTCCCCTCTCTTCAATATGTTTATTATATTTTAACATATTTCGGGGAATTTCTCAATATAAATCGTCATCGGGATAGTCGATCTCATCCAATATATTTCTGCGGCAGCTTTTTGCCGTGTAATAAATGCATCTGCTGCATTTGGGCGAAGCAGATGATTCATCTATGGGCTTAAAGTGGGAACATGGTCTTCTTGCTCTTATTCTCATGATATTATACCTCACTGTTTTTTTATTATTATTTTAATATCTGTAAAAAAAAATATTCAAAAAATAGTAAAAAATACTTGAAATATATGTATAAAGATGTTATACTGTATTCGTTACAGAGAGGTTCGTAAGAGAGTGGGTCATCCCGCTCTCGTTTTATATTAAAGGCAAACGGGAGGTGAATGCCGTGCAGGCGAAAGAAATTGTTAAGCTTGTTGAGGATGTATCTCAGCCTATGCTTGAAGATATGGGGCTTGAATTTGTGGATTGCGAATTTGTAAAGGAAGGTCCGGATAGGTATTTAAGGCTATATATCGAAAAAGAGGGCGGGGTCACAATAAATGACTGTGAGGCCGTCAGCAGAGCCCTTGATAAAAAGCTTGGAGATGACCTGACGGAGGAGCCTTATATAATGGAAGTCAGTTCTCCCGGTTTAGACAGGATACTGAAAAGAGATAATGAATATATTAAATATAAGGACAGACTTGTGGATGTAAAGCTGTACAAGGCAATAGATAAGAAAAAAGAGTTTCGGGGAACTCTTGTGGGGCTTATAAATGATAAAGTAGTCATATCGGATGAAAACGGAAATGAACTGAGCTTTGGCAGAGATGAAGTCGCTGCTACCAGATTGGTCGTTATACTATAAGGAGGAAAATAAAATGAACGGCAAGGAATTAATATTGGCTCTTGGTCTTATAGAAAAGGAAAAGGGTATTGACAAGGAAGTGATATTTGAAGCTATAGAAAATTCTTTGGTCACTGCCTGCAAGAAGCAGTATGGCAACTACTCCAACATAAGGGTTGAGGTAGACAGGAAAACGGGAGAGATGAAAGCTTATGCCAAAAGAGAAGTCGTTGAAGAAGCTTTTGACGACTTTATCGAGATATCTCTTGAGGATGCCAGAAAGCTTGATCCGATGTATGAGCTGGGAGATTTTGTAGACAAAGACGTGACGCCAAAGGACTTTGGAAGGAGCGCAGCGCAAAGCGCAAAGCAGATAGTCGTGCAGAAGCTGAGAGAGGCTGAAAGGGAAAAAATATTCAGTGAATTTGCGGCAAAGGAAAGGGAATGCGACACAGCCATTGTCCAAAGGATAGACGGCAAGGGCAATGTTATAGTCAAGCTGGGAAGAATGGATGCGGTGCTTTCTCTTTCAGAGCAGATACCCGGTGAAAAATATAATTTCAATGACAGAATAAAGGTGTATATCCTTAAGGTCGTAAAGACCAATAAAGATCCTCAGATAAAGGTTTCAAGAACACATTATGAGCTTATCAAGAGACTTTTTGAATTGGAGTCTCCCGAAGTATACGACGGTACGGTCGAGATAAAGGGAATTGCAAGAGAAGCGGGCTCAAGGGCTAAAATGGCTGTATATTCCAATGTAGAGGGAGTAGATGCGGTAGGCGCTTGCGTAGGACAGAACGGCTCAAGAGTAGACGCCATCGTTAATGAACTGAACGGCGAAAAGATAGATATCATACCATGGAGCGAGGATCCTGCGGAATACATAGCCGCAGCACTGAGACCGTCTAAGGTGGTAGCTGTTGAAATAACCGAAAGCGAAGATGAAAAGAATGCGAAGGTAGTCGTACCCGACTCAATGCTTTCATTGGCTATAGGCAAGGAAGGACAAAATGTACGCCTTGCAGCCAAGCTTACAGGCTGGAAGATCGATATAAAGAGCGAGACTCAGGCACGCTCCACAAACTTTATAGATTTTGCCAGCATCGACGAGCCTGAAGATGACGAAGAATATGCTGAGTCCGAAGATGACGAAGGATATGACGAGTCAGAATATGATGAAGAGTATGACGAGGCGGAGTACGATGAAGAGTATGATGAGCCTGAGTACGATGAAGAGTATGACGAAGCGGAAGACGCAGATGCGGAAGACGATGAGAAATATGATGAAAATTGATCTCTGACGGAGGGCATGCTTATGATCAAGAAAAAAATCCCCATGAGAAAATGTACGGGCTGTCAGGAAATGAAAAGCAAAAAGGAACTCATACGGGTAGTGAGAAACGATGAGGGCGAGTTTTCTCTCGATACCACAGGGAAAAAGCCGGGCAGAGGCGCATATATATGCAACAGCACGGAATGTCTTGAAAAGGCTTTTAAAAGCAAGGGGCTTGAACGTTCCTTTAAGTCAAAGGTGCCAGAGGATATATACGATCAGCTTAAGCAGCAGCTTGAGAGGTCATCAAAATGATGGAAAGAAAAGTTCGCTCATTACTTTCGCTTTGCCAGAGAGCGGGCAAAATGAATACAGGCGAAATTACAGAAGGTCTTATCGCAAAGGGTGAAGCATATTTTGTGATAATAGCAGGGGATGCTTCTGATAATACTAAGAAGAAGTATATAAATAAGTGTGAATTTTATAATGTGCCATGGCTGATATGCTCGGATAAGGAAGAGCTGAGCGGATGTATCGGTCGATATGAACGTTCGGTGTTTGCAATTACCGATAAAGGCTTTGCACAGAAACTTATGACAGAGCTTGATTATAGTAAATAGTATCAGGGTTTATCCCTTGTATCGATAGGAGGTGTTTCTATTGTCTAAAACAAGAGTACATGAATTGGCGAAGACATTGGGAATTAACAGCAAGGAACTTATAGAAAAGCTCGGTGAGCTTGGAGTAACGGTCAAAAATCATATGAGTGCTATAGAAGACAGCATTGCAAATGATATTATGAAGTCTTATTCCGATAAGGGCGGCAATAAACAGGAGAAAGCGTCTGCTGTTGAAAAAACGGAGCACGGCGAAAAAAATGAGCCTAAAAAAGAAGCAAAGCCGGGTATCAAAAAGACAGTAAGGATATCTTCAGGCAAGAATACAAGAGGCGAAACCAAAAGAACTGTAAGACCCGAAGCAGGCAAAGAGACCAGAACCAAATTTGAAAGACAGGACAAAAAGCAAAGACCTGCTCCCGAAGGAAAAAACGAGGGCAGAAAACAAAGACCTGCTCCCGAAGGAAAAAATGAGGACAGGAAGCAAAGAGGCTTTGAGTTCAGAAATGAGGACAGAAAGCAGAGATCCTCCTTTGAGAGCAAAAATGAGGAAAGAAGACAAAAGCCTTCACGAGAATCCAAAAACGAGGAAAGAAAGCAGGAGGCTGCACCTCAGAACAATATTTCTCCAAAGAAAAAGAAGAAGAATAAGAAAAATAAAAATCAGACGGTACAGGAAATAACAACAGTTGATGTACCGGAAAACGATATCCTTGTTATCCAAATAGCCGACAGCATAACAGTCAAGGAGCTTGCGGAGAAAACGGGAAGAAGCGCTTCGGATATTGTGATGCGTCTTATGAACTCCGGTATAATGGCAGGCATAAATCAAGAGATCGATTTTGAAACAGCCGAAGCTATATGTGAAGAAATGGATATTATAGTGGAAAAGGCCGAGGAAATAGATCTTCTTGAGGAAGCCTTCAAGGAGGATGAGGATAGAGAGGAGGATCTGCTGGAAAGACCTCCTGTCGTAGTTGTTATGGGTCATGTTGACCACGGCAAAACATCTCTTCTTGACGCCATAAGGCATTCTCACGTTACGGCTCAGGAAGCAGGCGGCATAACCCAGCACATAGGCGCTTATACGGTGTCTGTGGCAGGCAAGCCCATAACCTTCCTTGACACACCGGGCCATGAGGCATTTACCGCAATGAGAATGAGAGGCGCTCAGGTCACAGATATAGCTGTGCTTGTTGTAGCTGCCGATGACGGCGTTATGCCTCAGACAATAGAGGCAATAAACCATGCAAAGGCTGCAGGCGTAGAGATAATAGTTGCAATAAACAAGATAGATAAGCCGGGAGCAAATCCCGACAGGGTGAAGCAGGAGCTTGTGGAATATGGCCTTGTAGCCGAAGACTGGGGCGGAGAAACCATATGTGTGCCTGTTTCAGCCGTAAGCAAGGAAGGTATAGACAACCTTTTGGAAATGATAATACTTGCCTCCGAAATGAAGGAGCTCAAGGCAAATCCCAATAAGAGAGCAAGAGGAAATATTATAGAGGCTCAGCTTGACAAGGGAAGAGGCGCTGTTGCCACAGTGCTTGTGCAAAGCGGTACGCTCAAGGTAGGCGATCCCGTAGTTGCCGGAAGCACATATGGCAGAGTAAGAGCCATGATGAACGACAAGGGTCAAAAGGTAAAGAAGGCCGGTCCATCTGTGCCCGTTGAAATATTGGGACTCAACGAGGTGCCTATGGCAGGCGATATGTTCTATGTGGCTGAAAACGAAAAGAAAGCAAGACAGGTTGCTGAAAGCGTAGTTGCCAAGAGCAGGGAAGATCTTATAAAGGAAACGCCTCAAAAGGTAAGTCTTGACGATCTGTTCTCTCAGATACAGAGCGGCAATATAAAGGAACTCAATATAGTCATAAAAGCAGATGTCCAAGGCTCTGTAGAGGCCGTAAGAGCAAGTCTTGAAAAGCTTTCAAATGACGAGGTAAGGATAAGAACAATACATGGCGGCGTCGGTGCCGTTACCGAGTCTGACGTTATGCTTGCCAGCGCATCCAATGCCATTATAATAGGCTTTAATGTAAGGCCGGAGGCATCAGCAAAGAGCGTTGCCGAGGATCAGAAGGTAGATATAAGACTGTACAGAGTAATATACAATGCCATTGAGGATATTACTGCGGCAATGAAGGGTATGCTTGACCCTGTATATGAAGAAAAAGTAATAGGTCATGCAGAGATAAGACAACTCTTTAAGGCAAGCGGCGTAGGCACTATAGGCGGTTCTTATGTTACAGACGGTAAATTTGTGAGAAATGCTCAGGTCAGGATCATAAGAGACGGTATTGTTGTATATGACGGAGAGCTTGCTACTCTCAGGCGTTTCAAAGATGATGTTAAGGAAGTAAACGCAGGCTATGAGTGCGGTCTGCTCTTCAATAAGTTCAACGACATTAAGGAAGGCGACATAGTGGAAGCCTTTGTTATGGAGGAGATCAAGCAGTAATGAAGAACAATAACAGAATGATCCGTATAAATGACGAGATCAAAAAAGAGCTTTCCGAAATACTCAGAGCAGATATGAAAGATCCAAGGATAGGAGTTATAACCTCAGTTATAAAGGTGGATACCACAAACGATCTTAAATACTGCAAGGTATATATCAGCGTACTGGGTGACGATGAAAAGAAGGCCGAGGTAATGGATGTTATCAAAAAGGCTTCGGGATATATAAGAAGCCTTATAGCAAACAGGATAAATCTGAGGATAACACCTGAGTTCAGATTTATATTAGACGATTCGTTGGAGTACAGCTTCAAAATAGATAAAATAATAAAGGATATAAACAGCCGGGAGGAATAATTATGTACGAAAACTCCATATTAAAAGATATAGATAATGTACAGACTATATTTATCGCAGGCCATACCAATCCCGACGGAGATGCCATAGGCTCATGCTTCGGCTTTGCCTTGGCTATGGCTGCTCTCGGCAAAACGCCTGTGATACTCCTGGATAATTACTCGGAAAAATTCAACATATTAAAGGGTGGAGAATATGTATACAAAGGAGATCCTTCAAAGCTTGCTCCCGAAATATTCTTTGCCCTTGACTGCGGTGATATCGATAGGCTGGGAGATGCCAAGGAGGTATTTGAAAGGGCGGAAAAGACATACAATATAGATCACCATATAAGCAACACATATTTTGCCCAAAATAATATAGTAAACGGTGATGCCTCTTCCGCATCCGAGGTGGTCTATGAGGTGATAAGCAAATTTGTGAGCATAGATACGGACATAGCCACGGCTATATATACAGGCATACTTACCGATACAAGAGGATTCAAGCACAGCTGCACATCCGAGCGTACTCATATGATCGCAGGAAAGCTTGTAACGGCAGGCGTCGATACGGGGCGGATACATTCTAAATTTATGTATGAGCACAGCCTTACCGAGGCAAAGGCGTTTGCTCTTGCAATAGATAAAATGTATTTGGAAGACCGTATCGCATTTACATATCTCACAAAAGAGGATATGGCTTCCGTAGGAGCAACGGCCAACGACCTTGACGGCATAGTGGCCTATCTCCTGAACACGGGAGATGCGGAGCTTGCTCTTTTTGCTACGGAAAGAGATAACGGTATTGTAAAGCTGAGCTTCCGTTCCAACGAGATAGACGTGAATCAGGTCGCATTACAGTTTGGCGGCGGAGGTCATAAGCTGGCTTCGGGCGCTTCTGTCACGGGAAATATAGAAGAAGTTATGTCAAAGGCACTTGATATACTTAAGGATAAGATACGCAATGAACAATGATTTGGTCGGATTTATAAATATCTATAAGGAAAAAGGATATACTTCCCATGATGTTGTAAACATTGTGAGGAAGCAGCTTGACAGAATAAAGACGGGGCATACGGGCACCCTTGATCCCGATGCGGAAGGCGTGCTTCCCATATGTATCGGCAAGGCAACAAAGCTTGCAGGGCAGATAGCCGCCGATATTAAAGAATACAGGGCTGAGATTACTTTGGGTATCACTACGACCACAGAGGATATTTCAGGCGATATTATTGAGCAAAAGAATGTCGATGTATCGGAAGACAGCGTCATAAAGACTATAGAGTCTTTTATCGGTGAGTATGAGCAGATCCCGCCTATGTATTCCGCCATAAAGATAAATGGCAAAAAGCTCTATGAGCTTGCCCGTGAAGGCAAGGAAGTAGAAAGAAAGACAAGGCTTGTAAATATTTATGATATAAGCGGCATAAATAAAAAAGAATATAACAAATATATATTTACCGTGCTTTGCTCAAAGGGTACATATATAAGGACCCTTTGCAGCGATATAGGCAAAAAGCTGGGCTGCGGCGGATGTATGTCGGATCTTGTAAGGACAAGGAGCGGCAGCTTTTACATAGAGGACAGCATAAAGCTCGATGAATTTAAATCAGCCGTTGCAAACGGGCTCGTTAAGGATATTATATCCGATGTGGAAAGTGTCCTTGGCGATCACACAAAGGTAACTGTCAGCGAAAAGGCTCATAAATATTTATATAACGGAAATAAGATACATTTAAACTATATTGATAAGGTCGTAAGAGAGGGCGAAAAGCTGAGAGTCTATGACGAAAATGACAGACTTATCGGCATATATAGGGTCAATGACGGATATATAAAGCCTGTTACCATGCTTATATAGGTGATAGTATGAAGATATACGAAACGGGGAACTTTAAAATTGAAGAAGAAAGCGCTGTTGCCATAGGAAACTTTGACGGCATACATTTGGGTCATCAGGAGCTTATAAAAACTGTGCTGGATTATAGGAGAAAATGCGGCTATAAGGCTGTTATATTTTCATTTGATCCTCATCCTGTGGATCTCTTCGGCAAGATAGAAAACTTCAGAACGATACTTTCTGTGGAAGAAAAGAAATATGTTGCCGCAAGGACAGGTGTGGATATCCTTATACAGTATCCTTTTGACTATGATTTTGCTTCACTTTCTCCGGAAGAATTTGTGGAACTGCTGTACAGCAGAACAAACTGCCGTGTTCTTGTGGTAGGTGAAAATTATTGCTTTGGCAAAAACAGAGCAGGCAATATAGACACTCTCAGAGAGCTGGGCCGCCAAAAGGGCATAACTGTCATAGGGATACCACGGGTAAAGGTAGACGGTGCAAGAGTAAGCAGCACAAGGATAAGAGGACTTATAAAAGAAGGCAATATGGAGTATGCGGCAATGCTTTTGAATAAGCCGTACTTTGTTATGGGCAAGGTAGTGAAGGGCTATGAAAGAGGGAGAAGCATGAACTTTCCCACAGTGAACATAGAGCCCGACAAAAAGAAACTGCTGCCGCCCGACGGAGTGTATTTTTCCACTGTTTTAGCGGACAAAAAGGAATATTATGGAATGTCAAATATAGGCAAGAATCCTACATTTGACGGAGATCACAGAAAGATCGAGACGCATATATTCGATTTCAATAAGGATATATACGGCAAGGAAATAATAATTACTTTCTACAAAAAGATAAGAGGCGAGATCAAGTTTGAAAGTAAAGAAAAGCTTATCTCTCAGCTTAAAAGAGATATGAGAGAATGTATATTCTGCGAAAACTCTCTCGATGTTCTCAAATATGAGCTTTAACATTACAAAAATATAAAAAGCAAAAAAAATACTTGCATTTTATGGAGATATATGGTAGTATATACCTTGTATGTGACCGATGTTCAGGTTCAGGATTCTCCGACCGTTCCTTAGCATCAGGTTTTAATTTATTAAAGGAGGAAAACAAAATGGACAAGAAAGCTATTATTGCTAAGTTTGGCAGAAGCGAAAACGACACAGGCTCTCCCGAAGTACAGGTTGCCTTACTCACAGAGAGGATCAATCACCTTACTGAGCATTTAAAGGAGCACAAGAAGGATCACCATTCCAGAAGAGGTCTTCTTAAGATGGTTGGTCAGAGAAAGGGCCTTTTAAATTATATCAAGTCAAAGGACGTTGTCGCATATCGTGAGCTTATTGCTGCATTAGGTTTAAGAAAGTAATTTTTAAATTAAGGCGTGGTGTTGACTCACCACGCCTTGAATTTTACAGGTCAGAGTGGCAGGGTAATATTTTTAGTTTAAAAATTTGTTTATGTATGTAAATGAATTTTTAAGCTAAAAATTGCCGAAGCCACTTTGATAAAATAATTATCAAGGAGGAAAATTTATGAGCAAAATTTATAAGATGGAACTTGCAGGCAGAGAGCTTAGCCTTGAAATAGGCAAGGTAGCAGAGCTTGCTAACGGAGAGTGTATCGTAAGATACGGTGATACCATGGTGCTTGTGACTGCAACCGCTTCCGAGAAGCCCAGGGCAGGCATTGACTTTTTCCCTCTTTCAATAGATTATGAGGAAAAAATGTATTCCGTAGGAAAGATACCGGGAGGCTTTACAAAGAGAGAGGGCAGACCTTCCGAAAAGGCCATACTTACTGCCAGAGTTATTGACAGGCCTATAAGACCTCTTTTCCCAAAGGATTACAGAAATGACGTTTCAATAAATGCACTTGTTATGTGTGTGGATCAGGATTGTTCACCTGAAATATGCGCAATGATAGGCTCATCTGTAGCGCTTTCAATTTCCGACATACCGTTCTACGGACCTACAGCTTCCGTATCTGTAGGTATGATCGACGGAGAGTATATCATCAACCCTACTGCGGAGCAAAAGAAGCTAAGCAGAATGAATCTTACAGTTTCATCTACAAAGGAAAAGGTAATGATGATCGAGGCAGGCGCAGATGAAGTTACAGACGATGAAATGTTCAACGCCATTATGTTTGGTCATAAGCAGAACGTTGAGATATGTAAATTCATAGACGGCATCGTTGCAGAATTAGGCAAAGAAAAGCATTCCTATGAAGAGCACGTTGTGGATCATGATTTTTATGAGGCAATCAAGGAGCTCATCCCTGCCGAGAGAATGGAAGAAGCTGTCTTCACCGATATGAAGCAGATAAGAGATGAAAAAATAGCGGAAATAGAAGCTGAGGTTGGCGAAAATCTTTTCGACAGATTTGGCAATGAGGATGAGGAGGCCTTTGCCGAAGCCGTAGGTGAGGCTATATATAAATACGAGAAGGAAACGGTAAGGCGTATGATATTAAGAGAGCATAAGCGCCCCGACGGCAGAGCCTTAGACGAGATAAGACCTCTTTCAGCAGAGGTGGATTTCCTTCCCAGAACACATGGTTCAGCTATATTCAAGAGAGGTCAGACTCAGGTAATGACAGTTACCACTCTTGGTTCTATGGCCGATGTACAGAAGCTTGACGGCCTTGATACAAGCGAGGTCTCAAAGAGATATATACATCACTACAATTTCCCCGGCTTTTCAGTAGGCGAGGCTAAGCCTTCAAGGAGTCCGGGCCGTAGAGAAATAGGACACGGCGCATTGGCAGAAAGAGCGCTTCTTCCCGTAATACCAAGTGAAGAGGAATTTCCCTATGCCATAAGACTTGTGTCAGAAGTGCTCAGTTCAAACGGCTCTACTTCACAGGCAAGCGTATGCGGCTCCACACTTTCGCTTATGGCTGCAGGCGTGCCTATCAAGAAGCCTGTTGCCGGCATATCATGCGGCCTTGTTACAGGCGATACGGATGATGACTTCATTCTTCTTACGGATATACAGGGTATAGAAGACTTCTTCGGCGATATGGACTTTAAGGTGGCAGGTACTCATGAAGGTATCACAGCCATACAGATGGATATGAAGATACAGGGTCTTACTCCCGAAATAATAAAGGGCGCTATAGAGAATACACACAAGGCAAGAAATTATATACTTGATGAGGTAATGCTCAAGGCTATCCCTGCGCCAAGACCGGAGCTTTCAAAGTATGCGCCTAAGATCGAGTTCATACAGATAAGCCCGGATAAGATGGCTGAGGTAATAGGCTCAAAGGGAAAGACTATCAACAAGATAATAGAGCTTTCAGGAGTCGATAAGATAGATACCGAAGACGAAGGCAAGATATATGTATCAAGCCCGGATGCCGAGGCTATTGCAAGGGCTGTCGAAATGATAAAGATGATAGACAAGGGTCCCGAGGTCGGCAGAGTTTATGAAGGCAAGGTCACAAGGATAATGAGCTTTGGCGCTTTTGTGGAAATAGGATTTGAAACAGAAGGTCTTGTACACATTTCAAAGCTTGCTCACGAAAGAGTGAACAGAGTGGAGGATGTTGTAAAGGAAGGCGACATTATTGAGGTAAGAGTTACCGAAATAGATGATCAGGGAAGAATAAACCTTTCCAGAAAGGCGTGTCTCCCAAAGCCTGAAAGAAGCAAAACAGAAGAATAAGGATATTTAAGGGGTGTGTTGATCGCACCCCTTGTTTTCTTACTTTGTATCGTAAAGTCGGTGTTACTATGGAAAAGGAATTTAATACTGTATCTATACCAAAGCTGGTATTCAAGCTGGGCATACCGGCTATGCTTGCCCAATTTTTCAATATACTCTACAGTATAGTAGACAGAGTATTTGTAGGCAATATAGAAGGTACGGGAGAGCTTTCTCTGGCGGCTATAGGCATATGCGCTCCTGCCCTTACTGCGATCACAGCCTTTGCTTTTATGGTAGGCATAGGCGGCGCTTCTCTTGCAAGCATAAGTCTGGGCAGGGGTGACAGGGTACAGGCTCAAAAGGCAATAAACAATTCGGCGCTTATGCTTTGCATCATAAGTATTGCCGTTACATTGGCTGCACTTTTGTTTAAGAGGAATATACTCTATATGTTAGGCTCAAGCGAAAACATATATCCTCTTGCCAATGCTTATTTTACCATATATATATTAGGCACTGCCGCTTCTCTTATAGGTATGGGCATGAATCAGTTCATATTGGCTCAGGGTCATGCCCGAGAGGGTATGCTCTCGGTTGTGATAGGTGCCGTTGCAAATGTGATATTGGATCCTATATTTATATACGGCTTTGATATGGGTGTCGGAGGTGCTGCCATAGCTACCGTTATTTCTCAGATATGCACTATGGTATATGTGCTCAGGTTCCTTATATGCAAAAAGCTGACTATAAATATCGGCGTGGGTCTATACAGCATAGCAACGATCATAAGGATACTCTCAATAGGGATAATGTCATTTCTCATTACGCTTTTGGATAATTTTATGATAGTGCTTTTGAATGTACAGATAAGACGTTACGGCGGTGAAATTACAGGGGATAAGTATATAGCCTGCGCTGCAATAATACAAAGCTTTATGATACTTGTAAACAATCCGGGGCAGGGCATTACAACAGGCTGCGGCACTCTTTTCAGCTTCCATTACGGAGCGGGCAACTACAAAAAAGTAATGCAGAGCTTTAAATATGTACTTGTGCTTTGCGGCATATATTTAGGCATACTCCTTATACTTTCCCAGTCGATGCCCCGTGTTTTTGTAAGGATATTCAGCGGAAACAATGAAACAATAGAGCTTACGGCAAGATTTCTTTCAAGATATACATTGGGAATATTGGGCGTGGCGGTTCAGTATGCCTTTGTAGACGGACTTACGGCTATGGGAAAGATAAGGTACGCTTTTCCTATCTCCTTTTTCAGAAAGGTGCTGTACATAGTATGCGTGGCTGTGCTGCCTGTTTTTACAAAACTTGAGAACATATTTTATGCAAGCGCCATTTCCGATATAGTCGGTTCACTTTTTACTCTGACGGTATTTTTTGCATACATAAGGCCGAAGCTTAAAAATGAAATGACATAAAACTCTCGATATTTTCGGGAGTTTTTATTTTATTATCTTTTAAAGAATCGAAATATTTACCTTGACTTGAATGCATAATATAACTATAATTAAAAGATAGAAAAGAGGTGGTCCATATGGATAGAGAACCGAACTATGCAGAAGAGCTTGTCAGCTTGATAAGAAGCAATATAAATGACGGTAAGCTGACAGAGCTTTTGGAAGACTATCACGACAATGATATAGCGGATGCTTTTGAACAGCTTTCGGAAAAGGAAAGAGATCATCTTTATCAAATATTGGGTCCCGAGAGGATTTCCGAGATATATGCATATTTAGAGGATGCAGACGAATATCTGAAGGAATTGGATATACACGAGGCCGCCAAGATCATCGAGAGTATGGACTCAGACGATGCTGTTGATATTCTGGAGGAAATGGATGATGATGTTCAGGAACAGATATCAAAGCTTTTAGACGAAGAGGCAAGTGCGGATATTCAGCTTATACAGTCATATGAAGATGATGAGATAGGCAGTATGATGACCACAAATTTTATCGTCATAGAAAAGGATATGTCGGTGAAAAGGGCAATGAAAGCACTTGTGGATCAGGCCGAGAAAAACGATAATATCTCAACGATATATGTAGTTGATGAAAACGATAAATATTACGGTGCCTTGGATCTCAAGGATCTTATCACAGCAAGGGAACATACGGAGCTGGAGCCTCTTATGAGCACATCTTATCCCTATGTTATGGATCATGATAAGATAAGTGACAGCATAGAGAGGATAATGGATTATTCCGAGGATTCCATACCTGTGCTGAACAAGGATATGGAAATATTGGGAATTATAACAGCTCAGGATATTGCCGAAGCTGTAGATGATGAATTGGGCGATGATTATGCAAAGCTGGCAGGTCTTACTTCGGAGGAGGATATTGACGAGCCTTTGTTTGAAAGCATGAAAAAGAGAATACCTTGGCTGGTCATACTTCTGTTTTTGGGTATAGGTGTATCCACGGTAGTAGGTATGTTTGAAAATGTGGTGGCACAGATAGCGCTTGTAGTGTGTTTTCAGTCGCTTATATTGGATATGGCGGGCAATGTGGGAACACAGTCACTTGCTGTGACAATAAGAGTGCTTATGGATGAAAACCTTAAGACAAGTCAGAAAATAATACTTGTTCTCAAGGAAATGCGTGTGGGGCTGTGTAACGGCCTTTTGATAAGCTCGATAGCCTTTATATTCATAGGCATATATATAGCCTTGTTTAAAACGGATAGTTGGGCATATGCCTTTTCCGTATCGGGCTGTGTAGGTATATCGCTGGTCGTGGCAATGATAATATCAAGCTTTGTGGGTACGGTCGTGCCTATGTTTTTCCATAAGATAAAAATAGACCCTGCTGTCGCCTCAGGCCCTCTTATCACCACGGTAAACGATCTTGTGGCGGTCGTGACATATTACGGACTTTCATGGATATTGCTTATAAATGTCGCACATATTTCATAAAAAAAGGGATACTGCATTCGTTCGGATATGCGGTATCCCTTTTTGTATCAAAGCCTGCCTGCAAGATCTGCCATCTCTATTGCCGAAACAGCCGCATCAAAGCCCTTGTTTCCGGCCTTTGCACCTGCTCTTTCAATTGCCTGTTCTATATTGTCGGCAGTGACTACACCGAATATTACAGGCGTATTTGTATTGAGCCCTACATTTGCTATGCCCTTTGATACCTCTGCGCATACATGATCGTAGTGGCTGGTGGCTCCTCTTATAACTGCGCCCAGGCATACAACAGCATCGTACTTGCCGCTTTTTGCAAGTCTTTGTGCAGCAAAGGGTATTTCAAAGGCGCCGGGCACCCACACAAGGAATATATCATCCCCTTCGACACCGTGCCTTATAAAGGCATCCTCTGCTCCGGATACAAGCTTATTTACTATAAATTCATTAAAACGTGATGCAACTATGGCAAATTTTTTGCCTTTGCCTGAAAGATAGCCTTCTAATTTTTTCATATTGTCATCCTCCTATAAATTTAAAATATGACCCATCTTTTCCTGTTTGGTGCGCATATAGATATCGGCACAATGGCTGTGTTCAACAATAATAGGTACCCTTTCGGTTATCTCTATCCCCAGTGCCGCCAGCTTGTTTACTTTATCGGGATTGTTTGTCATAAGCTGTATTTTCCTTACTCCCATATCCCTAAGTATTTCGGCGGCTCTGTCGTATCTGCGCATATCTTCGGGAAAGCCCAAAGCAATATTGGCGTCTACCGTGTCCAAGCCGTGTCTTTGAAGCTCATATGCCTTTAGCTTGTTTATAAGGCCTATGCCACGGCCCTCCTGCCGCATATATATAAGTATACCTCTGCCTTTTTCTGCGATCCTTTTCATAGCTTCGTCATATTGCTGACCGCAGTCGCATTTAACAGAGCCAAGGGCATCTCCCGTAAGACATTCCGAGTGTACACGGCAGAGCACAGGCTCTCCGTCTGCAATATTGCCCATATACATCGCAATATGTTCTTTGCCGGTCAGCCGGTCGTGATAGCCGTTTATACGGAAATCACCGTATTTTGTGGAGAGAACGGTGGATACTTCCTTTTTAAGAGATGTCTTCTTTATATATTCAGTCAAAGCCTTTATCGTGATTAGCTTCAGACCATATTTGCGCTGCAGCCATTCCATATCCTTAAGTCTTGCCATGGTGCCGTCAGCTTTCATTATTTCACAGCATAAGCCGCAGGGCTTAAGGCCTGCAAGCCTGCACAGATCAACGGTCGCTTCGGTATGCCCCTGTCTTTCCAGCACACCCTTTGGTCTGGCAAGAAGCGGAAACATATGCCCGGGCCGCCTGAAATCACAGGGCTTTGAGTCATCGTCTGCGAATTTGACGGCAGTCACGGCCCTTTCTTCCGCCGATATGCCCGTTGTTGTTGAAATATGGTCTATCGACACCGTAAATGCAGTGCAGTGATTGTCTGAATTGTTTTCCACCATTTGCGGCAGATCAAGATTATTAATGATATTTTCATCTGCGGGAAGGCATATAAGTCCTTTTCCGTGGGTCGCCATAAAGTTTAATGTTTCGGTAGTGCAAAGCTGGGCAGAAGCGACTAAGTCGCATTCGTTTTCTCTGTCCTCGTCATCTGCAACTATAATGATTTTTCCCTGTCTTATATCCTCCAATGCTTCCTCCACCGTATTTATATTTATCATATCCCATCCTCCTTTAAAAACCGTTTTCAACAAGAGTATCCATATCTAATACATTATTTTCCCCTTTGGAGCATAAAAATTTTTCTATATATTTTCCTATGATGTCGGTCTCAATGTTTACCGTATCTCCTATATTTTTATTTAAAAGTGTTGTAGCTGCTTGGGTGTGAGGTATTACCGAGACCTTGAAGAAGCCCCTGCCTGTTTCGGCAACTGTAAGGCTCACGCCGTCTATGGCAACAGATCCCTTCATAACGATGCCCCTTAGTATATCATCACTTGCCGCAACGGTGAACCATAATGCGATACCGTCTTTTGAAACGGATGTGATCTTTCCGACGCCGTCTATATGCCCGCTTACAATATGACCGCCGAAGCGCCCGTTCATCGGCATTGCTCTTTCGAGATTAACACTGTTTCCTATATGGGCGGCTCTTAGGTTTGTCCTGCCGAGCGTTTCATTCATAACATCAAGGGATATTGTTGTTTTGTCAAAGTCGGTGACTGTAAGACAAACACCGTTTACAGCCACGCTGTCTCCTATGCGTATATCCTTCAATATCTTATTTGCTTCTATTTTCAGATAGGACATACCCTTGTATCTGATCTTCCCTACTTCTTCAATTATCCCCGTAAACATTTTTAACATCTCCGTATATCATAATATCGTTTCCCACCTTTTTTATTTCTGTATTTATAAGTCTTATGGCATTATCCATGATATCTATGCCTTGTCCTTCAACAGGAGTTTTTGCATTTTTTCCGCCTATTATTTTGGGAGCTATGAAAAATACTCCTTTATCGACAAGCCCCTCTGAAAGCATCGAATAATTGAGAGTTCCCCCGCCTTCTAAAAGTATGCTGTCTATTTTCATATTCGCAAGACGGCTCATCAATTCCTTAAGATCGACTTTGTTATCTCCTTGGGTGACAATGACTTTTGCCCCTTTTTTTTCAAGATCCTTCTTTTTCTCCGTATCGTGATTTTTTGCTGCGGCTATTATACATTCGCCCTTTAATACATTGGCGTCAAGAGGTATGCTCAGCCTTGAGTCCGCTATTATTTTGACGGGATCGATACCTCCTTTTATGCGGCAGGTGAGAAGGGGATCGTCTTTGAGCACTGTGTTTATGCCTACCATTATACCCTTGAGCTGATGCCGCATTATGTGTACGATATGCCTTGCTTCTTCGTCGGTTACCCATTTGGAATCTCCTGTATAGGCTGCGATCTTGCCGTCTAAAGTCATTGCGGATTTAAGCACTGTGTAGGGCATATGCTTTTCTATATACTTAAAGAATATGGGATTTATGGCCTTGCATTCCTTTTCCATAACGCCTGTTATTACTTCGACACCTGCGTTTTTAAGTATTTCTATCCCTCTGCCCGATACTTTGGGATTTGTGTCAAGGCAGCCCACATATACTTTTTTGATCCCTTCTTTAACTATTCTTTCGGCACAGGGCGGAGTTTTGCCGTAGTGAGAGCAGGGCTCAAGAGTAACATACATCTCTCCTCCCTCCGGGCTCTCGGTACAGCTTTCAAATGCATTTACCTCGGCATGGGCTTCGCCGTATCTCATATGATAGCCTTGACCTATTATTTTGTTGTTTTTTACTATTACCGCACCTACCATAGGATTTGTAGATACATAGCCTGCTCCCTTTTTTGCCAGCTCTATGGCATACCTCATATATTCCATAAATATTTCCTCACAATATAAAAATCCCTGATATTCAGGGATCCTAAAAATAAAAAACTGAGCCAAACAGCTCAGGAATTTATGCTTCTTCTTCCATCCAGACTTTACTGTCGGCTCCGTAATTGCAACGGATCATGCCAAAAGGCTCGTGGGCTTTACCACCGGTACGGAATTTCACCTATCCCTGAAGAATCGATATTTGTTTGTTAATATAAGTATAGCACGGTTATAAAGATTGTCAATAGAGATTTTTGATTATTTTGCTGCTTTTTAATTTTATTTCTGTATGGTAGTCTATATAGCCGTATAAAAATTTCTCAAGCTCATATATATACTTGTCTTCCAGTTCAAACGAAAAAATGTCTTTTATATCGGCATTTTGCACATAGGCTATGGCATATTTGACAGCATCGCCGAGAGATAAAACATCGCTGTCCTCCATATTGGGCTGATAGCCCATGTATCCCATAAGCTTTAAGAGAAATATGCAGGCGGTAAGCTTTGTATTGCAGCCGGGAGAACACATTTTTTTCAGTGTTCTTATACTTAGCAGAAGTACATTGTCATCGGCCACGTTTTCCAAAAAAGACTTGTCTATAAATTCTATAAAATATGAGGCGTATACAGTCTTCTCATAGTCTGTGCGAAGAGCATAAAAGCTGTCTATTACATCGGCGGACATAAGCGTGGGTGTTTTGGTGGCAGTCCTTATTATAAAATCACCATATGTAAAAAGGGCAGTGGAGGAAAGGAATCGGCTTTTTGTATTCCTTGCCCCCTTGCAGAAAACGGATATTTTGCCTGTGCCTTTGGCAAATACAGTTATAAACTTATCGGCCTCACCCGAAAAATTCTCCCGAATTATCAGACCTCTTATCTTCTCTGCCGTCATCATATTCACCCTTTGTATGATCCTTGTATGCCATAAATGCTTCTATATTGCCGCTTGTCTTAAATATATTCCAGAAAAAATCGTTCATAAGAATTCCTCCTTATGATAATATTTTCTGTATATGCTTCTTTTATATTCTATTTAAAAACTGGAAGTTAAATATTTCGGGAGTCATAGCCGAAATTTTTAAGCAAAAAATCACTGTCTCTCCAGTCTTTTTTGACCTTTACCCATATTTGCAAATTTATATGTGAGCCTAAAAATCTTTGGATATCCCGCCGGGCATCAGAGCCTATCCTTTTGAGCATGGAACCCTGCTTGCCTATTATTATTCCCTTGTGAGAGCTTTTCTCACAGTATACGGTGGCTTCTATATCCATTATGTTTTTGCCGTCTCTTTCCTTCATTGAGGTTATTTCCACGGCTATTCCGTGGGGTATTTCCTCCTGAAGGAGATAAAGGGCTTTTTCTCTTATTATTTCCGCAACGATCTGTCTTTCGGGCTGATCCGTTATCATATCATCGGGAAAATACTTAGGCCCGTCGGGAAGATATTTCTCTATAGTGTCCATGAGAAGGCTCTTGTTCTGCCCCTTAAGTGCGGAGATCGGAATGATCTCTTTAAAATCGTATTCCCTCCTGTAAGCGTCTATCACCTTTAGAAGCTCTTCCTTTTCCACGGTATCGATCTTGTTTATGATAAGGAAAACAGGTGTTTTTACATTTTCGAGCCTGTCCAATATGGCTTTGTCGCTGTCTTTTATTTTTTCATAAGGCTCAATGAGATAAAGCACCAGATCTATGTCATTAAGTGAATTTTCGGCACTTTTTACCATATAATCTCCCAGCTTGGACTTGGGCTTGTGTATGCCGGGAGTGTCTATAAATATTATCTGGTATGTATCTGTGGTGAGTATAGTCTGTATTTTATTTCTTGTTGTCTGAGGCTTGTTTGAAATAATAGAAATTTTTTCACCTATAAGGCTGTTCATAAGTGTGGATTTGCCCACGTTGGGTCTGCCTATAAGTGATACAAAGCCAGATCGGAAATTATTCTTCATATGCTGTGACCTCTTTTAATTTATCTCTTATTTGTTTAAAGTCCTCCCAGGCTTCTCTTTTTTTCTGCTTTGTTTCATCTCTGAGAAGGGCGGAAGGGTGATATGTAGCTATTATGTCTATGCCCTTTTTGTTGTACCATATACCTCTTTGCCTGGTTATCCTGAAATCGGAGGATATAATGGCCTGTGCGGCGATCCTTCCAAGGCATACTATTATCTTAGGCCTTATAAGCTTGAACTGCTGACGGAGGTATACTATACACGCTTCCTGCTCGGCAGGCAGAGGATCTCTGTTTTGAGGAGGCCGACACTTTACTATATTTGCAATATACACATCCTCCCGTGTAAGATTTATTGCTGCAAGCATTTTATCCAAAAGCCGGCCGGCTGCGCCTACGAAGGGTAGCCCCTGCATATCCTCGTTGTAGCCGGGGCCTTCGCCTACAAACAATATATCGCTGTTTCTGTTGCCGGTGCCGACCACCACATTTGTCCTGGTCTCGCAAAGAGGACAGCGGCGGCATATACCACAGGCAGCATATAATTCATCCCAAGTCATACTATCACCTTATCTATCCAGCGTAAAAGCATGGGGAAGAAGCTCCGATGCCTTATATACCTTTATGTCACTGCCGTTACCTATGATTATTTCACCGTCGGGCATGAGCTCGGAGATCACCTGCCTGCATACGCCGCAGGGGTACGTATATTCTTTGCCGTCTGAAGCGATAGCTATTTTTATTATATTTCTGCTGCCCTCGGAGATTGCCTTTGTAATGGCTGTCCTTTCTGCACATATCGTGGCGGGGTAGGAGGAATTTTCTACATTGCAACCTGTATATACTATGCCTTCGGCAGTAAGCACCGCCGCACCTACCTTAAAGCCTGAGTAGGGCGCATAGGCATTTTCCTTGGCATTTGCCGCAATTTCATAAAGCTCTTTGTTTTCGTTCATATTAATCTCCATTCCGCCGCTAAAGCGTCGGCACAAATAGTAATGAAAGTGCCGACAGCGGCTATTTTTTTT
>CANPXH010000032.1 GCA_947585865.1 uncultured Clostridia bacterium
GCACCGGGGTGTGGGGAGAATCGGAACTCCCCATTGCACGGAAAGACTTATCCGACGGCCGAAGGCCGGCTTTCGGCAAAGCCGAAAGTGCTGAACGTTTTTGGTACTTTTTTCGCAAAAAAGTACATAAAATTTGTTTACTTTTTAAAGTAAGATAAATAAAGTTTATATAAAAACACAGAAAAAACAAAATCAAAAATGTCGAATGCTTTTGATACTTCTTCCTCAAAAAATACATAAAATTTGCTTACTTTTTAAAGTAAGAAAAAAAGAACCTTCCAAATAAAATTTGTGCTGCTTTTTAAAGCAGCAAAACAAAATTTATCTTTATTTTATTTTAATATTTTTGTTTCCTTCTGTCAAGATATCCTCCAGTATATCACAAGCTCCGGCGATAATATTGCAGCAATCGAAGTCTCTTTTGATGCAGCTGCAATTTACAGAGCCAAATCTTTTGTTGAATCTTTCCGTCATAATAAGGCGTCTTAAGCTTACATCCCTATCGATTATCCCTATGACCATGATACAGCCTATAAGTACACTGCACACACTCCCTATACCAAGTCCGTTATATATACCCTCACAGCTTTGGCAGCACTCCTTTGGGATATTTATATCATACTCCTCCTCTGCCGCCTTAAGTATGCACTGTGAGCAATTGCAGCCCTTTTCGTAATAGCATATTGCCCTTTCCTTTAACATAAAAATACCTCCTCTTACTATTTTATCCCGTAAGAGGAGGTTTGGTTACTTATTTACCTGAAATCGAAGACTGATCCTTAAGCACAACATCGTGTGCGCCGCCTTCCACTATACTTGTGGATGAAACAAGAGTGATCCTTGCCTTCTGCTGAAGCTCCGGGATAGTAAGCGCACCGCAATTACACATAGTGTGCTTTACCTTAGAAAGAGTCACTATAAGGTTATCGTGAAGATAGCCCGCATAAGGAACATAGGAATCCACGCCTTCCTCAAAGGAAAGCTTGCTTGCGCCGCCCATATCGTAGCGCTGCCAGTTTCTTGCTCTTGCTGAGCCTTCGCCCCAGTATTCCTTCATATAGTTGCCGTTTACCATTACCTTGTTTGTAGGGCTTTCCTCAAATCTTGAGAAATATCTGCCCAGCATACAGAAATCACAGCCCATTGCAAGAGCCAGTGTAATATGGTAATCATGAACTATGCCGCCGTCCGAACATATAGGTATATATATGCCTGTTTCCTTGAAATATTCATCTCTTGCCTCGGCTACCTCTATAACAGCCGTAGCCTGGCCTCTGCCTATACCCTTGGTCTCTCTTGTGATACATATAGAGCCTCCGCCTATACCTATCTTTATAAAGTCGGCGCCTGCCTCTGCAAGAAAGCGGAAGCCCTCCTTATCGACCACATTGCCTGCGCCTACCTTAACGGTATCGCCGTAATGCTCTCTTATCCAATCTATAGTCAGCCTCTGCCATTCCGTAAAGCCTTCTGAAGAGTCTATACATAAAACATCCGCTCCCGCTTCCACAAGAGCAGGAACTCTTTGAGCATAATCTCTTGTGTTGATACCTGCGCCTACTATAAATCTCTTGTGCTTGTCAAGAAGCTCCATGGGGTTTTCCTTATGGCTGTCGTAATCCTTTCTGAAAACATATGCCACCAGTCTCTGATTTTCGTCTACTATAGGCAAGGCATTGAGCTTCTTATCCCATATAATGTCATTTGCCTCCTTGAGAGAGGTACCCTCTTTGGCATATATCATATTTTCAATAGGCGTCATAAATTCCGATACCTTTGTTGCCCTATCCATACGGCTTATCCTATAGTCTCTGCTGGTAACTATGCCTACAAGCCTGCCGTTGGCCGTACCGTCTTCCGTAACGGCTACGGTTGAATGGCCTGTCTTTTCCTTCAGATCCAGTATGTCCTGTAATGTCTGATCCGGTCTTATGTTGGAATCGCTCTTGACAAATCCTGCCTTGTAGTTCTTTACCTTTCTGACCATTTCAGCCTGCTGCTCCACAGTCTGGGAGCCGTATATAAATGATATGCCGCCCTCCTTGGCAAGAGCTATAGCCATATTGTCATCCGATACCGACTGCATTATAGCTGACACAAGAGGTATATTCATGGTAAGAGGACATTCCTCCTTGCCTTTTCTGTACTTGACGACAGGCGTCACAAGGCTCGCATTGGCAGGAGTATGCTCCGCTGATGAATAGCCCGGTACAAGTAAGTATTCGCTAAAGGTATGTGACGGTTCCTTATAATAGTATGCCATTTTTTATCTCCTTCCGTATAGTCTTTTGTAATTGAAAATTATAAGATATGATATCATAAAAAAACATCTTTGCCAAGGGGTTTTTGACAAAATAAGCGAATTTTGTTGAACAAAATCCGCTTATTTTTATAAATAAATGTTCTTTGATATATTACTGTGTTTTTCGTATATTACTTCATAGAATCAACTGAGCCCAATACCTTCTCGATCTTGTACTCAACCAATTCCTGTATCATATCACGGGCAACGCCTAAGTATCCTCTTGGATCAAATGCCTCGGGCTTTTCAACAAAGCTCTTTCTTATGCCGGCAGTCATGGCAAGACGGATATCCGTATCCATATTTATCTTACAAACAGCCATACCGCTTGCTTTTCTCAGCATTTCCACAGGTATGCCGCTTGCGCCCTTGAGAGCGCCGCCGTACTTATTGCAAAGCTCTATAACGGCAGGATCAACGCTTGAAGCGCCGTGCAAAACGATAGGATATTCCTTGAAGCCGGCTTCGTCTAATTTCTTTGTAATGACTTCAAGTCTGTCAAAGTCAAGCTTAGCCTCGCCCTTGAACTTATATGCGCCATGGCTTGTACCTATGGCAATAGCAAGAGAGTCAACGCCTGTTCTTGTAACAAAGTCAACTGCCTGGTCGGGATCTGTATAGGTAGCGTTTGCAGCATCTACCTTTACCTCATCCTCAACGCCTGCAAGCTTGCCGAGCTCAGCCTCTACCACTACGCCGTGAGCATGTGCATACTCAACTACTTCCTTAGTCTTGGCAACATTTTCCTCATACTCAAAGTGAGAGCCATCAAACATAACTGAAGTGAAGCCGTTCTCCACACATACCTTGACCGTGTCAAGATCCGGGCCGTGGTCTAAGTGAAGAGCCACATCGATGCCCGTTTCATCAACGGCAGCCTTTACCATACCCAAAAGATACTTGGGGCCCGCATAATTAAGAGCAGACTTGGAGCACTGAAGTATACAAGCTGAATTCATCTTTGCAGCGCCTCTTGTAACGCCCTGTATTATCTCCATATTGTTGATGTTGAATGCACCGATAGCGTACTTACCCTCATAAGCCTTCTTAAACATTTCCGTGCTGGTTACCAATGCCATAATAAAAATCCTCCTTTAAACTTATATATTAATTTACCTAAATTATACCACTTTTGCAGAACAAAAACAATAGCTTTATTATTTTTTTGGAAAACAAATGCTCCCTTTCCCATTTGTAGCAAAACTGTAACATAATTTTAATCATAAACCCTTGAAATGTGACAAATAATATAGTATACTTAATTCAAGGAAAGTAAATATAGTCTGGAATGTTCGCCAACCCAACTATTTTGAACCTACATTTTTATTACGGGATTTCTATATTGCGCTGCATATGTCAGGCCTCAAGCTAATTCCCTTTGGGCAGAGGAAGGCAGACTGTATCGCTGCGATGACCCACCTAGCTTGGCTAGGTGTCAAAATACAGGGAACGGCATTTCGGATTTTTTACAAAAGAAGGACTGTCCGAAAGGACAGTCTTGTTTTTTATGTTCATTATCATCTGCGGCGCCGCACGGTCAATGAGGCTATTGCGCCTGTTATTGTTAAAGGAGGTACTTTTTGCGGTACCTCCTTTTTGTTATTTCATATTTCTTTGTATATGTTTTGCAAAGCCCATAAATGTGTAATCCCCATTTTCGACTTTTTCATTTATCTTGTTGAAAAAGCAGCTCGGTATCTCATTATCCTTAAGGCATTTTTGTATGCACAGGTCACAACCTTTGTCGTGATTTGCCGGGTTAAGAGGACACTTTATGTCCTTGCAGCTGCAAAAGCTCATTATCTGCTCATCTCCTCCTGAGGACCCTCTGCAGTATGAGACTTTATAACGCTCTGTATTTCTTCAAGAGATGCGGCAGGCATATCGCCGTTTGTAGTACACTTAACGGCGGACATGGCATTGCCGTATCTTACCGCTTCCATAGGATCGTCTGTGGTAAGAAGAGCGTAAAGAGCGCCTGCAACATAGGCATCGCCTGAGCCTATCCTGTCTATTACCTCGATGTTCTCGTAAGCCGGCTCCTCATAGAATTTTCCGTCATAATAGAGCTTGGAGCCGAAGTTGTGTCTTGTAGGGCTGACAACCTCCCTCTTTGTGGTCGCTACAACCTTGCATCCGTATTCGTCTGCATAGCTCTTCATTATATCTTCAAGAGTGCCTGTCTTCTGCATCATCCTTCTGGAAGTCTCCTCTGATACGAAGAGTATGTCCACATACGGCAATACCTGAAGTATGGCAGCCTTTGCATCTTCCTCGCTCCACAGCTTTGCTCTGTAGTTTACATCAAAGCTTACAGCCGCACCTGCCGCCTTGAACTTCTTTACCGTATCGATAACAATGTCCTTCAGATTATTATTGAGAGCCATTGTGATACCGCTTACATGGAAAAGCCTTGTGTTGTCAAATACCTTGGGATTGATCTCGTCTGCACTCATAGTGCATATAGAGGAATTGGCTCTGTCATATACCACTGATGACTTTCTCGGATATGCGCCTGCTTCATAGTAATAGATACCAAGTCTGGCATTCTTGGAGTCATCATATATGATATAATCGTCGGAAACGTTGCCGTATCTTATTTTATACTTTGCAAACCTTCCCACCTTGTTGTCCGGGAGCCTTGTGATGATAGCCGTTCTTACGCCTAAGAAAGCTGCGCCCGAAGCTACGTTGAGCTCTGAACCGCCTGCCTGCTTTTCAAAGCTTTCGCTTCTGGATATCTTTTCCTTATTGCCGGGAGAAAGTCTCAGCATGACTTCACCGAAGCCGACCATGTCAAATTTCTTTTCCTTCATTGGTACGATACTCATAAAAATTACCTCCTTAATTCATCGGATAACCGACCTTTTTCTTTACCTTATTTAGGGTTTTATTTGCAAGGTAAGACGCCTTCTCAGCACCTTCCTTAGTTACTTTTTCAATATAAGACTTGTCGGATGAATATTCCTTGAATCTCTCCTGTATGGGTCTCATATGCTCTACAACGGCTTCGCCTACGCTTTTCTTGAACTCGCCGTAGCCGCAGCCTTTAAAATCATTGACCGCTTCCTCCCCGGATCTGTCGGTCACTCCGCAATATATATTCAAAAGATTGCTTATGCCCGGCTTATCCTCGCCGTATCTTATCTCCGTATCGGAATCGGTAACGGCTCTTTTTATTTTGTTGGCTATAACATTGGGCTCATCCAGTATATATACTACGTTGTTCAGATTGTCGCTTTCGGATTTGCTCATCTTTCTTTCGGGATTTTGAAGACCCATTATCCTTGCTCCTACCTTCGGTATATAAGGATCGGGTATCTTGAACACATTGCCGTATATGCCGTTGAAGCGGCCGGCTATATCCCTGCATATCTCAAGATGTTGCTTTTGGTCTGCTCCCACCGGAACAAGATCGCTTTGATAGAGGAGGATATCCCCCGCCATAAGCACAGGGTATGTGTAAAGCCCCGCATTTATGTTGTCCGAATGCTTTGCAGCCTTATCCTTGAACTGCGTCATCCTGTTGAGCTCGCCCATATAGGTAAAGCAGCTTAATATCCATGCTATCTCCGCATGAGCTTTTACATCGGACTGTACATATATAATATGCTTTTCAGGGTCAAGGCCTATGGCAAGAAAGAGAGCTATAAGGTTTCTTGTCCTTTTTTTAAGCTCGGCCGGATCCTGTCTTACCGTAAGGGCGTGCATATTTGCCACGGCAAAAAGACAGTCGTAGTCATCCTGCAGATATTTCCAATTCTTAAGCGCACCTAAATAATTGCCGAGAGACGGTACTCCCGATGGCTGCATTGCGCTGTATATTATTTTTCTTTTATCGTCACTCATGATCAACACTCCGATTTATTTTAAAGTCGCATACATTACGGCTTTGATAGTATGCATCCTGTTTTCGGCCTCGTCAAACACCACAGACTGCTCACTTTCAAACACCTCGTCAGTTACCTCCATGTCCTCGATACCGAACTTATCGCCCATTTCCTTGCCTATAGTGGTCTTAAGATCGTGAAAAGCAGGTAAGCAGTGCATGAATATAGCATTTTTTCCGGCCTTTGCCATTACCTCTTTAGTCACCTTATAAGGTGATAATTCCTTTATTCTCTCTTCCCACACCTCATCGGGCTCTCCCATGGATACCCATACGTCTGTATATATTACATCTGCGTTCTTCACCGCTTCATCCACATTTTCGGTAAATGTTACGGAACCGCTTGTCTCCTCGGCAAGCTGCCTGCATATATCCACAAGCTTGGGATCGGGAAAATATTTCTTAGGCGCACAGGCAGTAAAGTGCATACCCATTTTTGCGGCAGCGACCATAAGGGAATTGCCCATATTGTAACGAGCATCTCCCATATAAACAAGCTTTATGCCCTGTATCTTGCCCAAATGTTCTCTTATTGTAAGAAGATCTGCCAATATCTGTGTAGGATGGAATTCGTTTGTGAGTCCGTTCCATACGGGAACGCCTGCGTATTTTGCAAGCTCCTCCACTATATCCTGGCCAAAGCCTCTGTATTCAATGCCGTCATACATCCTGCCCAGCACCCTTGCGGTATCGGCGATGCTTTCTTTTTTGCCGATCTGAGAACCCGACGGATCAAGGTATGTGGAGCCCATGCCCAAATCATTGGCGGCTACCTCAAAGGCACATCTTGTTCTCGTGCTTGTCTTTTCAAATATAAGGGCAACGTTTTTACCCCTGAGCTCGTCTACGGCCTCGCCTCTTTTCTTTTTATCCTTAAGGTCTGCCGCAAGATCCAAAAGATGACCTATCTCTTCGGATGAATAGTCCAACAGCTTAAGGAAGCTTCTGCCTTTTAAATTTATTATCATAAAATTTATCCTCCGATTTATTATATTGTATATATAATTATACACCATTTTTTTACAGTTGTACACAGATAATTTAAAGTTTTGGGATAAAAAGAGTATATTTTTTTATGTCGGGTCAATAATAGGCATAGGAGGTGTATTTATGAACAACAATGAAAATTATGATAAGAAGGGCTTTTATATGATACTGTACACCCTTGCGGCAGTATTCCTTTTAATAGCCTTTGGTATATCGATACTTAACTCAGGCGGCGGCGAAAGCGACAACAGCGTGGATATTGAAGAAGAAGCCGCACCTGTTGACAAGTCCAATGTGGAAAAGCTTACCACAGAGGTCACAGCCGAAACGACGACCTCTGACTCCGCCGAGGCTCAGACAGAGGCAATAACAAGACGTGCTCTTGACAGCGCTCCCGCAGCAGCCGCAAGAGAAAATGCGGAGCTTTCATTATTTGATGACTCCCAGGAAATGATATGGCCCGTATCCGGCCAAATAGTCATGGACTACAGCGTTGAAACAGGAATATTCGACAGAACTCTTGAACAGTACAGGACCAATGACAGCATATGTATATCCGCACCTATGGGAACAGACGTTATGGCTGCTTCAGACGGTACGGTCGTTGGTATAACAAAGGATAAAATAGACGGCGTAACTGTAGAACTCGACCACGGCAACGGTTGGAGAACTACATACAGCCAGCTGCAGGATGCCCCGGCTGTATCAGAAGGACAGGCTGTTTACAGAGGTGATGTTATAGGCAAGGTAGGAAAGCCCACAGGCTATAGCTCAGCTCTTGACTGCCATCTTGATTTTTCCGTTTTCAAGGATGATGTTGCCACAGATCCCAAGCTCATATTGGCTCAGCTTGACGAGTAATATTTAAAAGGCTGAGATGCACGATCCGTATTTATTTTGATATATGCCCCTTAAAGCCCCATTGCCGATATCCCTTCGGCGTAATAAATGTACGGCTTTGGGGGCATATTTATTATGTCCGAACCTTATTGCATAAGCTATGCTCCGATGTTAAACAAAATATGTTTATTTTGCCGGAGTCTTTTTTTGTTTAAATTATATCATATTTTTAATGTTTTTTGTAATTATTTTTAAATTTTTGTTGCAATTTCTTTAAAATTATGATATCATTTTCAACAGGGGTGGAAATATGCCTATACCCATACCGAATAATAAACAAATAATAATCGAGAGAAAGGCATTTCCCGCAGGATACCATATGTCCGATCGATATATTTCAAAAGACCATTACGGAATAATCTACATCCTTTCGGGAGATAGGCGTACAATTTCACCCGATGAAAGCTTCAGTTGTCATCCCGGAAATGTGGTGATGATGCCTCTGTGCCGATTCGGCCGCACCGTATCGGAAAGCAGCGTGCCCTATGACAGATACCTTGTAATATTCAGGCTCGGATTCGTAAAACCTTTTATTGAAAATGTGGGCAAAAAAGCTTTTGATGAAATGTATGACAAAAGTGTTTTTGCATTTGACGCAGCCGATCAATATAAGCTGGTATCAATGCTTGAGGATATGCTGACGGAGTACAGCAAAAAAACAGAATATAAGGAATTCATATTGCAGTCCATGCTCTCAAGACTTCTTTCTTTTATATGGGAGAACAAGCAAAGCACGGCTGTAACAAGGTATGTATCTCCCCTTTCAAGGCCGGTATTGGATGCCATGTATTATATAGAAAGCAATTACAGGCAAAAAATAACCCTTGAGGGTACGGCAAAATATCTTAATTTTTCATCCGCACACCTTTCAAGGATCTTCAGCAGGGAGACAGGCACACCCTTTAGCGAATATCTTATAGATACACGCATCAAGCGTGCCCAATATATGCTTGCAAAAACCGATAAGACCATTGGCTATATTGCTGCGGAAACCGGCTATAGCAACGGTGATTATTTTTCATATCAGTTTAAGCAAAGAGTAGGGATCACCCCTTCTCAATTCAGAAAAAATGCCAGATAGACACCCCAAATATAAAGAGCACACATCATGCTTCGCAAAGCATTTTGTGTGCTCTTTAAATACAGAGTATAAATATGTGTACTTTATATTTTTTCAAATATCACCTTAAAGGTGCTGCCCTTTCCTTCTTCACTTTCCACTTTGATCTTCGCATCATGTCTGTCGGCAATGGTCTTGGCTATTGAAAGCCCCAAGCCGTTGCCTTGTATTTCCTTGTTGCGGGATTCATCATTTCTGTAGAACCTGTCAAATATCTTATCCACAGCGTTCTTGGGTATGCCGATGCCGTTATCCTTAACGGCAAAGTAAGGCTTGTCCTCTTCTTTGCCTACAGATATTACGATATTGCATTTGCCGTTTCCGGAATATTTAATGCCGTTGTCTATAAATATCCACATAAGCTGTTTTATCAAAGCTCCATCGGCATATATGTCCACGCCATCGGTGTTTTCAAGGCTTATCTCTATATCCTCATTGGCTACCTCGGCTTCCTTTTTCACTTCATCGGCAATTTCCGTAAGAGATATCACTTCTTTTTTAACAACATTTTTGCCTTGGGTATCTCTTGCAAGATACAAAAGCTGCTGTATGAGTATGCTCATATGCTGAGTTTCGCTCTTTATGGAATCTATGGCTTCTTCGAGTATATCCCTGTCCTCCTTGCCCCAGCGATCCACCATATTTATATATCCCTGTATTATGGCAATGGGAGTCTTCAGCTCATGGGATGCATCTGAAATAAACCGATTCTCCTTGTTAAACGATGTTTGCAGCCTTTCTATCATATCGTTGAACGTGACAACAAGCGTTCGCATCTCGTCATCCGTATCGGGAACCTCTATCCTTTGGGAAAGATCGTAAAGACTTATGCTTTCGGCCGTATCGGTTATCTGCTTTATGGGGTTTAATATCTTGCCGCTTATATATTTTCCTATAATTATCGCAACTGCTATGGCAATTATATTCGCTGTCATAAATATGAGCATAAACAGATTTATTATTTTCTGTTCGTGATCGTATTTTCTGAATATCATTATTTCATACTCTATGCCGTTATAGCTTACGCTTCTGTGAGCATACATATAAGGGCCCATATCGTTTTTGTAATATCCCCCATCCCTTGCCTTTCTGTCCTTATCTATGTCGGGAAGGTCAAAGGGCTTTTTCATAGTGCCGAAAAACATATCGGGTCTGTTCTTTTGCCTTACAGTCACTTCTATGTAAGGATTGTCGTTAAGCTCCCTCATAGATTCCATGCTGACGTCGTTTCCCTCGGATATATAGGCTTCTATCTTGTCGGCAAGAGCATCTATCTCCCTCATGGATACGCTTCTGTAGTAATACCACATATTCCACAAAAACACTGCCGACACTATTATGAGCATGGCTGAGAATACGCCTGCATATATGGCGGTTATTTTTTTGCTTATTGTAAGAGAGTTAAAAAAATCAGCTATCCTGTTCTTCATCCTTTGCAAAATATCCTACGCCCCTTATGGTATGTATGAATTTGACCTTGTACTTATCGTCTATCTTTGTTCTCAAATATCTTATATACACATCTACTATATTGGTTTCGCCGAAATAATCGTAGCCCCATACCCGATTGAGTATCTGTTCTCTTGTTATAACTATGTTCTTGTTTTTTACAAGATATGCAAGAAGATCGAATTCCCTCTTTGTAAGCTCTATTTCGTTATTATCCAGCTTGACCGTTCTTTTTGAAAGATCGATCGTCAGCCCCTTAAGAGTAAGTATGTTTTCATCTTCCGCCGACCTGTCCATTGAAGAACGTCTCATGGCTGCTCTCATCCTTGCCAGCAGCTCTTCTATTACAAAAGGTTTAGTTATATAGTCATCGGCGCCGCTGTCAAGTCCCGCTATTTTATCCATTGTTTCGCCCTTGGCGGTTATCATTATTATGGGGATATCTGATTCCTTTCTTATCCTTCGGCACACCTCTATGCCGTTAAGCTCGGGCAGCATAAGATCCAGCAATATCATATCGGGAGAATTTTCGTAAAATTTTTCTATGGCGATCCTTCCGTTTTCCGCCGTCACAACATCGTATCCCTCATGCTTCAATTCAAGCTCCATAAAACGTGCAAGCCTAGCTTCGTCCTCCACTATCAGCACCTTGGTCTTATTTTCATCCATATTTTCACCTCACTATGCAAATATACGGATGATATCATCATCCGTATCTGGCTGTCAAAAAAACATTTCAACAGTAAATATGAATTAAAATAAAGAACAGCTTGCAAAAAAGCGTCGCAGACTTTAATCCGCAGGAGGAATTCATTTCCTCCGAGGACAGGAACTTTACTTATATTTTGGCAAATATGCCAAAATATAAGTAAACACGGCTGGTTCCTACCTTAATTCAACTGAAAGAAATGCAAGCATTTCTTTCAAGCGTGTCGACTTTATCGACACGCTGATACGGATGATATCATCATCCGTATATCATATTAAAATATTTAATTTAAAACAGTATTAGTCAAAGATTAAAATTCAATTAAAATCACATCGTCTCAGGTTCGGGATAATCTGCTCCCTTTTTGTCCACAGTGACCTTTTTTATGACCACGTCAATGATAGGTCTGTCCGAAAAGTCTGTTTTAACATTGGCGATCTCATCTACCGTATTCATGCCCTCCGTCACCTTGCCAAAGGCTGCATACTGTCCGTCAAGATGAGGTGCGTCTTTGTGCATTATAAAAAACTGAGAGCCTGCTGAATCGGGAGCCATAGCTCTTGCCATAGAGAGAACGCCTGCCGTATGCTTCAGATCGTTTTTAAATCCGTTTGCGGCAAACTCCCCCTTTATGCTGTAGCCCGGACCGCCCATACCGTTTCCCTCCGGGCAGCCGCCCTGTATCATAAAGCCGGGGATAACCCTGTGAAATGTAAGTCCGTCATAAAAATTATGGTCTATAAGGCTTATAAAATTGTTTACAGTATTGGGTGCGATATCCGGATAAAGCTCAGCAACGATCTTTGCACCGCCTTCAAATTCAAATGTTACGATAGGATTTTCCATTTTTTTATCTCCTTTACAGTATTTTAGCGGGTCTGAAATCCAAATAGTCCGCCGAAACAAGAGTATAATCTATGCCGTCTACAATGCCTTGGTAGCTTGTACCGTACTTGTCCTCACCGTGAAGATGACCGTATATAACTCTTTTTATATTAAACTCCTTGTATATATCCACAAAATCCGAGTTTTCCTTCTTGTCATTGGTAGGAGGAAAATGCGTGACCGCTATTATGCTGTCACTGTCATAGCCCTTGTTCACAGCCATTGATATGGAATTTCTCAGCCTGCCCGCTTCCCGCTTATATATTTTGCTGTCATGGTCGGTATAATATTCATCCCGTGGGCAAAGCCAGCCTCTTGAACCGCATATTGCATAATCTTTGTACGCTGCAAAAGAATTTTTCACAAAGAGCATATCATCATAAAGCTCATTGAGCCTTGATGTGGAATTCCAGAAAAAATCATGATTGCCGCAGAACAATATCTTCTTCCCTTTAAGACCGTGTATGAAATCCAGATCGGGCATAGCCTCTTCAAGCCTTCCTCCCCAAGAGATATCGCCGTTTACGATAACGGTATCCTCTTCCGAGACCGTTTCGTTCCAGCGCTCATATATTTTTTTTGTATGATCCCGCCACCTTATGTCGAAAACATCCATAGGCTTTTCTTTAAAGTGGCTCAAATGCAGATCCGACATTGCAAATAAAGACATAGCCTTCTCCCTCTAGCTGAGTCCAAGCAGCTTTTCAAGCTCCAGGTTAAATTCATAGAGCTTTGACATATTGCCCTCCTGATAGAGCTTCATAAACTGATAGTTATACTCATTCATCTGCTCTGCGCCTATTTTGATATAAACCATGTGTATATTCTCTATTATCTTGTTTACTATAGATTCTTTTTCGTTGATATATTTTTGAGACTCCTTTATTTCGTCTTTTATCTTATCCATTTCAAGATCCAGATTGTAGGCAGCCTCGGCACATATCTTAAGTCTCTCCTGTAAATTATCCGGGATCTTTCCGTCGAATTTGTATTTAAGAGAATGCTCTATGGTAGCCCAAAAGTTCATTGCCATGGTCCTTATCTGCACCTCGACCTTTATATCCTTTACCTGTCCGTTGAATACGATAGGGTAATTAATGGTCATATGATAACTTCTGTATCCGCTTGATTTGGAATTTTTTACATAATCCTCCTCAAGGAGTATCTTCATATCGATATCTTTTCTCTTGTGTATGAGCTCCACGACTGTTTCTATATCGTCTACAAATCGGCATATTATCCTTATGCCTGCTATATCCTCAAGTATATCAAGGCTCTTGTCCACAGGTATATTCCTTCTGTTCGCCTTTTCTATAATGCTGGATATCCTCTTTACTCTGCCCTCTACCTGCTCTATAGGCGGAGCCATTTCAAGAGTGGTAAAATTCCTTTTCATCCCGTTGAATTTAACAACAAGCTCATTCACTGCCTGATGAAAAGGCAGCAGAGCCTTTTCCCAATTTTTTACTTCCATTATTTTCACCACCACTGTAATTTTACCATATTATCACGATGATTTCAATATATGTAAGAATTTTTTAATCTTTAAAAGCTGTGCCTTACTATGCAACCATTAGGACATATATTCCTTTTTTGTTATAAATTTATTACGATTATTTTAAATCATATCAAATCCTCTTGACAAATAACTTATTTTTATGTAAAATTAATTGTAACAATTATGTAACATTTTGCGAAAGGTCGTTGATTTACGGTGAAGATCAAATTAATAGCAGCTACGGTCATACTCGGCTGTGCGACCCTTATATCGACATCTTCTGTCCTTGCATCCAATCTTGCAAGAATAACAGCCTCATCCGTTAATTTGCGCTCCTATAATTCTACGGAAGCAAGAATAGTCGGTACCGCCAACACAGGTGATACCGTTACCATTTTGGCAAATGCTAACAACGGCTGGTTCAAAATAAATAAAAGCGGCGTAGGCGTTTCTTTTGTGAATGCGGACTTTATATCAATATATCAAACCGACGCCACCTGTATAGCGGACAGCGTAAATGTGCGCACCGCTCCTTCCACGGACTCTAAGATACTCGGTGTTGCCAAGAAAGGACAAGTATTCGTTACCACAGGCAAAAGCGGTGACTGGTATCAAATAAAGTTCAACGGTGCAACAGGCTATATATACAAAGATTATATGCAGGGCAGCCTTCTTACATATTTGGCAAGCGCCCCCACCATAGCTCCCGCCACAACGAGTGACAAGACGACTGCGGCAATAATAGCTTCAGGCGTTTCCGATAATATATACGGCGTTGTTGACGCCACGTCTCTTAATATGAGAGAGTCCGCCGACGGCAGCTCAACGGTGCTCAAGGCTTTGCCCGATGGCTATTACCTTACGGTAAACGGCTATAAAGACGGCTGGATAGATGTGACCGATGACTCCGATACAAGAGGCTTTGTAAAGGCAGAGTATATAATACTCAAAAGCGGCAAAAAGCCTGAGAACAAATCATCCAAGGCTATAATTTCGCCTATAGAATACAATAACAACGGAGTCATAAAAGCCTCTGATGTTATAGACTATGCAGAGCAATTCTTAGGCACTCCTTATGTATGGGGCGGTACAAGCCTTACATCAGGCGTAGACTGTTCCGGCTTTGTATACAGTGTTTATAAGGACTTTGGTATCACTCTTAACAGAACCTCAAGAGATATGTTTACTCAGGGCACAGCCGTAAGCAAGGAGGAGCTGGAGCCTGCCGATCTTTTATTCTTTAATTCCGGCGGCGAGTCAGCAATATCCCATGTTGCCATGTACATAGGCAACGGCAAGTACATACATTCCACAAACGGTTCCGGCAACGGCGTTGTGATATCAAGCCTTGACGATGCATATTCCGTTAAAACATATGTAGGTGCCAAACGTATACTTAAATAAATTTATCATCATAACAAATAATCGCCTGTTACCTATGGTAACAGGCGATTTGGCGTGTCGATAAAGTCGGCACGCTTGAAAGAAATGCTTGCATTTCTTTCAGTTTAGCTAAGGTAGGAACCAGCCGTGTTTTCCGCAATTTTGGCAATTCTGCCAAAATTACAGAAAAGTTCCTGTCCTCAGGCGGGCAAAGCTCGCCTTGCGGATTATAGTCTGCAACGCTTCTTTGCAAACCGTTCTTTACATAAAATTCATATTTTCTGTCAAAATATTGTTTTTCAACAGTCTGGATCGCCTGTTACCTATGGTAACAGGCGATTTTTGCGATACAATATTTTTGTCTTTTGCCGCAGAAGTATGATCGGCCGATCGTACATTGCAGCGTGGCATATGAGCAATACAGAATACATATAAAGCATTCGGCCGGTATGACTTTATGCGCCGTGATGCGTATCTTTTTTTCTGCAGTATCTATCAAATCTCAGCTTTAATACGGCCACCGTAGGCACGGCGATCACAAGCCCCCACAAGCCAAAAAGCCTGCCCGATACCGCAAGGGAAATTATTATCATAAGAGGACTCAGCTTTACGCTATGCCCCACTACCTTCGGCACAATAAATGCCGCATCTATCTGCTGAAGGGCAATAATAACGGCGGCGGCATATATCGCCCTTATCGGTTCTCCGCTGATAAGGGCCATTATCACCGCCAAGAAAAACCCGAGCAGAGAGCCGAAATACGGTATGATATTCAAAAAGCCGCTTATCACCCCTATAATAAGAGCAAAGGGTATCTTTACTACAGCAAGGCCCAAGCTCAAAAGGGAGGACATTATAACGGCATCTGTAAGCTGTCCTCTCACATAGCCTGCGAGCACATCGTCAATATCCCTTAAAAGTCCGCACAGATATCCGTATATCCCCTCAGGCAGCAGCACATTGGCATATTCCTTTAATTTACGGCTTATCTCTTTATTGTCCTTTACGAAGTAAAACGATACCAGCCCGCTTAAAAGCAGTGTGGCAGTCTTATTCCCCGCCGACCTTATATGGGCGGGTATATTTGTGCTTATTGCTTCCGGTATGGCTTTAAGGGAAAGCACTGCATTGTCCATGGCTTTTGAAAGTATGCCCGTATTCCCCAGCAGCGCTTCCGCTCTGTTCCTGAATTTGTTTATGTTATCGGTGTATATTTCTATTTGCGATGTTATCTCACGAATATAGTCGTCTCCCGATGTGCCTATGCTGAGCATACAAACTGCCGCCAGCAAAACAAATACCAAAATGACCGCTCCGTATGTCATAACAACGGCACAGACTCTTTTGACCTTTGCCTTGCGCTGTAATGTGTCCGCTACGGGAGACAGCACATAGGAGATCACAAAGCCGCCTATTATTACAGAGAAAACGGAAAATATTTTCCCCGTCACGCTTAAAACCACAGAATATATACCCGCCATATTTACAAGGGTATACGCTATCGTATCTATGGCATACTTGGCTATATATATACATATAAATGTGAATACGGCATAAAAGCTCAGTTTGAACCAGCTTTTATCCCAAGGTAAATTCATAGGCAGCACCTTACTTCATCTGTCTTAAGACCTCTGTAAGAAATCCCCACATTCTTTCTATCGAGGAAATGCTTGCTCTTTCCATAGGCGAGTGTATGTCATACAGATCGGGGCCTATGGATATTATATCCATATCGGGAGCCTTTTCGGATATGATACCGCATTCCAGTCCTGCATGCACCGTTTCTATAACAGGCGCCTTGCCGAACATTTTGGTATATATGCTTACAAGCATATCCCTTAGCTCCGATACCGGCTTGTACTCCCATGCCGGATAATCTCCTCTGTAGGTAGTTTTGCCGCCATATTTATTTCCTATACTTACTATTTCATCATATACCGCCTGCTTTTCAGCCGTGACCGCACTTCTCAGCGCACAAAAAATGCCCGCTTCCTCTTCGGATGTTCTTATAACGCCTATATTGTTTGATGTCTTTACCATATTAAGTTCGGTATCCATGGCTATTACGCCGTTTGGTATCTCATTTATCGTGTTTATAATGTTATGAGCCGTTTCTATGCTAAAGACTTTATCATATCTTTTACAAGCTTCTGTCTCTATTTCCATACCGGGATCGACAGCGGAATACTTTTCCTTAAGCCTTTTACCGATATCGGAAAGCTTGCTCCTTAGCCTTTCCCCATCCCTGCAGCATATCACAGCCCTGCTCTCACGGGGAATGGCATTTTCCTTGGCGCCGCCTGATATTTCCGCCAAGCGGCAGTCCTCATCTATGATACCTTCAAGTATTTCACCCATTACCTTGTTGGCATTTGCCCTGCCCCTGTGTATATCCAGCCCCGAATGACCGCCTAAAAGCCCGGACACCTTCACCAAAGCAAAGCTGCCAAAAGGAGGAGCAGTGTATTCTACGGGTATATGCACAGTCGGTTTTCTTCCCCCGGCACAGCCTACCGTAAATACGCCTTCTACCTCGCTGTCTATATTTATGAGTCTCCTGCCCTTGAGCAGTGAGATATCAAGAGCGGAAGCCCCCGACATGGTGGTTTCCTCCTCTGTTGTAAAAACCGCTTCTATAGGCGGGTGTTCAAGGGTATCATCCGAAAGCACCGCCATAGCCATTGCCACAGCTATGCCATCGTCTGCGCCTAATGTGGTATTGTCGGCGTGTATGATATCGCCGTCGTATATCACCTTTATGGGATCTTTTTCAAAATCGTGTACCGTGTCGGAATTTTTTTCGCACACCATATCCAAATGCCCTTGTATTATTACGGGAGCACTGCTTTCATATCCCCTTGAAGCAGGCTTTTTGATTATGACATTATTCCTTTCGTCTTGAATCACATCAAGCCCCAAGGCCTTGGCAAAGCTTACCGTATAGTCGCTTACCGCCTTTTCGTTTCCCGAACCCCTTGGTATCCTGCATAGCTGTTCAAAATAATACAATACCTTACTCATGTTTACCTCCTCATTTATAATTATTTTAACCCTCCTCTATAAAAATATAAAGGAGGGTCTTCTTTAATTCTTAAAGCTGTGTATGGGAGCAGGTATCCTGCCGCCTCTTTTTACAAATGCCTCACAGCTAAAGCCGTTTACAGGCATTACGGGAGCGTAGCCCAAAAGTCCGCCAAACTCCACGGTGTCTCCTACCTTTGCGCCTATCACAGGTATTATCCTTACTGCCGTTGTTTTGTTGTTTATCATACCTATAGCCATTTCATCGGCAATAATGCCGGAAATGGTTTCCGCCGATGTATCTCCCGGTATGGCTATCATATCCAAGCCCACAGAACATACGCAGGTCATTGCCTCTAATTTTTCCAGCGTAAGAGCGCCTGCATTTACCGCATCTATCATGCCGTGATCCTCGCTTACGGGAATAAAGGCGCCTGAAAGGCCTCCCACATAAGAGCTTGCCATTACTCCGCCTTTTTTTACATTGTCATTTAGTATGGCAAGGGCGGCGGTAGTGCCGGGAGCACCTGCCTGCTCAAGACCCATTTCATTGAATATCTCTGCAATGCTGTCGCCTACTGCCGGGGTGGGAGCAAGGGAAAGATCTATTATACCAAAGGGTATGCCCATTCTCTTGCTGGCCTCCTGTGCCACAAGCTGGCCTACTCTGGTTATCTTGAAGGCCGTCTTCTTAACGGTCTCGCAAAGCGTTTCAAAATCGGCGCCTCTTACATTTTCCAACGCCCTTTTTACAACGCCGGGTCCGCTTACGCCTACATTTATAACCATATCCTTTTCGCCTATGCCGTGAAAAGCTCCAGCCATAAAGGGATTGTCCTCAACGGCATTGCAAAACACAACAAACTTGGCGCAAGCCATAGAGTTGTTGTCTCTTGTAAGGAAAGCCATTTCTTTTATCACTTCGCCTAAGCGCTTGACGGAGTCCATATTTATGCCGCTGCGTGAGCTTCCCACATTTACGCTTGAACATATCCTTTCGGTTACGCTGAGCGCTTCGGGAATACTGTTTATAAGATCCTTATCGGCCTTTGTGGAGCCTTTCTGCACAAGAGCGGAATAACCTCCTATAAAATTGACGCCTACCTCCTTTGCCGCCTTGTCAAGTACCTGTGCTATCTTCACATATGAACCTGTGCCGCATGCGCCGCCAATAAGTGATATAGGCGTAACGGATATCCTCTTGTTTACAATAGGCACTCCGAATTCCTTTCCTATCTCATCCCCTGTCTTCACAAGGTCAGCGGCATTTTTAGTTATTTTATCGTATATCTTGTCCGTCATTTTATTGACGTCTGTATCTATACAATCCAAAAGGCTTATACCCATTGTGATAGTTCTCACATCAAGGTTTGCCTCCTGTATCATTTTATTGGTCTCCTGGACCTCAACTCTTGAAATCATAATAACCTCCGACTAAATACGGTGCATTGAATTGAATATATCTTCTCTTTGAAGCCTTATATCCACGCCTATATCCGAACCCAGCTTATTGAGCTCGTCTACCACCTCTTCAAATCTGTGACAGCTTGTGGATATATCCACTACCATCATCATATTGAACCAACCTGAAACTATTGTCTGAGATATGTCCAAAATATTTATTCCGTCTTTTGCAAGATAAGTACACACTTTGGCTATGATGCCCACTTGATCCTTGCCTACAACTGTGATTATACCTTTCATCATTTATCCTCCTAATGCAATATTGCATTTATAATAACATATTTTATACCCTATTTCAACATATATTTACTCTACTCTCTTGCCGTTTACCACGATCCTGTAATAGTCATTGGATACATCGCAGGTAACAAGCGTCACAACAGCGCCGCCGCCGCTTATGATATTATCGGGAGCGGATATTTTATACATAGAGCTTTTTTCAATATCCTTTACCAAGCCCGGCCTTTCCTCAGGCCTATCCTCATATACCAGCACAGAATCCCGGGGCGGCCTTTTATATACCGAAAATATCTCATACTTTCTTCTGATCCCGTCGGCGTATATATAAAAATACGGGTGCTGCTTACAATATTCCATATCCTTATAATCCACAAGCCGTCTGAACATGGAGCCATCGTTCATACTGTGTCCGTATATTACAGTCTGATAATTGTTAAAGCCGGATATCCTTTGATCCGCAAATATACACCCTGCTATATTTTTGCTGCCGTCAAATGTTCTTTTCAAATATTCGTCATTATCATGGCTTTGCACTATGGGATAACTTATGCCGCCGTCACAGGCATATATCCAGCCTATAAAATCGCCGTTTATTTTTTTAAGGCTGTCATAGTCTACCGTCATAATGTCAGCCGTCTCTGTATTTTCAGTGTAGGCGTTGAGCGCCGTATATTCTTCTGCCGCTTTTTTATACTGGGCATTTGTCATTATTATATAGTAAAGACAAAGTATTATCACAGCAGCGGCAGCTATTCTTATTATGATCCTTGATATGTTGTTCATAGCACGCACCTTAATAAAAAAGCCCAAACGGGCTTTTTTATCATTCTACCTTTTCAATTTCATCAATGGACTGAGCTTCTGCGTTTTCATCAGCTTCATTTATCTCGTCATATACAAGAGAGTATACAACATAGGCTGAGCCCTTGTCGATCACTGTTTCCGGGTTCACGGTCGGAATAGCATCGCCCCACAGATCCAAAAGAGCGGCATAGCTTTCCCTTGCATAAGGCTTTATATCCTCTTTTCTTCCGTAGCTGTCAAGAACCGACGTATCCGTATTCAGTTCAACGCCTGCTGACCTTAAGGCTCTTGCAGTGATAGTGCAAAGATCCTGAAGGCTAAGCACTCCGTTGGGATCAAAATTGCCCTTGTCATCGCCTGTTACGATACCGAGCTTCTTGGCTGTGGCTATTGCGGTCGTATCGGAGCTGAGCACATCTACATCGGGGAAGGTCTCACCCATATTTTCCGCATATTCTCCGCCTATTGTCCTTACTATGCCATATGTAAAATCATATCTTGATATACTGTCTGTATTGCCACCGCTGAATGAAATAAGCTCTGATATATCGCTTCCGCTCTCTCTTAAGCCTTTTGCTATCATATAAGCCACTATCTGAGCACCGTAGTGGTTGAGATGAGTGTTGTCATGACCCTTGTCGCCCTTTGTTACGTCCTTGTATATAGCGTGGAACGCAGCCGTACCGTCAAGCCCCTCGTCCTTGTAAAGCTCTGCCGTAAGCTTCGTAGCATCCACACAGGGTATATCAAGCTCCTTGGCAAGCTCTCTGACACAGTCGTCATAAAGTCCGTGAGTATCTTTTACAGTGCCGTCATCATTAAAAGAACGCCTTGAGATAGGAGTGATGAGTATAGGCTTTGCGCCTTTCTCTATTGCCGGCACCACATAATTTTTGTAAAGAGAATTCTTGAAAGAACCCTCCGTGTCCTTATCGCCTTCGGGATCCGTATATCTTGTCTGAATATCCTCTTCGCTTGATTTCTTGGCATCGTTGTGACCAAACTGTATGAGAAGATAATCGCCTTTGCCCATATCGTTAAGAAGAGTTTTGTACTCGTCTTCGACAGTAAGGCTCTTAGAGCTTCTGCCGGATTTGGCAAGGTCTACGACCTCCGCATCATGTGTGAACATATCCAAATACATACCCCAGCCTGCTCTCGGCACAGCATAATTGTCATCGCTTCCGTATTTGCAGGCAGTTGAATCGCCTACTATAAAAATCTTGTTCTTTTCCTCCGCCATAGTATTCACAGCTCCCATACCTGTAGTAAACATGACTGCCGATAAGCTCAGCGCCAATATTGCTTTTAATCTCATAGTGTGCCTCCTTTTAAAAATGGGCTGTGTACAACAGCCCATTATCAATTACTTATTTTCGCCTTCCTCGCCTGAATAGCTATCATCAAAATCTTCCATATCGTAATCGTCATAATCATCCAGATCATAGTCGTCATAATCCATATCATCCAGCTCAGACCAGTCGTCATACATGAATTCGTTTGTCTTGCTCTTGAGTTTGATCACGATTATAACGATCGCCAAAACTATAATTGCGATCCCTATACCTGCGAATATAAGCGTTTTCAGCTTATTATCCTTCTCAACCTTTTTGAGAAGCTGCTTCATTTCTTCGATTGCATATTCTGCCTTCATAAAATACCTCCTAATAATTATTGAATTTTTTGATCCTTTTTTCCTTATTTCTGTACTCGTTGTACTCCGCAAAGGCACGTCTCATCATCTGCTTTTCATCGTGGAACTTAAGCAGATAATAAGCCTCATGTTGCTTATAAAATCCGGCATCCACAAAAAACTCTTCTGCCTGAGGCTTACAATAAAACGAATCGGTTATCATAAGATACCAGTGTACGGTTTTGTTGACCATATCATTGGTACCCCTAAAGGTGTACTGCGTCTTACCGATATATTTTATTATTTCCGCATCCGAATCGGTTTCTTCTTTTACCTCCCTAAGAGCCGTCTGTTTATACGTCTCGCCGCTTTCCACAGTACCTTTGGGCAAGACCCAGCCCATATATCTTCCATTTTGGTTTTTATAAAGCAACAAAATCTTACCGTTATGAATTACAACGCCGCCGCAGCTGACAGCATCAATCATGATAGATAACCTCCGATTTTGTCAAGGGGAGACCCCCAAACCAACTATAATTGTATATAGTATAACATAATCGGATAGTAATTTCAATAGATATTATAAACTTTGCATAAAATATTATTTAAGTCTTAAGTCGCTGCCGATAAATTTATAGATATTAAAATTCCCCGTTATTCGTGAAAATATCCTTTCCGAATAGGTCTTGCTTATATCCGCAAGGCTTAAATTTGTGGATATAAGTATCGACTTGTTGTTTAAAAGCCTGGTATTGATAATGTCGAAAAGCTCGGGGATAGTGCCTGCATTAACGCCCTCCGTGCCAAGATCGTCTATAACGAGAAGGTCGCATTCATTCAGCAGCCTTACAGCCTCCGCTTCCTTGTCCGTTTCTCTGCCGAATCTGAAGCGCAGCATATATGAAAACAGCTTATAGGCGCTCATATACACTACAAAATAGCCTCTCTCCATAAGGCTTTTGGCTATGCAGTTGCACATAAATGTCTTGCCAAGTCCCGAATTTCCGTAAAAGAGTATGTGCATCGGCTTTTCATCTATATCATCCACAGCCCCCATTACATCCATAACTATATTCATTATGTTTTCATAGGGAGATATGCCGTCTTTGTTCTTTTCTTTTGAAAATCTGCTGTAATCAAATGTATTGAAATTTTCATCTTCAAGCAGCGGGCCTATATTTGAAAGATCGTACAGCTTGTCCGCAAGACGCATCCTGAAGCACTGGCATCTTTTTGATCCGACAAAGCCATTGTCCTTGCAAATATCACACTTGTACCGTGGTTCAAGAGCTTCAAGACTGTAGCCTGCATTTTTAAGCACATTGTCTTTTTCCTTGTTAAGGGCATCTATTTTTACTCTGAAATTTTCTCTCTGCTCGGTATTATAGGCGCCCGAAGCGGATATCTTGAAAAGCTCCACACCGTTTTGCATTATCTCGCTGTCTATTTCCGCAAGCCTTGGATTTTCTTCATAGAGTCTTTTTTTGAGCAAATGTGCTTTGCTTTCGGCCGATGCTCTGTCATTTTCATAATCCTCGGCTATTGCGGTGTATATTTCTTCCTTAGTCATTATTTCCTTGCTCTCTTTCTTGCCAATATCTCCTCAATTTCCTCTTCCGTATACGTTTTCTGATCATAGTTCGTAAAGGCATTGCCGCTTTGTCTTGTCGGCTTTTCAGCCTTGTTTTTTTCCGATCTGTCGGCAAACTCGATGTCCGCTTTTTCAACTGCCTCTACGCTGTTTATACCTGTATTGTACCAGTTCTCTATGATCTTGTTGGCATATGAAAACGCCGCCTTGCCCGTGTTTTCAACAGTCTTGCTGCAGGCTATCTCAATTACCTCAAGGGGCATTTTATAATCCAGCATCCATTTGTCTATATACTTTTTGTCATTGGATGAAGGCCCTCTGTCTCTTATGCCGAAAAAGCCCAGCACCTTGCCGTAGCTTGAAAAAATACTCAGATAATCCGCTGCCGCATCGCAGGTGAATATCCCTCTTTCCGCCCAGTCTATCGCCGTCTTTTCCATATATCTTATCGGTTTTGAATTGTTCTTGCAGTATGTAACGAGTACGGTTATAACATCTATGGGAAGCTCCAGTGAATCATACATCCACACAAGTATCTCCGTTTCACGGGGAGTAAGAGGCTTTGCTATAATGTTTTCACATATTTCCAAAAGAGCCTTTATCTCCCTGTTATCGTCTATAAGCGCTTTGATATTGTTAGGCGAATAATCGGGCTTGTCTGCCACTATCTTTATATTATCCTTTTTTTCCGCCTTTTTGCCAACGCTCAGAAATTCCACGACAGTACCGCCATTATCCGTCGCAAGCTTTATAAGCCCTTGCGACTGCCAGTATTTCCATGCGTTCACAACATCGCTCTCTATTATATTCAGCTTCTTGGCTATATCCGAATCGGTCGCAAAAACATTGCCTTGAGCGCATCTGAGAGCATATATGTATACAAGTGAATATACGGGAGAAGCCGCCTTAGCCATATATACGTCTATAAAATTATTGTCAATATATGTACGATCCGTATCTATCACAAACTTTATGCCACACATAGATATACCTCCACGAATACTTTGCATTTGCTATAGGTCTATAATAACATATCGGCAGTTAAAAATCAAATATAATAGATGAAATCATTCAAAAAGCGACATATAGTCTTTACAATTGTAAAAATTTGGTATATAGTTATAGTATAAAACTTAAGGTGGTACGGAATATGGACATAGGCGATTTCCTTCTTCAATACAAAAAAGAACTGAATATGGGGAATGATAGACTTGCCGAAAAGCTCGGCATATGTAAACGTACGCTTTTGAGGATACTCAGAAAAGAGCTTACGCCTAATGCTATGACCTGCAAAAAGATCGCAAACGCAACGGGAATGAAATTCAGCGATATCATGAGCATGAGAGAGTACACTACGGAAAGCGAATACAGATCTTCCTGATACATTTGACTCCAAGGAACATCTGCTTTGCCGCTTATATTCGGTACTTTATATATCCAAATAAAACATCCGAAATACAAAAAGCCTGCAAACATTTACGTTTGCAGGCTTTTTAATAGCGAAGAGCGGATTCGAACCGCTGACCTTTCGGGTATGAACCGAACGCTCTAGCCGACTAAGCTACTTCGCCTCAATGGGAACAACAGGGCTCGAACCTGTGACCCTCTGCTTGTAAGGCAGATGCTCTCCCAGCTGAGCTATGCTCCCATTT
>CANPXH010000033.1 GCA_947585865.1 uncultured Clostridia bacterium
CCTTGCTGCTTTTGCCGCAAGGCTTGTTTGCTATGCCCATTTCTCTCTATGTTATATAATTATTATCTTTCACGTTACTGCTCCTGATCTATTTGCTGCTTATATTCAGCATTTGCATTTTCAAAGTCTGCATAATCTCCCGTAAAGTGGTGCTTGCCGGATTTTGTATCCTCTACTACATAATAGAGATAATCCGTCTTTTCAGGCTCTACGGCAGCAACAAGAGAAGCTGCTCTCGGTGCGCCTATAGGTCCGCTTGGCAGGCCGTTCACATAATATGTATTGTGGGGGTCGGCAGTTTCCAGGTCGGCATAAAATACCCTTGTGACCCTTTTACCCAGTGAGTATATTACGGAAGCATCTATCTGCAGCTTTATATCTTGGGAAAGTCTGTTGTGTATGACCGAAGATACCAAAGCTCTTTCCGGCTCATACTTTACCTCGGCCTCTATAAGCGAAGCTATTATGACCGCATCATCAAGAGTATATCCGAGCTTCTCCGCTTTTTCCTTTATCTGATTTTCCTTTATCACCTTTTCAAACTGAGAAAGCATGGAATCCACTATGGTTTCCGCCGTACTGTTCTTATCGAAATAATAGGTTTCGGGATAAAGATAGCCTTCAAGAGTATTTTCCCTCTCGGGTATATCCTTTATGAAATCATAGCTGTAGCTTCTGCTGTCGGCCGCCGTCATAAATTCATCATATGTACATATGCCGGACTCCACTGCTGTTTGTGCCATTTCGGTAAGCCACTGTCCTTCCTTGAAGGTGACGATGATGGCTTCGCCGTCCATGGCGCCTGTGTTGAGCTTGTCCACAAGGCTGTCAAATGTCTCATCGCTGCCGAATACATATGTGCCTGATTTAAATTCGGAGCCCTTGCCCCTTACCCTGCACTGTGTTCTAAAGCGAAAGGCGCTGTCCACAACACCGTTTTGCTCCAGCATATCGGCTATTTCCGATACCGTAGAACCCGAAGGTATATCCACGGTAACATCGCCGTCTGCGCTTCCTCGCATATCCCCTGACATAAACCTGCTTACAAAGAGCAGGCCGAAAATTATTATCAATATGGCTATGATAACAAAAATAACAGGCGATCTCCTCTTTTTTTTCTTAACAGGTCTTCTTCTTCGTCTTGCATTTTCACTCATAATGTACCTCCCTTAGTGTTAATCCGTTAGGTGAAAGAGTCTTGCCTGCCCGTGTCCTGTCTTTTGAAGCTATTATCTCCTCAACATCTTCGGGTTGGAGCTTGCCTTTTCCTACATCGGCAAGAGTTCCGGCAATTATCCGCACCATATTATATAAAAAGCCGCTGCCTGTGACTTTTATGCACACTATATTTTCTCTTTTGTCAACGGTAAGATCGTATATTGTCCTGACGGTGGTCTTTGCTGTAGAGCCTGAAGCGCAGAACGCCTTGAAATCATGCTCTCCCAAAAAATATCCGCAGGCCTTTTGCATACTGTCGATATCCAGCCTTTCTCTTATAAATTCAGTATATTTTATGAGCTTGGGATCCTTGAACTCATCGTTTAATATAAGATATTCATAAGTCTTGTCTATAACGCTGTACTGGGGATGGAAGCTCTCATCCACTTCTCTTGCTCCCCTTACCACTATATCTTCGGGAAGAAATGAGTTAAGGGCATAGGGTATCTTGTCCACGGGTATCGTAGTGTCTGTTTCAAACACAGCGCCCTGAGCCATGGCATGTACGCCTGTATCCGTTCTGCTGGCGCCTCTCACGCTTATTTTTTTGCCCATAAGAGCGGAAAGCCCTTCTTCAAGCCTTTGCTGCACAGTTATAAAATTGCTTTGTCTTTGCCAGCCGTAATAGTTACTGCCGTCGTAGCTCACAGTAAGTAATATCCTCATAATAATATCCTCAGCAAAATAACGCATATCGTCAGCAGTATGACGATACCAAGAGCATATATATCTCTTTTGCCATATACGAGCTCTCTCATTTTTGTTCTGTTTATATCCCCTCTGTAGCATCTGGCCTCCATAGCCATAGCCAATTCATCCGCTCTTCTGAATGCGGATACAAAAAGGGGTACAAGCAGCGGTATCATTGCTTTTGCTCTTTTCACAAGGCCGCCTGTGTCAAAGTCGGCGCCTCTTGCCATTTGGGCTTTTTTTATTTTATCCAATTCTTCTATGAGAGTAGGTATAAACCTTAATGCAATGGACATCATCATAGCTATCTCATGAGAAGGCACGCCTATTTTTTTAAACGGCCTGAGAAGCCTTTCTATTCCCTCCGTAAGCGCTATAGGCGTAGTTACGAGAGTAAGTATGGAAGAGCCCGTTATAAGCATAATGAGTCTTACGCAAAGCCTTACTGCCGTAAGGACTCCTCCTGTTGTGATGTGTATGAAGCCGAAAGAAAATATCTCCGTTCCCGTTCTTATAAAGAGCATATTAAGGGCTACCGTAAATATGATTATAAAAATTATGCTTTTAAGACTTCTGAGCATAAGCCTGAAGGGTACTTTGCACAGCACTGTGACCGCTGCCAAAAAGGCTATGCAAAGGCCGTAGCCCGCTATGCCGTCTGCACAAAATACGGCTATGATATATATAATGGTCGCCAGTATCTTAGCCCTTGCGTCAAGCCTGTGTATAACTGAGTCTACGGGATAATATTGCCCAAGGGTTATATTCATATCGTCACTCCGTTCTTGGATAAACTTCAGTTCATGGCAGAGATCAATATATTTGCCGCCTCATCCACATCGTACACGTTTATGGGCACATCAAGACCCATTTCCTTTCTCAATCTCTTGAAAAGAAGCGTAAGCTGAGGAGCGTTCAGCCCCATAGACGTAAGCCTGTCAGGCTCTTTGAACACATTGTCCACACTGTCATACATTGCTACGCTGCCCTTGTTCATAACGATTATCTTATCCGCTATGGCGGCAATATCTTCCATGGAATGAGAGACAAGTATTACGGTGATGCCCAGATCATCGTGCATTTTTTTGATATTCATTAATATTTCATCCCTGCCGTAGGGATCGAGACCTGCCATAGGTTCGTCAAGTATAAGGATCTCCGGCTTCATGGCAAGTATGCCGGCTATGGCAACTCTTCTTTTTTGTCCGCCGGACAGATCGAAGGGAGATTTTTTATACATACTCTCATCTATGCCTACAAATTTCAGAGCGTCTTTTACCCTTATATCGATCTCTTCCGCCGACAGGCCGCAGTTCTTGGGCCCGTAGGCAACTTCATCGTATATCGTTGTTTCAAATATCTGATATTCGGGATACTGAAATACAAGACCTATCTTTTGCCTTATAAATTTCAGTCCGGCTTTATCTTCAAATATGTCCTTGCCCTTGAAATAGACATTGCCGGCGTCGGCCTTTACAAGAGCGTTCATATGCTGTATAAGAGTGGACTTGCCCGATCCCGTATGCCCTATGAGCCCTATGAGATCCCCTTTGCCTACAGTCAGATCTATGTCCTTTACGGCCACTTTTTCAAAGGCGGTGCCCATGCCGTATACATGGGTGAGATTTTTTATCTCCAGTATGGGCTTGTTGTATTTTACCGCCTTATTTTCCTTGACATAAGAAAAATCATCGGCGCATCCTATATATTTGAAGGCGTCTATAAACTCTTCTATATTAAGTATATCCTTGGGGAATTCAGGCTTTTTTTGGTGTATGGCATAGGCAAGCTCCGTTATCTGAGGAACATCGAGGTGGAGCGATCTCATTTCTTCAACTCTTGTAAATATCTCAACGGGTCTTCCCTGCATGGCGATACGGCCTTCGTTCATTACTGCTATACGGTCGGCAAGCGCCGCCTCTTCCATATAGTGGGTTATAAGTATTATGGTTATGCCCTCATCCTTGTTCAGCATTGTGATAGTATCCATTACTTCCTTTCTGCCCTGGGGATCGAGCATAGCCGTAGGCTCATCGAGTATTATGCAATCGGGCTTCATGGCAAGTATGCCCGCTATGGCTATCCTCTGCTTTTGACCTCCCGAAAGATAAGCAGGGGCTGCGTTTCTGTATTCTTCCATGCTCACTGCCTTAAGTGCCATATCTACATTCTTTACTATACGGCTGGGCTCCATACCCAGATTTTCGGGGCCGAAGGCAATATCCTCTTCTACTATGGTGGCGATTATCTGATTGTCGGGATTTTGGAACACTATGCCTACGTTCTGCCTTATATCCCATATGTTATCTTCCTTTGAGGAGTCCAAACCATTTACATAAAGAGTGCCGCCGGAGGGGGTATTGAGTCCGTTTATAAGCTTGGCAAACGTGGATTTGCCCGATCCGTTGCGCCCTAATACCGCCACGAACTCGCCTTTTTTCACATCTATATCCACGCCCCTAAGAGCCTTTACCGACATTTTGCTGTCGGTCTCGTCATCGTATTTTATATATTCAAACTCTAAGCTTCTGCTTTCCACAAAATTCATTATAATTCCTCACATTACATAATGATACAATTATAAGTATACTACAAAAGGACAAAACAATCAAGAAAGGAATTATATGGTTTGGCAATGGTGAACTTTGTATTACTTTAAGCAGATATATTACAAAAATCAGCAAAAAAATATAATGCCTTTTGTATAAAAATAACAAAGGTGTTTATTAAATTAATTCAAAGTATATAATTTGTAAAATTTTTATTAAAAAAAACTTAAATATTCTATTTTTCAATATTTGACATTGGGCTAAAATCAATTTATAATAATTGTGTAATGGTTTTATATAAATCTAAATGACATAATTCAGGAGGATTGTTCAGTATGGACATAAGTAGCGGCAGTATCAAGATCTTTAGCTGTAACGGTAACCCTGCTTTAGCCGAGAGGATAGCTTCCAACTTAGGCATATCACTTAGCAAGTGCGAGATATCCAAGTTCAGTGACGGCGAAATAAGCGTAAGGATCAACGAAACAGTTCGTGGCTGTGATATATTTATAGTGCAGCCTACCAGCAACCCCGTAAATGATAATCTTATGGAGCTTCTCATCACGATAGATGCGGTAAAGAGAGCTTCCGCCGGCAGGATAAATGCCGTTATACCATATTACGGATATGCAAGACAGGACAGAAAAGCAAAGGCAAGAGATCCCATCAGTGCCAAGCTTGTGGCAGACCTTATTACAAGCGCAGGCGCAGACAGGATCATAACTATGGATCTCCATTGTGCCCAGATACAGGGCTTTTTCAACATACCTGTGGATCATCTCGTAGGTATGCCTCTTCTTTCCAAATACTACAGCGAAAAATTTGGCTATGGGAATGACGATCTGGTCGCAGTATCTCCCGACTTAGGCTCCGTTACAAGGACAAGGAGCTTTGCGGAGAGCCTTGATATACCTATTGCCATAGTAGATAAAAGAAGACCTAAGCCGAATGTATCCGAGATAATGAATATAATCGGTGATTTCAAAGGCAAAAGCGTTATACTCTATGATGATATGATTGACACGGCAGGCACTATAACCAATGCGGCAAACGCTATACTTGAAAGAGGCGCAAAGGAGGTTTATGCTTGCTGTACACACGGCGTGCTTTCGGGCGCAGCTATAGAAAGGATCGAGAAGAGCGCTATCAAGGAGCTTATAGTGCTGGATACCGTTCCGCTTACTCCCGACAAGATGATACCTAAGATCAAGCAGCTTTCTGTTGCAAAGGTATTTGCCGATGCCATATACAGAATACATGCCGGACTTCCGGTATCCAAAATTTTTGAATATTGATAAAGCCTTCGCCATATGACATAAACGAAGGCTCGGATAAAAGAGATCGACGTATATGCCCGCAAAACGCATTTACGCCGATCTTTTTTGGCTTTACGCTTCCCATTATTTATGTTATTATAATAATAGATACCGGTGTTGTGATGATATAAAAAAGGAGGTTGAACGGTTTGCTGACAACAAACATTGAATTCAAAGACGGTTTAAGAATCCAGCGTGATTATTTACAAGAGATTGTAGATTTAATCAATGCGGGAGATCACGACAAAGCAAAGGCAAAAGCAGAAGCGGTTTTGAAACGTATAAACGAGAGTTTGCAAGATTAAAATTGTAGTTACCTGTTAAAGAGTGTAAAGCCTATTTTAAGGTTTTACACTCTCAGCGTGTCGATAAAGTCGACACGCTTGAAAGAAATGCTTGCATTTCTTTCAGTTGAATTAAGGTAGGAACCAGCCGTGTTTTCCGCAATTTAGGCATAAATGCCTAAATTACAGAAAAGTTCCTGTCCTCGGAGGAAGTGAATTCCTCCTGCGGATTAAAGTCTGCGACGCTTTTTTTTGCAAGCTGCTCTTTATTTTAACCGACGGATAAGTCTCCCGCTTCTATAAGCGGCGAGTACTTACTTTTGTATTCAGCAGGGGTGCAAGCTCCTGCTGAATACAAAGGCTTTGGCAAAAGCCGTCGGTTATGAGTACGTAGCGAAAGCGTAGTACGAATATCCTTGACTTCATATTTACTCCTAAAATATTGTTTTTCGACAGTCTGAGAGTGTAAAGCCTATTTTAAGGTTTTACACTCTTTTTTGTATTTTAGGCTTAATGTTTTTCCGCAGCTTATACCGTCAAAGCGAGGCATAAAAACAGCATATGCAGTATAAGGCATTAAAACTTATGCAGCTGGCGCAACAGGCTTAAAGGGTGTACCCTTGTTATGGCAGACGGTAAGAGAAGACAGGTCAAAAGAAAAACCAAGGAGGAATTAGAAGAATATCCTATACGGTTTTACGAAACCGAAGAAAGCAATAAGATAATGACTTTTAAAAAGAGTTACGAAGAATGGTTATTATTTAAAGAACAAATAGTATCAGACAGCACAATATAAAGCTTATTGGTAAATATTGTACACCTGCAAAGCATAAAAGTGATAATGAAAGAACTATAATGACGTGTATGCACTTGTCTTAAAAAACTATTGGAGCAAACTAATAGAATTCTGCTTGGCTAAATCATACAAGAATTTTTGGCAACAGTTTTGGCAGCTTTGGCAACAACTAAAAATGCTCCGAAAACCCTAGTATTTAAGCCAAATTTTAATGCGGACAGGGGGACTTGAACCCCCACTCGTGAGAACCAGATTCTAAGTCTGGCGCGTCTGCCAATTCCGCCATGTCCGCATGAGTAAGTACAAATAACATTATATATTTACAAAAGCGGTTTGTCAATAAAAATATGTACACGAAGCCATGGATATGTACACGAAGCCATGGATATGTGTACACGAAGCCATGGATATGTAATGTCAAAGAATCTCCCCGTCAAATAAGGCAAAGATATGATATATCTTGACTTATATGTTCAAAGGACTATGCTTTTTGGGATCGTGGAATTTTCTCATATCAAGACCTTCGTGAGCTAAAAGCTTCTTCTTTATATTTATACCGCCGCCGTAGCCCGTAAGGTCTCCTCCCGTGCCTACAACACGATGACAAGGTATGACTATGGATATGGGATTGTGACCCACGGCGCCGCCTACAGCCTGCGCCGCCATTTTTACAATGCCTCTTTCGGCAGCGAGCTTGTGTGCTATATCTCCGTATGTGACCACACTGCCGTAGGGGATATCGCAAAGTATTTCCCATACTCTTTTTCTAAAGGCGCTTCCCTGCGGCGCAATAGGGAGATCATAAGGAGACGGCCGTTCGTTGTTAAAGTATTTATAAAGCCATATATTTGTTTTTTGCAAAACATCATTTTCCTTTTCCACTGCTTTTTCGTATTTTATATCCTCCATAAAATATCTTTGACCTTCAATACAAAGCCACAGCAGTGCCTGTTCATTTGCGGCAAGTGTAAGTACGCCTAGCGGAGAATCGTATTCTTTTATATAGAGCATAGTATTTTCCTTTCATATATATCTGCATTGATATGATGTATTTAGAAAATTATATCATAAAACGAAGGGTGTTTCAATTTTTTGCATAGGACTGCGTTTGTTAAGAAAATATGAATATTTTAAAAGAATTGTTAAAAAAGCTTTTATTTACAGGGAAAATATTGTATACTCTATAATAACAAGATTTTAAAGCGAGGTGTTATAAATGCACAGTATGACAGGCTATGGCCGTGGTGAATGTGCAATGTACAACAGAAGGTTTGTTGTGGAGATAAAAGCGGTAAATCACAGGTATAACGATATTACCGTAAAGATGCCGAGGATCATGCTGCCCTATGAAGACAAGATCAAAAAGACTATAGGCGCCAGAGTATTCAGAGGCAAGATAGATGTATACGTTAATTTTGAGACCTATTCCAAAGACGATGTAAATATAAGCGTAAATGAAAACATAGCCGAGAGCTATATGGATGCCCTCAATGTTCTGAAAGAAAAATACGGTATAAGCGATGAAATATCCCTTGATATCGTTGCCAAATTCCCCGATGTGATATCTGTGGAAAAAGGCTTGCTCAGCGAAAACGCAGATGACGAAATAGATGAGTGTCTTTCAAATGCGGTAAACGAAGCTCTTGATAATTTTGTTGCGATGAGAGAAACGGAAGGCAATACCTTAAAGGCCAATATTCTTGAAAAGCTTATTGTAATAAAAGAAGCTGTGGACAAAATAAATATGAGAGCGCCGTATGTTGCCGAGGAGTACAAGGCAAGACTTACAGAAAAGCTCAGCGAGCTTGAGGAAATAAAGGCCGATGAATCCAGGATACTTACAGAGGTGCTTATATTTTCGGACAAGGCGTGTATAGACGAAGAGATCACAAGGATGTATTCCCATATAGAACAAATGAGAAGTATAGTGGAGGAAAAGGTACCCGTAGGCCGCAAGCTGGATTTCCTTGTGCAGGAAATGAACAGAGAGATAAACACCATGGGCTCCAAGTCCAACGACCTTCTTATAACAAATGTAGTTGTGGATGCCAAAAGTGAACTTGAAAAGATAAGAGAGCAAATACAGAATATCGAATAGAGGTGCCGTTATGAGTGAGAATAAAAAAGGTCTTCTGTTCGTGCTTTCGGGCCCGTCGGGGGCAGGAAAGGGAACGGTCGTAAAGGAATTGCTGGGTTCGGAGCCTATGGAGCTTTCAATTTCCGCCACGACAAGGGCGCCGAGAGATGAGGATGAAGAAGGCGTTACGTATTTTTTCAAGACAAAAGAAGAATTTGAGCAAATGATAGAAAACAATGAGTTTTTTGAATATGCTCTCTTCGGCGGGAATTATTACGGAACTCCCAAGCAATATGTTTTGGATCGGCTGGATGAAGGCAAAAATGTTATACTTGAGATAGAGGTGCAGGGTGCGCTGCAGGCAAAGGCGGCAGTGCCCGAGGCTGTATTGATATTCCTTACTCCCGATACCGTAAAGGAACTGAGATCAAGGCTTGAAGGCAGAGGCTCGGAGAACAAGGAGCAGATAGAGGGAAGAATACAAAGAGCTATGGAAGAAATAGAGTACATAAGCGCCTATGATTACATAGTGATAAACGACAAGGTAGAAGATACTGTGGAAAAGATAAAAAATATAATTTCCTCGGAAGAGGCAAAGGCAGTAAACAACAGAAATATCATAAAGAAATTTAAAGGAGAATATTGAAATGTTAAAACCATCTTATGCAGAACTTATGGACATTATGAACAAGGATTCGGAAGAGCACGTTACCAGCCGCTACACCGTGGTCATAGCCGCTGCCAAAAGAGCCAGACAAATAATAGACGGCGATGAACCCATGATAGAGGATCCTATGGAGAATAAGCCTGTTTCCACGGCAGTGGAAGAGATAAAAGAAGGCAAGATAAAAGTCGTTCCCGAAGGTGAAGGCACCGTGCTCAAGCCTAAGGATACAAATAAGGATGAAGAAGATATCAAAAAGGAATTAAAGGAAAAGTCAACAGTTGAGACGACCGAAGAGGAAAGCGCCGAGGAGGAGTACACCAATGATGTTTCCGAGGATGAGGCCGTGGAGACGAATATTGTGGAGGACGATGTCGTTGAAATAGTAGACGACGATCTGGAGGAAATTATTGCTGAGGAATAAGCGTATGGAATATGCAGTTGTTATCATATCCATAGGCCATAGGAATATAGATCACATATTCCATTATGGCATACCGAACAGGTTAAGAGGACTTGTCAAAAAGGGCATGAGGGTGATCGTACCCTTCGGAAAGGGCAACAGGCTTATAGAGGGGTATGTTACGGATATCACAGACAGCATCGATATAGACGCCGAGCTTATAAAGGAAGTAAGCGATATATGCGAGGATCATCCCGTCATAAGCGCAAAGAGGATAGCTCTTGCGGAATGGATGAAAGAAAAGTATTATACCACATTCAGCAGCTGCTTCAGGTGCATTGTGCCCAAAAGGGTCAATGAAAAGAGCTTTGCCTGTATACAGCTCAACAGCGCTTATGAAAATATTTCCGAAGCCGTAGACAAGGTTCTCAAAAAGGACACTAAGCAGAAAAGGGTGCTGGAGGTATTGCTCAATGGCGATGAGATACCCGTAAGCCATATAAAGACTCTTTTGGATGTGGATGACGGTCCTATAAATGCTCTTATAAAAAAGAATGTGCTCGTTAAGAAATATGTGCAGGAATACAGAGGCAATTTCAATTCCGCTCTTGTGGATAAAACATTGCCTCCGAAGCTTACGAAAGAGCAGGAAATTGCCGTTGCAAAGATCTGTGACACGATAGATGGGAACAATAAAAAGCCTGTGCTCATACATGGCGTTACAGGCAGCGGAAAGACGGAAGTGTATATCCGTGCCATAGAGAAGGTGCTTTCACAGGGCAAGGAGGCGATAGTCCTTGTGCCTGAGATATCTCTTACTCAGCAGACCGTGGAGCGCTTTGTGTCAAGATTCGGCAGCAGAGTTGCCGTCACCCATTCAAGACTTTCCGACGGTGAGCGCTACGACCAGTGGACAAGGGCGCTGAGAAAGGAAATATCGGTAATGATAGGCCCAAGATCGGCTGTATTTACGCCCTTTGAAGAGCCGGGTATCATAATAATAGACGAAGAACACGAGGCTACTTACAAATCGGATCAGCAGTCTCCCAAATATGATGCAAGAGAAATTGCGGAAAAGCTCAGCGAACTATATGGCTGCACAGTGGTGCTGGGAAGCGCAACGCCTTCCGTTGCAAGCTATTACAAGACGCAGACGGGAGAGTACGATCTGATAGAGATGAATAACAGAGTAAACAACACTCTTCCCGTTATACATATAACGGATATGCGCAGGGAGATCGCAATAAAAAACTTTTCCGTGTTCGGTACAGAGCTTAGGGAAGCAATGGCGCAAAACCTTCAAAGGAATGAGCAGACCATACTCTTTTTGAACAGAAGAGGGTATTCCACATTTGTTTCCTGCAGGAAATGCGGCTATGTTATGAGCTGCGATAACTGTAATGTCAACTATACCTATCACAAGGGCATAAACAGGCTGTCCTGCCATTATTGCGGCAAGAGCATAAGCGTGCCCGAGGTATGCCCCCAGTGCGGATCAAAATACATAAAGTATTTTGGAGCGGGCACGGAAAAAATAGAACAGGAAGTGCTCAGGCTTTTTCCGAAGGCAAGAGTATTGAGGATGGATATGGATACAACCAAGAGGAAAAACAGCCATCAAACGATACTGGAGGATTTCAGAAGGGGAAAGGCCGATATACTTATAGGCACCCAGATGATAGCAAAGGGATTGGATTTCCCCAATGTTACTCTTGTGGGAGTGGTGGCTGCGGATCTGTCTCTCAATATAGGAGATTACAGAAGTGCGGAAAATACTTATCAGCTTGTGTCTCAGGTGGCAGGAAGAGCAGGGCGGGCCGACAAGGAGGGCACTGTATACATACAGACCTATTCGCCGGATCACTACAGCATACAGTATGCCGCACGGAATAACTACAAGGGCTTTTACAACGAGGAGATAACGTTCAGACAAAATATGAACTATCCCCCGTTTACAAATATTTTCCTCGTTATGATGACGGGTGAAAACGAATATCATATAAGGCGGACATTGGGCTGCCTTGCGGATATAATGAAGCGGTACAATAAAAATAATATGTTCACACGCTTGGGGCCCACACCTGCCGTTATTTCCAAGATCAACAACATATACAGATGGCAGATAATAGTCAAGTGTGAAAACGAGGATAAAATAAGAAATTATGTACTTTTCTGTCTTGACAAGCTTTCAAAACAGATCAGTCTCGATAATATAAATGTGGGACTTTATTTGAATCCCAGCTATATATTTTAGGAGGAAGCGATATGGCGATCAGAATGGTCAGAGAACAGGATGAACCTGTTTTGAGAAAGAAGTGCAAGGACGTAAAGGAGATCACGCCTAAGATACTTGAGCTTCTTGACGACCTTGCAGATACTATGTATGAGGCTAACGGCGTAGGACTTGCCGCACCTCAGGTGGGTATGCTTAAGAAAATAGTTGTGATAGATATAGGAGAAGGACTTTTCGAGTTTATAAATCCCGTTATACTGGAAAGCTCCGGTTCACAGACGGGAAATGAGGGCTGCTTGTCCGTGCCCGGCAAAATGGGTCAGGTGACTAGACCCAATTACGTTAAGGTGCAATATCTTAACAGAAACGGCGAGCTCGTTACAACAGAGGGCGAGGGGCTGATGGCAAGAGCTATCTGTCATGAACTGGATCATCTTGAGGGCAGGCTCTACATAGATATAGTAGAGGGCGAACTCATGGATGCGGAGGAAGAAGAGGAGGAATAATATGGATGTAGTATTCTTGGGCACTCCCGACTTTGCCGTGCCTGTGCTCAAGGCACTTATCGATAAACACAATGTGGTCGCTGTAATAAGTCAGCCCGACAGACCAAAGGGCAGGGGCAAGAAGCTTCAGCCTACGCCTGTAAAGTTGACGGCGGAAGAAAACAACATTCCCGTATATCAGCCGGAAAAAATAAAGGATGAAGTATTTACGGCTTTTTTGGAAACAATAAAGGCGGATGTGTTTGTTGCGGTAGCTTACGGACAGATACTTTCGGAAAGGATACTCAATATACCGAAATACGGCTGCATAAACGTACACGGTTCACTTTTGCCCGAATACCGAGGAGCGGCGCCTATACAACAGTGTATATTAGACGGCAGAACAAAGACGGGCGTTACGATAATGTATATGGAAAAGGGTCTTGATACGGGAGATATGATCCTTAAAAAGGAAATAGACATTGCTCCCGATGATACCTACGGCACTCTTCACGACAAAATGGCACCCTTGGGCGCCAAGGCTCTTATAGAGGCTTTGGATATGATAGAAAAGGGTACGGTAAAGGCCGAGAAACAAAACGACAGCCTTTCCACTTATGCCCATATGATAAATAAGGAAATGGGGCATATCGACTGGAGCAGATCTTCGGAAACAATAAGAGATCTTATAAGAGGTTTCAATCCTGTGCCGGGGGCTTACACGACTCTTAACGGAGAGGTGCTTAAAATATATGCCGCCGATGTCATACAAGCGGAGGATGGCAATATCGGTGAAATAATTGCCGTAGACAAAAAAAGAGGCTTTGCCGTTAAGACAGGCGACGGCGCTCTTCTTATAAGAGAGATACAGGCAAAGGGCGGAAAGAAAATGGATACTGCCGACTATATGAGAGGTCACAGTATAGAAAAGGGAAATATACTTATGTAAAAATGCAATAAGTTCAAGGAGGTTATTTTATGTATTACGGTTATCCTTACATGGGCGCAGGCGGAGGCGCCAACACGATCTTGTTTTTCCTGGTGATAGTTGTGGCATTTGCTACGATGATAATACAGGGAAACGTAACGTCTACATTTAACAGATATGCAAAGAAGCCTAATTCAAGAGGCTACACGGGGGCGGAGGTGGCTGAAATGCTTTTAAGACAAAACGGTATCACCGATGTAAAGGTGCAGGCCATACCCGGTTCTCTTACAGACCACTATGATCCTACCAAGAAAGTCATAAATCTTTCACAGCCGGTATACGGTTCAAAAAGCGTGTCAGCCTTGGGCGTAGCCGCTCATGAGACCGGCCACGCCATACAGCACGCAAAGGGCTATGTTCCTTTGGCGATGCGCTCAGCCATATTCCCCGTGGTGAATTTCAGCAGCAGGATAGCTATGCCTCTTTTTATAATCGGTATACTTCTTGCCAGCTTTATAAACAGCTACACATTGGCTATCATAGGCGCACTGCTTTTTTCAGCGGTAGTTCTTTTTCAGATAATAACTCTTCCGGTAGAGTTCAATGCTTCCGCAAGAGCCCTTAAGATGCTCGATGAATATGGATATCTTACAGGCAGCGAAAATACGGAGGCGAGGAAGGTGCTAACTGCTGCCGCTCTTACTTATGTAGCCGCTGCCACCGCATCTGTATTGCAGCTTTTGAGACTGCTTGCCATTATAGGAGCAGGCAACAGAAGAAGAAACTGATATTGAGGCATTCCCGAAGGAATGCCTTTTTACTTTAATTAATTATTATTTTTGTGCTTATATCGAGACTTTATATTGTTTTTATTTTTTTGCTCAAAAATGATTGAATAATGACATAAAATTTGGTATCATATATAGGTAATGGGTTCTTTCGGGAACAGAGAAATTTTACTTAAGCGAGGTAATAAAATGAAAAAGCTGGATTTACTGTATACCGGTAAGGCAAAGAAGGTATATGCCACAGATGACCCGACAATGTGTATATTTGAGTACAAGGATGATGCTACGGCGTTCAACGGGCTTAAAAAGGGCTCCTTTGAAGGCAAGGGCATTATAAACAACCAAATGGCCAATTTTATATTCAGGCTTTTGGAAAAGAACACAGGCATAAAGACTCACCTTGTGGAGGAGATATCTCCCAGGGAGACTCTTGTTAAAAAGGTGGATATAATCCCTCTTGAGATAATAGTCAGAAATGTGGCGGCAGGCTCATTTTCAAAGAGATACGGTGTGGCAGAGGGCACTCCTTTCAGCGCACCTACCCTTGAATTCAGCTACAAAAATGATGAATTGGGCGATCCGCTCATAAACAGCTATCACGCAATAGCGCTGGGCATTGCCGACAAGGAAGAGATAGATGAAATATCCGATATGGCCTTTAAAGTAAATGAAGGGCTCAAGGAAATATTCCTGAACATAGGCATAAAGCTTATAGATTTCAAGATAGAGGTAGGAAAGACTGCTGACGGAGAGATAGTGCTTGCAGACGAGATAAGCCCCGATACGTGCAGATTATGGGATGCAGAGACCAACAAGAAGCTTGACAAGGACAGATTCAGACTGGACTTAGGGGAGTTCGGCGATGTATACAGAGAGGTATGGGGCAGACTGACTGAATACTACGGAAAATAAAAGGAGGAGCAGCAATGTCCAAAATACACGAGGAATGCGGAGTATTTGGTATATACGACCCCGAAGGGAATCCCGCTTCAACTACATACTACGGCCTAGTATCCTTGCAGCACAGAGGTCAGGAGGGCTGCGGTATAGCAGTGAACCGAGACAGAGATATATATTTTCACAAGAATATAGGCTTGGTCAATGAAGTATTTAACGAAGAAGAGCTTGCAAAGCTTTCCGGCAGAATGGCAATAGGCCATGTGAGATATTCCACAGCAGGCGGTTCATTAAGAGAAAATGTGCAGCCCCTTGTTTTAAGATATGTAAAAGGGCAGCTTGCCATAAGTCACAACGGCAATATCACAAATGCGGGAGAGATAAGGAAACAGCTTGAAATGAACGGAGCTATTTTCCAGACAACGGCGGATACCGAGATAATCGCTTACCTTATAGCAAGGGAAAGAGTTACAAGCGGTTCAATAGAAAAGGCGGTAAAAAATGCCATGAAGAAGCTGAAGGGCGCTTTTTCGCTTCTTGTGATGAGTCCGAATAAGCTTGTGGTCGCAAGAGATCCTTGGGGCTACAGACCTCTTTCCATAGGCAAAAGAGACAACGCTTTTATATTTGCCAGCGAGACCTGCGCATTTGACGCTATAGATGCCGAGTTTGTAAGAGATGTGGAGCCCGGCGAGATAATAAAGATAGAAGACGGCAAAATGGAAAGCGACACAGAGCTTTGCAATACTCAAAAAGGACAGCTTTGCATATTCGAGCATATATATTTTGCCCGCCCCGACAGTACGCTCGCCAATGAAGTCGTTCATGAATGCCGCAAGAGAGCGGGAGCTTTTCTTGCAAAGCAGTCGCCTGTGGAAGCGGATATAGTAATAGGAGTACCCGATTCGGGCCTTTCCGCAGCTCAGGGCTATTCGGAATACAGCGGCATACCTATCGACACAGGCTTTATAAAGAACAAATACATTGCCAGAACGTTTATAAAGCCGACTCAGTCCGAAAGGGAAATAGCCGTAAAAATGAAGCTCAATGTGCTTAAAAGCGCAGTAGAGGGTAAGAGAGTTATAATGGTGGATGACAGTATAGTAAGAGGAACCACGAGCGGCAAGATCGTAAAGCTTTTAAGAGAAGCGGGAGCCAAGGAGGTCCATGTGCGCATATCGGCGCCGCCGTTTACATGGCCTTGCTTCTTCGGCACGGATATTCCCAACAGGGATCAGCTTATTGCCAACAGCCATACAGTAGAGGAAACAGCAAGGATAATCGATGCGGATTCTCTCGATTATTTAAGCCTTGAAAATCTGCACAAGATAGCGCCCAACAGCAGCTGCACATTCTGTGATGCCTGCTTTACGGGCGATTACGGCGTAGATGTCTCTCACTTACTTGATTGATACGGAGGATATACATATGAAAAATGTTTATGAAAGCCCCCTTAATTCCAGATATGCGAGCAAGGAAATGAAGGAGATATTCTCTCCCGATATGAAATTCAGAACATGGAGAAGGCTTTGGATAACACTTGCAGAGTGCGAAAAGGAACTGGGGCTGGATATCACGGATGAGCAGATTGAGGAATTAAAGGCTCACAAGGATGATATAAATTACGATGTGGCGGCGGAAAGAGAAAAGCTTGTGCGCCACGATGTAATGGCTCATGTCTATGCCTACGGCACCCAGTGTCCGAAGGCTAAGGGTATCATCCACTTAGGCGCCACAAGCTGCTATGTAGGCGACAACACAGATGTTATAATAATGGTGGAGGCAATGAAGCTCATAAGGAAAAAGGTGCTTTCCGTTATAAGCAAGCTTTCCGACTTCGCAATGAAGTATAAGGATATGCCTACTTTGGGCTTCACACATTTCCAGGCGGCGCAGACCACTACCGTTGGCAAGAGAGCCTGCCTTTGGATACAAGACCTTATGATGGATCTGGATCAGATCGACTTCGTGCTTGAAAATGCCAAGCTCCTTGGTTCAAAGGGAACAACGGGCACACAGGCTTCTTTTATGGAATTGTTTGAGGGCGATACGGACAAGGTAAAAAGGCTTGACAATATGATAGCGGAAAAGCTGGGCTACAGCGGTGTATTTGCCGTAAGCGGTCAGACCTATACAAGAAAGCTGGATTCAATGTTCCTAAATGTGCTCAGCGGCATTGCTCAAAGCTGTACGAAATTTTCAAATGATATGAGATTATTGCAGCATTTAAAGGAAATGGAAGAGCCTTTTGAAAAAAATCAGATAGGTTCATCCGCTATGGCGTATAAGAGGAATCCTATGAGAAGCGAGAGAATGGCTTCTCTTGCAAGATATATTATGGTAGATGCGCTCAATCCTGCCATTACGGCGGCGACACAGTGGTTCGAGAGAACACTTGACGACAGCGCAAACAAGAGGATAGCTATTCCCGAAGCCTTTCTTGCCTGTGATGCTATTTTGAATATATATATAAATGTATCCGGCGGGCTTGTGGTGTATCCCAAGGTAATAGAAAGACGCCTTATGGAGGAGCTTCCCTTTATGGCGACCGAAAATATAATGATGGATGCCGTTAAGAAAGGCGGAGACAGACAGGAGCTCCACGAAAGGATAAGAGAGCTTTCCATGGAAGCGGGGGCTGTCGTGAAGCAGGAGGGCGGCAAGAACGACCTTATAGAGCGTATTGCCAAGGAGCCTATGTTCGGCATGAGCTTGGAGGAGCTTCAGAAGATACTTGAGCCTAAGAACTTTGTAGGCAGAGCGCCTCAGCAGACGGAGGAGTATATTACGGAGCAGGTAAAGCCTGTTTTAGATAAAAATAAAGACAGCCTTATTGCTGATGCCGAGTTGACTGTCTAGGGAGGTTTTTGATATGATAAGAGCAATTGTAGGCGCCAACTGGGGCGACGAAGGAAAGGGCAAGATAACGGATATGTGTGCCGAGCAGTCCGACATAGTGGTACGTTTCCAAGGCGGAGCCAATGCGGGACACACCATTATAAACGAATATGGCAGATTTGCTCTTCACCTTTTGCCAAGCGGTGTTTTCCACAAAAATATAACCAATGTGATAGCAAACGGCGTGGCGCTTAATATAGAATCCCTTAAGGATGAGATGCAGACCCTTAAGGATGCGGGCATTGAGTTCAAGCTCCTTATAGGAGAAAGGACACAGGTGCTTTTGCCGCATCATGTGCTTATGGATACCTATGAGGAAGAAAGACTTGGAGACAGAAAATTCGGCTCTACAAAGAGCGGTATAGCTCCCTTCTATGCAGACAAGTATTCCAAGACAGGCTTACAGGTATGGGAGCTTTACAATAAGGAAAGGCTTTTGGATAAGCTGGAGCATATGTATGAAAAGGTGAACATACAGTTCAAATACCTTTACAACAAGCCCGAGATAGATCACAAGGAAGTATATTCCACACTTGTAGAATATGCGGAATTCATAAAGGACAATGTGACAGATACTTCAAAGTTCCTCAGAGATGCTATCAAGGAAGGCAAGAACATACTTCTTGAAGGCCAGCTGGGTTCCCTTAAGGATACCGACCACGGCATTTATCCTTATGTTACCAGCTCCTCCACTCTTGCGGGATATGCGGCTGTGGGAGCAGGCATACCTCCATATGCCATAGATAACATTACCGTCATTACAAAGGCTTATTCCTCAGCGGTAGGCGAAGGCCCCTTTGTTTCCGAGATATTCGGAGATGAAGCCGATGAGTTGAGAAGAAGAGGCGGAGACAAGGGCGAGTTTGGCGCAACAACAGGCAGACCAAGAAGAGTAGGCTATTTTGACGCAGTTGCCACAAGATACGGCTGTGAGATACAAGGCGCCACAGAGGTATGTATGACCTGCTTGGATGTATTGAGCTATATGGACAAGCTTCCCGTATGCACAGGCTACGAGTACAAGGGCAAGGTATATAATGAATTTCTTACTACGGACAAGCTCTATGAGGCAAAGCCCGTATATACAGAGCTTCCCGGCTGGAAAAGCGATATAAGAGGCATCAGATCCTATGACGAGCTTCCAAAGGAAGCAAAGGACTATGTAGAGTTCATTGAGAAGGAAATAGGCGTTAAGATATCTATGGTCAGCAATGGCCCACGCCGTGAGGATATACTGTATCGATAAATCTTTTTTTGCAGGATTTGAATTTGAAAACTTCAAAAATGTTGTAAAATCACATGAATTTTATAGAAATTTTATATATTTTGCATAAAATATTTTAAAATGCAATTTTGGAGTTGACAATCAAAGGCAATGTTACTATAATGATGTATAGAACGAGGGAGTTCAGATGCATAGAAATGTATCTGAGTTCCCTCTTTGTTTTTTTTAAAAATTCAATTTGGAAGGAGATTTTCTAAATGGCAAAGTACACTAAGGAACAAATTATCAAGATCTGTGATGAGCAGGATGTTGAATTTATAAGACTTCAGTTCATCGATGTTTTAGGTATTCCCAAGAATGTAGCCGTTACACGTTCACAGCTTGAGAAAGTCCTTGACGAAGGTATGATGTTCGATGGCTCCTCCATCGAAGGTTTTGCCAGGATCGAAGAGTCTGATATGTATTTAAGACCCGATCTTGACACATTTGTCATATATCCTTGGAGACCGCAGAAAGCCAAGGTGGCAAGATTTATATGCGACGTATATACTCCTGACGGAGAACCTTTTGAAGGCGATCCCAGAGGTATTTTGAAAAGACAGATCGCAGAGGCCGAGAAGCTGGGCTATACATTTAACGTAGGTAATGAGTGTGAGTTCTTCTTATTCAAGACCGATGATGAGGGTAAGCCCACCATTACAACAAACGATGAGGCAGGCTATTTCGATCTTGACCCTGTAGACTTAGGCTCAGAGGCCAGAAGAGATATTTGTATGAACTTGGAAAAAATGGGCTATGAGATAGAGGCATCTCATCATGAGGTAGCCGAGGGTCAGCATGAGATCGACTTCAAGTATGCAGACGCTCTTACCACAGCCGACAATGTTGTTGCTTTCAGGCTTGTTGTCAAGACCATCGCCAAGAAGTACGGCCTTCATGCAACATTTATGCCAAAGCCTATATTCGGTATCAACGGCTCAGGTATGCACACCAATATGTCACTTTTCAAAGACGGCAAGAATGCTTTCTTCGATCCTGCAGGTGAACTGCAGTTATCAGATACGGCATACAGCTTTATAGCAGGTGTGCTCAAGCACGTTGCAGGTATCACAGCCATTACAAATCCTCTTGTAAACTCCTATAAGAGACTTGTTCCCGGCTACGAAGCTCCTTGCTACATTGCATGGTCCGCATCAAACAGAACGGATATAATAAGGATCCCCGCTTCAAGAGGAGCAGGCACAAGAATAGAGCTCAGAAGCCCCGATCCTTCAACCAATCCTTACCTTTGCTTGGCTTGCTGTTTAGCCGCAGGTCTTGAGGGTATAAAGAATAATCTTCCCGCACCCGAAAGCGTAGACATCAACCTCTTCAAGTCTACTCAGGAAGAGAGAGACGAATTGGGCGTTAAGAGTCTTCCGGGCAACCTATATGAGGCTATACAGGTAATGAAGGCTGACGGCCTTGTTAAGGAGGTTCTCGGCAAGCACGCATATAAGGCGTTTGTCAAATCAAAGCAGGCTGAATGGGATGCCTTCAGAATGTTTGTAAGTAAGTGGGAGATCGACGAATATCTTGTAAATTATTAATTAAATTAAGTTATAATGCTATAAGAGCCATTCTTCGGAATGGCTTTTATAAATATAAAAAACATTGATTTTAGCCCCTTATCATGATATAATTTTATTAATTTGTGGTTAAGGAGCAAAATTATGAGTGAACAAAATTTGTTTATTGCTTTTGACAGCAAAAAGGTATCATTAAGTATCGCTAAGATCCTGTTATCCAATGGTATCAAGGTAAATAAAATAGCAGAAAGGGTATCCGATATTTTAGATGTAAACAAATATTACACTTCGGGAATAATAATAATGGGATATTGCTTTGACAATCAGTATATAAATGATATTATCGACCACATAGACAGCAATATCAGCGTTATATGTATAGGAAAGAGGGAGCAGCTTGAATTCTGTGATGACGAAAGGATATTCAAGCTTGCGGTGCCTTTAAATAAAACGGATCTGATCTGTTCGGTAGAAATGCTTATGGCTGTGGATTCACGATACAAGCCCAAAAGCACAAAGTCATATACAGATGAAAAGCTTATACAGTCCGCCAAGCAGGTGCTTATAGATGTATACGCCATGTCCGAGGAACAGGCGCACAGATATATGCAGAAAAAAAGTATGGATACAGGCAGAAAGCTTGTGGAAATAGCCAAGATAATACTGGAGATATAAATATAAATTGAGGGAAAGCCATATGCGGAGCATATGGAATTTTCATTTACGGAAATGAAAATTTCATATTTTACTTTTACGATATATTTTTGTTGTAATGCAAAAAATAATATGTTAAAATATACATAAGCTTTAGCGCTTTTTGGCGATAAAGCAAAATAAATATAAATTGTGAGGTGCGTTATGAACGAAAAAACAAAAGCAAGTGCATATGTCCGCTATGTACTTCCCGGTGTGCTTTTACAGTCTGTACTCATAGGCGGAGGCTATGCAACGGGCAGAGAGATATTTTCCTACGGTGCAAAATTCGGAGCCATGGGATGGATATCAGGTCTTACCATCGGTATAGGCTTTGCGCTTTTTGCATTTTTATCTTTTGAAATATGCCGTATATACAAGGTATATGATTACAAAAACTATATCAAACAGGTGATAGGCCCCTTGTGGCCTGTAATGGATGTGCTTACGGTGCTTATTGCAATAATGCTCATAGCGGTAATGGCGGCGGCAACGGGAAGCATATTTGAACAGGTGGATCTGCCGAACATACTCGGCTCTGTGCTTATAGTGCTTATATGCGGACTTCTTAATTTCAAGGGTTCAAAGGTTATAGAAAAATTTGAAAGTATAGGTACGGTGCTGCTTTATGGCGGATATATACTTTTTACCATAATAGTGCTTTTAAAGTTTGGCGGCAATATACCTAAGGTATTTTCATCCGGCGACACAAGTGCCGTTGAAGGCAATGTAGGCTTGGGTATTTGTATATGGACAGGTATACTGTATGTTGCCTATAATATAAATGCCATACCTATGGGTATGTTTTCATTAACAAGACAGACTAAGCGCAAGGAAACCGTTATATCAGGCATAATAGCCGGACTTCTTATGGTGATACCTTGGTTCTTGTCTTATTTTGCAATGATGTGCTTCTACGGAGATACATCCATAGTAGGCGCAGATGTTGAGACTCCTTGGGTAAATATGATAAAGGCAGCCAACGGCGGAGCGCCTTTGCTTGCTCTTTTCAGCGTAGTTATGGGCTGGACACTTTTGGAGACCGCTACAGGCTGTATACATATGATAATAGATCGTTTTGACGTTGCCTTTGAAGAAAAGGGTCATGAAAGACTTACCGATGCAAAGAGAGGCATAATTACGGTCATAACTCTTACACTTGCGCTGATACTTTCAAGAGTAGGCGTTGTTGCTCTTATTGAAAGAGGTTATTCCATATTGTCTTACGGCTTCATAGTATTTTATCTTCTGCCCACACTTATAATAGGCGGATATAAGATAATAAAGCACAAGGATGAATAAGGAGGCTTTTTTATGAAATATGTAGGCTACTATAACGGTGAGATAGGCCCTCTTGAGGAAATGAAGATACCTATGCTGGACAGAGCGGTATATTTTGGAGACGGCTGTTATGATGCTACTACATTTGCCAATAATCATATATTTGCCGTAAAGGATCACTTGGATCGTTTTTACAATAGCTGCCGTATGCTGGAAATACCCTTTGATATGTCAAGAGAAGAGCTTACCGCAGCATTGCAGAAATGTATAGACGCCAATGAGGAAGATCACGGTATGCTTTATTGGCAGTGTTCAAGAGGAACATATTTCAGGGGGCACAATTTCCCTCCAGAAAATATAAAGCCTAATCTTATGATATTTACAGTGCCCTGCGAGCTTATACCTATGGATGCTGTTTTTAAGCTTGTATCAATGGAGGACACACGTTTTCTCCACTGCAATATAAAGACCCTTAATCTTATACCCAGCGTTATAGCATATCAGCGCTGCATAGAAAAGGGATGTCAGGAAACTGTATTCCACAGGGGCGACAGAGTAACGGAATGCGCTCACAGCAATATACTCATAATAAAGAACGGTGTACTCTGCACTCCGCCAAGAGATAATCTCATACTTCCGGGCATAACATTAAAGCACCTTCTTGCGCTTGCCGAGGAAAACGGCATACCTACGCTGGAAGAACCTTTCACCATGTATGATCTGAGGAATGCGGATGAGGTAATAGTCAGCAGCTCAGGCGGACTTTGCATAAGGGCAGATGAGCTTGACGGCGAACCTATAGGCTGTAAAGACTACGCTACTCTTAAAAAGCTCCAGGATGCATATACGAAATTTTATGCAGAGGATACGAAGTAGCTGATTTATCGTTACATTTCTTATGCGGTTAGTTAATCGGAGGTTCGGATCGGTTGGAGACAGCGGATCGTTCTGCGATATATATTGTATCGATACGGGAGCGGAGGCATATTTCTCAGCTCCCGTTTTGTTGTGGCCATTATGCAGCCTTTTCCAAAAAATCAAAGACCTTGTTCCAGTAGACCCTTCCTGCCACAAGAGCGGATACGCCGTGGCCTGCGTTTGGGCATACAAAAATATCCTTTTTGCATTTGGCTTTTTTGTAGAGCCTGTACACCATTTTTGTAGGTACGAGCTTATCCCTGCTGCCGTGTATAAAAAGCACGGGCACATTTATTTTACACACCTCTTTTATGGGAGCGGCCTTTTTGAGGCTGTATCCAGCCCTTCGTCTGCATATGATATCCAGTATATTTATAATGGGATAGGGAAAAACGTGAAAGTTATGGCTTATTTGATATGCGATTATTTTGTCGGCTCTGTCAAAGCTGCAATCGGAGATAACTGCCTTTATATTCCTGCATCCGAATGCGGCCGCAGCCATTATGACGGCAGCCCCGCCCATGGATACGCCATGGAGCACGATCTCTGCATTTTCATCTCCTTTTATTATCAGCTTTGCTATATTGGATATATCCTCCTTGTCAAGGCTGCCCATACCTATAAACATACCACGGCTTTTTCCGTGGCCTCTCAGGTCGGGTATGACTACATTATATCCTTTATCATAGTATTTTTTCGATGCATAATCCATAATGTCCCCATTGCCGCCATACCCATGAACAACCAAAGCCCATCTGTGAGTATGTTGTTTTTGAAGATAGACTTTGCAGTATATGGCAGTTTTGTCATATCCTTCAATATAGCATTGGGTATGCCTTGCATACTTTTTCCAGTACCTGATATTCTCACCTTCATATTTATCCTCCTCTTCTATGGCCTTTTCTTCAAGAGACAGATCGGCGCAGCGTGAAAGCTTTAGCTTGTCGCCTCTGCCTATTGCAAGCTTGAATATATAATTTATTTCCGAATACATATCCGCTGCTGCCGCAGGCAGTATAAAAGCTGCAGCGGTAAGCCCCAGTTTAGTCCTTGTTTTCATTTTCATCCTCTTTTATATCTAAAAATGATATACCTATCATATCCGTTATTCCCTCCGACAGGTGGAGCAGATCGCCATCGGAGCTTGGAGTTATGCCTACCAGAAATTCGTTGTTCTTTTCTTTGCCTTTCACAGTGTCACCTCCTCTAAAACAATTATTTACAGCTTGGCTCTTATTTATTCGGTATGTTTTTTATATAAATCAAAATATAGTTTTTGACTATCTCTTTATAAGTTCTCATAAGCCGGTATAGCCTGTATTTACAGGCTTTC
>CANPXH010000034.1 GCA_947585865.1 uncultured Clostridia bacterium
CGCCTATACAGAGAGGAATGGGCGCTGTAATTTGTATGAGTGATAAGCTGAGTGCCTTTGACAGCAATAATCTCATTGTACCTGTGGGTATGCTGTAAAGTATCGGCTGATATGTAATATTTACACATATCAGCCGATTTTTTATGCAATAATAAAAATAAACCACCTGCTATGCAGGTGAGAGTAAAACGCTTTAACAGCGGCTTGAAAAAGTGGTGTGTAAGTCGGATAATTCAGTACGCTTACAAGCGTTGACCGGTAAAAAACCTTATAGGGACAGTGTAAGCCACCGGTTGAGCCGGCGGTTTTGACTTTTACAAAATCCATATAAAACAAAAGCAAATTATCCATAACCATAAGTACAGTAGTCCTTTTTTATTTAAGGACGTTTGCTTTTCTGAAATCCTTTGGAGATATTCCATACTCCTTTTTAAATGCTCTGTAGAATACGGTATAATCATCAAAGCCGTTTTTTTCTGCAGCAGAGGATATGGATTCACCAGAAGCAATAGCACTTCGGCAGTTCTGAAGTCTTTTCTTTATTATGTACTGATGCAGAGAAATGCCCAGATTATTCTTGAAAATATGTGATATATGATATTTGCTCACATAGAAATGATTTGCAATATTTTCAAGGGTCAGGTCCTCGGCAATATGACTGTTTATGTAGTCAAAAACAAGTGTAGACAATTCCTTTTTAGGCTTTTCCTTTTCAATATTGCCGGAGTTATATACTATTCTGTTTATTTTAAGTACTGCTGCAATTATATTGTTTATTATGGTAGTTTCCTTGAATATATGGTCTTCATTATACTCCTGCCACATTTCCAGAAGGCTTGAAAACAGATCGTTAAACTGTACATATTCCGGGTGATAGAAGTATTCCTTATTTTTTTCGGCATAGTTAAAGCCAAAATCTATGTCCTCTATTATTACGGCAAGTCTGTCTAGAAATCCTCTGTCAAGCCAGAGTACAAAGCGTCTGTAAGGACAGCTCTCGTCAATTTTTATGGGATTGTGTATCAAATTAGGCGGTATGAGAAGGAAGGCTCCCGGCTTCATATCATAATCCTTTTCCCCTACTCTGTAGCGCACATTACCCTCAAGGAAAAAATACAGCTCATAATTGCCGTGATAATGGGGTGCGACCATATCAAGTGTTATATCCTTATAGTAAAAGCATTCATAATCAGGTCTGCTCATATACTGTCTTCTTATAAATGGAATGGCTGAATTGTGCGCTTTTTTCTTTCCCATAATATTATCCTTCCTCCGACTGTAAAAAGTCCACAAAATATTTCTCCTTATTTTTATATTATAATGCATAATAACAAGATTTGCAATGTTTTAAACAAATTCAACAATGTAATTTGCACACAGAGAAATATATAATTAAATCATGATGATAATTAAATATAAAAAAGGAGGGATAACAATGAAATTATCATTCAGATGGTACGGCGAGGACGATAAGGTCACATTAGAAAACATACGGCAAATACCCGGAATGCACTCTATCGTCACAGCTGTATATACGTCATTATTTTCACAAAAAAATAATGAAAGCCTTAACGAAAAGCCTACAGAAAACTTTATTCAGGAAGAAGCTATAGATGATAATACAATTATTTACCCTGGAGAAGATGGTAAATTTAAGAGAAAAATGTTTTTACATAAATGTTTAATTACTGCTATGGTAATTGGGATAATTTCTGTAATTGTACTTGTTGTATTTTATTTCCTTCCATGTGGAAAATATGCGATAGCTTCCAATTATTCAGCAGAAGGTAATTATGGAAGAGCATATAATACAATTTATGATTTATCCGGTGAAAAAGCTGACTTATTAAGAAATTATTATTTGACTAAATATTCTATCAAGAAAATAGATTTTTATGAAAGTACTCCGGAACCGGATGAAGATGGAGAATATGGTTTTGCTGAAATCGGCAGAAGCACAGAAAATCCACATGCTGCTAATCCAAGTGATGTAATAGAAAATTATTTGCAAAATTTTGAAGATTTTACTGAATGTATGGAAGAGATTTTACCTTCAGAGTATTATACCAATTCAGGTTATGTGTTTGGGAATGACGGTTCTTCTTTACCTGACGATACCAGAGCCAGAAAATATCTGAACGATAAACTAGGCATTTTATATTCTAAGAAAGATATAATTGATGATATTATATGGCTTAAAAACTGCATATACTCAGTTGAAAACTCCAATCATGATATAGATGACTTTATGAAGTGTCTTAATGATGCCTATGGTATGTATGATGAAATGGAAGCACTCAAAAATGGCAAATACTTTATACCTACACACGAAATTGAGTTGTTTGAATATTACGACAGCAGGCTTATGGATGCGCTTTCTGTATATCAGAAATATTCTGATCGAGCATTTACAGGCTTCGGAGGAAGTAAATCAAATATGGAATGGGTGAAAGGTATTATACAAGAGGACATTGATAATGGTGCAGGTGATAAAAGATTCTCTTTTTCCCAATTTGATTATAATAGTACAAAATATGCAGATGATTATATGAGAAATTATATGCAGATTGTTATTTTTTATTATTATCTAAATAATTTCTAATATTAGAGAAATAAGAAAAAAGCGTTTTTGTATAAGCTATTTACACATATGAAGGAAGTGAATAAATGTTTTGTGATAAGTGTGGGACAAAGGTAAATGATAATGACATTTACTGTCCTAATTGTAGCGCAAAATTAAAGTCAAATACAGAAAATAATAGTGTTTCTTTTACTGATAATGTAAGAAAGTATAAAGGTAAAACTATAGCCATTGGCGTTGTAGCAGTGGTAGTGTTATGCGGTATAGTTTTTTATAATAGCGCTATTGGAAAATATTTGATAGCAGGCTCTTTTGCAAATCGTGAAAATTATAATGCAGCCTATAGTATGGTTGCGCAGATAAATGGTGAAAAAGCTGAAAGTAAAAAGAACTATTATAAGTATATGATGGATATAAATCGTTTTATTGATAATACAGATAATTCTGTTGACGATCTATATAATATCATAAATGTTCAGGAAAATTTACAAATCGATACAAGTTTTTTATCCAAGAATGAAACTGATATATTTGACAGTATTGTTTATGGAGTAATTGAAGATTATCAGAATAATCAACATAAGTTTGAGGAATTTGAAACATCTTTGGAAAATGCTTGCTATGTGTTTTCTATTTCCGATATGATGAGTAGTGGCGAAAGCTTTAGTCCAGCTGAAATATATGAGGAAATAAAGACTTGCAGAAGTAATTTTGAAAATGCAGATACTATCTATAAAAGCTTTTTCCCTGATGATGGCCACTATGATATTAGAACAAGAGGAGGAACATCTCAAGAAGTAATGGGAGCAGATTATGTAGGGGGACAACCTGATTTTTATGGTAGCGAATCTATAGAAGATGCTATAAACGGAATGTCTGTTGAAATGGAAAGGCTCATAAAAAAATATGGAGAAGATGAAGATGGGATTTATTATAAAACCTTTTCAGGTTATCAATCACCATATACCAATGACGAAAATGATATCGACAGTATAACAGACCAACTTAAAATAATTTATATGCGAGATTTGCTGACAGATTCTTTGATTGCAAGCGATGAGTAAATATTAATTATATAGAGGTATAATAGGGTGATAGATTGAAAAAGGTAATTATTCTTTTGGCTTTATTATTTTTATTTGGCGGCTGTAATGAGGCAGTTTCTGACAAAAACAAACAAACTGGAGCCGACGATAAGAAAAATGCTTCGGATTTAATTAACAAAAACGAATCCGCTGAAAGCAATAAGCCGGCAAAATATACTAAAGTAGAAGTGAAATTAAATTAAACTAAAAACAAACATAATAAGCTAGGATGGTGGGTATGAAAAAAATAATTTTAAGTATACTTTCTTTTTTCTGTACTGTACTGATGTGCATTAATGTATATGCGGCGAATCCTAGGGTTACAATCAGCGGAGACGGATATGACGGATATGATATTCAATTTGACAATATTACAAAGCATGGCATTGCTCCCATTGTGTTGCTGTTTGTAAATGGAGATGTAGTGTCAGATGCAGATATAATAATCAAAAATGGTACAACTTTAGTTCCATTGAGAGTCATAGGTGACAGGTTAAACGCAGATATAGAGTGGGATAATGCAACAAGAACTGCAAAAATAAATAAAGGAAATATAATAGCCGAGGTAACAATAGGCAAACCTTATATAACTGTTAATGGTGCAATATCGGAAACAAATGTTCCTGCACAGATAATTAACTCTTTGACATATATTCCACTTAGGGCCGTTACTACAGCATTGGGTGCTGAAATAGGATATATTGATAATATACTTGATTTTTCAAATGACTTAAAAATTGTGTATGTACAGGATAAACATGAAACCCCTGCTATTACAGAAGCTAAGGCTGAAGAAATAGTAAAAGAAGCATATTTTAAAAACTTTTTAATTTCACCTACAGTTAGTGAATTAATAGAGTATGGTTATAAAGTCAATACAAAATACATTGATCCTCAGAATATTGAGGAAAAACTACATCGAAAATATATTGGTAAATGTATATTTGATTTAGGCGAGTACTATTATATTAAATTATTTGATGATAGCGGTGAAGCGGCTCTGGTCGATAAATATGACGGTAGCTGTTTTGCAATAGATTCAGTTTCTCTTATGCTTTTTGGCATTAGTGAGGAAGGTCAATTTGATATTTGGAGATGGCATTACCAGTAGCACTGATTGTTTAGAGTGAACATTAAAAATGAACGTTCGGAGATAAAAGCTAAGGAGATATGTTAAAGTCGAAGTAATTTAAGTTAAGTTTAATTAAAGATACATATAAAGATAAAAAAGTAAAATATATTGAAGAGCCTAATTATACCTTTGTATAGTTAGGCTTAAAATAGTACAATAAAATAAAGTAGGTAAGAGAAAATGTAACATTTGGAAAAACAAAATTATTATTTATGGAATTTGTATTTATGAAACTATAGTTTGATTTTGTATATACCATAAGTAAATCTGAGCAGTTGGTGCTGTTAGAGGGGAAAATAAGTAATGGCAATAGCTTTTAGGATTATGGGATAGAGTTTGACGTATTTTTACAGCAAGGAAATCAATAAGCTTATTATTAAGCATCATTAGAAACATTTTTTATTGAAAAAAATACAGAGCAATTATATAATAAATACAAAAGTAAATATAAATGAGGTGAAACAAATGAAAAGAAAACTGATAATACCTAATATATTATAATAGTGTAGGTTACAATACTATATCTAAAGCTATAGATGAAAATAATGTATGGGATAATATAAGTTTAAATATCAAAAAAATACAACCATTTATAGGATTAAGTCGTGCTATGATGGAAACTACTGGCGATGCCGAATATGATAATAATTATGAAGTGGCAGGAGATGCACTTGAATTTATTCTTTCATGGATAAATAATAGTATTGAAATTACAAAGTTAAATGTTACAACAGGTAAGGATAATACGATGAACATTAAATTTGGTTCTCCTATTGAATCAAATTATTCAGAAAAAAATTATCGTTGGACAGTTTACTTGTTGATAAATATTATAACTATTCTCCAAGTATAATTTTTAAGTCCTCAAATAAGGCTGATGAGTGTATAAGAATTGGTTTGGTCTTACAGGAAAAGGCAAATATTCCATGGAATTGAACTTTGGAAAAGTGCTTTTAGGTGATTACGGACACTATATTGTAATTAATGGAAAAGATGATATGTATCAAGTACCTATAATCAATAAAAATACAACTATGAAGGTTTACTATACTGAAAATGGAAAAACAGAATTTGTATTTGATGCTGCAGATAAGCTTAGAAATGCAAGACTTCCAATTAAAGATGAGATAAAAAAGGAAATTGTTAGCCAGTTAGAAAATAATAGATTCATATTTGATTAAAGATGAATCTATTCGTTAATATTGTAGAAAATGATTTATGGTTAATAGAAGGGAATTATATTATGTTAAAAAAAAGACTAATATTTACTTTGTTATATGTTTTAATATTAAATACCGTAATAGTTTTTGCGGATGAAAGCAATATTATAACTTGTTCATTTGATGGGGGAAATATTACATTTGATACAAGTACAGGCACAATTATTAAAGCAGATGAGACTATAAAAATTTCTGCTATTCCAAGTGAAATAAATGGTTTTTCGGTAAAATGTATAGGTGATCGTTCCTTTGTAAGATGTAATAATATAATCAATTTATCAATACCCGATACAGTAGTATCTATAGAAGAATGTGCATTTGCAAACTGTGTTAATTTACAAAGTGTATCAATTCCAAACTCCGTAACTAAAGTTGGTGGAGCTGTTTTCTTAGAATGTATTAATTTAGATAATATTGTATTGCCGGCAAGTATAAAAGCTGTTTCCAGAGAAATGTTTGATTTCTGCGAAAAATTAACAAATATATATATTTCAGAAGGTATAGAAATAATAGAAATTTCAGCATTTGCTAATTGTAAAAATTTGTCAAAAATAATACTTCCCAATAGCATAAGAAAAATTCAAGAGAGAGCTTTTGAAAATGATATAAAGCTTGCAAGTGTAAATATGCCTAATGATTTAGAGTATGTCGGTTCAGACGCATTTAATGGAACAACAACAAAATTGTTGGATAATCCTAACTGTAAGAAATTAAAGAATATTAATGGAGTAATTTATAGCAAAGATGGAAGAACTATATCATATGTGCCAAATGATGTAACAGGTGAGTTTGAAATTCCCAATACAGTCACCAATATAGGCAGATGTGCTTTTTCGCCGGCGGAGTCAGGACTGACATCTGTTAAGATACCAAGCTCTATTAAAACAATTGATAAAGGTGCCTTTTATTATTGCAGGGCATTAACAAGTATTAAAATTCCGGCAGGAATAGATGTAATTAATGAGAGTACTTTTTTAGGGTGTTCAAACTTAAACAAAATAAGTTTGCCAAGTACTATAAAAAAGATTGGTAGTGCAGCTTTTTTGGATTGTTCTTCATTAAAAAATATTGAATTACCATATTATTTGGAGAAAATAGAACTTGTGGCATTTGAAAAAACCGGACTTACAGAAATTATTATTCCAGAAAATGTATATGAAATTGGAAATGGAGCTTTTTTTCATTGTGACAATCTTGAGAAAGTTGTATTTAAGGGAAATGTTAAATCTTTGGGCATAAGAATATTTGATTCATGTCCAAATTTAACTATCTATGGATACAGAAACACTAATATTCAAAAATATGCCAATGAAAACAATATACCATTTGTTGAAATTACAGATATAAATAATGAATCTACAACAATCAGAGGCTTTGTGTTAAATGCCGATAATCCATTAACTATCAATGATGGGGCTATGTTTTATGATATTTTGAAAAACAACAAGCTTGGCAATATAAATGAAAGTGATATTCATACGCTCATACAACCAGACAAACGTAGCTTTGATATGGTTATTGACTTAATTTCAAATGCTTCTGACGACAATGATATTACATATTTTTATTATAGCGGTCATGGTGGTATGGATGAAAATAATATTCCTTTTATATGCCCGGACTATTATCATATTGATAAAGAACATGACCATGATATGACTTATTATTATACATATCCCGATTTAATAAACAAATTAGATTCAATCAAAGGTAAAGTGGTCATTATATTGGATTGTTGTTTTTCAGGTTATATAAATGAAAGTGTATACAATCTCAATAAGGATAAATTTAAAATATTAACAGCCTGTAAAGGAAAAGAATATTCTTCAATAGAAGATATTCTCAGTTCGCCTTTTTATAATGTTACACATGGTATTTTTTCCTCTCCTTTAATAGAAGGGCTTGGAGGATATAACGGAAAGATAAAGGCCGATACCAATAAAGATAATAAAGTGACATTAAGTGAACTTTATAAGTATATTGATAAGAATATGAAAAAAAATTGGAAAGTAAAGGATGAAAAAACAAATAAGGTATATAGCTATACCCAAAATCCAACGGTTTCAGATCCAAATGATGATATGGTAATATATTCATATTAGTTATATACGTATAAAAAACCATATAAAATTTTATATGAAAAATAAAACCTAATATAGTTAGTATTAATATAGTATAATAATACGAGGAGGTATCATTATGAAATTTAAAAGGTTAATTAGTTTTATTATAGTTATATCTTTGATTGTGCTTAATACTAATGCGTATGCAAACATTAATGATGGAAATATAGATGATATACATAAAAAAACTTATTTGGAAGATCTTACACCGATAGAAAGCGATAGATATACAGGGAATGAAGGAGATAGCTTTATTGATAAAATTGGAAGAAGAAATGGAAATACAGATGTACAGGGAATTTACTGGGAACATGGCTTAACCGCTTGGGTCGCACGCTGGAACTACACTTCTGAAGTTAGTTGGGTTTGGAATGCATATGAACTTAGTCAAAACTATAATATATTAACAGGAAATATTGTACTTATTGATTCGTATAATGAAGATAATTTTAGAACTGCTATAGAAATAATTGGTGATGGGAAAATATTGTATAATTGTATATTAACTCCAGACATATTACCTATTATGAATTTTAATATTAATGTTGCAGGTGTAGATGTTTTAAAAATTTACTTGCATGATTTAGATTCAGTAAGTGGAGGAACTGCATTTGGATTGTCCGATTTATGCCTTTATAAAACCACAAATATGGTAAAGAATAATATTAAAGTGATTTTCAATAGCAAAGAACTTTCCTTTGAACAACCTCCCTATAGAGCAGAAGACGGTTCTGTAATGGTACCTTTGCGCACAGCATTTGAGGCTATGGGAGCTAATGTATATTGGAATGACCAATATAAGGCAGCTTTTGTTGAGTATGGCAGCAAAGGTATAATATTTACCCATGATAAACTAACGTTTTATATTGTAAGTAAGAATGGCAATGAATTGTCCTGTCATACAGAAACTCTTGATACACCTGTAGTGGAACATAATGGAAGAACATTTATTCCATTAAGAAATCTTGCAGAAAGTATAGGCTGTAATGTTGATTGGGACAACGATACTCAGACAGCAAGTGTAAGCATTGATATAAACAATAAAGGTAAGGACTTCAGCGCATATGAATTTGAAAAAATCAATGCGTTATACTATGCAATAGTAAATACTGATCCTTTTAAGGAATATACTGATGAAATATTTTCAATTTTAAAGGGAAGAAATGTATTAGTAGATTCTATAGCGTTCAGTTGGACTGATATTACATACGGTATAAAGAAATTTTTGGGACTGAGTTTTGATGACGAATCAATGTACGAGGAGTATGCCCGAATGTGCTTAAACAAGGTTCTTGCGAAGGTTCCCAATGGTGCGTCGGAGGCGGTTGATACAGATATTATTACATTTTTGCAGGATAAAGTAACGGATGGAGTATCTATTGCTACGGAATATTTCGGCGCTTCAAGTACAGAAACAAAATTGTTGGAAAGTACTATAGATAAAATGGGCAAAGTTATTGATTGGTCAGCATTTACCGTTGAGCAGATAGATAAGCTGATGAAGGATTATGGAAATAATATCGCTTATCTGAAAGTGTTGCAAGATAATTGCAATGACTATGAGTATTTAGGCATTATCTACTCACTTATGGGAGATTATACCGATAAATGGTATAGGTCTGTATTGGATATTAACAATAAGCTTGTTGATGATGCCTTTGATATGGGGCTTGATGTTGGTGTTGGCTTTTATACGGTAGGACTTTATCCTATTGCGGATTTTGCAAAGGATATTGTAAATAAATCAATAGGACTTGACAAGAAAACAGATGCAATTACAGATTTATATTCAGTATGCTATTTACTGCCTTTATTTAAAAATTCATATTCTTCAACCAGAAGCAATTTAATGAATGGCAGTAGTGCTTTTGAGGATTTCAGAGCCGCTTTTGAAATTAATAAGGCAGCTGATATATATGCATATGAGTGCATAAAAGATTTTGCTTCAAGTAAGGAAGATACAGATATAGCAGACGAAAGATACAAGGCTTTAAAGAACATGAGTTATATACTTTGGAAAGCCCAGTAGTTTATATAAACAATAACAAAAGAGGAGGAAAATCATGAAAGCAAAATATTTGATCCTGATGCTTATCGGGGCAATTTTATTATACGGCACGGCAGTCTATGGAGAGGAGGCATTTTCTCCCGAAAAAGCCTATGGCAGCTATTATTCATATGAGCGCCTTGATCCTGCGGACAATCTTGACAAGGGCTGTTATATAGTATCAAACAGCAATGAGATCAACAGCAAGGCGTTGTTTTTAAAGGATATGCAGATGACAGGCTTTAAATACAACAGCATTAAAAAGGCAGGGAAAAAATATGCCGTTGTCAGCCGTATAAATGACGGTGTTGAAAGCTTTGGCCTTTTGAACATTGAAAGCTTTGAAGAGATACTTCCTACCGAATATTCCGCAGTGGAATATGGGGATTCTGCTTCTCCTTATGAGATCGATACAAGCTATTATGTCGTTTCAAAGGGTACAGGGGATAATAACAAGGCTCTGTTCGCGCAAGGAGCCTTTGTTACGGATTTTGAATACAACAGCATTGCTAAAAACGGCTATACTACCATTGTAAGCAAAAAGACAGAAAACGGTATAAAATACGGAATGATAAGCAACGGCGCAGGTAACGATATACTTCTGCCTTTGGAATATGCTTCCATTGAGCCTTGCAACGAGCTGTTTTACTATGTTGCGGCAAAGGATAACAAGGATAACGGCAAGGCCTTGTTCAGAGCTGAAAAACCCCTTACCGACTATATATACGACAGTATTGATGTAAACAGCACTACTGTTGTGGTGGGACAGAAAACGGAAAAGGAAATGCTTTACGGACTGCTGGACAAAGACACACTTGCACAAGTGCTGCCTGTTGAGTATTTCCGTATCGACAAGTGCGATGAAAATAATGATATAAAGGACGAATATGTAATCGCAAAGGGAAACGGTATAAATAACAATGCCATATATAAAGACAATGAATTTAAGACAGGCTTCATATATGACACAATAGACAAATACGGAAGGGTAAGCTATAAAACAGAAGCCGGAAAGGTTTATTACGGTCTTATAGACATGAACGATTACAAGATCATACTGCCTGAAGAATATACTTCCATGGAGGCTGTTGAAGGCGGCTATATGCTCTCACGGACAGGCGGTGAAAACAGTAAGGCATTTTATGATTACTCCGATAAAAAAATATTGACAGATCATATATATGAAAGCTGTGAAAAGCATGGGACTGTTCTTCTGGTGGGAAGGAAAACAGAAGCAGGTATGCTTTACGGTCTTATAAGATGTTCCGACGGCGTACAGCTGCTTCCCATAGAGTACACATCAATGGAGTTTGACGGTACGCTTTATCACAGATTCTGTAAGGCGGTCAAAGCCGACGGAAGCGAGTATTATTATATTTTTGACGAAAATGAAGTTATGACCAATGCAGCTTCCGACGAGGGATTTGAAAGTCTGGTGGAAAGGTACAAAGATGAGGATAGTGCCAGATATTCAAAAGAAGAATCGGAAAGCCGGGCAAGTGAGATAAGGGCTGAAATGGAAGCAATGTAAAAGGGGAAAATTATGAAAAAAATAACAGTAATTTTAATATGCATAGCAGTATTGCTCATACCTTCGGCAGCAGGGGCTGCGGAAATAGTATACAGAGGAAAGACATACAGTGTGGATATGCCGAGCATTGACGGTACCTTCTACATTTCGGCACAATACAACAAGGGAGCGGATAAGGCCGAAGAGATCGAAATAGGCGGCGGCAGGTATGTTTCACTGAGGGAGCTTGCCGAGAAAAACAATAAGTATGTCAAATGGAACAATATAAAAAAGAATATAGTTATTTCGGATATAGAAAGCAGGAACGACTTTGTATATGCCCTCAATTCGGAGATGGCTCAAAAGGGCAATTATGTTTTTTCGCCCTTAAGCATAAAAACTGCGCTGACAATGGCGGCAAACGGCGCAAACGGAGAAACAAGAGACGAGATACTGAAGGTATTGGGAATAGAAGATTTAGAAGAATACAATACATATGCAAAATATCTCATTAACGATTACAACAGCGGCGCCGTAAATAAAATAAAGATAGCCGATTCCATATGGGTGAACAGCAGTACAATACCGCAAGGAATAAACGCGGGATTTTCCGATACGGTGAAAAACTGCTATAACGGCAGCGCAAGCAGCGTTAAGCCAAGTGAGGCTCAGGGCAGTATAAACAAATGGATATCCGCCGCAACAGAAGGCGAGATCAAAAGCATAGACGCGGGCGCATTCGATGTGCTTCTTCTGAACGCCGTTTATTTCGACGGAAAATGGGCTTCCGAATTCAAGCCCGAAAAAACCTATGACGCAGAATTTATAAATGCAGACGGGACAAAATCTGTTGCAAAATTTATGCCCGACAGCGGACGCTATAAATTTTACAGAAATTCCGATGTATCCCTTATTGCCCTTGATTATAGGAAGGAAAACGATTCAAAAGATATGAGTATGTATATTGCCATGACGGACAATAGGGACATACGCCTTGAGGACTATCTGGACAGAATGACGGATACGGATGTAAGCCTCAGAATGCCTAAGTTTGAAACGGAAAGCCATATAGACCTGACGGAACCCCTTAAAAGGCTAGAAATAAGCAAGGCTTTTGACAACAGCGCCGACTTTTCGGCTATGGTAAAGGGAACAGGCATAAAGATAACGGACGTATCTCACGGAAGCAAAATAAAGGTGGACGAAAGCGGCACAAAGGCTGCGGCATACACAGCAGTCGGCATGCTAGCATCATCGGCTCGCCGCGAGTATGAGGAGCTTGTAATAAACAGACCCTTTACATTCTTTATAAGAGACAATGAAAACGGCGAGATACTCTTTATGGGCAGATGTGATCATATGTAATTTAAATGTGAAAAACTCGTTATATAATCAGTTATAGTTTTGTATAATTAATATACCGTGACAGGAGCATAGTTCTCGTCACGGTATTTTTATTTAATAGTATATTCAGTATTTTTTCCTTTGCCGATTCTGAATATCAGCTTTTTTTTCACAAAGCTTATTTTATATTACCACAGCTGTAGATTTATTAATATCCAGGTCGCTGCATAGCATATTGCGGCTGAATTTCTTTTATTGTTTTGCATAGTTTAACACCTTTAATTCGGCTTCGGAAAGGTCTGCGTTTATTTCTGTATAAAGAGTGTTCGGAAGTATAACTTTAAAAGCGTTGTCGCTTATAATTATTTCCGAATTGATATAGATATTTTCTTATGCTATTAAATCTATTTCCCAAAACCATAAAATACTTGATTTTGGGAAATAGGTATAGCATAATATTAGCAAAAAGAGTGGAAACCTATAAGATTAATTGACAAAAAAGACTATTTGAGTAAGGTCATAAATAGAAGAGGGAGACTTACCTGTCGGTTATATAATATACAGAGGAAAACTCTGAAATCAATTCGCTCACAGAATTTTTTATATGGTTTGTTTTAACAAATCTAATTCTTGTATCTATATTTCAAGATCAAATTTATACTTGTCAATCTGTACGGCAGAAACGGAAGTGATTACATTATATTTTGAATGGATGTATTTCAAAAAAATATTCTCTTTATTGATACAATGTTTTTATAAATATATTTATTCCATTGGGAATTGAGTGTTTCAAATAAGTTTTTATGTATTTTTCTAAATGAATATTTTAAATCTTTAGCTATTATTCCGTTAATTTATATAATGTTATTCCGAAAATGTTGATATTATTCCGATAAAGTGGTATACTATATATACGTTTGGAGGGATAGTTTATGTTTATGACTGTTAAACAGGCTTCTGAAAAGTGGGGTATATCTGACAGAAGAGTCAGAGTCCTTTGTTCTGAGGGAAAGATACCGGGAGCATATCAGGAGGAACGAGGCTGGAAAATTCCTATTGATGCTGTGAAGCCTGCAGATGGGCGTTACAAATCAAAGGAAAGTCTTTTAATGCAAATAGACCGAAAAAAGACAGAACTGGACAGCAAAAGACCTTTGACCGAAGGGGAAGCTTCAAGGCTTTACGAGGAGTTTGCTGTGGAGTATACCTATAACTCAAATGCCATAGAGGGCAATACTCTTACGCTTCGGGAAACGGATATGGTTTTAAGAGGACTCACCATTGACCGAAAACCGCTGAAGGATCATTTGGAGGCTGTCGGACACAAGGAAGCCTTTGATTTTGTAAGTGAGCTTGTAAAATCAATGCAAGGCTGGATGCATATTTGAATATGCTGCAGTATTGATTATAGCAGGACGCAAAAAGGATTGCTGCAAAAGATACCAATAAGGACAGCGGCTGTTTTAGTAATGTCAGTATATAAAAGGGAAATTGGATAAATGGAAGTTTCAATTTTTATAATATATTGGCACTGTAAGGTTTTAACCCGAAGAACGGTGTCTCAAATCAGACCTCTGCAACTCAAAGCTTGTAAACATTAGTGTTTGCGGGCTTTTTTTGTAAAAAAGTAATAATTATATCTGGCGCATTAATACTATTTATATTCATATCAAAATGCTGTTTGCAATAAAAGTCAATATATGGTACAATCGTTTATATACAGCGTGAGTCAAATGGGAGGTCAATTATGAACAAACAGCAGCTTGCCAACAAAATATGGGAATCAGCCAACAAAATGCGTTCCAAGATAGAGGCAAATGAATACAAGGACTACATATTAGGTTTTATTTTTTACAAATTTCTTTCCGACAAGGAAGAAAAATATCTTAAATCCATAGGCTATACAGACGAAGATATAAATACCGTAACGGAAGATGATAATGAAATAGTTGAAAATGTTCAGAAAAATATCGGTTATTTTATATCTTATGAAAATCTGTTTTCCACATGGCTTGCTATGGGCAATGACTTTGACTCAGCCAATGTAACAGATGCTCTTTCTGCATTTAACAGACTTATAAATCCTACTCACAGCAAGGTATTTGAGAAAATATTCAACACTCTTGACACAGGTCTGTCAAAACTGGGTGACAGTTCCGGCGCAAGAACAAAGGCTATAAGAGACCTTCTGTATCTTATCAAGGATATACCTATGGACGGCAGACAGGATTACGATGTGCTTGGATTTATATATGAATATCTTATTTCAAATTTTGCAGCCAATGCAGGCAAGAAAGCAGGAGAATTTTATACTCCTCATGAAGTATCTGTTCTCATGTCTGAAATTGTTGCAGACCATTTAAAGGACAGAAATGAAATAAAAATATATGACCCGACAAGTGGATCCGGCTCGTTGCTAATAAATATAGGCAAAAGCGCTGCAAAGTATATAGGCAACAGCGACAGAATAAAATATTATGCTCAGGAGCTTAAAGAAAATACATATAACCTTACAAGAATGAATCTTGTAATGAGAGGCATAAAGCCCGATAATATCGTAACAAGAAATGGCGATACTCTTGAAGAGGACTGGCCTTATTTTGATGAAAACGACAGGATAAATACCTATGAACCTCTTTATGTAGATGCAGTGGTTTCAAATCCTCCCTATTCTCAGTCATGGAATCCGACAGAAAAGGAAACGGATCCTCGTTACAGAGCTTATGGACTTGCGCCCAAAAGCAAGGCTGACTATGCTTTTCTTCTTCACGACCTATATCACATAAAGCCTGACGGCATAATGACAATAGTGCTGCCTCATGGTGTTCTTTTCAGAGGCGGAGAGGAAGGAGAAATACGTAAAAATCTCATTGAAAACAATAAAATAGACGCCATTATAGGCTTGCCTGCAAATATATTTTTCGGAACAGGTATCCCTACAATTATTATGGTGCTTAAACAAAAGCGAAGTAATACCGATGTTCTTATTATAGATGCTTCAAAGGGATTTGAAAAAGTCGGCAAAAATAATAAGCTAAGAGCTTCCGATATAAAGAAAATATCCGATACGGTTGCAGGTAGATCATCGCTTCCTAAATTTTCAAGAGTTGTTTCCCGTGATGAAATAAGACAAAATGATTACAATCTGAATATACCTCGTTATGTGGATTCTTCCGAAAAGGCGGAAGGTTGGGATATTTACGCTTCCATGTACGGCGGTATTCCCTCAACAGAGCTTGCAGAGCTAGATAGCTATTGGACAGCCTTTCCCAATCTTAAAAGCGCAATTTTTAAAGACCCTGATATGACTTATGTGCATTTTTCAACAGATGATATAAGCAAGGCGGTATCCGAGCATAATAATATAAAGGCATTTGAGGGAATGTTTGAAAAAGCCTGCGAAGGTCTTGACACATATCTCTATGGCAGAATTATTGAAAATATGGAGTGTGTAAATATTTCAAAAGAGGAGGACACTATATCGAATAACATATTTTCAAGGCTTAAGGATATACCTCTTGCCGATAAGTATGAAGCATATCAGATATTGGATAACGAATGGAATAAAATATCCACAGACATTGAAATCATACAGACAGAAGGTTTTGAAGCCACAAAGCAAGTCGATCCCAATATGGTCATAAAGAAGAAAAATAATAAAGAAATAGAAGTCCAGGAGGGATATATAGGACATATTATACCCTTTGATTTGGTTCAGAAAAGATATTATTCCGATGAGCTTGCCTCTATCAGGAATAATGAAAATCGTATTAATGAAATAGCCTCCGAGTATGATGAGCTGTTAGATGCTCTTTCCGAGGAGGATAAGGAAAGCAGTTTTGTAAATGAGGACAAGACGGCTTTTGTTGCGGCAGAAGTAAAGAAGGCTATTAAAGGGAAAAGTGTTGATGATGAAACTTTAGATATACTGAAAAAATATTCTGAGCTTAATTCCGAGGAAAAAGAGCTTAAAAAGAAGGTCAAAAATGAAACTGCAGAGCTTCATCTTAAAACAAAAGACGCTATAGAGGCTCTTAGTGATGATGAAGTTCTTGAACTTCTGAATGAAAAATGGATAACACCTTTATTATCTGAGCTTAAAATGCTGCCTATAAATATTGTAAAGGAATTTACAGGGAAACTAAATGCTCTCTCAAAGAAATATGAAATAACATTTGCGCAGGTAGATGCTGAAATTGCAGAAACAGAAAAAGCGCTTGTTTCTATGATAGATGAGCTTACGGGCAGCGAATTTGATATGCAGGGACTTGAAGAACTTAAAAAATTGCTGGGAGGTTGTGCAGAATGACGAAAAAAACAAGCACTCCGGCAATCAGATTTAAGGGCTTCACTGACACTTGGGAACAGCATAAACTTGGAGAACTTGGTTCTGTTTCAATGTGCAGGAGAATTTTTAAGGAGCAGACGGCTGAGCAAGGTGATGTTCCATTCTTCAAAATTGGTACATTTGGTGGGAAAGCAGATGCATTCATATCGCAGGAACTTTTTGAAGAATATAAGTCAAAATATCCCTATCCTACAAAGGGTACAATTTTGATTTCTGCGTCAGGAAGTATTGGCAGAATAGTTGAATTTACTGGGAAAGATGAGTATTTTCAAGACTCTAACATTGTTTGGCTAACCCACGACGAGAGCCTGCAAAACAATTTTTTGAAATATCTGTACGAGATAGTGAAGTGGGCAGGAATTGAAGGTAGTACAATAAAAAGGCTTTATAACGATAACATTCTAAAAACCGAAATAAAGCTACCTGCTGTTGCTGAGCAAAAGCAAATAGGTTGTTTTTTCCACTCTCTCGACACCCTCATCACCCTTCATCAGCGTAAGCTGGATAAATTAAAAAATATAAAGAAAGCGTTGTTAGAAAAAATGTTTGTTTAGGAGGAAAGGCAATGAAATTATATCATGGCAGCAATGTAGCTGTAAAACAGCCTAAAATAATAGTTTCCGACCGAAGATTGGACTTTGGAACAGGCTTTTATCTTACAACAAGCTATCAGCAGGCAGAAAGATGGGCAGAGCTGACAACAGCAAGGCGTAAAAAAGGTGAGGAAACAATAACGGTATTTGATTTTGATGAAGAAAATGCAGAAAAACTTAATATACTAAGGTTTGAGAAGCCTGATAAAAACTGGCTCAGATATGCGGCAAACAACAGAAATAATGAAAATGCAGAGGATAATTATGATATAGTCATAGGTCCTGTTGCAAACGACAGGACTGCCCCTGTTATTGCTGCTTATTTTGCAGGGATATATGACGAGGACGAAACAATAAAAAGACTTCTTCCCCAGAAATTAAGAGACCAGTATGCCTTTAAAACAAACGCCGCTTTGGAATATCTCATATTTTGCGAGGTGATCAAAAAATGAGCAATATTATGCCTTTTATTTTAAGTCATTACAATTCGGAAATAGTAAAAAGAATATGTGGTAAATATGGAATTGAACCAATGGATGCCCTTAGGAGATTTCTTCTTTCCGAAACATATCATATGTTGGCTGATGAAGAACTTGAAATGTGGGATTTTTCTCCACTTGGTATATTTGATATGTGGGAAAATGAACAGATAACAGGCGATCCGGGAAATTCCCTTTATCTGAGGAGAGATGAATATGTCTGATGAAATGAATTTTTTTATATTTCTTATCGAACAATATGCAAAATATAAGAACAAAACGGCGGATATTATTCTGAAACAATGGGATGATCTGAAGCTGACAGATACTATTTACAATATGTATGAATTATATCATACCGAAGCTATAGAAAATGCTTTTAAAGATATAGATAGGTTGATTTCAGATGCAAAATAATACTTTTTGTTATTGCTTTTGGTGGTAATTTGACAAATACTTGGGAACAGCGGAAAGTCGGAAATTACATGGTAGAAAGCCGTGTAAGAGGGAACACAGGCGATCAAGCTCGAAAAATTACAGTTAAATTATGGGGCAAAGGTGTAGTAGAAAAAAATGATTTTGGTGGAAGCGAACACACTCAATATTTCTTTCGTTATGCTGGACAATTTATCTATAGTAAACTGGATTTTCTGAATTCTGCCTTTGGCGTCATACCCGAAGAACTTGATGGTTACGAATCTACAGCGGATTTACCTGCGTTTGATTTACATGAATTGAACCCGTATTTTATGTACTATTTAGCTATTCAAGAATCATTCTATCTGAAAAATGGATCTATTGCTAACGGCAGCAGAAAAGCAAAACGTATTCATGCTGAAACATTTCTGGCTATGCCAATTACAGTTCCAAATACTGAAGAACAAAATAAAATAGTACTGATGCTTCAAGCCCTTGACACCCTCATCACCCTTCATCAGTGTAAGTGTATGATTTTGCGGCAGTTTTACAATACTTTTAGTTTTATTTTATAAAGCAGAAAGGAGAATATAATGGCATTTAATAAAGAATCGGAATTTGAAGAAGCACTTATAAAAATGCTTACAGAATCATGCGGCTGGGAGCCCCAGGTACTTAAATATAAGAATGAAAAGGAGCTTATTCAGAATTGGGCTGATATTCTCTTTGAAAATAACAGAAGTATTGACAAGCTTAATGACTATCCTCTTACCGAAGGAGAAATGCAGCAGATAATCGAGGAGATAAATAATCTGAGAACGCCTTTGAAACTGAATGGTTTTATAAACGGAAAAAACGTTACTATAACTCGTGATAATCCCGATGATAAAGCTCATTTTGGAAAAAATGTATCATTAAAAATATATGACAGACAGGAGATAGCAGCAGGTCAGAGCCGTTATCAAATCGCACAGCAGCCTAAATACAAAGCTAAGACAAGTATATTGCCTGACAGGAGAGGAGATTTTGTACTCCTTATTAACGGAATGCCTGTTATTCATGTTGAGCTGAAGAAAAGCGGCATACCCGTTTCACAGGCTTGCAATCAGATCGAAAAATATTCTGCGGAAGGAGTTTTCACAGGATTTTTCTCATTGGTACAGGTGTTTGTTGCAATGAATCCCGAGGAAACTGTTTACTTTGCAAATCCGGGAAATGACGGAAAGTTCAATAAAAACTTTTATTTCCATTGGGCAGATTTCTATAATGAACCTATAAACAACTGGAAGGACATTGCATCTTCTTTACTGTCAATACCTATGGCACATCAGCTTATAGGCTTTTATACTGTTGCCGATGACAGTGACGGTATACTGAAGGTCATGCGTTCATATCAGTATTATGCGGCTAATAAAATATCAGACACCGTTTCAAAACACAAATGGGAAAGCGGCAATCAGCTCGGCGGATATATATGGCATACAACAGGTTCAGGAAAAACTATGACTTCTTTTAAATCTGCCCAGCTTATTGCAAATTCAAAGGACGCCGACAAGGTCGTATTTCTTATTGACCGTATAGAACTTGGAACACAGAGCGCAGGAGAATACAGAAGCTTTGCAGATGAAACAGAATCCATACAGGAAACAGAGGATACATCTGTTCTTATATCAAAGCTCAGAAGCTCGGACCCTGCCGATACTCTTATTGTCACTTCTATACAGAAAATGAGCAATATTAACGAGGAGGCAGACGGAAGACTAAAAAAAGCGGATATAGATGCTATTATATCAAAGAGGATAGTATTTATAGTTGATGAATGTCACCGTTCTTCATTCGGCGATATGATGGCGGTTGTAAAGAAAACCTTTTCCAAAGCATTATTTTTTGGATTCAGCGGCACGCCTATACAGGTTGAAAATGAGAAAAAAGGCTGTACTACCTCCGATGTTTTTGGCAATGAACTGCATAGGTACAGTATTGCAGACGGTATAAGGGATAAGAACGTATTGGGTTTTGACCCATATCTTGTTGAGACCTTCAGAGAAAAAGATATAAGAGAGGCCATAGTCAAGAGTGAAGCAAAGGTATCATCGATAGATGAAATATGGGGCGATGCTAAAAAAGAAAAGATATATCATTACTTTATGAAAGAAGTGCCTATGGCAGGCAGTCGTTCGGAAGCCGGAAAATATATAAAGGGAATCGAAGATTACCTCAAGGAAAATGGTCAGTACCTGACAGATGAACACAGAAATAAGGTAGTGGAGGATATTGTTGAGAATTGGATAACTATAAGTCACAATAATACGTTTCACGGTATGTTTGCCACATCGAGTATATCCGAAGCAATGGTATATTACAGAAAAATCAAAAAAGCCGCTCCGTGGCTTAATGTTACGGCGCTTTTTGACCCAAGTATCGATAACAATGGCACCGGAATAGAAAAGGGAGAAAGTCTTGAAGAAATAATAAATGATTACAACGAAAAATATAATCTATCTTTTAATATTTCCACTTTCCAAAAGATGAAAAAGGATATTCAGAACAGACTTGCCCACAAAAAGCCCTATGAAAGAATAGAAAAGGATCACAACGAACAATTAGATTTGCTTATTGTGGTTGATCAGATGCTTACAGGCTATGATTCAAAATGGATAAATGTGCTGTATCTTGACAAGGTTCTGAAATATGAAAATATTATACAAGCTTTTTCACGCACAAATCGTCTTTTTGGGGAGTACAAACCTTTTGGAACTATAAAGTACTATCGTATGCCTTTTACAATGAAACAAAATATAGAAGCTGCAGTAAAACTTTATTCAGGCGATAAGCCTATGGGAATGTTTGTTGTAAAGCTGAATAAAAATATAGAAAATATGAATGCTGTGTTTACAGAAATAAAAAATCTGTATGCCAGTACAGGCATAGTAAACTTTGCTAAGCTTCCGACCGAAACTGTGGAAAAGAAGAAATTTGCTTCTCTTTTCAATGAATTTAACAATTATCTCAGGGCGGCAATAGTACAAGGCTTTACATGGGATAAGGACAAATATACCTTTATAGATGAAAAAACGGGAGAAAGCTATGAAGTTGGCTTTATTTCCGATGAAAAGACATACCTTATATTGGTACAGAGATATAAAGAGCTTAGTTCAACTTCGTCCGAATCCGCAGGAGGCGAAGTGCCTTATGATATTGACGGCTATATTACTACTATAAGCACAGATGATATAGATGTGGATTATATGAACTCAAGGTTTGAAAAATTCAAAATAGCCATAAAAAGCGGAGATCCCCATGAAGTCGAAATCGTAAGAGCAGAATTACACAAGACATTTGCTGCCCTCACTCAGGAAGAACAAAAATATGCCAACATATTTCTTCACGATATACAGACAGGAGATACGGATATTCAACAGGGAAAAACACTGAGAGATTATATAAACGAATATATGGAACGCGCACAGAACGACAGAATACATAAATTATCTGAGACCCTTGGAATAAATGAAAAAATGCTTCGTGATATTATGGCGCTTAATATCGATGAAAAAAATATAAACGAATATGGGCGCTTGGATAATCTCAAAAAAACGGTGGATATACAAAGGGCAAAGGCGTATTTCGAGACTGTTGAAGGTAAGCCTGTTTCTGTTCCTAAAGTCAATATCAAAACGGACAAGCTGTTGAGAAAGTTTATACTTGAAGATGGCTTTGACATTGAAATTCCAAATAAATAAGTGATTTAAAAAATTGGAGCCGATTTTGGCTCCTTTTTTTACTGACGCTTGGGAACAGCGAAGGGTTAATGAAGTGTGTTCTATTTCGACCGGAAAAAGTAATACGCAGGATAAGGCAGATGAAGGAATATACCCTTTCTATGTACATTCTCCTATCATAGAAAAGAGCAACAGATATTTATATGACGAGGAAGCTGTATTAACGGTAGGTGATGGTGTAGGGACAGGTAAAGTGTTCCACTATGTAAACGGGAAATATGACCTTCATCAGCGTGTTTACAGACTTTTTGACTTTGCTTCTGATGTCAGTGCAAAGTTCTTTTTCCATTGGTTTTCGGAAAATTTCTATAAGCGTGTGATGTCGATGACAGCTAAAACTTCAGTCGATTCGGTTCGCCTTGAAATGATTTCTGAAATGGATTTCGTGGCACCATCCTTTAGAGAACAACAAAAGATTTCTGAGCTTTTAGATAGCCTCAACAACCTCATTACCCTTCATCAGCGTAAGTATATTTCGGCTAAAAGCCGTTAAAATAGGAGGTAAAAAATATGACAGAAACTATTACTAAAGAAAGCCTTTTCCATGAATACTATGCACAATGGATAAAGGTTTACAAGGAAGGCGCAATTCGTAAGGTCACTATGGATAAATACCTTATGACGCACGCATGGCTTAAAAAGCTGATTCCTGACATTAAGGTCCATGAAATGACAAGGATCGTATATCAGCAGCTCCTCAACGATTATGCAAAATATCACGAACGTCAGACCACTATGGATTTTCATCATCAGCTTAAATGTGCAGTTGTAGATGCTGTTGACGATGGCTTGATTGAACGCGATCCGACACGCAAAGCCATTGTTAAGGGCAAGCCGCCGAGGGAGAAAAAGACAAAATTTATTAATCAATTTGAATTACATACTCTTTTGAATAATCTTGAATTGTCGCCTGAAATAAGCTGGGATTGGTTCATAATGCTTGTAGCGAAAACGGGTATGAGATTTTCTGAGGCATTGGCGCTTACGCCAAAGGATTTTGACTTTCCGCATCAGCTTTTGTCGGTAAACAAAACATGGGATTATAAGGGAGAGGGCGGATTTATGCCTACTAAAAATAAATCCTCAGTCAGAAAAATACAAATGGATTGGCAGACAGTAATACAATTCTCGGGTTTGGTAAGAAATCTTCCGGAAGAAAAACCTATTTTTATTAAGGACTGTGAAAAAATATATAATTCCACTGTAAATGATATTTTAGAAAGACATTGCAAAAATGCAAATGTGCCTGTGATCTCAATTCACGGCTTGCGCCATACCCATGCTTCACTTCTGCTTTTTGCGGGAGTGTCGATAGCAAGCGTTGCCCGCCGTCTTGGCCATGCAAGTATGACAACTACTCAGAAAACATATTTGCACATCATTCAGGAACTTGAAAATAAAGATGTGGATCTTGTAATGCGTTCGCTGTCCGAGCTTACATGATTTGTAATTGCTCCGATTCTGAAAGCATTATTGCAAAGCTTGTGGTTTCGATGATATAAATATATCATACCATTTCAGCAAAAACAGCGCAAAATTCAATAAGTCAGTCGAGATTAGCGACGGCATTTATGTATGGACAAATACCGGTACCCAAAACAAATTGTCTGTTCTAAACAGAATTTTTAAATAATATGACCTGTCTCTAAGCGACTTTGTATTTTATCTGAGGACAGAAGGTGATGAAGAGGAAGCAGGAAGCAGATCGGCTATTTCAAGCTAGATAAGGAGGATAATCCCGCTCTTGGCTACAGGGCAATAAGGATATGTCTTGACAGACCGGAAGTGTTCAAAACACAGCTGCGGGCATTGTTAAGAGCAAGCGCCTATGGAAATATAGGAATAATGTTCCCTATGATAATTTCCGTAGACGAGGTAAGGCGCTCCAAAAAATACATAGAGGAAATAAGCTCAGAGCTTAAGGCAAGCGGTATTGCCTGCGGAAACCCCGAAATAGGAGTCATGATAGAAACTCCCGCATCGGTAATGATAAGCGAGGAGCTTGCTAAAGAGGTGGATTTTTTCAGCATAGGCACCAATGACCTTACCCAGTACACTCTTGCAATAGACAGGCAGAACTTAAAGCTAGACAGCATAAATGACACCCATCACCCTGCAATATTGAGGATGATAAAAATGGTCGTTGAAAACGGTCATAAGCACAATACATGGGTGGGCATATGCGGTGAGCTTGGAGCAGACCCTGAGCTTACGGAAACCTTTGTGAAAATGGGTATTGACGAGCTTTCCGTATCACCTAACTTTATTCTTCCTCTTCGTAAGGCGATAAGAAGCTTAGAATAAATGTACGAAAGAAAAGGTAATAATGGTAATATAACGGTCACTTAAGAATCTGCCGTGTTAAATTTTTGTTTATGGTAATAGGTTCGACCTCTCAGTCAGCCCCGCTCACAGTTATTTTTATATAAGCTTTTGCCGCGGCTGACAGCTCCCCTGATTAGGGGAGCCTTAGGTGGGCGCTTTGCAAAATCC
>CANPXH010000035.1 GCA_947585865.1 uncultured Clostridia bacterium
TAACCTCGTTCTAAATAAACCGTCATGCGGTATCTAACTAATTAACAAGTGTACAAAGAGACTGTGGTCAGAGCCTTATATTAAACCATCATGTGGTAGGAGGTATTCACTGATCCACAGTATCTTATACATTATAACATAAGTCCTGATTCAGGGCTTTAAACACTATAACTATATAATACGAGGAGGTAATTAAAATGTCAGCTAAAAATCTTGATAAAAAGAACAGGCGGAGAAATGTAACCGTAGCTTTCCGTATGTCTGAGGAGGAAAGCGGAGATCTTAACACAAGGGTAAAATTATCGGGACTTACAAAACAGGACTATATAATAAAACGCCTTTTGGAGCATGATATTGTTGTTCAGGGCAATCCTAGAGTATTTAAAGCTTTGCGTAACCAGATGACAGAGATTCTTACCGAACTGAGGCGTATAGAAAATAGCTCTGAGATCAGTGATGAATTTTTTGAAATACTGAAACTGACAGCGAAAACATATTACGGAATGAATAATAAATAAAAAAAGCAGAATGTTCTCTAAAAAACTTTTCAATTATATTTAAGAATCAGCATAAAGGAATGGAAATAAAAAAGAGATATAAAATGGTTTTCATGTTAAGTACTATATAATTAAGACAAAACGTGAAAATCTTCTACCCTAGTTTTTTTTGAAATAATATTATTTCTTATGGAATAGCATTATATTTAAAATTCATTGACAAAACAAAACATTTTTTAAATTTAGATTTAAAATTGGTATTGACAAAAAGCGAATAGTGTGATAGCGTTTGAATGAAGAGAAATTTCTTGATATAAATAGTGTTAAAATATTGAATTATATAAGAAAGGGAGATGGTTTCATATGGGCAGACAAAATCATATAGGTGATTATTAAGGCAGTAATAAGGAAAATAATCAAAAGTACTTTCTTTATTGCCCTTGTAACTGATGCAGTAGGCGTGGTAATATATGCGTTGTTTCATTTATTTAAGAACATTGGGGTGAAATTATTTGAAATATTTCAAAACACGTCAAATATCAAAATTATGTGTGTAGCTTTAGTATTTATCGTAATAATAATATGCGTTTGTATTGTTATATGTGCTAAAATTAAAGCTAATACTCTTAGGATAAAATATCATGAAGAAAGAACAGCAAAAATGATTAAAGAAAAAGAAAAAACAAGAAGGCGCCGTGAACTTATAAAATATTATGAAACAACAGATATATATACTATACATTCTGCTTCTTCTTTTGGTAGATTCAATCCCCATAGATATAATTCAAAAAAACACTATTTGAAACCAATAAATAATAAACATATAGCGCAATAAAAAAGGAGGCTCTCGACCTAATTTATTTAAAAAATATAAGGTCGGTCAATTAACAATTTAATGTATAAAGATATATTCTAACCATGTTCTTATTACAAAATAGTTAAGGACATGGTTTTATTTTGATTCTTTATCAATAATTTAGGGGAAACCAATTTAACAATTTAAGATTAACAAATTAACTATTATTGAATCTATTATTGTATTTTCCTGTTCTGAATTTTATCTCAATTCTTATATATACAATAATTATGGCAATTACTATAACTATGGGTGCAAATATTAAAAATACAGTAAAAGGTGAATTCTGTTCTACAAACAATAGAGGTAGTCGGGTCATTTCAAATGCTGCTGCTGAAAATATCAGCACATCAACAAAACAATTATAGCTTTTAACATCGTTGAATTCAGATGCTTTGATAAAATGTGGAAAAACCAAACAGTTTTTTAGATTTATGCGTGCTGCTCCCTACAGAAATATTAATGCTGCAATGCTCCGTATTATAAATTCAATATATTGTTAGCGCCTGCTATAAAAACCCATATACCTAAATTCGAGCCAATATCGTTATAAATTGGATTAAAGTTTGGAACATCTAATAGTTTGAGTAAAATTCCTAAAAGGCTACCAAAAACTATTATACCAAGCTCAGAGAGCACTCCTAAAGTTATGTAACCCTCCAGACTGATATATAATAAAAATATCAGTTTTTTTTGGGGGGGGGTTAAAATGGCAAGAAGAAAAAAACTAAAATCCTAAAAGGCAGGCATTAAGAGAAATAATGTCTGTGATACTTGAAGGTGCTTTAGATGGTGAGCTTGATGCGGAGCTTGGTTATTCAAGTATGATTACAGGAATAAAGACATAGATAACAGACGTAATGGCTACAACAGAAAAACTATGCGTACAAGCTATGGTGATATGGAATATGACATTCCTTATGACAGAAACGGTAAGTATGAACCTCGTGTAGTCAAGAAATATCAGAATACTCTTACACAGGATATGGAGGAAAAGATCATATCCATGTATGCAAAGGGTATGACGACCGGTGATATTAAAAGCCATTTTCGGGAATTATACGGTATTGATGTATCAGACAGTACTATAATCCGTATAACGGATAAGGTGCTGCCAATCGTCAAAGAATGGCAAGAAAGATCTCTTGAAGAGGTTTATGCCGTAGTATATTTTGATGCAATACATTTTCATGTACGCGGTGACGGAAGAATCGTAAAAAAGGCAGTTTACATAGCTTTGGGAATAGATATGGACGGCAGAAGAGATGTTCTCGGTGTGTATGTGGGCGAAAACGAAAGCGCAAAATTTCAGCTTTCTATATTGAACGGACTTAAAAACAGAGGTGTCAGAGATATTCTCATAGCTTGCATTGATGGACTTACAGGTTTTCCGCAGGCTATCTCACTATCTCGGCTGTTTTCTCCGAAACAAAAACACAGCATTGTATTATTCATCGGATAAGAAACTCCACAAAGTTTGTGTTATATAAAGAGATAAAAGTTCTTATGACTGATTTAAAGCGAGTTTATACCACACAACAGAGGAAATAGTTTTGCTTGAATTAGAGGCATTTGCAGAAAAATGGGACAGCAAATATCCAACAATTTCTAAGTTATGGCATGAGAACTGGGCTACTTTATCAACCTATTTCAAGTACCCCCCAAAGGAGCGAAAGATAATATATACCACAACGTTGAGGGCTTTAATCGTCAGCTTCGCAAGGTAACAAAAAATAAATCTGTCTTTCCTACCGATGACAGCTTTCTGAAAATGCTGTACTTGGCTGCTATGGACATAACCCGTAAATGGACAGGTCATAGACAGGACCGGGGTAAAATCAGAACTCAGCTTATGATTTATTTTGAGGATAGGCTTGAAAAATTGAATAATTGTTGACAAAGCTGTTTTTTCATTGTATCATAAAGCAAGGGCAAGATTTGCCTGTTCTGCCCCTGCTTAAATATATATCAGTTTTTTGAATTTACACAAAATTTGAAACGGTCTCACAATCTCTTACTATGAAGTAGTTGTTTTGGTTTGATGTGATATTAATTGACCTAGGTAGCTCAAACTCATGAGAAACTTTTTACTGATAGCTGTTTCTCTTAAATATAATTATACTCTTCGTATAGTTTCTTTCATTATATGATTTTTTACGATATACTCCCACCCATAATGGCCAACTAAATCTTTTGTGTTTATGTTTAATCTTAAATATTTTATGAAAATTGGATTAAATATTATTTTTGCCCTTACATCTGTATAATTATATTCTAATAGAATATCATCACATGGTTGTAATCCTTCGTTAAAAACATAACAAATATGATATCCATACTTTATACTACGAGGACTTTCTTTATCAAAAAACAGTCCTATAACTCCTAATTTATACAACAACTTAAATTTTTCTTTTACTGTTTTTATTTCATCTTTATTAAATGTTTCTATATTTATTTTTGACAACTTTTCATTGAACAATGAAATATCAAGAATTAAATCCATATTCTCAAATTGATGGATTACATAGTGAAGATTAGTATATACATTTATGTATTCTCCTATAAACTCTTCGTCTATGATCTTTTTTGCATTATTTGCCAATAAATTCTTTAACAATTCTTGTAAGATATTTTCAGAAATCTCAATCTCCTGTTTACTTAGTTTCATAACTACAGCAAAATTTTTTATTATGTCTCTTGGCCTCCAAAAAGAAAGACGTAATATATATTCAAATAGAGTCATATTCCTGGTAAAACCATCTATATCAATACTTATGTAAGGTGAAATATTGGGAATATTCATTTCTATAATACTATTGAATTCCTCTAGTAAATTCATTTTTTTGTTATTATCTTCAATTCGATAATAGTGTTTTAACCTTTTAACAAGCATATTTAATAAATCATATGCATCCCAACTCATATAGCATACCTCACGTTTAGCAGCATCTCTATCAATCATTCTTATTTCGTCGTATCTATCTTGAGGAATAATTATACAGAAATCTACAATATCAAAAATTGTTAATAAGACATTATCTACAGCATTATTTTTTATATTAGAAACAGTTATCATTAATTCTCTATAAAAAATACTCTCAAAACGATATCTTGTTTTAAATTCTGTAAAATTATTTTCCTTTGCTAAAGATGTATCTAATCTAAAATCTTCAGAGTGTGGATCAAAACCATCTAAGGCTAATAAAATTTTTTTTGTGCATCTTTTTATTGCCTCGCAAAACTTCATTAGCAGATCATTACCCAAAAATTCTTTTAATATTTCCGTTGAGGAAAAATTACTATACGCAGAGGCTGATATTGTATCATAGTTAATTGACTTATATACCCCATTATTTAGATAGTTCAATATTAATTCTACAGCTAAAATTGATGTAGAACTTTTAGGGGTTTCATCATCTAGAGCCATATCTAATCTTTTCAAGCCTATTCTTAGTTTTTCTACAACTTTTTCAAATATATCTAGTCTATCATCATTATCATCAATACGAAAATGTTCAATTTCTAATCCTATATTGTATATACATTGTAATACTAGAATAATTTCCCATAAAACATCTAAGATCTTTACCATTGGTATAATAGTAAAATTAGACTTGGTTTTTTCTATTAGTTCCCTATATATGAATGACAAATCAATAAATTCTGCTTTTATAGGATTTGCAACTTTGTATTTGCTAAAATATAGTGTGGGATTGTATCCTTGAATTATTTCCAATAAGGTGGACTTTCCCCCTCCTTTTCTTCCTATTACGAAATAACCATGTTGATTAATTATAAAATCATATGCATCTGTTTTAATATAACAGTCTTGTGGCAACTTTTCCTTTTGATTTGCAGATGAATTTAAAAATAAAGCGTTATATTCCTCTTCCAAAGAATTAAATGAATTAACCTTTAACAAAGAATATATTTCTGTTCTTTTTATTGTTTCTTTTACAATTTTTTTAATTTTTTTGTCTAATTTGTCACTAAAAGTTTTAATTCCATTTTTTTCATAAACTTGATTTTGTAATCTGCTCAAATCATCATATAATATTGTTTTAAATTCATCGGGGACAGATTTATCTATATTTCCTGATAATAATATAGGTAGTATATTATTATCCTCTTTTTCTAATCGTTTCTTTATATTTTCGTATTCTCTAAAAGCGCCCTTATCATTAAATCCATTTACAATTTTATTCTTATAAGAAGGTGTAAAGAAAACAACTATTGAGTCGCTTGTTTTAATTGCTTTTTCTTTTTCAAGCAAATTATCTCCGGGATAAAAACTTCGCTTATCGTAAATTACTTGTATCTTATAATTAGACATTTTTTCAATCTGTTTTTTTAATGCATCCATTATATCTTCGTTTATGTCGCTTCCCCATGAATATGAAAAATAACAAGTCATTCCCATGATTTTGCCTCCTTAGTATAAACATATTTCTCTTTTATTATAACAAAATATACAAATAATTCAAGTTATTTTGTAGTTTTTTGTCATGTACTAATATAATTATATAGCTTATTATATAAAATTTTTGACTTGTTATTTTTCTAAGTTATTAATAGTCCAAATTATAATTGTTTTGTTTATAATAATACTATTAATAGTACAGATAACATTAAAATTGAAATGAAAAAACAAAAAATACTTTTTTTGATATTACATGATATCTTAACGTGGAGCAAACATATCATTACTGAGTATATTCCCCAAAACCAATATCTCAAATAAAAATAAGTATGAAAAGGCTTATATGCATTCATATACTGAATACATTCAAAAAATAAGATTGTTGTAGGTACAGCCAAAATGAATGTAGGTAAAATACCCGTACATTTAGCATACCACATTATGTATGCGCACATAGGGGACAATATGGTTGCAAAACCCCATATAATAATTATTCTTTTAAAAAAAATATGCAGTATAAGAAAAGAATACATATAATATGCCAATATAAATGCTGAAAAAAAAGAAAACACTTTTAAGGCTGCTAACTTAGGCGATGGACTATATACTGCCAAAAAGCTTGCTATAAAAACCCATATGCCTAAATTCGAGCCAATATCGTTAAAAATTGGATTAAAGTTTGGACCATCTAATAGTTTAGATAAAATTCCTAAAAGGACACCAAAAACTATTATACCAAGTTCAGGAATTAATAAGTTATTAAAACTGATTTCATTTTTTTCCCGCTTAAAAACATAGCTATACTTCATTACTATATAGACTCCTTTCATCCAAATTAAAAATTTGTTTGTGTATTTTATTGTTGATTAAGAAAATTAACTATATCATTAAATGACTCATTTATTGTTTTTTCGTGGTTATAAACACTAGTGAGTGCTTGGTTAACAGTCTTATCAAAATCAGTTGAATTTTCTGGAATCATACATGTTTCAATTTCTGAACCACCTTTCACATCATAAATAACAGAAGTATCAAATTTTCCATCATAAAATTTATTCAAATATGAAATTGTTTTTTCACTATAAAAAGCAGGATAGGCAAAGGGGTATTCGCAAAAATGGTTATATATACCTCTACCTTTTATCATTTTCAGAGTGTATTCTTCACTGAATACATAATTTAAAATCTTCAATGCTATATCTGTATTTTTGCTATTTCTTACTATAGCAAAAGATGATTGCCGTATATTTTGTATAGCATTGTTTTTTATACAAGGCAAAAAACTTACTTTAATAGGGAAATTTGGCTTTATAGCTATTGGGGATTGTTTGTTATGCTCTTCATTAAGGTATTTATTCATATACAATTCCATTGTATAGGTATTTGCAAACATACATCCATAATTACCTGTTGAAAATATATTATCTTCAGGATATATTCCATTTTCATATTCTTCATATCCTTTTCCATAATCCTGAACTAAAGTTGCAAAATACTTGTAGAATTCAAACCATTCATTATTATTTTTTTGGTTTAGTTTATTATAAGGTGAGTTTAAATTATAGCCATACATTCTATATTGGCTACCTATGAACAATTCGTTTGAATCAAAGTTTTTAACTGCCAAAGCTATAGGGCTGTATGAAAGCCCTTTTTTGGTGTTTGATGTCTTTAATTTCTGCAAGCAATTTAAAAACTCATCATAGCTTGGATATAACGATAAAGGTTCAACACCTAAGTTATTAAATATATTTTCGTTTTGCAGGACAAAATATATATTCTTGATTACGGGAGAGATAAAGTAGATATTACCATCCCCGCCTTTTTTTGAACTATCTATGACACCTTTATGTATGTTATCTATACAGTTTATTTTATCTGTCAGATTCAGAAGGAGGTTACTTTCTACAAGTGGAGATAATTTATTAGGCGTTATACCAATAATTATATCAATTTCACCATTATTGGCTTTATTATAAGTAGTTTCAATAACATCTTTTTCAGTTAAAGCTCTATTTTTGATATTTGGATATAATTCTTCAAATTTAACTGTAATATCAAATTTCTTTTCAAGATCCGCTTTTAGTTGTTGGTAGTTATGGAGATAAGAGGTAATTTCAGGAACCCCTATTACAATTGTGGTTTTGTCATTTTTATTTTGAAATAAAAAAAATACGACTAATGATATAATCGTAATAATAACTACAAATATCACATATATTCTTTTTGATTTTTTCATAAATAACTCCATTTCATCTGCAAACCCGATAGTATTATTAAAACACTATCGGGTTGCATATATTATTTATACGACACAAAATTTTGCTTTTAAAACGCAAAAATCTTAATAGTTAAAATAACCGCTTGCTTTTGTTTCGTGTCCTGTATAGTTGCGTAAATAGGCATTAACTGTCTTATTTTTTTGAATTGCAGTAGTAAGTGTAACAGTTGCACTACTTTGAGCACCTGATAAACTCTTACTGCTGAGGACATTACCGTTACCTGCATCTATAGTTTGGTACGTAATAGACACTGTTTCACCAGGATTAACACTTTCCTGAGATACACTGCTAAACTGAGCATATCCATTGTTATCCAGCTCAAAAGTTGATGGATTTGAAGAACCGCCTACATATACACCGGTATAAAAACCAGAACTTGAATAATGCTGCCTTGAATAAAGAGCATCTCCTGATGTTATGGTAATTGGCGGTTCGTCTGCGCATAAATCAATGCCGTCTGCATATGGAAATCCTGGAGCAGGGGCAATAGCTGTGATTTCGGTATCTGACACCTGAGATTCTATGCTTGTTGCATCTAAATCGATACCATCTGCCAATGGAAATCCCGGAGCAGGGGCCTTTGCAGTAATAGGTGCTGCATTAACTACTGATGATGTGATTAATAATGTTGTTGCCAATACAGAAGCAATAATTGTTTTTTTCATAATAATATCCTCCTTATAATATATTACTATTAATACTTTTTATAAAAAATGTTTGTTTGTGTTTTATGGTCGTATACCTGCCCACACTTCATCAATGATCTTAACCATTTCTGTAAGCTGTTTCTTGCAAGTACTCTCATCTGATTCATCAAGTCCCTGCCAGTTGAACACCTTTGGACAGTATAAGCCGATATAATCGTTACGATATGTAACGAACTTAGTATCTTTCTGGTCATATACAAACTGATAAACAACGCCCATTGCTGACTTACTTGTACCGGAGTAGAAAGTGGAATCAGAGTTATGCTTATAAAGCATACCATTATTATCAATAGTGGAAACGATTGCCTTAAAGTTTGCCATAGCCTCGCTTGTAGTTACATTAGTGTCTATATACATAGACTGTAAGAATGTGCAGTCAAAGCAGCTTAAGGTATTTGCTACAGCTGCTATTCTTATGGTTTCGTTATCATCTATACCATAATTAGGTGCCCATATTAAATCGACATCATATGTGTCCTTTAAGTAATTAGAAAAATCGCTCATAAGTTTTACCTGAGGACATGTAATAGGTCTAGAAGCATCAAAATCTCCATATATAGCGTTCTGATTATATAAGAAACCATATATTTTACTGCTGTAGCTCTGTTTCATAAAGTGATCTGCATATTTCACAAGTCTTGCATATGCACTGTTTGTATCTGTTCCATAAACGACATCAGAGTAGTTGTCTTCGTTTATGTATGGAGTGCCAATCCATAATTTTGTGTTGCTTTTTGCATTTAAAATTTCATCAATTAGTAAACCAACAACACGTCTTGCTTTGCTAAAATCAGTATTAGCCATACTGCAAGTTGTTCCTCCCGGATCATCAGCGGGATAAACAATTACACCATTAGCATCACAGCTAAGAAGTCTACCCATAAGTTCATAGTTGTACAACATACCATCCTGGGTAGTAGCAATTGTTAGAAGTTTTGATGATGAATAATCAATAGTTCTTTTCATTTAATTAACCCCCCTTTATATTTTTTATCTAAAAATAAATGTGCACTATTATTTGTTAGATATAATATAAAGAGAAAAAAATGTCGTTTTTGTCAACTTAATTTTTTAATTTTTAAGAAAAGAATGGATTTTATATAAAAAACTTTATTTTTTTAAGAAACTTATAAACTTTTATAACAATATAAGTGATATAAAGTTACAATAGCCTGCTCTCTTGTATAGCTTTCAATAGGAGAAAACTTATTGTTTCCTGTACCTGCCATAATATATGCATCTCCACTTTTAATGGATGTGACAGAATATATAGAATCCTTTGCCCAGTCTGCAAATAATTTTTCATCAGCAAATCCATTTATGCTGTTGCTGCCCTCAATACCTATAAGTCTTGCCAGATTATTGAGCATAACAGCAGCCTCCTGACGGGTAATGCTGTCATTAGGTGCAAATTTGCCGTTGCCCTTACCTGCGGCGATTTTAAGCTCATAAGCTGACGTTACATAGTCATCGGATACATCGGTAAAAGGACTTTCGGCATTTTCTTTGACCGTGTTTCCTGTCTTTGCCATGTATGTTATAACTGCAAGCTTACAGAATTCCTGCCTTGTTATATTTCTTGTGTATTCTGCTTGTATTTCATCGGGAACAATGCCTACAGCTATAGCTTTTTCTATGGTATCCTTAGCCCAAGCGCTTGAGTCTATATTTTCTGTATCAGATACAGCTATTTTCAGAGCCTCTTCCTTAGTGCTGTATTCATTTCCATCAAGGTCAAAATACTTTGTGGGATTGCCTTTCCATACATTTTCTATATATATAACTCCATTTTCCTCTTTTACATACATATTGCCGTACTGCTCGGGCATTATATTCTGCATATCGGAGTTGAGAACGGTTTCGCCCTTTGAGCCTTTGGCAATAAGTGTATTGCCGGGCTGTGCTTCGGGATTTATTGATACATATTTATGCTTTGTAAGCATATTGCCCTTGCCATCTATAACGCTTACGCTTATTTCCGCTCCCTTGTTGGCAGGGAGGGTATCATATATAAATATGCCCTCCATGCCCTTTACGGGAGTTAAATAAGTATATCCCTCCAAGGTTTCAATCAGATTTTTATCTTTGTCATATTTTTCGATACTGCCGTTGAGGTAGGCGGTATATATTCCCTTTTCCTTGTTGTAGGATACAAGGAAGTATTTTTCGTCAAATACCTCTTTAAGATCTTCGTCAAGCATACCGTAAAGTCTTGGGTATTTGTCGCTGCTTCTGACTATTATCCTGCCTTCTATATCGTCTATTTCACAGTAGTCCTTATCCTTTAATATATTGCCCTCGGCATCACATATGTAGTAAAGACCGTCATCGGACTTCATATAATAAAGGTCATCGAACAGAGGCTTTAATTCCTTATCTGTATTGATAGGTTTAATATTGGTAAGAGAATACATTACATCCTTGCTGTGGTCGACATTATCATTTGAACAGCGTATCTTTCCGTCATCGTATATTATATACTTATATTCGCCATATGGAATTACCGTTTCCAGCTCGCTGTTAAATACGCAAAATTCCCTGTCGCTGCTCATTGCGATTATGGTTCCGCCTTTTGAATCCAAGTATTTAAACCCTTCATCTATAAGCCTGTTGCCTTCTTCATCGCATATATAATAGCGCCATTTGTTGCGGTTAATTCCGTTAGCTTCTGTAAGCATATAATAATCTGTTCCATCAATAGGTATCAACTCTGAAGGCTCGGATATTTCATTGAAATCACCATCAAAATAAGTTATAGTATCTTCTTCTCTGTTATAGCATGAATATGTATCGGTTTCCTCATCATATAAAATTTTATCATATATTCTCGGTGTAATCTCGTTGAGATCCATATCCATAAGTCCATAAAGTCTTTCCTCTACATTATTTGCAGCAATAATGGCATTACCGACTCTTGATACCATTGTACAGGGACCATACTCAACCATTTTCCCTTTTTCATTTTCATACTCAATCATATGTGTATCACTGTTAAAGTAATATTTTGTACCCTTAACATCATAGCTTGCAAATACCGCTGAACTCATAACCGAGCATAATGTCAATATGAGTAATATTTTTTTCATAACATCTCTCCTTTGTTTATTATAATGCGTGTCTGTTGATTGTAAACTTCGTATAAAAAGCAAGAACATAAAAATAAGTATAGCCAATTCTTTAATAGATTTATACAAATCCACACATTATTTTGGTTGCAGAATCTGTAAATGGTTATTTAAAATCTTAAAGTTTTTCTTTTTATATGTTTATTTATACACCTCCCTTATAATAATTGTGCATTTAATATAATATATACAGCAAAATACACCTCGATATGGAATAAATGCTCTTGCTTATTAAAGTAAACACAAATCTGCTATACTGTATTGTGTATTATAATACATAGTACGGTTGATGTCAAGATAATAAATTATTAATAAAATCGCAATATTAAACATAATATTTAAAAATTTGATTTTTGGTAATAATGTGAATATTATTTTATCTGACATTATAATATACCCATAATTTTCTTTTAATTTTATGTAAAGTTTTATTTACTGCTTGTCTTGTAATGTGAAATAAATTTGCTATTTCTTTATCTAAGTAGCCATCTATATATTTTAGTTTGAATATACTATATTCTTTATTTGAGAGAAATCTTGATATATCTGATAAGTACAGAGTGTCTTCTGTAATATAATGTTCTTCTTTAAAGGATGTTTTATCTGAAATGTACTCATAATTTTTCAAGAAAATTGTACATTTGTTTTTTTGTATTGATTTTTATGCTGTTAATATAACGGTTGTTATAGGTTCTGTCAGGATTGATGAATTTATTTATAATATTTTTCTGGCTTTCAGAAATCAAAATATTGAACTGCTCTGTATTTTCAAATCGTAGTCTTGGCATATTTTAAAAATAAGCATATCCTAAAGTGTCTGTTCTCAAAAATCTGTTATTATCAGGATGGAATATACAGTTTCAACTTGCTTGACTTGATAATCACAGTCTTTTATATATTGTAAAATTTTGTCAGAGGATTGACAACATTTTACGAATTTATCTATATCGTTTTTAAAATATTTATGCTTAGATTATTTTAAATTCAAGCATTTTGTCTTTGCTTTTCTATGTATTTTTTATCTTCGTTATTTATAAATTTTGTATGGCAAATTCAAAGAATCAAGAATTTTCTCAAAAGGGTTTCAGGGATTTTCCCTAACATGTATAAATGAAATTTCATTTTTAGTTTTTTAATAATCACTAAAAATGTTTTTTAAAATTTTGCAAAGTGGGAGCCCACTTGCTATGCTTGCATATTAACGAATCATAGAAAATAAATAACGCATAAAAATAAAATATATAATTATAATACTATAATATATTAGACATTATATATTTACATTTTGTGAAACTTAATGTATAATAATATAAAATAAACGTTTTTTTGATATATGTAATATAAAATCAAAAGGACATATGAAACTTTGAATGAAGGTGAATCTGTGTTTGATCTTTTGTCACAAAGAATAAGAAATTCAAATGGAGAACCAGAAGTTTATATTTATGATGAGTTACCAGAAGGATTTAGAAACCAAGTATATTATATTATGCAAGATATAGTTGATTTATATAATGAATATAATTATTCTCATTATATAACTAATTTGTGGAATGAACTCCATAATATGTTTGCCAGAGAAAAGGGATTGAAAAGATTAGGAACATATTACAAAGAGATGTCAAAACAATATGGAAAACATAATATAGGTGAGTATTTAGATCGGGCATCAACTATTGATATATTAGATTTAATAGATTATGTGTTTAATTACTTTGACAAGAAAGTACGAAATGAAAAAATGATATATGACGATACTTATACATTTCAGCTCGATACAAATGTAGATGCAGCAATAAAAGAATTGAATTTCAGATTTAAACAACATAATTTGGGATATGAGTTTATAAATGGAGAAATAATCAGAATTGACAATACGATTACCCATAGTAATATAATAAAACCCGCATTGAAATTAATTTATGATGAAGATTTTTCTGGAGCAGAGGAAGAAATTAAACGAGCATTTGAGTATAGAAGAGAATCCGACAATAAGAATGCAATTCTGGAAGCAGGAAAAGCTTTTGAAAGTACTATGAAAACCATATGCGATAAAAAAGGTTATAAATATGATAAAACAAAAGATAATGCGCAAAAGTTAATTCATATACTTGAAGCCAACAATTTTTATCCAACATATATGACATCACATTTAACTAATCTCAGAACAACATTGGAAACAGGCTTGCCTGTTGTGCGAAATAAAAATGCGGGACATGGGCAAGGGAATTCTATATTAAATGTATCAGATGAGTTTGCTGAATATGCATTAAATTTAGCAGCAACTAACATAGTGTTATTGATTAAGGTTTATAGAAATACAAAATAGAAATATTATTCAACATTTTTTACATACTTAAAATCATAAGATATAGGCAAAATTGAAATTTGATTTGAATAAGATATTAACGATTGAACTTATCATTGCTTGAATTGTTAGATAATTCATGGTATTATAAATATGCCCCAATATTGAACTAATTATATTTTAATGATGATAATATCAGTTTGAAATTTTATAAATATACAATATAAACCGATATTATTTTAATGCATGAATTTGTATGATAAATCAATTAATTTAAAGGATAATTGTGAATAACGATAATAACAAAAATACAATCATTAATAACACGGTATTAAGGAGACGAAGCTGATGGGAACAAGTAAAATGAGTAATTTGAACAGAGTATTTACACGAAATATGCTTCGCTGTTTTATCGATGGGAAAAAAAATAATGTATATTCTTCTGTAGTAAGACGTTATTTAAGTTCCGCAGATTATAAGAATAATCGAGAATTAATAAGTGAAATTTATTGTGAATTGAAAAACAATTATCGTAATGAGTATTTTTATAAAAATACTTTGTTAAATAAATTACTTTTAGGGGTACATAGTATTAATACAACTACTGCTTTGACAGAAGTACCCATTTCGAAATCCAAAGCAGATTTTGTTTTAATAAATGGCAAGGCAGTTGTATATGAAATAAAGACAGAGTTGGATAATCTTGAGAGGTTAAATTCTCAGATAGACGACTACTATAAGGCATTTGATCATGTAGCAGTAGTTACCTACGAAAAAAATATACAGCAATTACAGAAAATACTGGATTATATTGCAAAGCCTGTTGGTATATATGTTTTAAGAAAAAATGGAAAGTTGGGAGAAGTAAAAAAACCAGAAAGTTATATAAATAACTTAGATAAAGAAATAATATTTAAGATACTTAGAAAAAAAGAATATGAAAATATACTTGTTCAGTTTTATGGTTATTTACCAAATGTTATACAATTTGAGTATTATTCTTATTGTAAAAATATGTTTTTAAGGTTACCAACAGAAAAAGTATATTCGTGTGTTTTGAAAACATTAAAAAAGAGGATGAATTTAGTAAAAGAAGAATTTGTTAAAGTTCCATATGAGTTAAAATTTTTAGCCTATTTTATGGAGTTGACCCAAAATGATTATCAAAAGCTTGAAATATTCTTAGAACATCAATATGGAGGTGAGTAGTATGTATTTTCCCTATTTAAGAGGACGACAATTTGAATTAATTGCATTGCGTGAATTGTTGGAAAAAAATTTTTTGAGCGAAAAAATTATTCCAATTATTGAGCCTGTAAAGTTATCTTCTACACTTATTAAAACTTTAAGAACTTATAGAGAGAATAATAGACCATTGGCTATTATTCATAATCCACAAGTTGGGAATTTTAATAATGATATAAATAATGATAATAACCTAAAACTGAGAGATGATTATTTTGATATTTTAAAAGAAAATGATCATATTATTTTTATGAAGATACTTAAGAAAAATATGAATCCTGAAGATTTCATAAAAAACTATGAATGTAATATTGGAACAATTTGTTATAATAAAGACGCTATTCCTGTTTATGAATCGTATTTTGCTGATAAAAATGTTAAGTATAATTTAATACCGGACGAAAGTGGTTTTAGGAGAAAAATAAGAAAGAATAGAGTTCTTTTAGACGATAAATTTAATAAGTTAGATAGAAATAATGATTATATTGAGGTTGATGATGAACCCTTTTCAGAAGACCATTTATATTATTTAGACGATGGATATGTTGGATTTGCTGACTACTCTGTGGTTGGCGAAGAATATAATGAAACAGGTTTTGCACCTTATGCAGTTGCAATACATATTGTATATTTTGATATAGATAATAGCTTGCGCATAAAGCATTTTGTGTCTGATTCTAATGATGATATAAGTGATACTGCAGGAAAGTTTAAAGAAGCGGTATCAAAGCTTGTAAAATGGAATAAAGAAAGGGACCTTGATACTTTTGCTATGAAAGAATTTGAAAACTTGTATCATAAAGGGGTTTATCCAGGCTTAGGAACAGTAAAAAAACTATCTATTATGCATCACTTAGAATTAATAGGGATTTTTTTGGATAAGGAGTAATTTATGATAATTTGTGAAAAATGCTTTTGCGATACGGAAATTATTTCTGTCATTCAAAGTAAAGAAGAAATTGGGGATTGTCCCTTGTGCAAATGTAAAAATGTATATGTTTATGATACAAATAAATATGAAGATTTGAGTTTAATGTTTGATGAACTAATAAGCATATATACTCCTGCTTCTTCTTTACCAGACTCTTATCCTAAATCCGATACTCGCTTATTAGCAAGTGACTTGATCAATAGTTGGAATATTTTTAATAATAAAAGTGAGTCAAATGCATATAAAATGATTACTGAAATCTGTAAAGAAAGATATGTTTATGATGCGGAATTGTTCGAGCAACCAGTAGGTATTCAAGAATTATATGATCAAGATTATTTATTAATGCATTCTCTTTTAACTACAAATTCTTGGGATGATTTTGTAAATGCATTAAAAACAAAGAATCGTTTTCATACATATTATGTAAATCTAAATTTATTAGAGCGATTTTGTTCATATATTCGCAAACCTTACAAAGCAGGAAAAATATTTTACAGATGCAGAATTTCAACAGAGGATGGAATCCCTGCTGAAGAAATGGGAGCTCCACCAATCGAAAATGCTTCAGACGGTAGAGCAAATGCAAGAGGAATCAGATGTCTTTATCTAGGAGATACCGCTGAAACAACAATTTATGAAACTAGGGCCGGAGCATATGATTATGTAACTGTAGGAAAATTCAAACTAATTAAAGATATTATTGTTGTTGATTTAAAGAAAATTAATCAGATAAGCCCCTTTATAGAAGGGTTAGATTGTCTAGAATATGCGATTAATAAAGAACATTTAAATAAAATTAATAATGAAATGGGCAAAATTATGCGAAGGAGTGATAGCACTTTGGACTATGTCCCAACTCAATATATTGCCGATTTTGTAAAAAGCATTACTCATGATGGCGTTGTGGAATATGAAGGAATAGAATATAAAAGCGTAATGCATAATGAAGGCTACAATTTAGCTGTGTTTAATCCTAATTTGTTTGAATGTATAGATACACAGATTTATGGGATAGATACAATAGATTATCGAAAACATATTGTTCAATGATTGTTTTATAGTATGTTGTGAATCTTGGCACAAGTGTTCTGACAAACTTTGTGTTATAAAGTTTGTTGTGATAAACAACAGGTATTTGATACTGGATAAAGATACCCAAATTTCTTTCGAATAAGTATAGCTAATATTAAATAGAGATACAAAATTTTTTATTGGTGTCAGTATGTTTTGTAAAATTGAATGATTTGACCAAGTTGAAGATTTTATTGTTGTAAAAGTAGGTGGATATTGAAAATATAGTCAGATAAAAAAGTCTAAATATTATGACTCGTTAGTAATAAGGTTGTTTCTACTACAATTATTATAATCAAAAAAGAGATAACTAATCTTATGAGAAATTTTTATATTATGAGAAATGCCTTGAAGAATTTTGTAAATTATGATATTGTAAATATATGCTGTAAGGTAGAATTATTAAGATTTTTTTTATAGCAATGGCAACAATTTGGCAACCAAAAATCAAACAATCAAAATCTGAGTGATAATGCAGATAATATAAATACCACAGCTCATATTTACTAATCAAATTTGTTTAAAACAGATTTATAGTGAGCGAGTGGGAGTAAAGATCCCCCCAAAAGCCATACAAATAAGGCCTTTGGGGGTTTGCACTTTACAGGGGAGATATTTAATGATATATTGAATTAAAACATTTCAATGCAAGAGATAAGGAAAAATTTAATTTCAAAAAATTTTTAAAAAATAATTTTAGGTATTGACAATTTTCCAAATATGTGGTTATATATAATTATATAATTATATAAACAGATGAAAAGGAGGTGATATCATGGCAGGTAAGCTATGTCCCAATTGTAATGAATTAACTTTTTTTAAAACAAAGGGCAATGATCGTAAATGCAGCAAGTGCGGTTATGAAATGACTGTTCCACCAAATAAAGGAAAAGGAGGAAGAGGAAAGAAATGTGCAAATTGCGGCAGACTAACTGTTTTTAATAATAAATGCACCAGCTGTGGAGCTACATATAAATTACCAAAATAATAATCTATAATATATATTCAATTATTTTGTAACAGGTATTAATATAATTTTTTAACTAAATATATCTTTAAAGATATATAATAATTATTATAAGGGAGGTAAATTTATGAATAATAAATTAACAACTATTTTCGAGAAAACGCTCTTAAATGAGCCCGGCGATGAAATGCATGCCTGTGTAAAAAAAACAGGCAGGAAGGTTTTAACGATCTCAACAAACAATGGAAAGAATAAGTACAGCATGACTATGTATCCAAACGGAACTTCTGTTGAAACAATAAGCAAAAAGCTATGATATTCGTGCGCAGGGATGTTAAGCATTTACGAAGAAAAAGAAATGTAAATACTTAAGGAAGGGGGAAGAAAATGGCAAAAGGTATTGTATACATTCTTATAAACCCATGTCTTGACGGCTGGGTCAAAATAGGGATGACTGAAAGAAACGACATAAACAGAAGGCTTAGAGAACTAAATAGGCCTACAAATCTTCCTCTTTCATATCGCTGCTATGCTACTTATGAGGTTGAAAACCCATTGGAGGTCGAGAAGCATATCCACAGTATAATAGACAGGATAGATGATACTCTTCATGCAAGAGAGAGGCTGGAAAACGGCAGAATACGAGAACGTGAATTTTTTAAAATTTCGCCGGAGACTGCTTATGGAATATTCAAGGATATAGCAGAGCTGCGGAATGATAAAGAAAATTTAAAGCTGTATGCGCCGACACAGACTCAATCTATAGAAGAAGAAATTGCAGAAAGCAGAACCAAACGCTCTAATAATTCATTTAAGCTTTTAAATATAGCAGTCGGTGAAGAGATAACTTTTATTTATAATGATGATCTGTCTGCTAAGGTGATAAATGATAAAAATCGTGTTGAATACAACGGTGAGGAATATTCCGTCACCGCATTGGCGCAGAAGATACTTATAGAAGACTACAATTGGAGCAAAGACCTTCACGTAAACGGTTGGAGATATTTTACAAAGAACGGAATGACCCTAAGCGATATGAGAGATAAGCTGGGATCGGAAGAAAATGAAGAATAAAAAGGCTTCGGATGCAGGACATCCGAAGCCTTTTGGCTTTTAAATAATACAGTTTATTATCCTATCACTCTTACCTTGATAACGCCATCCACAGTCTTTATCTTATCTGTATCGACAGCGGTCACATCAGCAACAGTATAGCCGTAGTTGCCTCTTGTCTTTGTAATGAGTTGACTTGCATTGGCAACAGTGATCTCAGCATCGGCCTTATGGAGCACACATACTCTCTTGCAGCCGGGGATTATAGGAGCCGCTACATTGGGATAGTTTACGGAATTGATGATGTTACCTTTTTCAAGGTATTCCATCATTTCTTCGGCAGCCATAGCTGCACAGTTGTCTTCAGCCTCGGCAGTGGAAGCGCCTAAATGAGGAATGGTGATGATTCCCTTAACGCCTACAGTGCTTTCGTTAGGGAAGTCTGTAGCATAGAACTTGACCTTTCCGCTTTCAAGGGCAGCCTTTACAGCCTCTGCGTCAACAAGCTCATTTCTTGCAAAGTTAAGTATTCTTACGCCGTTCTTGCATTTGTCAAGAGTTTCGGCATTTATCATATTTGTGGTTTCCTTCGTAGCGGGAACATGAACGCTGATGTAGTCTGAAGCCGCATATATGTCGTCTATGTCGGAAGTAAAGCTAACGCTGTTGTCAAGAGCAAGAGCGTTTTTTACGGTGAAGTATGGGTCATAGCCTATAACATTCATGCCAAGAGCAGTTGCCGCATTGGCAACAAGCACTCCTATAGCGCCCAAGCCTATAACGCCGAGAGTCTTGCCCTTTATTTCCTGGCCTGCAAATGTTGACTTGCCTTTTTCCACCTTAGCGGCAATGCCTTCCTCGCCCTTTAATGACTGAGCCCATTCGTAGCCGCCCATAATGTCTCTTGAAGTAAGGAAGAGAGCGGAAATAACAAGCTCCTTAACGGCATTGGCATTTGCGCCGGGAGTATTGAATACCACGATACCCTTTTCGGCACACTTGTCAAGAGGGATGTTGTTTACGCCTGCACCGCAGCGGGCAACAGCCTGTAAGCTTTCGGGAAGCTCCATATCATGCATCTTAAAGCTTCTTAAAAGTATGGCATCGGGATCTTCCATAGTATCTGATACAGTGTAGTTATCCGTAAGGCGGCCCAAGCCGACCTTAGATATTTTGTTAAGCGTCAAAATATTATACATTATAAACTCTCCTTATTTATTGTCTGTTTCAAACTTCTTCATAAAATCAACGAGCTTCTGTACGCCCTCAACAGGCATAGCATTGTATATGCTTGCTCTCATGCCGCCGACAGTCCTGTGACCCTTAAGGTTTACAAATCCTGCAGCAGTTGCTTCCTTTATGAATTTAGCATTCAGATCGTCGTCATCAGTAACGAACGGTACGTTCATAAGTGATCTATCCTTAGGCACTACAGTACCTCTGAACATCATGGAGTTGTCAAGGAAATCATATAATATAGCGGCCTTTTCTTCGTTTATCTTCTGCATAGCAGCTACGCCGCCGTTTGCCTTGAGCCACTTGAATACAAGTCCTGCAATGTATATTGAATAGCAAGGAGGTGTATTGTAAAGTGAGCCTGCATCGGCGTGAGTCTTATAGTTGAGCATGGTAGGACATTTGTCATCGGCTTTGCCTATAAGATCTTCTCTCATAATAACCACAGTAACGCCTGCGGGGCCTATATTTTTCTGAGCGCCTGCAAATATAAGTCCGAACTTGCTTACATCCACGACCTCAGACATTATCATACTGGACATATCGGCTACAAGAGGCACATTGCCCGTATCGGGAAGAGTGGTGTATCTTGTGCCGTAAATTGTGTTGTTATAGCAGATGTAGAAATAATCTGCATCGGGGCTGAAGGAAGCCTTGTCAAGAGCAGGGATATAGTTGAATACCTTGTCCTCTGAGCTTGCTACTACATTGACCGTACCGAACTTCTTAGCCTCAGCCATAGCTTTCTTTGACCACTGTCCAGTGTTTACAAGATCGCACTTGCCTGTAGTCATAAGGTTAAGAGGAATCATAGCAAACTGAGTGGAGCCGCCGCCCTGCAAGAACATTACCTTGTAGTTGTCGGGAATGTTCATAAGCTCTCTTATGTCAGCCTCGGCGCTCTTTATAATATCGTCGAACCACTTTGAACGATGGCTCATTTCCATAACGGACATACCTGAACCGCCGTAGCTGAGCATATCTTTCTGTGCCTGTTCTAAAACCTCAACAGGAAGCATTGAAGGACCTGCTGAAAAATTGTAAACTCTCTCCATTTTTGTTTCCTCCTAAAAATATAATAATTTATTATAATACATTGTTAAATTATAGTCAATATTAATATTCCATAATTTTGTCGAGAATTTCCATGGCTTTATCTACATGTTTTTTCTCAACTATTAGTGACGGAACGAACCTTATTACGTTCTTTCCTGCATTTACAAGGAGAAGTCCGCTGTCTATGGCCCTTGCGATATAGTCGGCAACGGGTCTGTCAAGCTCTATTCCCTGCATAAGACCTACGCCTCTTCTTTCCTTTATGAAGTCGTATTTTTCCGCAAGCTCATCAAGGCGCTTTTCAAGATATGCTCCCTGTTCCTTTACATTGTCCAGCACACCGCTTAAAAGCTCGTCTACAACAACATTTCCCGCTGCCGTTGCAAGAGGATTGCCGCCGAAGGTAGAAGCATGGTCGCCGGGAACAAAGCTTTCTGCGATCTCCTTTTTGGCCATCATTATGCCGCAGGGTATACCTCCTGCAATGCCCTTTGCCATAGATACCACATCGGGCACAACGCCGTAGTGCTGATAAGCAAAGAGAGTGCCAAGACGGCCTACGCCGCACTGAACCTCGTCAAACATAAGAAGTATATCCTTTTCGTCGCAAAGCGCTCTCACCTGCTGCAAAAATTCCTTTTTGGCAGGGATTATGCCGCCTTCGCCCTGAACGGGCTCCATAAGTATTGCGATTGTGTTTTCATTTATTGCCGCCTTTACGGAGTCTATATTGTTGAACTCGGCATATTTTATATGGGGCAGCATATCGCCGAAGCCTTCGTGATAGTGAGTCTGACCCGTAGCGGTAACTGCGCCGAATGTCCTGCCGTGGAAGGAATGTACCATTGTTATTATTTCCTGCCTGCCTGTTTTGCTGCCGTATTTTCTGGCAAGCTTAAGTGCCGCTTCTATGGATTCCGCACCGCTGTTGCAGAAGAACACCTTGTCAAGATCTCCGTTTTCCACAAGCTTTTGAGCCAACAGGCACTGAGGCTCGGAGTAATACAAATTTGAAATATGTATGAGCTTTGTTGCCTGTTCGGAAATGGCAGCCACAAGTCTTTTGTGACCGTGACCCAGTGAATTTACGGCGATACCCGATACGAAGTCAAGGTATTCCTTGCCGTTTTCATCGTATACATACATTCCCTCGCCCTTTACGAATGTAAGGGGAAAACGGTTGTATGTGTGCATTACATATTTTTCGCCTATATCAGATATTTTCATAATTGCCTCCTATTTTTCCACAAGCGTTCCTACGCCGTTTTTTGTAAATATTTCAAGTATAAGACAGTGGGGGATCCTGCCATCAAGTATATGGACATTGTTTACCCCTGCTTCTACGCCTGCTATACAGCATTCTACCTTTGGTATCATGCCTCCCGATATGGTGCCGTCGGCTATCATATCCTTTACTGAGCTTACGTTTATAAATGATATTACGCTGTCCGGGTCGTTCACATCCTTCATAATGCCTGCAACATCTGTTATGAACACAAGCTTTTCCGCATTGAGAGCGCCTGCTACGGCAACGGCTGCGTAGTCGGCGTTTACATTGTAGCTGGTACCTTTTTCGTCAACGCCTATAGAGGATATGACAGGCACAAAGTCGTTGTCTAAAAGCGTGTTTATAAGGCTCGTGTTCACCTCTGTGACCTCGCCGACAAGACCTATGTCCATACCCTTTGGCATAGCCTTCTTCACCTTCATAAAGCCTGCGTCTTTGCCGCATATGCCCACGGCGTTTATACCCTGCTGACAAAGCTCCGTTGTGATATCTTTGTTAAGCTTGCCTGCAAGCACCTGCTGAACTATCTCCATTGTGGGTTCGTCTGTAACTCTCAGACCGTCTTTGAAAACAGGCTCTATGCCTACTCTTTCAAGTGCCTTGTTTATATCCTTGCCGCCGCCGTGTACCACAACGGGTCTGAAGCCGACAAACTTCATTAGAGCAATGTCTTTTATTATAGTCTCTTTTATATCTTCATTTACAAGGGCTGCGCCGCCGTATTTTATAACAACGGTTATGCCGGAAAATTTCTTTATGTAAGGCAGCGCTTCAGTGAGTATGCCGGCTTTGTTTATGATGTTTTCCATTTTATTTCTCCTTTTATAAATTTTTTAAATTATAGGTTAAATTGTGCTTTTTTGAAAAAGTACCAAAAACGTGGGAACCTTCCGATGGTTCCCACACCCTGGTTGCTTGGGCGAGCAGTATCACGCAGTGA
>CANPXH010000036.1 GCA_947585865.1 uncultured Clostridia bacterium
ATAATCGTTAATTTTTAAACTCCTTCTTTCGAGCACCTTTTGATGCTCTTTTTGTCATGCAGTTTTCAATGTTCTTTCGATCCAAAATATTTTTTTGGATTTTAATAATTTTGTCTTGACTTTTAATAGTTAGTCTTATTTTTTTATTAATTTAATTATATCATCCATTGCGTATATATTCAAGAAATATTTGGCTTAAAAAAATAAGCCGCAGCTAAATGCCCGGCTGATTTTTTTCAAATAAAAGCTTGTAAAGCGTAGGTTCGATATTGTATTCTTTCATCGGTCTTTCGACCTTTTTCAGTTTTTCACCGTTATCCTTTCTGCCTGTCCTAACGGAACGCAGCATAATATTTTTAGGCGTATGCTCCATGTCTATAAATTCCATTACCTGCACCTTATATCCCATTATTTCAATGATCTCCGCTCTTATGCTGTCTGTCATAAGTGCGGCAAAACGCTCCTTGATTATGCCGTGCTTGAGCAATATGTCCATATCTTCATTTTTCATCTGCCAAAACAACTCATGCTGACAGCAGGGCACATTCATCATAACTCGGCAGCCCCAGCGTATGCCATTATAAATGGCGTGATCCGTGGCAGTGTCACAGGCATGGAGAGTTATTATCATAGATATTTTATTGTCCTTGTTTTCTATGTCCGCAATATCCCTGCAGCAGAACTTAAGATCGCTGAATCCGAATTCCTTGGCAAGGGAATTGCACAGATCCACAACATCCCTTTTAAGATCGTATCCTTCTATATGGATATGCTTGTTTTTGATATTGTTGAAATAGTGATACATGGCAAATGTCAGATAGCTTTTTCCGCAGCCCATATCTATCACGGTGCTGTTTTCGGGGATCTCGTTCTCTATATCCCTGAGCATTTCCAAAAATTTGTTTATCTGTCTGAATTTCTTCTGCTTCTGATTTAATACCCTGCCCTTTTTATCCATAAGCCCAAGCCTGTACATCCAGTCCACATATTCGCCCTCGGGCAATATATAGTTCTTTTCCTTGTTATGCCCCTTTGGGATAATATCCGTCTTGTCATTTTTCTTTACACCCGTAAGCGTAAACTGCCTTTTCTTATTCATAAGCACAGTACATATTATATTTGCCTTTATTTCGCACTGCTTAAAGTTGTTTTCCATAATGGCCACAATATTGTCGATTACTGTATCGGGGCTTACGTTCTTATGATACACCTTATCCCCGACATACTGTGACAGCTGATACATAAGCTCTCCCTTAAGGCTTATGGCGCTTACCTTCACCTTGGAGGCCAGACCTTCGCCCTTTTTTATCGGATCGCTTATCGTAGCGGCAGATATCGTATTTTCATCTATCTTATTTTTTAATTCTATCAAAACATCTTTTGTATCTAACATTATCATTTACCTTTTCGCAGCTCAAAGCCGTCCATGTCCACAAGTATTATATCATCACCTATTTTTACTACAGAGCACCAGCTTATAAATCTTTTGTCTCTTTTGCAGAATATGGAAAATATACCCTTCATCGCCACAACGACAAGCTGATGTACGCTTCCGCAGCTGCAATCCACTATAACATCTTCAACGCAGCCTAATCTGCTGCCGTCTCTTATGTTTATGACCTCTTTGTTTATAAGCGTCTGATTACCCTTCATATAATCACCTCTATTGATTATATGATAAAATCATTCCTTTTAAGCCAATTACAAAAAAGCGGGAACCACTGCTCCGTTCCCTCTATTCCCTCGGCAAGATCAAGTCCATGCCTGCCGTTCGGAAAGATATGGAGCTCAAATCCGTTTCCCTTTTCCTTCATAGCCGAAGCAAACTCCAAGGAATTGCGGCAGTCCACACTTTTGTCTTCAAAAGTATGCCATATAAATGTGTCGGGCATATCTTCCCTTACATTCATCTCACAAGAAAGCATATCTCTTATCTCTTCATTGCCTCCGCAAATATTATCGCCCGAACGAAAATGAGAAATAGGCTTTGTGATGCTGACAACGGGATAACACATACACAGCAGATCGGGTCTTGCGCTTACGCTGTCCGCCTTGTCTGTCGGCTCATATTCAAAGCTGTCATAATATTGTGCACAAAGGCAGCTTAAATGTCCTCCTGCGCTAAAGCCCATTATACCTATTTTATCAGGCAATATGTTGTATCTTTGGGCATTATATCTTATGTATCTCATTGCTCTTTTAACATCCCACAAATATATGGGATGAGCATAGGGCTTTAGCCTGTAGTAAAGCACAAAGGCACTTACGCCCTTTTCATTGAGCCTTTTTGCTACATTGGCGCCCTCGTGATCCGACATATGATCGTAGCCGCCTCCGGGAAGTATGAGAAAGCAGCTGTGTTTTTTGCCGTCATTTATGGCAAATTCCTCCATATTGGGCTTGTTTATATTGTGTTCGTTGTCATATTCCTTTTTGTATCCCAAAGGGATACCGTTCCATATATTTATCATATCCGCCTCGTGATTATATCTGCGCCGTCTTCTGTCACGACCACCGTATGCTCCCACTGTGCGGAGAGGCTTCCGTCTGCGGTCGTTACTGTCCAGCCGTCTTCCTTTGAAACATTGCAATCCCATGTTCCCGCATTTATCATAGGTTCTATAGTAAACACCATATTTGGCACAAGCACCATTGTCTTTCTGTCTGTCCTGAAATGATTTACGATAGGATCATTGTGAAATTCAAGCCCTACGCCATGGCCGCACAAGGCTCTTACGACTCCGTATCCGTATTTATCCGTAATATCATTTATTGCATTCCCTATATCGCCTACAGGCGTATACGGCCTGACAGACTCAATGCCCTTGTACATACATTCCTTTGTTACCTCCACGAGCTGTTTGGCCTCATCGCTTACATTGCCTATCATATACATCCTGCTCATATCGGAATAGTACCCGTTTAATATGGTGGTGACATCCACATTTATAATATCTCCATCCTTAAGCACAGTGTCATCGGGTATGCCGTGGCATACCACATTGTTTAATGAAGTGCAGCAATGCTTTGGAAATCCCTCATAATGATAGGGCGCACATATTCCTCCGCCATCGGCGGTCAGCTTTGCAACAAGCTCATCTATTTCCAGCGTTGTAACGCCTTCCTTTACGAAGCTGTCAAGCTCATCCATTACCGCTACGGAAAGCCTTGCGCTTTTTCTTATCCCCTGTATATCCTCAGGCGAAAGTATAAGATGCTTATCCGGGAGCGGATAGCCTTCTTCCACAAATTTTTTCAGATTTTCCTCATCGCTTCTTTCGTGGCACTGCTTGTATTTTTTGCCGCAGCCGCACCAGCATTTTTCGTTCCTGCCTATTTTAAACACAGCTCCACCTCATTTCTGTAAAAGTCTACTATATCCTTATAATCCTTGTCCTCAAGCACTCTTAAGCCTGCCTTTGTAGCCGAGTATATACCCTTGTCCAGCCTTGTAAAGTAATTATAGTGGTTCCTTTGGACAACGGCTCTTATGTTGTCCTTGCATTTTCTCGTTTCTATTTTACCGTATTTTTCTATGTAGCACAAGGCGGCAATAAGGCTTTCCTTATGGGCGGTCACTATTTTTCTTTGGCTCTGGCCTCCAAGATTGAGAGATACCTTCCTTACTTTCACTTCTTTTTCTATGCCTCTTCGGCGTATTTTATTGGTTTGGGTGTCTTCGCCTTTGGGTTCCAGCAGCACATCCACTCTTTTTGTGGTATTGAGCACCACAAGGAGTCCGCATTCAAGAGCCTTGAGTATGTCCAGCTTTTTGCGAAAGGCTGCGCTTCTCATATTTTTAGGCCGTGGTATAACGGCATATACGTAAGGGGTCAGCTTTTTTCTCTGCACAAGCTGATACACAAGCTCTATTGTAAATCCTCTCTTAAGCTCGCAAATGACCACCGTATCGTCTTTTGTCGCAACAACGTCACATCCGTTTACCTCTGCATCCACCTTAAAGCCCATATCCTTGAAGAAATTTTGCACAGGTTTGTACAGCTCAGTTTCTTTCTCGATCATCTCAGTTACCTGCCATAAACTTTTCTATATCCTCAACACTTTTTATTATATCCTCAGACAGCACCGTACAGCCCGTATCGGTCACCATAACATTGTCTTCTATCCTTATGCCTATATTTTCTTCTTCAATATACAATCCCGGCTCTACCGTAAAAATCATACCTTTTCTTATAAGGCCTTCTTTTCCTCTGCCTGTATCGTGGGTCTCAAGGCCAAGAGAATGACTTACGCCGTGATAATAGTATTTGCTCACATCTTCGTCTGATGAAATAAGCCCTATTTCCTTCAGTCTGACAGCATAGTATTCCCTAAGCAGTATGTTCAGCCTTTTAAACTCGACGCCCGGTTTTATTGAGTCAATAACAAGCTGCTGTCCTTCCAGCACTATATTATATATTTGCTTCTGCCTTTTTGTGAATTTTCCGCTTACGGGGAATGTCCTTGTGATATCTCCGTTGTAGTATTTGTATTGGGCTCCCACATCGCAAAGCACAAGATCGTTTTCATTTGTCATTGCATTGTTTTCGCTGTAGTGAAGAACCGTTCCGTTATGCCCCGATGCAACTATGGATCTGAAAGCAAGATCTTTTACCCCATGCCTTTTGAGCTCATAGTCAAAGTACGCCTCTATCTCGTATTCGTACATACCCGCTCTTGCATTCTTCATCATGGCATATATGCCGTCTTTTGTAACAGATATTGCTTTTTTTATATATTCCGCCTCACAAGGCTCCTTTACCATACGGAGTTTTGCCAAAATATCATGCATATTTTCTATATGATACTTTTCGCCCAGAGAAGTATACTCTGCCTCGGTCATCCCCTCGGGAGCCTTGGCGCCCTCCTCCATATCCATATATATTGTGCTTATGTTATTTTCTCGTACTATGTCTTTAAGTATATTCTCAAAGTCATTGTTATACCCTATATTTTCGATACCGCTTATTTTTATTGCTTCGTCAGAAAGCATGGCAGCGCCTGTCCATTTGGCCGCCATCTCGTCATAAGGCTCTATAAGCACGATATCCTTATTTTCCTTGCCCGTGCCGTACATCATATATATGAAGCCCTGCCTGTCAAGGCCTGTCATATAATAAAAATTACGCAAAGGAGTAAAGGCATAGCTTTCATCTCCCAGCTTTTTAGGTGCGCTTCCGCTGAAAAGCACCGCCATTTCTCCTTTACTTATATATTTGCTCAGCTTTGCTCTGTTTTTTTTAAAAAATTTTCTGTCCATATGATCACTCCGTTAATCTTTGTATTGATTATAAACTCTTTTTAGATTTTTTTCAATACCAATGATCAATTCCTTTATTCTGAATTTTATATGGATCTCTTCAATATCCGAGTAATCGGTAACGGGAGCGCCTTCATTGTCAACGGAAAGAGCAGTGACTGCCCACCAATCCTTTGCCTGTGTTCCCTGTGCCGCCATTATACAAAGCATACATATACATAAAAGTTTTTTCAATATCATCACCTCTATGTAATTATTGCCCAAATAAAAAAAGGTATTCCACATAATGCCCAAATGCCGCAGATAAAGGCTTTAAAGCTTCATTTTATTTGCCCCTGTCTGATGACGCCCAAGATAAAGATACTATCGTCTTTTTCGCCATGCGATATATTGTAAAAAACCTTTGCAAATACCGTGACCGCAGGCGGTTTATAAGCATAAAAAAGGCACTGATCGCTCAATGCCTTTTCAGTCTTGTATTATCCTTCGCACCTTTTGTGTTTTGTAAACCGCATATGCTTTGGCGATCGAAGCAATGCAAATAATATCCTCCGCTGTTATTTGCTTTCCGTTAACTCGTCGGCTTCCCTTTCGGCCTCCAGTCTCAGTTGTTCATGATCGGCAAAGGTCTGAGGAAGATCGTCAAGGGTTCTGAAGCCGAAATACCTCAAAAAATCATCTGTGGTGCCAAACAGTATAGGCTTGCCCGGAGCATCCAGCCTGCCCCTTTCCTCTACCATTCCGTATTCAACCAGCCTGTTTACAGCATGATCTGCGCTTACTCCCCTTATCTCCTCTATCTGCCCCTTTGTTACGGGCTGCTTGTATGCTATTATCGCAAGAGTTTCCAAAAGGGTCGTGGAAAGCGTCTTTCTTGCAGGTGATTGGTACAGCTTTTTGATGTAGTCAAAGTATTGTGGATCGGTGCACATCTGATAGCTTTCGCCTACCTGTATTATTTTGATACCTCTTTTTTCAAGGGTATATTTGTCAGCCATATTGTTTACAACAGAAGCGACCGTTTTTTCATCCTGCTCCACTGCGGCCGATATATTCTTGATACTGACTGCCTCGCCGCTTGCAAAAAGTATGGCCTCTATCACAGACTCAAGCTCTTTCAATGTCATATCAGCCCGCCTCCTTATACGAAGTTATGGTTATATCGTCAAATATATTTTTCTGCGAAATATGTATTTTTTTGTCCTTTATAAGCTGCAGCATAGCCAAAAACGTCACCACTATTTCGTTTTTTGATCCGCTGTCTTTAAATATACCGAAGAAGCTCACCTTTTTATTTTTCTTTATGAGCCTTTGTATATGGTCTATTTTTTCTTCAAGAGTAAATTCTTCTCTGTCTATGGAATTAAAGCCGCTTCTTATTTTGTCGGTCTTTATCTCTCTTCTCCTCAGCACTTCGTAAAATGCTTTTATAAGCATTTCTCCATCGGCGCCGTTCAAAATATCTTCAACGGCTTTGGGCACATCTTTTCTTATGCGATCTATGATATCGGCGTCGCCGTTCTTGTAATATGAAAATCCTGCCTTTTTTTGCTTTTCGCCAAAGTCCGTTGCTATGCTCTTGAATTTTTTATATTCTATAAGCCTTGCCACAAGCTCCTCTCTTGGGTCGATCTCCTCATTGTTTTCATCGACTTCTTTTGGCAGGAGCATTTTGGACTTGATCTCTATGAGCGTAGCCGCCATAATAAGGAATTCGCTTACAGACTCCATATTGTATTGCTGCATTTCATCTATATAAGCAAGATATTGCTCCGTTATCATGGCAATGGGAATATCATATATGTCTATTTTGTTTTTAATAATAAGGCTGTAGAGAAGATCCATAGGGCCTTCAAAGCTTTCCAGCTTCACCTTCATATCCATATTATCACCTGTTTTAAACAATAAAGTTCACTATAATATCAAGGACTCTTCCCAATATTCCCATAAGCAAGAGAAAGATCATTATAAGCTGTATAAGCTTTTCATTCTGTGCATATTTGACCGCTTGGTTAGGCTTTAGGAAGCACTTTAATATCCAGCTGCCGCTCATGGGATAAACCGGGATGATGTTGAATACCGCTATGGATACCATACATTTTTCTACAGTGTATAAAAATGTATATAATATGCCAACGGATGCAAGTGCGTCTTCAAATACGAATATCAAAAGCCTTATCGTAATACCTACGGCTATGCATATGATAATAGGCAGGCCGTATGTAATAACGGTTCCTCTTTTTTTGTCACTGTATTTTGCGCTGCTCGTAGGCACAGGCTTGCCCCAGCCGTATCCCGTGAAGAAAAAAATTATAAAGCCTATCGGTTCAAAATGGGCAGCGGGATTCAATGTAAGTCTCTTCTGCGCTCTCGGTCTTGTATCTCCCTGAAGAGTTGATATAAGCGCCTTTAAATATTCAAAAAATGTTACCGCAATTATAATAGCTATAAAATTTATGAAATATCCCAATATTTTTACCAAAATACCTTCCCCCTTATGTTTTATCCTGTATTCTCTTGAATTTCTTTTCTATCTCATATCTTGACATTTCTATAACGGTAGGCCTGCCGTGAGGACAAGTAAAAGGATCTTCAAGGCGAAGTATCTTCTGTATAAGAGCCTGTGCCTCGCTGTAGCTCAATTTGTCATTTCCTTTTACCGCCGCCTTGCAGCTCATCATCGCAACAGCATCTTCCAATGTGTCATATATACTGCTTATATTCTTGTTTTCCAAAGCATCTATGATGTCGGTGAAAAAGCCTGCGTTTCCCGGAGAATCGAATATATACGGCACAGCCTTCAGCGCATATGTTCCTCTGCCCAGCTTTTCTATCTCGAATCCAAAGCTTTCCAAAAGCTCCTTGTTGTCCTCGACTATTACCTTTTCCCTGTCCGTAAGATCTACGGCAACAGGCATCAGCAGCCTTTGGCTCAAGGGTGCGGAGCTTTTGAATCGCCTTGTGAGCTCCTCATAAAGCGCTCTTTCGTGAGCGGCATGCTGATCTATAAGATACATACTGTTATTCTGCTCCACTATCCAGTATGTGCCGAACAACTGACCTACGATCCTGTAGTTGTCGAAAAAGGGTTTTCTCGGTGTGGGCTTTTCCTCAGCCATTTCATTGGCTTTAGGGATCGTCTTGTCGGGTGTGTTTTTTTCATATTCGCTGTCGGGATACAGAACATCTATGGCTCTGCTCACCGGAGACGATCTTAACGCACTGTCTGAAAGTCCGTTGTTACCTGTCCTTTCTATAGGCTCGCTGTCATAGGCTATATCGGAAATATCATCATCCAGCTTTATTTGCTTTACGGGCTTTGGCTTTATACTCTTTTGGCTGTCCCATGTCACATCCGGTATGAGATTTGTTTCCTTCAGTACCTTTGTAACGGCATCATACATAATATCATATATCATACTGTCATCTGAAAATCTCACCTCAAGCTTTGTGGGGTGTACGTTCACATCTACCGTATTCGGCGGCACCGTAAGATTTAAAATAAACACGGGAAACTTGCCTATCATAAGTTTGCCCTTATATGCCGCTTCCACGGCCTCGGACACTATGGAGCTTTTTATATATCTTCCGTTTATAAAAAAGTTTTCGTAATTCCTGTTCCCTCTGGAAAGCTCAGGCTTTGCAATAAGCCCCTCTACCTTAAAGCCCCCTCTGCCATAGCTTACATCCAGCATTTCCTTTGCCATGGCCTTGCCGAATATATAAAGCACAGCCGATCTGATATCATTATTTCCCGACGTCTGCAAGACCGTATTGCCATTATTTATATACTTTACAGCCGTTTCGGGATGTCCGAGAGCTATACGCTGTACCGCCTCTGATACATAGCTGCCTTCCGTAGCAGGCTTCTTAAGGAATTTTCGCCTTGCCGGGGTGTTATAAAAAATATTTTTTACGGTAAAGGAAGTGCCTATGTTGGCTGCTGTTTCTTCCTTCTTTTCAACTGCTCCCCCGTTTATGACTATCCTTGTGCCTGTATCCTCGTCTTCGGTCCTCGTTATCATTTCGACCTGTGCAACGGCAGCTATGCTTGAAAGCGCCTCGCCTCTGAAGCCAAGGGTCATTATATCGTCAAGATCTTCTATCTTTCTCAGCTTGCTTGTGGCATGACGCAAAAAAGCAGTCCTCACCTCGTTTTTAGGTATGCCCCTGCCGTTATCTGTTATTTTGATAAGGTCTATGCCGCCGCCCGCTATTTCTACCGTAACGGATGATGCGCCTGCATCTATGGAGTTTTCCATAAGCTCCTTTACAACGGAGGATGGGCGTTCCACCACTTCGCCTGCCGCTATTTTGTTGATAATATTGTTTTCAAGAAGCTGTATACCGTTCATCATAATTACCTCATTCAAGCCTGTTCAGCTTTTCCTTTATATCATAGAGCTTTTTCATAGCGTCTAACGGAGTTATGTCATTTATGTCCATATCGCTGAATTCCTTGGAAAGCTCATTTAAGAAAAGCATTTTGTTCTCAAGCGGTTCGTCATCATATTTAAAATCTTCTTCCTCCTCCGGCACGCCTGATCCCGCATTCGATCTGCCTAAGGCGGAAAGTATCCTGTCGGCTCGTCTTACAACAGCCTTCGGCACGCCTGCAAGCTTTGCAACGTGCACGCCATAGCTTCTGTCCGTACCGCCCGGAACTATCTTTCTAAGGAATATTACATCCTCGCCCTGCTCCTTTACGCTTACGCAGTAATTTTTTACGCCCGCCACCTTGCCTTCAAGCTCTGTAAGCTCGTGATAATGTGTGGCAAAAAGCGTTCTTGCTCCTATTTTATTGGCAATATACTCCAATACCGCCCACGCTATGCTCAGTCCGTCGAAGGTAGAGGTTCCTCTGCCTATTTCATCCAATATGAGCAGGCTGTCTTTGCTTGCATTGTTGAGTATATTGGCTACCTCCACCATTTCTATCATAAAAGTGGACTGCCCTGTGGCCAGATCGTCTGAAGCGCCTACCCTTGTAAATATCCTGTCCGTAACTCCTATCGTGCCGCTGTCGGCGGGAATAAAGCTGCCAAGCTGTGCCATAAGCACTATCAAGGCTGTCTGACGCATATATGTGGATTTGCCTGCCATATTTGGGCCTGTGATTATAGAAAGAGTGTTTTCTTTTGTATCCAAATATGTGTCATTGGGTATGAAGCCTTCCTTATTCAGCTTCTCCACTACCGGGTGCCTGCCGTTTTTTATGTCTATTATGCCGCTGTTGTTTACAACAGGCTTTACATAATTATTTTTATCGGCAGTCTCGCCAAGAGACATAATGGCGTCAAGTATGGAAATATATCTTGCCGTGGTCTTTATCCTCTCCACATTGGAAGCGATAGCCGAACGGATATTGCAAAACAGTTCATACTCCAGATCAATGACCTTTTCCTCTGCTCCCAGTATGGTCTCCTCTATTTCCTTAAGTTCGGGAGTAATATATCTTTCTGCATTTGTAAGCGTCTGCTTTCTTATGTATCGTTCCGGCACATTGTCCTTATATGAGTTCGTGACCTCTATGGAATAGCCGAACACCTTGTTGAACTTTATCCTGAGATTTTTTATACCCGTTTCTTCTCTTTCCTTTTCCTCCAGCTCATCAAGCCATGCCTTTCCGTTTTTCTTGGCAGAATTAAGTTTATCCACTTCTTCGTTATAGCCTTTTTTTATAAGTCCGCCTTCTCTCAGGCTAAACGGCGGATCATTGTTTATGCTGTCGTCTATGAGCTTATATATATCCTCAAGGCAGTCAAAAGAGCAATATATATCATTGATATATTGGCAGTGGAAATTGGAAATGATATTTTTGAGAGAAGGAAGGTATTCAAATGAATTTCTCAGCGCAATGAGATCCTTTGCATTGGCTGTGGCATACACCACCTTGCCCATGATCCTCTCTATATCATATATAGTATTGAGTATCTCCTTTAAGTCCTCTCTTTCAAAAACATTGTTCTTAAGGCTTTCGACCGCATCAAGTCTTTTCTGTATGTCATCGGTATCTATAAGGGGCTGTTCTATCCAGCTTCTCAAAAGTCTTGCGCCCATAGCTGTCTTTGTATTGTCAAGCACCCATAAAAGAGTGCCTTTTTTAGACTTGTCTCTTATGGTCTGCGTAAGCTCCAAATTTCTTCTTGAACTAATATCCAGTATCATATACTTGTTTGAGGAATACTTTTTTATATTGAGTATGTGGGAAAGCTTGTTCATCTGCGTTTCCGTAAGGTAATGCATAAGCGCGCCTGCCGCACATACGCAGCGCCTGTCGTTTTCCAAGCCGAAGCCTGCCAGATTAATAGTTCCAAAATGATTGCAAAGGCAAATACTGGCCGTCTGATAGTCAAATGTCCAGTCGCTGCAGTGATTCGTTTTGATATCAAATATATTGCTTATCCTTTCATCCAGCTCTACAGCTTCGTTGCATATTATCTCGGCAGGGTTGAAGCGGGCTATCTCGTCTATCACCTTAGACTCCATATCCTTTTCAAATTCCGTCACCATAAATTCGCCTGTGGATACGTCACATACAGATATGCCGTATCCGTCAACATTTTTAAATATGCACATTATGTAATTGTTTTTGCCCTCGTCAAGAACATTTGTGTCCAAAACGGTACCCGGAGTCACCACCCTTATGACCTCTCGCTTTACGATACCTTTGGCTTTTTTTGGATCTTCGGTCTGCTCGCATATGGCTACCTTGTAGCCCTTATCCACAAGCTTGGCTATATACCCGTCTGCCGCATGGAAGGGAACGCCGCACATAGGCGCTCTTTCCTCCCGGCCGCAATCCTTGCCCGTAAGCGTTATTTCAAGTTCCTTTGAGGCAACTATAGCATCATCGTAAAAAAGCTCATAAAAATCGCCTAATCTGTAAAAGAGCAAACAATATTTATATTTTTCCTTGACCTGCATATACTGCTCCATCATAGGTGATAGCTTTGCCATAACAATTACTCCTTAATGACATCCGCTGCATCCGCTGCACTGTCCGTTACATCCCTCTTCCGAAACATCTTCTCCCGAAAGGGTGAAATTGAATATATTCATTACCCTATCCACAAGCATCCTGAAATTGCCTTCGGCAACTACCATATCGTTTATGATAGGGTTCTTTTTAAGCTCTGTGAGCATTTCACGAAGCTTCTTTGCCTCAGCCTTCATTTCATCTTCGGAAAGCTCTCCCGACTGCACTCTTGTATTTATTGCCTCTCTGTAGCTGTTATAATCCAAAAGCTGCTGTCTTGCTTCTTCATTTCCGTCAAATATATACTGCGTTTCCTTCATTTTCTTACCCTGCTCACTTTCCAAAAGTGAATTTGCAAGCTCTCTTGCCTGTTCAAATACATTCATGATATTATATCCTTTCTCCTATTAAGTAAAATGTTTTGCAATCCGTTATCCTAATGTCCAATATTTCACCCAGCATACTTTCATCCCCCTTGAAATGAACAAGGGAATTGTCTTCAAGTCTGCCTGTGATAAAGTCTGCATCGCTGCTCACATCATCTGCAAGCACCTTGTATACCTTGCCGATCTTTTTCTTGTTTATATCATATATTATGGGATTGAGTGCATCGAGCACTCTGTTGAAATTTCTCTTGGCGACCTCTTCGCTTACCTGTTCCATCGCTGCCGCAGGAGTTCCTATCCTCCTGGAATATATAAATGTAAAGGCGCCGCTGAACCTTGCCTTTTTGATCACGTCTATAGTATCATCGACACAGGCGTCGTTCTCTCCGGGAAATCCCACTATGATATCCGTGGTAACGGCTATATCCGGTATCTCCCTTCTTATTTTTTCTATAAGGCCAAGATACTGCTCCTTTGTGTATTTTCTGTTCATGACACGGAGTATATCATTGTTGCCTGCCTGAAAAGGAAGATGTATGTGATTGCATACCTTATCGCAATCCCTCATGGCATATATGAGTTCATCGCTTAAATCCTTGGGATGGGATGTCATAAAGCGTATCCTCTCTATGCCCTCTATTTCGTTTATCTTTCTCAGAAGCTGTGCAAATGTTATGTCTTCATCAAGCCCCTTGCCGTAGCTGTTGACATTCTGACCCAAAAGCATTACTTCCTTCACGCCGTCTTTCGCAAGGCGTCTTACCTCGTTCAGTATATCCTCTGAACAGCGGCTTCTTTCACGCCCTCTTACATAAGGTACTATGCAATATGAGCAGAAATTGTTGCAGCCAAACATAATGTTGACGCTTGCCTTGTATTTAAAATGCCTTACATCGGGAAGATCCTCAACTATTTCACCATGTTCTTTCCATATATCAAATACGGGAGCGTTTGTTTCATAATTAATGTATATAAGCTCCGCAAGCTTATAAAGATTGAATGTGCCAAATACTATATCCACATGACTGTACTTTTCCCTTATTGTCTGAAGCACCGTTTCCTGCTGCATCATACAGCCGCAAAGCGCTATTTTCATATAAGGGTTTTTCTTCTTCTGATGCTTGAGATAGCCTAAATTCCCATACACCTTGTTTTCTGCATTTTCCCTTACACAGCAGGTGTTGTATATCACAAAGTCAGCATCCTTTTCCTCATCTGCAGGTTCATAGCCCATGTTCACGAGCATACCGTGAAGCTTTTCGGAATCGTGAGCATTCATCTGACAGCCGAATGTGGTGATATGCATTTTCTTTCGTCTGCCCCTTTTTTTGTAAAATTCTTCATTTATATCTCTTATCTTATCCATAAAAGCCTGCTGTCTTTCAAGCTCGGCTGAGTTTGTTTTTTTGTTTGCAGTCACTGTTTTTCCTCCGTTTTGATATAGGAATATAATCTTATACAGTATAACATATTTTTATATTTTTTGCAAATAAAAATGGCACATGCTGTTCAGATCGTATACCATATACGGAAACATGATTATTTAGCCAATATTTTTGTAATACTTCCTGAAGCACAGATTAAAAATTTTTCCTTAATGTTCCTTCATTAAGCCATTCGGAAATTGTCAAGGTTTTCTTCAAAGCCATATAAAAAGAGGTGCCACATTGTGACACCCCTTGAAGGAATTGATCTATATATTATTTCACACACTGAATATAGCAGTTTTAGTATCTGCGTTCCAATCTACCTTAACGCCTAAGGCATTGCCTAATGCTCTGAAAGGAATATACATTCTGCCGTCTTTTATTTCTGCCTTAGCGCCGTTGTCCATAGTGACAGCCTTACCATCAACAGTCATAACATTGCTGCCTGCTGTATATAAAACTGTATGTTTCTTTGCTTTTACACTTGCTGTCTTGCTATTGGCATCCCAGCCTACTATTGAGCTTGTATCGGCATTGCCAACATCTTCACCGCTTATTGCTATGGCCACAAAGCGGAGAGGAATAAGAGTTGAGCTTGATTCAGGCTGTATGTATGGCACAGCATCTACAATAAATTCGGCATCCCCTACCGAAATAATATTACTTCCTATGGATACTCTTACCTCCTTATCTACAGCATTATCCTCTTTTGCAGCCTCTGTGGTTTTTTCTGATAACTTTTCTGCAATCTGTGTAGTTACCTCTGTTGTGGTTTCTGTTGTTGCAGTAGTTGTCTTAGGCTTATATATTCCGCCGCCACCACCCGATAAACTGCCTGAGCTTGTTCTTATGGTAGTGGTCTCTGTACCCGTTTCCGCAACAGCAACTGTAGTACTCTCAGATTGTGCCTCAGTTGTAACAACAGGTGCTTTTGTTGTTGTCTGAGCTGCAGGAGCTTTTGTTGTAGGCTCAGGTGCTTGTGTAGCTGCCTGAGTTGTCGGCTCTGCCTTTGTTGTTACTTGTGTTGTCTGTGCCTTCGTGGTCGGCTGTGTTGTCGGCTCTGATTTTGTCGTCGCCTCCGTGGTTGTAACAGTTGTTACAGGCTTATTTTCCTCGTTAATTATAACAGATCCATTATTTACGATATGCTCGGCAAGTATCTGGTCGTAGCTGTTGTCAAGATAGTGAAATTCTTTTACATCTAATGTAATAGGGATATTGATGTTTTTTTCTGCCGTATCCTTCACCTTGAATTTGAAATTAAACAATACACCGTCACCTGTACAGTTGCTTACAGACATTGTTCCCAGTGCAAGTATACCCGGTTCATTTCCGTTTACTATTGTTTCACTCTGATAAATACCCTTTTCAAAGCTTACATATTCAAGATAGCTGTCGTCATAGCTTATATCCATAAATATAGTTGCAACGCCTTTTGTATTATTTTCTACGCTCAACGGAATTGTTATTTCCTGTCCTGATTCTGCTTTTACATTGCCCATGCTTATAATGGCTGTATTCTCGGCGGACACCATTACTGCTGATAAAGCAGTCATACATACTGTAAGCAAAATACTTATTATTTTTTTCATTTTTTTCACCTCATTATTATTTAAGTCTGGTTGCTTTTAAAAGTATATTTGTTGCATCAATGGGAGTTATAAAACCGTCTTTATTTGTATCAGCAGCATCAAAGGCTGTTCCCGTAAGATTTTTTACTCCCAGTCCGCAGAGAAGAGCCTGCGTTGCATCCATAGCGGTTATGTGACCGTCAAAATTAATATCTCCTTCCACAACATTTTGAATATCTACAATTCCCTTTGTAACAATACTTCTCATAGGCAATGAAGCATAGTTGTCGTCATATATAAAAAGTTCGTTGACTGTTATTGACAGTTCTGTTGATGCGTTTTCCTTTACACTATCATTTACTTTAAATGTAATATAACAGAGATCTCCTGTTGCCGTTACATTTTTTATGTCCATACCATTTATTGAAATTTGTCCCGGTTCATAATTTGGATTGCCTGCAAAATTGCTTCCCCATATTTTTCCGTTTTCAACAGAAAGAGGAATAAGCAGACTACTGTCGTAATTTACAATAATACCAAATGTTGAAAAGCCCGGGTTGTTTGTTATTTTAATAGGTATTTTTACTGTTCCGTCTGTTGTAACAGAGCTGTTTGGAATTTCAAATTCCACCTTGTTTGAAACGGTAGGAACATTTACGCTTATGCTTTTTATGACAGAGGTCTTTCTACTTCCTGTACCATAGCAAAACTCGACTGTATAAAGTCCTGTTTCATTGTTATGCTTTGCTGTATCTATATTTATAGGTGCAATACTGCTTATATGATTTTCAGGATCGTATTCAATACTTACGGTTATTTCCTCGGCATCATCCTTTCCTCCTGTATCGCTCCATACCGTAATAGTGCCCTTTGTATAAGCTATATCTGTACTATTTATACTTACTATAAAACCCAGTCTGTCACAATCCTTAATTTCAACCATTTCATTTACGGTAGGATAAGGATAACATTTGTATCCGTTATATACGCCCTCTGTCCAGTCGGTGCCGAACTTGTAAAAAATAGTTGTTTCCTGTAGATCCATATATGGATTTTTTTCAAAGACATATTCGCCGAAGTTTATGGGTACAGGCCCTGTAAAAACCGCTCTTTTGACTCCTGAGTTTGTAAATGCGCCATTTTCTATAGTTTTAATATTCTCAGGTAATATAACTGTTTCCAAGCCCGTGCAGTTGTCAAAAGCTGAATATCCTATCTTAGTCAGATTGCTGTCAAACTCAACCTTTTCAAGAGATATACACCCTGAAAAGGCATTATTTCCAATAGAAACAATTCCTCTGCCCAGCGTAATATCTTTTAAATTTGAGCAATTAGAAAAAGTATCTGGTTTTATCTCCGTCAAACTATCTGGAATATTGATTTCCTCCAGCATATTACAATCGTAAAACGCTTCTCCCATATCTGTAATTCCGTTATTTATAAAGACATTTGTAAGACTATGACAATTGCCAAAGGAAAAATCTCCCAATGTTTTCAGGGTAGAAGGAAATCTTACAGATTTAAGCGCAGTATTACTAAACGCATTGTCGTTCAATACGGACAATCCCTCTTTAAGCTCAATTTCGTTCAAAGAAGTACAGCCTGAAAATGCACCCTCTCCAATTACAGAAATAGGTTTTATAAAATTAACATTCTGCAAACCTGTACAATCTCTAAAAATATCATATGGTAGATCTACTCCACTGTTTATTGTTACATCTGTTAAGGAAATGCAATTTTTGAAATTTTCTCCATAATCATAGCTCATAACAGTAGAAGGTATTTCAATAGAAGTAAGAGAAGTACAGCCCTCAAATGCTCTGCTTCCTATTTCCCTTACACCCTCTGGAATATATATACTCCTGAGTGTGGTGGATCCTACAAACGCCTCGCTGCAAATGGTCTTAACAGTATTTGGTAATACAACATTTTTTACCGTTGTATTTTCAAACACATTATTGTGACTTTCGGAATAGCTTGTATATCTGCCTATCTGAACTACAGGCAGACCATCAATGCTGTCAGGAATTTTCACTTCCTCATCTGTGCCAAAATATTTGTAAATACAAATACCATCAATATTTGCACTATATTCCCATAAGCCATTATTCTTAATGGGTTCATCATACAAGTCTGATGCATTTTTTTCAATCTCAACAGCAGACCCCGATATAGCAATGTCATCACAGCTTGTCACATTTTCGTTATCTCCATAGGCAAAGCTTATGCACGACAATATCATAGCCGCTGCCATAATGATACCGATAATATTCTTCATAAAATTCCTCCTTATATGTTATACTTCCAGACCCATAAAGATATTTAAAGTCTGATTTACTTAATTATAAGATATTTAATATCCTATGTCAACACAAAAATGATATTATTTGTCTTAAATTATATATTTTAACGCATATAATATCTTATAAAGGGAGGTTTCTATATGTATGAGGATGATTTTGCAGAAAGAATCACAGAGCTTAGGACACAAAAAAATGTATCTGCACGAGAAATGAGTCTTGCTCTTGGACAAAACGAAAGTTATATAAACAGAATTGAAAATAAAAAGACATTTCCCTCTATGCAGGTATTCTTTTATATATGTGAATATCTTAACATATCGCCTAAGGATTTTTTTGACAATAACATTTCAGTGCCTCAAAAGCTGTATGAAATAATTGAGGATATAAAAAAATTAAATACTACTCAATTGGATACAATATCTGTACTTGTTAAAGAATTGATAAGCAAATAAAAAAGGTTGCTGAAATCATTATTGAGGTTTCAGCAACCTTTTATCTCTATAACATTTTTATATTATTAACTACTTCAGAAAGTACCTGCCCTATACTTTCGTGTATTGCCAGCTTTGCTCTTAAATCGTAGGGCGTTTCGCTCTTGTTTATGAGCACAAGCTTATTGCCCTTGTATATACCCACAAGACCGGCGGCAGGATATACTACAAGAGATGTTCCGCCCACTATGAGAACATCGGCATTTCTTATAGCACTGTAGGCGCCGCTCCATACTTCATCGTCAAGACCCTCTTCATAAAGCACGACGTCAGGCTTTATAAGTCCTCCGCATTCGCAGTGGGGAACTCCCTCCATGCTTAAAATATCCTCTGCCGTATAGAATTTATGGCACTTCATACAGTAATTTCTGTGAACGCTGCCGTGAAGCTCATATACGTTCTTGCTGCCTGCAAGCTGATGAAGGCCGTCTATGTTTTGAGTGACCACAGCCTTAAGCTTACCCATCTTTTCAAGCTCCGCAAGAGCATAGTGGGCTTTGTTCGGCTTTGCGTCAAGATATATAAGATTATTCTCGTAATAATCATAGAATATTTCGGTATTTCTGTCAAAAAAGCTTCTGCTTATAAGCACTTCGGGAGAGCAGCCGTATTTTGTCTTTGCATTATAAAGACCGTCTTCGCTTCTGAAATCGGGGATATTGCTTTCCGTAGAAACGCCGGCACCGCCCAGAAAAACTATATTGTTGCTGTTTTTCACTATTTCCGTAAGCTCTTCATATTTCATTTATTACCACTCTTTTCATTTTTTAATTTCGCAACGAACCCCGCTATCTTTTCCAGTGCGACTCTGATCTCCTCTACGGAATAAGCATATGAACATCTTATAAAACCTTCTCCGCATTCGCCGAAAGCCGTACCCGGCACCACTGCCACCTTTTCCTCAAACAAGAGTCTTTCGCAAAACTCATCTGATGTAAGGCCTGTGGACTTTATACAGGGGAAGAGATAGAAAGCTCCTTGTGCCTCATAGCAATCCAAGCCCATATCCAAAAAGCCCTTTCTCATAAAGCGTCTTCTCCTGTCGTATTCTCTTCTCATAGCGGCAACAGAATCATCGCAGCTTTTGAGAGCCTCTATAGCTGCGTGCTGGCTTGTAGTCGGCGCACACATAATACAATACTGATGTATCTTGGTCATAGCGGAAATAATATCCACCGGGCCCGCTGCGTATCCCAGCCTCCAGCCTGTCATGGCATAAGCCTTTGAAAATCCGTTTATAACAATGGTCCTATCCCTCATATAGTCTATAGAAGCGATAGAGCAATGCTTCTTATCGCCGTATGTAAGCTCTGAGTATATCTCATCGCTTATAACAAGTATATTCTTATCCTTGAGAAATACTGCCAGCTTTTCAATATCTTCCTTTTCCATTATCGCCCCCGTGGGGTTATTGGGATAAGGAAGAAGCAGCGCCTTTGTCCTGTCCGTTATTTTGTCGACAATATCTTCGGGAGTAAGCTTAAAGTTATTCTCCGCCTTGGTGTTCACCACGATAGGAACACCGTCTGCCATAGTGACGCAAGGCTTATAGCTCACATATGACGGCTCGGGAACAAGCACCTCATCGCCGTCATTTATTATCGCTCTCAAGGCGAGATCGATGCTTTCGCTTGCTCCTACGGTCACAACGATCTCATGGGCAGGATCATAGCTTACGCCTATGCTTCTTGTAAGATAGTTGTTTATCTCCTTCCTCAACTCCATAAGACCCGCATTGGATGAATATACCGTCTTGCCCTTTTCCAGGCTGTATATTCCCTTTTCCCTTATTGCCCACGGAGTGTCGAAATCAGGCTCGCCAACGCCTAAAGAAATGACGTCTTCCATCTCGCTTGCTATGTCAAAAAATTTTCTTATGCCCGACCATGGCATTACATCCACCTTGTCGGCTACAAAGTCCTTTGGCTTCATCATGGTGTAACTATCATCCTTTCATCCTTTTCATGCTTTTTCTCCATGATAATGCCATGCTCCTTATACTTCTTGAGTACAAAATGTGTGGATGTACTCAGCACATTGTCAAGAGGAGAAAGCTTGTCTGAAATAAAGTGTGAGATCTCCTTAATATTCTTGCCGTCCATCATGACCAAAAGATCGTATGCTCCCGCCATAAGATAAACAGCCTTAACATCGTCGAATCCATATATCCTTTCGGCTATCTTTTCAAAGCCGCTGTCTCTTTGAGGAGTTACTTTGACCTCTATCATAGCCGTAACAAATTCCCTGTCTGTTTTATCCCAGTTTATAAGTGTAGTGTAACCGCAAATTATCTGATCCCTCTGCAGTTCATCAAGCGCCGCGGCTATTTCATCATTACTCTTTCCCAGCATGGCGGCCATATCCTCAAGGCTTACTCTGCTGTTCTTTTCCAAAATTTCAAGTAAAATGTTCTTAATATCCTGCATAATAAATCTCCTTTCGCTTTTACTTCCTTTAAGTATACTACATCGACAAAATAAAGTCAAATAAAGAAAAGCGGAGAATTAACTCCGATTTATCCAAGTCTTTGCCCAAATTCTTTATACCGCTTATAAGTCCGCTTGTAATTGCATCATTTACACTAATATTGACCTCTCTTCATTCAGTCTGTTTTTACTGAAGTTAAATGCATTCCTTAAATATTATAATAGCATATTACGTATAATTGTTAAAAAAAAGAGTTGATGTAAACTTAAAATCATTTACATCAACTCCCAAAGCCCCTATTTTCAATTAATTATAAACTGTCGGGGACATAAGTACGCGACCTGTTCCCCTATAGACATTGACCAAGCCCTCACCGTTAACTGCTGAGCCTATCAGCGTTTTTGAAGATCTTTCTACAGTAAACTGTAAATTCTGCGACCATGCAATAGCCATACTGCCGTCAATTTTCAATACATCGTTTACAAGTTTAATTTCTATAAGCTCCTCCTGTGGTATTGGACTTTCCAAAGCAGCTATGCCTTCTCCCTGTAATGTCAGATTGAAGAGACCTTCCTTGCCCAAGGCTGCGGAGGATAATGTATTTCTTGCTGTTACCTTCATCTGAATATCGCTGTCACAGGCTAAAAACAAACCGTCCTGAAGCACAATCGCACCCCATTCCCCTACATCCATGAGCAATATATGCTTATAAGTAGGCTCAAGCATAAGCATACCTGTTCCGCTGTATACAGGCTTTATCGCACTTTCATTTGTTACCTTTGAAGCAACTACCTTCTTAAAAACATCGCCTACTCCCTTTATGCCGGTGCCAGACTGTAAATTACCCAAAGACCACTGCATAGCGCCGCTCTGTACAGTTACAGATGAGTCGTTTAATTCTATAAGAAGCTGTCTCCTTTTTATATTCATTTTTTGTGCAAAGTACACTGGCATAGCCACATCAGGCGTAACGCTTAAATCTGACTGATGTTCATATACGCTGTAATTGCCAAGCTCTGATATGATTTTAAGATTTCTGTTATTAGTAAGATTCAATACTTCTGACATATTAACCTCCCTAATAGCCTACGGATGAAGCACCGTATTCCGCCTGTTCATCTGTAAAGCCTTCATATTTTAACTGTTCGATCAAGCCTGATCTTGAAAAGGATGTAAAGCTCATATAGTTCTTAGCAGATTTTGCAGCCTGCTCATTCCAATCGGCGCCGCAATTATCAGCAGCATATTTCGCCTCAGCGTCTGAATAGGATTCAAATTTAAGCTGATTGATCAAGCCCGTATATGAAAAGGCTGTAAAGCTCAGATAATTCTGCGCTGATTTAAGAGCATTCTTCATTCCTATAGTTACGCTTGCATCCGCAGATGCGTCTGCCTTTTCTGCGGCTGTTGCGTTTTCCGCAGGTGCAGGAATTGTTGCTGTTTCTGCTGCCTTGCTCGCTGCTTCCTGCAAGGCTGTTGTTGCTTCTGCCACAGGTTCGGCAGAATTGTTATTTGCAGTATTATCTGAACTACTGCCGTTTTTACTCGAAGAGCTTCCGAAAATACCGGCTAATACAATTACAACTATAACCCAGAACCACCATTTTTTATAAAAAGGTCTTTTAATTTTCGCCCCACACATAGGACAAATCTTTGCGCTTTTTGCTACCTCTGCTCCACATGCTGAGCATTTTGTCATTTTTTTGTTTTGTTCATTCATTTTTATCCTCCTTTTAGTTTCGTGATATTTTATGTAATAATTATATATTATTTCAATAAATATGTCAATATTTCTATTCTTTTGATATCTATAATTATAATTGCTTTAAATTTTATTATTTTTTTAATATCAGTAAAAATATAGTTTTATGTATTATAAAATGTAATAATAAATAATATCTATAAATTTGATTTTTAATAATTTCTAAAATAATTTGTCATATTTATTTTTTCATGTAATATTAAATATTAGGAGGTGTTAACGTGAAAGATAATAATTATATAACATAGAGAGAAATGGGCATAGCAAACAAGCCTTGCGGCAAAAGCAGCAAG
>CANPXH010000037.1 GCA_947585865.1 uncultured Clostridia bacterium
GATTTTTATGTTATCCCTTCGTCAATAAATGAGGTTATCATTGTGCCGTGCAGCACTATAGACGCAGAATATACAAAGACCATGCTTAGGAACGTGAATAGAAGCGTTGTGGCTAAACAAGAGGTGCTGAGTGATAATGTTTATAGGTTTGATAGGGAGTTGAGAATGGTGTAAATAAAAAGGTCGGTATACAGTTCAGTTTACTGTTTGCCGACCTTTTCGCTATAAAACCCCATTGCCTGGAGCATTTTGTATTCTTCAGAAATTTTGTTATCGGTTTTATTACCTAAAGATTTAAAGTAATTTTTAACACGCTGTGGATTTTTTTTGCACATATCATACCAGCGATACACCCATGCTATCGGTAAGAGTATTGAGGGTTTGTTTCTGAACCACACTACTTTAGAGCGAGCCTCTGCTTTATTCGGGAAAATGCGTTTCAGCAGGGAATGTATTTTATTGCCGTTATATATGCTTTCCCTCATTATGAGGTTATTTTGCCTGTCTGCTGCAAAGCCAAAAACACCACCGTCTAAAATATGGTTGCTCAGGGCTATGTATATTTCATCATCTATGATATGATCATCAATATTGACATCAAACCATCTTCTGCACAAATAGAAAATGCAGTGTGCAAAATCTGTTAGTTTTAGTTTATCCAGTTCTCTCCACAAAAAGTTATAATCTATATCTGCATTTTTTAGCGTTACAGCTATATCCATTATCTGTCTGACACCACAGCCTTCGGATATGAGATGCTGCGCTGCATGGAGAAGCAGATATATCAGATTATATTCGTCCGTAAGCTCCTGAATATATTCGTCGGGATTTTTCACATTATCAAAAAGGCTTTGCATTTCTGCCTTGTAATTCACACCTGTGCCAAAATCTTTTGAAGTAAGGTCTTCATGAAGTTCAACACAAATATTTTTTCGCATAAATTTGTATTCATCAACACAGCCCTCTTCACATATAAAATCTAACAATTTCATAACTTCTATAGCCAAAGGCATATCCTTTTTGTTGATAATTAAATCTATATCCCCCATAGTGCGCAGATCCGGATCGGGATAATATCTCTTTACAACAGGTCCTTTTACAACAATATTTTTTATTTTTTTACTTGCCAATGCCGATGAAATTTCGGAATATACCTTGTCCCACATAACAGACATAGATACAGATGAATACATACTTGCATCTAGCTGCCTTACGTATTTGTCGGGAAAACCAAGACTGTATTTTCTGTTCATAGCTGCAAGTATTCCCGTAATATTATGTATCTGAGCAAGTCTAAAAATTTCATCCCAGTCAATATTGTCATTAGAATCTATTTTTTCGGATAATATATAAGATCGTATAATCTTTAAAAAGTAATATTTGGTATTCATAGTTTTTTTATAATATAATGATTTCTTTTATACTTTCGTCTTTTACCCACTCGCAAGCATTTTCATAGTCTTCGTTTGTGTCAAACTCTATCCAGCTGTTATTGAACTTAACTGCCTTTACCGATTTGCCGTCTTCTATAAGGGCATTGAGAAGATCGGTCATATAGGCTTTTTTCACAGTTTTACCTGATTGCTGCCATGGCTTGTCCATATATTCCAAATAAGCTTTTTCCATTAACTTCAATATACATTCCAGCCCTTCGGCTGAGAATTTCAAAAGTCCTATATATCTTGCATCTATATCCTCAAGTTTTGGACTTTCTAGTCCAAGCTCTGTAATATTTCCTTCTTTATCAAGCGAAAGGCTTTCTGTATCAAAGTCTGTTCTTCCATAGCGTTTCTGCCAATATTTTTTCCAATCCACATCTACGGCAACTGCAAAATCTGTTTTTTTAGTCATCATTGTTTTTAGCATACTTTCTTCAAAGAGTATATCCGAGTAGCTTATTATAATATCATCATCAAATTCAGCCTTGGCAGTAAGAAGAGATTCCACCATATTTGTATTGGCATAGTCTTCATTTGTGTAATATTTAATACCTTCATAATTTATTTTGTCCGCAGCAAAGCCTCTGACCACGATAATGTCATATATGCCGCATTTCCTGTAAATTTCTATCTGGCGCTCTATTATTGTTTTGCCCATGAAGTTGAGCATACCCTTAGGTAAGTTTTCGGTATATTTCTTTAATCTTGTTCCCTGACCTGCTGCAAGAATTATTGCTTTCATTGTAATTCACCCTCTATAAAATTTTTTATCATAGCTTTTGTTTTTTCTTTGGAACCGGTATTCGAAAATCTTCTCTCGGGATGCCATTGAACACCAAGTATCCTATATTTTGGGGATATAAAGGATTCTACTGTACCGTTTACCGTATCCTCATATACGGAAATAAGTTCAGGTGATAGATTGTGCTTGTATATACCATCATTATGATAATTATTGACGAGCAAAGTTTGCTCTTTAAAGCGGACAATATGGTCCTTTCCCGTCGGTCTTTCTTTCTTTAACCCTGAAAGCTGTGATACTTTTCCCCCGAAATATCCGTTTATGAATTGCATTCCTCTGCATATACCCAAAAGAGGAATATTATTTTTCAAACAAAGTTTTATAAGCTCCGTTTCTTTCAGATCACGATTTTTTTGAATTTCATAGCCGTAATCTTTATCATAATATTCGGTAGGAAGAGAACCACCTCCCGTTAATACAACAGCGGAAATATCTGATTTTTCAAAAGATGCATCTGTATTTTCCGTAAAATTTGACACAGCCAAAGGAACGTAACTAAGCTCTGTGAAATACCTTATGTATGAGGATTCCATAACATCTGTCTTTTCCCCATATTGGTCTGTTATCTCTCTTTGTGTAAGCAATACCAATCTCATAGAATTCCTCCTGTGATCTTGCCGTTCTTACAGTCAATGGTTATTTCCAAACTGTTTTTTACAGATTCAAAAATCTTTTCACCACAGCCTATAGCGGCAGGTATCTCATATTCAGCACATCTTATAGCCATATGAGATGCGGCGCCGCCATATTTTGTAACAAGCCCCGCTATACCCTTTGAGAATATCCAGTCAAATCCGGGATCAGCCTTTTCAACTACCACTATCTTACCTTCAATATCTGTATCAAGATCATTCTGCAATACTGCAACAGGAGCATGAACGGACTTTATCGTAACAAAGTTAGGTCTTGATTCCGCAATGTTTACAATATTGAAATCGGATTCATTTGTTATTATTTCGGGAAGAAGCAATTTCTGATTATCAGTATATGTGATATAATGAGTCTCAATTATTGTTTTCAAGCTGTTTTTCATATCATTCTCATCATCATAAAACATAAGAGATAATATCTGAGGTACCTCTAGAAAAGCCATATCACTGCGCTTGAACCCCAGCTTTTTGCCTATATTTGCGATGATCTCTATTACTCGGCTCAAAGACCTTGTAAATATAAACTTGAAATATTCTCTCTGCTCTATGGAATTTTTTATAAAATATATAAATTCCTCATAACGTACACTCATGCCTATATCCTCAAGAGCCTTTTCAACCTGTTGTTTAGGCAAAGAAAAAGCTGTCGTTTTAATCTCACTCTCTTTTGATTCTGCTTCGGAATAAAGATCCATTTTGTCATATCTGGAGCTTTTTATATCGTAGGTGCCGGCTCTGAGATGACCATACTCTTTATTAAAATCATCAATGGACATTTTGTTATGCAGCATTTTGTTATAATCGGTTTCAAATTGCTTTGCAACGGTTGAAACGGTAGACATAAATCTGTCGTGTTCATCTGCCGTAATATAACCTTTTGAAACCATAGTTCTGCACAATGCACGGGCAATAAATGCACATCTTGCCTGACGGGCAAACTGTGGCGTACCGTATTGCTTTATAGCGTCAAGAAGCTTTTCCATCTGCTGCACACAGCTTAATATACAGTTTTCTTTTTCAATGATCGTTTCAGCTTTATGTCTGGCCTTTTCAAGTTTACCAAGGTCTTCCGTATCCTTTTCCAATATATTTTCGTATTTTCTTATTACATTGTATGTAATATCAAAAAGAGAACGCCTTATATCAAATATATCTTTTTCGGTAAAACCTTCCTTTTTCAGATCCAGCAAATCATCTTCCGTTTCAAAGTCGTAGCAGCTCAATACTACCTCAAACTCAATCTTATCGTGGGCTGAGTAATCTCTTGAAAGCTTTTTGCGATAGTACTCTGTAAGCTTTTCTGCGAGCTCATCACTCAGATCGGCAGGAATAAGACTTTCAAAAGAATAATCTACGGATATATAAGGTTTATTGCCAAATTTATACATAAGATCCTCGTTTACCTCACGATAGCCCATTTCGACAAGTCCTCTGTTCCAAGCCCTGTGTGTAATAATGTCCTTATACAGAGAGTAGTCAAGAGGATGAGGATTGCTGCCTATTATCTCTGCCGGATTCCAAAAAGCCATATCCGAGAGAATATACCTGTCATTGTTTCTAAACTCGCAGTATTTATCTATGATTTTGTTTTTCAGTCCAAGTATGGCATTATTGTTTTTGTTTCTGCTGTATTTGTAATTTGCCGCAAGAGGACGGACTTGAAATATAACAACAGATCCGTCTTTTTTTACGGCGAACTCAATGTCCAGAAGGGCACCGTTTAATATTCCTTCAATTTCCTTAACAGATGCCAAAAGGCTTGCCCATTGCTTTGGAATATCCTTATCCTCGGTATCTCTTGCTATCCATAGGGACTTTCCGCCCGTACCGCCTGTTACCGTATCTGTTTTTCCGTTGTCATCATAATTTATAACATAATAAGGACGGTTGTTCTGAATATCCCTTGTAAAAACAACACCGCTGCAGGAAACATCAAGTGTCTGTTTCTGAATGAGTATCTGTTCCTGCTCATGAGCTTCGTTATCATCATTGATATAGGAAGCAGCAACTTTGTCAAGAGCATCCTTGACGCTTTTGTGATCGGAGGAATCAACATTAAGTACGCTTTCATAATGTCCGGCATTTGAAGACTCGTAACAATCCTCGCTTTCTGAGGAGCTTCTGACAACTATTTTATTACCTTTATATTTATCATTTATTTCTTTGAAAACGTTTTCAAAATCATCTTTGTACTCTTTTACGGTACATACATATATATCCTCTATATGAGATTTTTTAAGGCGTTTTTTGAGCGAAATAAGCGTGTTAGCCTTTGTTGATATTATATTTGCGTTTTTGGAAGCCTTGCTTTTATCCTCGGAAAGTATCTCAAGTATCTTCATAGGTGACATTTTGTCATAATACTCCACTATTTCAACAGAACCGCCTATGCTTTCAAGATAAAGCTCCGCAGGTATAACCGCCATGTCGCTTCCGTGATACAGCGTAATTTTTGCATCGGGATATTTTTTGTGAAGCTTTTTGATGTTTTCCGTAGGATCAAATGTTCTCTGAGGCATGACCTCGTCTATGTATCTGATACATTCAAGAACAGCTCTGCGCTCTTCCTCCGAAGATACGATACTGCCTTGCCATGCAACGGCAGCCTCGTCGGAGACTAAACCGAAAACATTATAATCGGAGTTTTCACTTGCCTTTTTCAAGGCGGTCAGATGTCCGTAATGCAGCAGATCTATTATTCCGAAACTGTAGGATATTTTCATTTGAATTTCTCCTTTTTATAACTAAAGTTATTGCTCGGGAAAATTATATAAATATTCCTGTAAATGATTTTCTATATATTCCATTTCTTTTTTATATTTAGGATATTTTTGTTTCAAATTTGTATTTTTAATAGATATTGATGGATCAAATATTGATTTGGGGCTAACATGATTTTGAGGATCTATACCCACAAATTTCATCAGCTTTTCTGTTGTTTCCTCATATTTATAAATCAAATCTTCAAACTGCAAAAAATAAACCTTTTCTTTGTCAAATATTTCTCTTTTTCTATGCCGTCTTATTATTTCATACCATTTACAGTATTCCTCTATATTCTTATAAGGAACAACATTGGATCTGTAGAATATAGATGAATACAAATAAACATCTCTGGGATCTCTATCAACCACAAAAACTTTTATATCGTCAAAATAATTTAAATATTGATTTAAATTTGATGGCGGAACCAATTGATCGACCATAATATACTCTGAATGAGTTTTATCCATACATTCAATAACGTCATTAATATATTTTTTTGTATAGTAATAAAATTCATCCTTATCAATTGCAGAAAAATATCCTTTTTCTTGTGTATACAGCATTAAAGAAGTAAGAGCATTTTTATTTTTGAGTTTACAGATCCTGTTATATATAGAATCAATAAGACTAAATAATTCTCCTTTATCTATTAAATCAAAATGCCAAGAAGAATTACAGCAAAGCTCTGTTATATTATTTATGTATTCATCGGATAATTTTAAAAATTTATCACCGCAATATTTTCTGTATCGTTTTCTTATAATATTTCCATTCAGATGCTTAACATATTTTTTATAATTTTTTATGGCATGACTTGTATTGTGACGATTATTGTTTTCTACAATATTATATTCTAAATCTCTTATACCGTTTGGATCATGAATAAATCTGACTTCATAATTTCCTATTGAAGAACAATTTGAAAATTCACTAAAAAAATCTGTTACAGCACTCGAGCCTGTTCCAAAGTAGCCGGCACATGTTATTATTTTCATTTAAATACACCTCTTTTAACTTATACTTTTAGATTACGATGGCATATTCGCTTGCCTGTATCAAAAAATAATTCTCTAAAGAATTAATATCTCATATACTACTGTACATTAGCCTATATTGTTTTCAGATTGATCCTGTTCTTAAAATCTTGCATAATTTCAACAATAGCTTCTGTCACTTCTTTTTCAATATATATAGATGCTTTATGTTGCTCTATTGATTGAACAAAAGTCACAAGTTCATATATTATGCCCTCTCCATCAAGTTGGTAAAAATATCTTTTGTTGTCCAAGGGATTTTCATATCTTATTTCAAAATAGTCTGTTTTCCACCAAGGAGCAGGAACATAAAAGTATCCTTTAGTACCTGAAATAATAAGCTCTCCTTCAGATTTTATCCCTTTTCCTACTTTTACCGAAGCTACGGCATTGGGAAATATAAAATCAATTTTTGTAAAAACATCATATGAGCTATTTTTATCAACAAAATGAGAAGTAAGAATTTTTTCTGAATAGTCGGTACCCAAAAGCTGATAAACAGGTAACAATCCCGTGGGACCCCAACTGTATATACTGCTCCACTCTGTTGTATTATTGGGTATATCCCGAAGGCTTGTGCAAGTAGCATCTACGGAAACGATCTTACCGATTTTACCGCCTTTTGCAAGCAGCAAAAGCCTATAGTATGCAGTTGAATATGCAGTTTTAATTGCTTCAGTCAATATAAGCTCTTTACTTCTTGCCAACTCAAACAATTCATTACATTCTGTTATATCAAGTGTAATTGGTGATTCACACAAAACATGCTTATTAGCCCGGAGAGCTTTTTTTATTTGTTGATAATGAAGTGTAGGGTGTGAATATATGTATACCGCATCTACTGCTTCCAAAAGTTTATTATAATCTGATGTAATGATAGGTATATCTGTAAATCCTGCTAAAGTATCTTCTATATTACTTGTGCATATTGCCTCAATTTTTAATCCATTTACAAGCTTGCTCTCGGAAATAAATTTATTTAAAAAAGGGGGATTACCAACTATTCCCAATGATATTGCTCTGTTTTTATCTCTTATGTCAGAACTGGATATACCCTTTGTTCTTTCCAAATAAATTACATCACAATATTCTTTTAGATAATCAAACTTTCCTTCCCAATCAGAGCCTATAGCAAAAATATCGATACCGTAACGTTTTATGTCGTCAATTTTTTGCCCCTCATATTCTTCAACAATAATTTCATCTGCAAGGCCGGTCGATCTTACAGCTTCAATACGTTCCATAAGGGATTGTTTTACATTAATTTTCCCACGTGTTTTATCATAATCATCTGCTGTTACACCCACAATAAGGTAATCTCCAAGCGACTTTGCTCTTTTCAATAATCTTATATGTCCATAGTGGAGAATATCATATGTTCCGTATGTAATAACTTTTTTCATAAGCGTATCATCCTTAATCTAATAACTGTAGAAAATATGTTTAATAAAATAACAATAGTTAAGCTAAGACCACTCGTATTTCACTTATTTAAGCAGGTGTTCTACTTGTGGGTTATACAGTTTTTGATTATTTTTTTACAAACTTTGCCAGAGTACCAATCTTACATCCTCCAATCTTTTCATGAAGAGCAAGACTTGGTGTGTTTTGAGAATTAACAAACAGAACCTTTGATATCCCTTCCTCCGAAAGAATATGACAAGCGTAGTTTTCCACATCTGTGGCATATCCTCTTCGTCTGTATCCGGGATGTACTATTACACCGCCCAGCAGGGCAAATCCATAAACCTCGCCATATGTACTACAGCCGGCGACAAGCTTATTATCTATTTTTATAACAAAATATCTGCTAAATTTATCATCATAACGATCATATAGTTGTTTTGAAAGCGTTTGCTTGTCATATACATTAAAATATACCGGATCTGTCATTAGCAGATCAACTATTTCATTAATATCATCTCTTTTGGCAATTTGACCAATATAAGTTCTATTTTCAATACCAACCTTATCCATATCAAAAATATAATTATTCTCAAAACAATAGTTTTTAAGGTAAGTATCAACTCTGTCACCTATATTACCTTGTAACATAATAACTTTATGATGTGTTTTTTTAATAAAATCAATCAATTTTTCGACTTTGTATCCCATTGTATTCTTAGTATAAAAATGAATACAATCATAATAAAGAAGATAGATTCCTTCTACATATCCATCTTCATTTTGATCTATCCATGCAAACACGTCGTTTGTTCCAAGACCATATTTTATAACATTAACATATAAATATGGCGTAGCTTTAAAATCAGAGCCAATATATTCAATAATTTTCTCTATTTCTTTGTTGCATGATACTTCTTTCAACATAAGAAATGTACCTCCTGATTTGTTATTTTAACCTCTTTTTTTTACATAAATCACATAAGGCACCGACAAGTATTTTATTATCTTCTATACTAAGTTCACCAAGATGTCCAACTCGAAACACCTTATCTTTAAGTTCTCCGCCATTTGGGCATACCCATATTTGATACTCGTCTTTTAATATTGTGAAAATATCATATGCAGAACAATTTCTGGTTGACAATGGTGTAACTGCATTAGACAAGGATTCGGAGCAAATATCCAATGGTAAGTCTTTGATCCGATCCCTGAAATCTGAAGCTAATGCAGAAATTCTATTTAATTCGGTATATAACCCTCCTGCCAGTTCTATTTGCTTTAGTCTTTCATGAATCTGTAATAGAATACTTACAGCCGGAGTAAAGGGAGTTTGCCCTCTTTCACCGTTTTTCAATGCGGATTTTAAATCAAAGTAAAGAGATCTGACTTGATTGCTATTTATTTTTTCTACTGCGTCCTCGGATAACACAATAACCGAAATTCCCGGAGGGCAGGCAAGCGCCTTTTGAGATCCGGTTATCATTACCTTTATATTGGAAGATGTCATGTTTATTTCATCTGCAAGAAATGAACTTATAGCATCTACCACAAGAAATATTCCATTTCTTTTACAAAAATCACTGATAAGATCCAAATCATAAAGTACACCTGTAGATGTTTCATCAATATTTACCAAAAATCCTGTATATCCTTTTCCTTCATATTGTTCTAAATCATCAGCTTTTAGCGCTTTTCCTGTATTAAGTTTAATTTCGTCAAAAGAAATATTATGTATTTTGCATAAGTCCACAAACCTTTGTCCGAAGCTGCCGCCATTTACTATAAGCACCTTATCGTATGATGTAAATACATTCATTACAACCGCTTCCATCGAAGCCGTGCCTGAACCTGTAATAAAAATGACTCTGTCATTTTTATTTGCGCCTGCAAATTTCTTCATCAAACGCTCATTTTCAAACATTATTTCCGAAAACTCAGGTGTTCTAAAGTATGGGACTTGTTTATATCCTATTTTTCGTATTGTCTCACTTGACTGAACTGGTCCCACTGTAAAATTAAGCATATAGAAACCTCCTCAAAAATTGTAATGCAAGATAATAATAGTTTGACATTTATTTATATTCCGCAGTTATATATATCAGCATTAAAGCATTATTATATTTATATACAATTACAGTGTTATTAGTAAGTTACAATTAAACTATTTGTTATTCAAAACATATATATTGAAAGCAAAGATAATCTCTTCTTTATTTTTTCTATTATAATAAATATTTGTTTTTCTATATTATTTAAAATAATTGCAACTGGTATATCCAGCAACAATAAAATAATAATATTAACTATTGAAATATGATAATAATAAATCAAATTTTGCGTTGGTAGTTTATATATTAAAAAACTATGTGTTAACCACATATATGTACTGTTAATACCCAAAAAATATAAAAATTTACTTATTACTTTAGGCAAATCTATGCATGAGAACAAGGCAACAAGCATGGGTATAATAAATGGCATATATAAGGCTTGTGGAATAGGAGTGAGTTTTATAAGCCATACCATTAATACTAAATATTTATATGGACCATGAGACTTGAGCCTTTTGCAAATTTTGTCTAACAATCTACTCTCCCCACATATATATCCACTTATATAGATTGGTTGTTCTATTAAAAACATATATATGTTGTTTATGAGTAAATTTTCTGCAATTAAATTTCCCAATATTATTTTTAAGCTATATCCGAATAACATAAAAAATATTGATACAAAAAATATATATTTAGTGTTATCTTTGCTCAAGCGACTTACTTTAACTAAAAAAGAAGATAGTATTTTAAGTTCAATATATAATCCAAAAAACCACCATTCTCCGCAATATGTATAGTAAAATCCCGAAAGATTAAGCAGGAATTCTTTATAATTAAAAATTATTGAATGACATATTAAACACAGAGATACCATTGCTGCAAACGATATCCAAAGTTTAAAGTATAGTGTTTTGATTTTTGGTAAAATTGAAAGATTATTATTTTTTATCCCCACAGCATATCCGGCAATAAACAAATAAAGTGGCACACATATTCTGAAAAGGGAAGTCAATAATCTTATTGTAATCAGATTATGACCACCTATAATTGATGTATAATAAATACCATCGGCTAAAAATTTATCGTGGCAGTATAGATGCAACCAAAACATAAATATAATTGCCAATCCTTTTAATTCAATGCTCTTTTTTTTATCAAAAAAGCCTGTGGTTTGAGTTAACATAATAATTCCCCCGACTAAAAATAAATAGCTATTTATATATTGCCTCAATATTATGTGTTATTCTGTCTTTTTTCGGAGGAAGTTTCATATAGTCGCCATACGCAAGCGACAGAAATTCATCCCAGCCACTAGACACTTTATATTTTCTTCCTTCAAATTCCATATAAGATATATTATAAAGAAAATCTTTTTTCCAATAAACATTGGTAGGTCCCCAAACGACCAACGATACATATTCACAGTCTTGAATTTTATTTCTTTTAGCTAATTCATCTATCTTTGAACCGTAATAATAGGCTCCTTTTATACGTGCATAGGCAATTACAAACATTTTTACAAAAGCTCTCAACTTGGATTTGCCGCTGCCATACATACAGCATGCATTTTCCAAAAGAAACCCGCTAATCCTCAATGTCCTTTTCATTCTTTTATATTTTGCCATTTCAGGAACTCCATCCAAAGGAAAGACATCGATCCAAAGTGATTTATGCAATGAAGATTTAGAATTAATTATTATGGTGTTTGTATCAATAATTTTTGCAAATGGATAAGGTGAATTGCCAAGGCGGATACTTTCCATGCAATAGCCTTTTTTTAATGGTTTTTCTTTTATTATGGTGTGTAATCTTTCATAATCCTCTCTTGGCATAGCAATATCAATATCATCATCCCATGGTATAAAACCTTTATGTCTTACGGCTCCTAAAAGCGTTCCTCCAAACAAAATATACTGCAAATTGTTTTCATCGCAATATTCTGTAAATATTTCCATTATTTGAACAAGCCTGGCTTGTAATTGTTTGTGATCCATAATATTAACATCTTTTTCCATACCAACGCTCTCCTGAATTATAATTACAATGATTTGTCTGATGCGCATTTAATTTTTAATTTACATAATACAAATTTAATATTGTCAGTAACATATTTATCCTTAAATGCAAAAGCATAAATACAAACAAGTGCGGAATAAACGGCTACACCTACAATAACTTCCATAATCAATGATATTACCGTACAGCCAAAGTAATTGCCAACCGATCTCACGAAAATAAACATAACAAAACCTATTATCAAATAAGGTATATTCAACAATATGTATTTTAATATTGATAGCTTTTTGATACAGAATAGATTTTGCACAATAAAAATTGTAAAGTATGAGATAACAGTGCCTATTCCTGCTCCAAAGGCTCCATATCTAGGTATAAGGAACCAATTGAACAACACATTAACTATTGCTGCCAAACAGACACCAAGCAGATAAACTTTATCATATTCCATAGGGATCAAATATTCTAATCTTATAACTGAGTTCCACGCAATCAATATTATTGTTATGGATAAAATGATCATTATATTTCCACTTTCCATAAACTGGTTTCCCCAGAAAACTACAGCAAATTCTTTTGCTATACCGGCTACGCCGAATGCAATTGCAACTGACGCTATTACCGAAAATCTAATAGAGCCATATATATATTTATCTACCGTTTTAAAATCGCCTTTTACTATAAGATTTGATATTTTAGGCATCATAACTGTACCTATTGCGGTAACAAAATTCACCGGAAATTCGGTCATTTTCCATGCATTCTCGTAATACCCCAATTCAGACATATTGCTAAATTTACCAATCATAACTTTATCCATATAGCTATATACAGATACTGCAACAACAGCAAAAAAAAGTATGATCATTGGTTTTATATGACTTGTAATTCTCTTTACAGGAACTCTGACCAAACTGACAAATTTAGGTACGAATGGCCAAACTGATAAAAGACTTAAAAAAGTTCCAAAAGCTAAAATAAATACATATTTCCATAAATCACTATTATCATGTACAAATATAAAAACTGAAATTACGGTTGCAATCTTAAGGATTGAATTTCTGATTACAGTAATTTTAAATTTTTCCAATCCAAAATAAAACCAACTAATATCAACTAATTCTGCTAACAAATAAAAAGTTTGAATATATGCAATCAACTTATTTTCACAGACAAATATATGTACATATAATAAGTACAGCATAATTATTGCTGAAGTAAGCAATATGTGTAAAATCAATAAACTGGAAAATGTTTTATTTAATTCTTGTTGATCTCCCTTTGATTTGGCTATTGCTCTGTTTCCGTAGTTTATAATTCCAAGAGAAGCAAATATTTTAAAGTAAACTACTATCGAATATGTATAAGAATACACGCCAATCATTTTGGCTCCCAAGACTCTCGCAATATATGGAGAGGTGATAAAAGGCAAAATAGATATAAGAATCTGATAACATACCTGATAAATATAATTCTTTTTAACATTAGACATTATATATGCAGCTCCTATATTTTTATCTATATAACGAAATTAATAACTTGCATATCGAAAAAACATATACAACAATTAGCCACAAAAAATATAATTATATTTTTTTACAAGCCTGTTTATTATCGATTTTATACATAGTTGCTAAAATAAATCCGCACGGATAAAAGAGGCATACCAGCATTTTTTTGATAAAGCTATTAGGTATCTTTAGAATTTTAAAAAAAGAAAATCCATTTAAAATACCGTCTCTTGAGAGACCTACAAAAGATTGAATAAACCTTTTAGGATAATAAAAAAAATATTTAAATTCATTATTTGTAAAATGCGTCCATAAAAATATATTTTCACGAAATCTTATGGATTTTTTATTTGTTACTGCATTTTCGGTATCTCTGTAATACTCTCTTAAACAGTCATTAATATATCTTGTTTTATATTTGCGTGCCATTAATTGCCATATTATTGTTTCCGGATAAAAATGCGCATTTTTAATTTCAGGAAAAGGGAATTCTCTTAAAATATCTGTTTTTACAAGATTCCATTTTTCACTTCTCATTTTTAGCACAAAATACGCTTCTTCATCATTACTGTCAAACTCATCATATGGAAACGCATGACCAATAGGATTTTTAGTGCTATGATCAAACACTCGGCAATTAACACCTTTGTAATTTCCCTTTTCGTGATATGGTATTCTATCCCATGCATCAATTAACTTTTCCAAAGCGTCCGGAACAAAAGAATCATCTGAATCAGCTATGATAAATAACTCTGTGTCAGTAATTTTTACCGCATTATTTACTGCAATATGTTTACCTTTGTTTTTCTGATAAATATATTTTATCGGAAAATCGGCAGAGGATATAAATTCCTTTACAACTTCGTGCGTATTGTCATTTGACCCATCATCAATAATAAGCCATATAAAATCTTTATATGTCTGAGACATTAAGCTTTTAAATACCCTATCTATTGTTTTTGCCCTGTTATATGTTGGAGTAAATACAGTTAATCTTGGCATATATATCATCCTTTATGTACAATAATTAATATAATTTAAAATAAATTGCATCCTTTTATTAAAACTTTAATTCGCTTAAAATACTAAATACAATTTACTAATTATATACAAATAACATCACTAACAGAATATAGCATATATTAATCAGTAAGGTGTATAATATTATTTTTGCTTGTTATTGGATATATCAATGTAACACAATATATAAGCGCAACGTTCATTAATATTGATGTGCTATACGCTTCTGCCAGCGTATAAACAGCATAAAGAACAATTATAAGTTTTTCCACAAATAACTTATTTTTTTCCATTTTTTTCAATAAAACAGTGTTTCCAATTATAAACAAAGCAAATGGCAATATTCCATTGCCATATAATATATTTATGTAGCCAAAATCGGTAACAACGTTGCTAATGCCAAATAAAGAAAGGGGCTTACTTTGTATTACATTTACTGCTGTAGTAAATCGTCCCGTAAGAGTTCCAAGTTCTGACAAAAAATCGAATTTGCTTATGAGCATACATACAGCCAAACTTAATAATGCTGCAAAAATATACGTCATATTTGAAAATCTTTTTAATACAAGCATTAGTGTATTACGTAATAATCCGGAATTTCTATTTGTAATTAAAAAAGACAAAACTATCGCTAAAGATGTTAATAGAAAGCCGGTTTTAGAAGTTGTATATTTGAATATAAAAAAATTGTAAATGAACATAGCCAAGAAATGAAACCATCTTAATTTATCTTTGTAGGAAATAATTAATAAAACAATTATTACAAATAAATTATAGTGAGCTGCATTGGGATGACCGTACCCCAAAGCATATCTTTTTGCTACAACTTCGCCATTAACATATCTGTATAATGCAGGATTATATACATATCCCAATATAGCCATACTTGTTCTTGATACAAACATTAAAAATTTAACCCAAAAACTGTATTTAAATAGATTTGGTATATCTATATTTTTTGCACTTGTTATAACAATGGTTGTCAAGAATATATCTGTATTTTTAGAAATAAGCCAATTAAGCATACCTATAGTATTCAATAAAAAAGCCCATAATATGTCATTCTTACTCCAACTGTCTGTTATTAACTTAAGCAATATAAATGGCACACAAATATATAAAATTAAGCGAAAGGCTTCTGTTGTATTAACCCAACCTAACCCCTTTCCTATCAACATTGCTGACCAAAATATATAAAAGCAAAAATTATGTAAAAATCTTTTTTTATTGACTTTATAATAACTACTCATATTTTTTTAATCCAATCTAATTAATTTTTAATATACTTTAAACAAGTATAAGGCCGCCAAGCTAAAACACATGAGAATACCTGCTTATATCTATAAAAGGGATGCACATACCTATAACAAACCATATTGCATTTGTTATCACAGAAAATACTGCGTATATAGGCATCTTAATAACAGCGCTGATTATTTTAAAAATTACCGCCAATATAAAACCTGTAAACATCATTTTCTTACTTCTGAATACAAGTGTTGTCAGAAATATAAAAAATAAACAATATAAATAACAATAGGGAGCTGTGGGAGTTATAAAAATAATTTCAAACAGACTTCAGATCTCGCTGTTTACGGAACCTGAAAAAACTGTCCTAAAACTACCAGAATACAAGCAAATATCTTTACATAATCTACCCATATTTCTCTTGAAGTATTTTCAGCCATGTAAAATAGTCCTTTCATAGTGATATATTATTTTTTTCTAATATATTCATAAGCTTCTCCGCATACCTTTCAACACTATCAAAGTCAATGTTTTTGCAATCATAATCTGTGATATTATTCCATATTTTTTCTATTTTGTTCTTCAAATCTTCTTTATTTCCGCTTTCAAAAAGTTCTCCGGTCTTTCCTCCCTGTATCAGTTCGGGTATACCGCCTATATCAGCACCAAGTACAGGTGTTCCATACATTTGGCTTTCCATAACGGAAAAGGGGCAGTTTTCATACCACTCGGAGGGGCATATACTGAACCTTGCTTCCCTTATAAGTTTTTCAAGTTCTGCGCCTTTTTTAAAGCCAACATTCTTTATATTTTCAACATTATTTATTTCACTTTCCAAGGGTCCGCCGCCTGCAAATATGAATTGAATTTGAGGCAACTCTTTGCATACATCTAAAAGTGTTTTAATTCCTTTTTCTTCTGAAAATCTGCCAAAATAAATGACATAATCTCCTTTTGAGCTTTCTTTTTGTTCTACATTTTCAATAAAATTATGAATAGCAATTGTTTTATCTGCAAGTAACGGATCGGTGTCCAGCTTACTTTTCATAAACTCAGAACAGCATATTATTTTATCAATATATTTATATACGCATTTTGCTTTCCAAAAGTATGCTTCAGCCGTTCCTATAAGGCTTTTCATCTTGCTCCCGTGTATACATTTGTTTTTAGTGCATTTAAAGAACCCTTTTTTTATACAATCTTCGCATATTTTATTGGTGTTAGGGTTGTAAAGCATATGATCGGGGCAAACAAGCTGATAATCATGGGCAGTATATATAATTTTGCAATTTCTGTCTGTTTTCTTTCTCCACTTTACTATTTCAAGTATTATTGACGGAGTAAGCTGATAATTAAAATTATTGAGATGACATACATCAGGCTTGAAATCTTCCAAAACCTTTCGTATTTTTTTCCTTGCCTCAGATGAATATATTGTTTTTATTGGATATGTAAGCTTTGAGAATATACTTCCGTTATGAAAATCCATATCTTTTGTGTAGACATTTACATTATTGCCTACACATCTACCCTCGTGTTCCATACCGAAATACTGCACCTCATGTCCCTGAGATTTAAGATGATCTCCCAGTTTAAATACATAAGTTTCGCTTCCGCCATTTGGATACAGAAATTTATTTATCATTAAAATTTTCATACAATTGTCTCCTATACAATCTACCTGATTCAAATGACATTGCTTGATCGTAAATATCGGCAACATCCAATGCTGCCTTATCCCAACGATATGCCCTTAAGTCGTAATTTTTTATCTGTATATTTTTAAGCTTTTCGGTAATTTTTTCGGAAAGGCTGTTTTCTTCTCCGCAAGGAAAATAATCTTCACTTTCAAGCCTGACGAGATGTGATGCAGGTATATCGCTTACGATTACATCTAGCCCATAGCTCATAGCCTCTAAAAGCACCAAAGGAAAACCTTCATTGCGAGAAGCAAGCACATAAAGGGCTGCATTTGTATACAACTGTGCTAAGTCATCCCCATATACATAACCTGTAAAAATCACAGGCATATCCTTGCTTAATTCCTTAAGCTCTTTCATATACCCGTTTTCAAATTCAACTCCGCCTGCAATAACTAATTTGTATCCTTCGGGAGCAGATTTCCTGAAAGCTTTTATAAGAGTGTCAAATCCTTTTTCGGGAGTTATTCTTCCAACGCTCAATACATACTTGCCACGTTCTACACCTATATTATCTAAATAGTTGTGATTCTTGGAAAAAACAGGCTCTTTGATACCATTGGGTATATATACCGATTTTTTCTGAATTTCTGCGGAGTATTTCTGCATCTGAAATTTATTAACAAAAATGATTTTGTCTGAAAAATTTAATGCTATTTTTTCGCTTGTTTTAAGCAGTGTTTTTGCGAAAAATCCCCATTTTTTATGTTCATAATTAGGGCTGTGATATGTTAGCACAACAGGTATCCTGCGTATTTTAAGCAACGGAGAAAACATTGCCGGTCCTATATTGTGATAGTGAACAACATCCGGCTTGTTTATCAGAGTATGCAGTGTTGCTAACAATGAATGGAATACCGTTTCAAATCCCTTTATTTTGGTAGACGGCAAATCGATGAATTTTATATTATCGTATTTATACCCATTGTTGACGTATGGTTTTCTCCTATAAACCGTTACATTAACATCATTTCGGAGCAGGGGATACAAAGCCTCGCAATGTTTTTCTACTCCTCCTTCAATTAAGGGAAACCCTCTTGTACCAATAACGGAAACATTCATTTTATCACTTTCCTACCAGCAAATACTTTTACCTTTTCTTATTCTGAGTTTATTTTTCAATATCCATATGATAGGCTTCCATGGTTTTCTGACCATGTCATGACGCTCGGTAACTATGAAAGCGCAATTTCTCTTACATTCAGCAACTTTTTTAGCTGCCTCCTTAGCTTTTTCGGAATTCATTATATTTTCAAAAGTATCATCTTTGATATTTCCGATTATCCATTCTTCTTCTGAGCCGTTACAAGGAGATACATTACCCCACGGATCTATGAAAAAGAAATCCTTTAATGCGCCGCAAGGCGGTCTGTAACCATAATCATCACCACGCAAACGCCTGTGTATGCTTTTATTAAAATAAGCTCTGCCATAGTCCTTGAGTTTGTTTTTTAACCCATGCCTTTTTGAAGTGAGAAGTGCCTTTACAAATTTTTCGTGTTCCTCCAAGGCTTCTTGACTTGTTATCTGATTATCAGCCTTATGGAAATACCATGAGTTGTGTACAACTGAATTTCCCAGTTCAACGCCCAATGCCGCACAAAGCTCATAAAGAGAAACAAGGTCTTTATAATTATCTGGAGAAATAACAACGGAGAATCCTATGTTCTTGCATTTTGTCTTTTTAAGCTCAAGCATTGTCCTTAATGCATGATCAAATCCGTTTTTAATACCTCTTTTTTCATCATTAAGCTTTGGTAAACCCTCAACACTTACTCTTATAAGGATATTTGGATATTTATTGGCAAGCTCCACTATTTTTTCGGTATTGTATCCATTTGTGCTAAGTTCAAGTAACGCAGCCTTTGGGTATAATACTTCAAATATCTTATCAATATCTTTTCTGAGAGTTGCTTCACCGCCTGTAATATTTATTCTCAATCCATCAGGCAGTTTTTTGTAATACTCAACATCTATTTCCTCATCAGGCTTAGTAGGGCACTGCCATATATTGCACATATTACATTTTGCATTACATCTGAATGTTGTAATAAGACTGCCCTGCATAGTAGTTTTCATTTCCATGATTTTTTCTCCTTACGTTTGCTAATTATCAAATCCATTCGGATTTTTCTTCTGCCAATTCCAGCTATCCCTGCACATATCCTCTATTCCAAACTTTGCCTTCCAATTTAACTCCTGCAACGCCTTTGTTGGGTCGGAATAGCAGACTGCCACATCTCCGTTTCGGCGTGGTTTTATCTCATAGGGTATTTTTACTCCATTTGCTTTTTCAAAGGCATTTACAACATCAAGCACAGAATAGCCTGTGCCTGTTCCGAGATTGTATATTTTAAGACCGCACTTGTTTTTAATTGCTTCCAACGCTTTCACATGACCGTTTGCGAGATCCACAACGTGGATGTAATCCCTCACTCCTGTACCATCGGGAGTATCATAGTTATTACCGAAAACATTGAGTTTATCCAGCTTGCCTATGGCAACCTGTGTTATGTATGGCATCAGATTGTTAGGTATTCCTTTCGGATCTTCACCTATAAGACCGCTTTTATGTGCGCCTATAGGATTGAAATATCTCAGCAGAACAACATTCCATTCATTATCGGCTTGCTGTAAATCCATAAGTATCTGCTCAATCATAGTCTTAGTCTGACCATAGGGATTGGTACATTGCGATTTAGGGCAATCCTCGGTAATGGGGACAGTCTTCGGTGTACCATAAACCGTAGCCGATGAGCTGAATATTATGTTCTTGCAGTTGTGATTTCTAAGCACATCAAGGAGAGTCAATGTTCCCGTGACGTTGTTGTCATAATATTCCAACGGTATATGCAAAGATTCATTTACCGCCTTAAGGCCTGCAAAATGTATGCAGCAGTCAAATTTATGTTTATCCGCTATATCATTAAGGGTATCTTTATTTCTTATATCTGTACAATAGAATTCAACAGGCTTGTGAGTTATCTGTTCAATTCTTTCTATTACTTTTTTATTTGAATTAACAAGATTGTCTATGATTATAACTTCATGTCCGTTATTCTGAAGCTCAACCACGGTATGAGAACCTATATAACCGGCACCGCCTGTGACAAGTATTTTCATGATAATCTTCCTTTTTCACAATAATAAAATCAGCAGGCTCCATCTGCCCTAAAAACCGCCGGAATAGTCAGCAGTATTATCTTCAAATCAGTCCAAACGCTCATTTCGTCTATGTATTTAATATCTAGCGCCATCCATTCCTCAAAGCCTATATTGCTACGCCCGCTTATCTGCCAATAGCAGCTAAGACCGGGCTTTACAAGAAGGCGCTGTTTTGCAAAGTCATCGTATTCCTCTACCTCATTCGGAAGAGCAGGGCGAGGGCCGACAACTGACATATCGCCTTTAAGCACGTTTACAAGCTGCATAAGCTCGTCTATGCTGAACTTTCTTATAAAGTGACCAACCTTAGTAATTCTTGGGTCGTCCTTTATTTTGAACACAGGACCGTCCGCCTCGTTTTTCTTTTGCAGTCTTTTCAGCTTTTTCTCTGCATTTACGCACATACTCCGAAATTTGTACATTTTAAAAGGCTTCCCATCCTTGCCTATTCTATCCTGTGTAAACACAACAGGACCGCCGTCCTCAATTTTTATGGCAATAGCGGTCACAAGAAAGACAGGCGAAAG
>CANPXH010000038.1 GCA_947585865.1 uncultured Clostridia bacterium
CAGTTTTCAATGTTCTTTTGATCCAAAATATTTTTTGAATTTTAATGATTTTGTCTTGACTTTTAATAGTTAGTCTTTTTCCGTTGCTTAAAATCTTAGTTTTATACCGTTTATATCTTACTGCCGATGTAGAGACCAGCAGCGAGACAAATGATTGTTATTGTTATAAAGGCGGCTATATTTTCCGCCGCCTTTCTGCGTTCCTGCATTGCCCTTATTTTTTCCAAGCGGGTCAGTACTATGTTGTAGTAGTTTTGACTGCCCGGGATAATCAAGGACTTTAAAGTGTATTTTTCCATTGCGCCGCCTCCTATCTGCCGAGCTTTATTTCCTCAATGATTGCATAGACGAGATAAATCAATCCAAGTATAAATTCCATATTGCTGCTTTCCTCCTTAATAACCTTTACTTCTGTTATAAATATCTCTGATTTTTGCCGCCTGTGCTCTTTTTCCGATACTGCCAAATACCGGGATATATTTATATCCTCTTTTATGACAATACCACATTCCGCTCTGCTTATCCTGTGAGATCATATAAGGTTTTTGTTCCTTCATTATTTTTCCTCCTTTAAAATCATTCTTTTATGCTGTCGGGTCCGCAACATAAAAACTTCTTATTGCCCTTCCCGCGTACTTCTTTTTTCCGTTCTCGTCAATATTACCCTTTACAATAACAATATCCGCCGAGGCGGCGTCCCTTGTATGTATTTTACGCAAAGGAATTACAAAACGCTTTTCAAGGGCAGATTTTAAGGTCTGCCCTGAGATAATCTCGTTTTGCGCCGGGCGGCGTTCCAGATTATTTCGTTCTACAATATAATTCATTGTATCCCTCCGTTCCGTCTGCCGCTATACATTCATCAATAGATTTAAAATTATCTAAGAGATATTTTGCAAAGTCGTGCTCTATTTTTGTTACTTCATAAAACATTCCCGTATCGTTATCCACAAGTCTATATTCCTTTCGACCGTTACGAAAATATGCCGTTATTGTTTTCATCTCCACGCCTCCTTAAATTTTTCTGCAAGCCCTCTATAAAATTTAATCTTGGCTTGCAACCTATAGTTGTTCTGATCCGTTATTTCCTTTTTCTCGTCCTCGCTTATTGCCAAAAGTATGCAACAATAGACTTTTTGTGCCTCTAAAGGTGTTAAATTAATATTCATTTTGCATCCTCCTTTAAATTAACTGCTTTAATTGCTTATTAATACCCCGGAACGAGTCCGGGGCATTGTATAAACAATTAAGAATATATTGTACCTATATTCTTAAATCGCCATATTGCTATAGCTAAATCCTTCGGACACCGTATAAACATACCTAAAGAACATTTAAACGATCCATCCCACTCGGTTATTTTTTTCTCGTATTGATTAATGGCAAAATAGTTAATTGCCGTTTTGTCATTTTTTGCAATCGTTTTGCCATTCCACTTATCGGAATTATAAATTTCCTCTGCTGTTGACATATACGGCTGCACTAGCTCGTCAAATAAACCATATTCATAATCAACAAAAACGAATGTATTACACCCGTCAAGAATTTCCATTGAACGCTCATCGTATGTTATATCTTGAAATTTCTTTACAATTTTTTCGACTTCTGAACGCCTAACACAAGGATTAATAATATAAATGTGTACAGCCGTTTCATATCCTGCATCTTTAACCCTGATACGATAATCTTTAGAGGTGTATCCCTCTTTTTTTAATTCTTTTCTGATTGTTAAAGATAATTCTTTATTTGTCATAATAAAAACCTCCTTTATATTTTTTTTATTTATATTGCTTGTCTACTCTGCATTTATACGGGCTTGTAACCGTCGCCAATATAGGCAGCTGCATTAAACTTATTAATGTTACGCGCTTGTTTTTTAGGTCAAACAAGCACCACCGCCAACCAGCAGCGGAAAAATATAAACTGTAAACCCTTTTAGCCTGATTTACTAGCTGTTACGGAGCCGGTAACTACTCGGCATCTCCTTGCCGTAACTCAAAATACCGTTTTTATACCCCGCTGCGACGGTATCAGCCGCGGGAACCAGGCGAGCGCCTAGCCGTATAATATTAAATTGTAAAGGTACAAAAAAAGAGTGTAAAACCTTAAAATAGGCTTTACACTCTTTAATAGGTAACTACAATTTTAATCTTGTAAACTCTCGTTTATACGTTTTAAAACTGCTTCTGCTTTTGCTTTTGCTTTGTCGTGATCTCCTGCATTGATTAAATCTACAATCTCTTGTAAATAATCGCGCTGGATTCTTAAACCGTCTTTAAATTCAATATTTGTTGTTGGCAAAATACATGACCTCCTTTTTTATATTATAAATATCAGTATCTACTATTATAATAACATAAATTATCGGAAGTGTAAAGCCCATATTAAGTTGATAAAGTGCATAAGCTTTAGAGGTTTTAACTGCTCTTTAGCTTATATTTATTATAGCAAATTGTAGCCCGGGCTACAATACGCAGAATTACCAAATCGTAGCCCGGGCTACTGTAAATATTGCACAAAAGTCTGTAATAAAAGTAAAATCATTGTATACAATATATATTTATAGCACATAACACGGGCTACGCTTATATATTTTATACAATGATTTTATATACTGTTTTTATTTTTAGTTATTTTTAATAAATTGTACTAATTAATTTGTGCGAAATAACAATACTTGACAATGTAAAATAAATTATGCTATTATTAAAAAAAATTTAAAAAAAAAGAAGGTATAAAAAATGGCAATGACGCAAGCCGAGAGATCGCAAAAATACAAACAGCAATTTACCCGTCCAGATATAAAAATATTAAAAGATAAATATTCAGATTATAAAAATTTTGTTTTAAAAAAAGGATATAGTGGACTAAACGAATATATTAATGCCGTGTTGGCATATGATATAAAAAATAATGTGATACCATATAAAAAGGATATAGCCCAGATAATCAAAGAGGATATAAAGGACGAACAATAATATATTTTTGTTGCTCTGCACCTTTATATATAAAGGGCTTTATATAATCTGGATATGCTGTTATATGTGATTTTTTAGACTAGATATATAAAAAATTTTTATTTGATGTGGAATATATGAATATAAAGCCCTTTTATATCAAAACTACTAGCTATATTAATTACTTACTTATACAGACAAACACAAAAATAAAATGCTTGTCTGTATTGTGTAAATAATTAATAGCGCCAAACTTCATTCCTCTATAATTCCTACGGCATAGACCAATCTCGCTTTATTCGCTCCTCCGCGTATTGCTTATAATGCCCTTGCTCCTCTGCGAGCCGTTATTGTTACCTAGGGTATTAATGTATAATTCGAGGCTGTTTTTATTTAATTGTCAAAGTGCTTTTTTTACATTTGCATTACAAATAATAAAAAGTATTGATTATTTGTAACGCTTATGTTATTATTAAAATAAGGCGGTGTTAGGGACTTACAGCGGCAACAATGACTTGTTACCGCCTGCCCTAGTTGTTACTTACCTATATCGGTTATATAATCCTTGTAGTCGGACTCGCTAGCAAATAGTATGTATTTACCATTTACTAAGCCCTTATAGCCGTAAGGCGTGTAATAACCTTGCATAAGCTCACCTCCTTATTTAGTTGTTAGCTCGGCTTACAAGTAATAGTTGCGTATTACTTGTTTGCCTTGCTATGATATTATTATATCGCCTTTTAAGGCGATAATCAATAGACAGAATCGCTAAAAAAGGCGATAAATTTTTGTGCATTTTGTCGCCTTTTAAGGCGATATATAATAAAGGTGGTGTATTTTATGATTTGCTACAATAAACTACTAGACATATTAAAAGAAAAAGGTTATACAAGTTATACCCTAACTAAGAAATATAAATTAATAGGTCAATCAACATGGAAAAAATTAAGTGAAGGCGGGCATATTGATACAAGGACAATAGATGCGTTATGTAAATTTTTAGATTGTCAACCCGGAGATATACTAGAATATATACCAGATAATAAAGAAAATGATTAGATATAAAAGTAATATTTTAGATGCTTTAAAAAAATACGGATATAGTACATATATATTGCGCAAAAATAAAATCATGGGAGAATCTAAAATACAAAACATAAGAAATAATGCCGTATCAATAGAAACTATAAATCAATTATGCGGTTTATTAAATTGTCAGCCGGGAGATATACTAGAATATATACCAGATAGCGAAATAAAAGAGGAATAAAAAAGATGTGGATTATAGGCATAAAAAAAGCCGTATAAGCTGAAAAGCTCAACGGCTATATCTTGACAAGATATAAAATTATATTAATTTTAGTGTTTATTGCATACATAATAAAATAACCGTCTTACAGCATACCAAATAAAGACGGTTATTTTTAACCATTTTTACAAGTGTAACTGTTATGTTATACCCTTTTGTATTTATATGATACCATAATATCAATGTAAAGTCAAGATTTTGTTTGTTGACAAAATTATTTATGTATGTTATACTAAGGTTACCCTATAGAGTGCTGCCACACTCCATAGGGCTATTACTACCTAGTAACATTTAGTTACTTTAGTAATAACGATTAAGAATAGGATTAAAGCCCCTGCAAGGGCTTTTTTCTTATCCCTAAACACCAATATCACCACCTTTAAGGCAAAGCCCTAAAAGTTGCAATATTCCTTGTCAGGCTTTTACATAATAACACATTAATTATATTTTAGCAATAGATATTTATAAATTATATTAAGTTTAACACCTCATCAGCTAACGACGGCAACGGCTCAACGCCTGCACCGTCGGGCGTCCTGCCTTACTTGTACCGTATAATTTATATATTGTATTTGTATCACGGACAAATGTATTCGATATACGGACAATTATTTATTTATAAGAAAAGACAAAAAATCTGTAATTTGTGATATATGGCAAGAAAACTGTATTTTGTGTAAGTTCAGTACTATATATATGTGTGTTTGAGGCAAAAACACTATTAATATATTTTATAGCATAACATAACGGTATGTTTTGTATTGTGTTTGAGTCGTGGACAAGTGTTTTTCGCTCGTGGACAACAGCAAAAAATGTATTCGGTATAGCCGAACGTCACACAAGCCGTATCCTCGCCGCGTCGTAGCGTCTGAAAAAAATCAAAGTCAGATCAGCAAACATGCAGACAAAAATATAGCGGCTTGGCAATACTTAAAATCTTGTATAAAATGGATATTTCAAGCCTAAAAAGGCAGTCAAAAAACGGTTGAAAAAATAACAGTATTTCAACCGTTTTTTATATTGATCTTCCCAGCGCCTACACCTCCCGGGGGATAGTTTACATTTTGGCACCCTCGGACCAGCTGGAAAACTCGCTTATCAATTCCACTTCCACATCTCACCACAAAACTCCCATCCGATGTAAAATTACTTCGGTGTTTACTTCGGACAACCTATCTATTTAAGCCATTTTCTTATTTTAAAATTATCCCAAAATCATGTCATTTGTAACTATTTTTTTACTAAAAATCCTTCAACCCTTTTATTTAAGCATATTTCTCCGAACGATTAAAAACTTCCTAAAAAACATTGCATACCGAATAATAAAATTTCACCAATATCTCTACCCTTCTGTCTCCGAACCCTCGTAGTAATACACAGTTTTCAAACGTTCACTTCCTATAAACTTTTATTTTACCGAATGCACCTTTACTTCCACTTAAAAAATTTTAAATCTAACACAATATTACTTTTTCAACTGTTGGTACTTTTAAGAAAAATATTTTCAAAACAGAGAATAGATATATAGCCCTTGAAATATCACAACAAAGGAGAGATACCAACAATGGAAAATTCATCAGATGATAATATGTCCTATGAAGATAATTTAAAACTTCTCACAAATGCAAAAGAGAGATATAGTGCAAGGCTAAAAAGTAGTTTTCCATTAACTGACATTGTAACAGATGCGACAATTGCAACTCTGATAGATACAGTACTTTATCTTTCAGGACGTGTAAAAATATTAGAGCAGGGAAAGGAATAGCCTTATGGACAATAATAACCACACAGAAAAATTTAACCTTAACGAAAGACTTTCTGTTGTCTATACACAGAATAACAGAGTAAATAACATTGTTAATAAAATCTTACTGTGGATCACACAAGCTAAAAATGACATGACAAATGACCAATACCCTGACAGAGCGCATATTCACAACTTACTATGTATGGTAAAAGAACTATGCAACGTCATACTCATTCAGGAAGAAAGATTTCAACATCTTGGAGTTACCACAAGTCCACCCATACAAGGAAAGGAGTAAATGTATGCCTGACATTACAATCAATGATACCACCATCACAGTTAAAGAATACGATAACATAAGAGTACTGACATTCAAAGATATAGAAAAGCTTCACACACTATCACACGGCACAGTTTACAGAACATTCAAAAAGTATCAGAAATACTTCACACCAAACGAAGATTATTACCTCTTGAAAAAGAGTGACCTTACAGATATCACTCATTATATTGGTCTTAAAGATACGATTACCAACAGAGGAACATACCTCTTAACTCTGTCGGGATATTCACTCATTGCAAAGTCCATAACAGATGAAACATCATACCTTATAACAAAAGAGATAATATCCAAGTATTTCAATAACGTCAAATCAGACAACAAAATAAAAACTGACGATAAATATATCTCTGTGAAGGACTTTGCCAAGCAAATGGGATATTCCACAGACTGGGTATACAAACTCATAAAAAGAGATGAGTTCAAAGACTTCATCAAAATCATAGACGGTAAGACTATGCTTCATATATGTGGTCTTGGCATACATAGACACAATCGCAGACATAGGAAACCCTATGTCAAGCCACGATTTATAGACTATATACCTGCAAGCCAAATCCACACAGCCAATGAGGACATTGGTACTCTGTTATCTGAAATTACATCCTCATTGGCAGACATAGCCAACAGGTTAGACAGATTTGAGAAAAGACACCGTGAAAAGCAAATATACAGATAACACATCTTGTATGTTGGCAACAGATTATTCTATTACCTTAAAGCACAATATAAAGACAAGGAAATATCTGAAAGATGCTAAAAAAGGTGCGGACCCAATTACTTGGCGGGAAGAGTATGAAAATGAAATGCTGAAAGAAAACAGCGACGCTTATTTTACATATGCCCTGCTAAATAAAAACCAAGTAAATAGACAAGCCTTCTATCCAAAAACAGTTGAAGATGTGAAGAATAAACACAAAAATCCCTACGCTATTCCTAAACAGGCAGGCGAAATAAGGATATTAAGCTGCGACATAGCATTTGTTGAAAGAGCAAATAAAAACGATAATTCCTGCTTTACTTGTATAAGAGCATTGCCCGAAAGTATTAAATACAATGCAGATAATATAGACGGCAAAAGCATAGAGATAAAAAATGGATATAGACGGCTTGTACCATATATAGAAGCTAACCCGGGTGGTGATGTGGACAAGCAGGCTATAAGGATAAAACAGTTATTCTACGACTTTGAAGCTGATTATGTAGTATTAGACACACGAAACGGCGGTATATTGGTCTATGACAGACTGGCAAAGGTCTTATATGATGAAGAGAGAAACTGTGAATATCCTGCTTGGAAGTGTATGAATGATGATACTATCGCTAACCGTGTGCGTGTAGAAGGCGCAACGGAAAACATATATGTAATCAATGCAAGTGCAAAATTCAATAACGATATCGCTATTGCCCTGCGTGGTGTACTTAACTCAAAGATGATAGATTTACTTGTTGACTTCGATACGGCACAGGATATATTGCAAAAAAATATACCCGAATATAATGTAGATGAAAGCGGAGATATTATGCTCTTCTATGAACGTCCGTATCTTGAAACAAGAGCTTTGATAAATGAAATGGTATCTTTGGAATATACAAAAAATCCGCAAACAGGCGTTATACAATTATACGAAACGGGAAGCAATACAAAAGACCGTTATGTAAGCTTGGCATACGGCAGTTACTTCATAGGGCTGCTTGAACAGGATTTATTATCCGACAGAAGCGAATACGATTATTGTTGTATTGTAGATTAAGAAAGGAGGTAGCTTGTGGCAGAAATAAATACAAATTCAAATCAACCAAATACTGACGTAAACGATAATTACGAATACAGCAGCCAATATACAACTATTCCTTTCAATCTTGACAAAATATATCGTTGCAGTATATCAACGGCATTTTCGGCAGACGAAATAAGACTGATATTACACGATCCTATAGTTAATCATTCGCTGACAAGAAAGCTTGCTATGTTTGTATACAACTCTGAGGGTGTTGTTACAAATGCCATTGATTATATGGTATCTCTGCCCTGCCTTGACCGTGTGGTATATGGCAAAAAGCGATTATTCGGAAAAAATAAATTAAACAAAAATAAAGACCTGATGTTGTCTGCTTTGGAAAAAATAAATGATAAGCAATTTATAAGAGACGTCCTTTTTACAGATATGAATGAAGGAACGTCTTTTTATTATTTTGAAACAACATCTTCTAAAGTTGATAAAACAGAGTTTATGCGTGATTATGATGTTGAAAATATAATTGAGATAAACGACTTAGGTCTTAACGCCAGTATGATACCTCTTCCCTATGAATATTGCAAAATAGTAGGAAGGCGAAACGGCAGATATGTAGTGGCGTTTAACTTAGCATACTTTGATGAGTGCAGTACCAGTGAAGAGGACAAACAAAGGAAGCTTAAAAAGAACCCCGCCGAAATAAGGAACGCTTATGTTAAATGGTTAAAATCCAATAAGGCTACAGGAAGTTGGAAAATATTGGACAATGACCATACTATTGCCCACAAAATAAAGTGTAAAATAAGCGAACCTTGGGGCAGACCTTTGGCTATAGCCGCCATCCCCGATATACTGTATGAGGACGAATTTGTTGACACGAAGCGGAATGTATTAAGAGAAATAAATTCAAGAGTTGTTGTACAGACATTTCCAGAGGGTAAGGACAAGGGAAGCTGCGCCCTGACACAAACTCAGCAGAAAAACCAGCACGAGGCTGTCAAAGGCGCTATTATGACAAAGAACAACAGAGGCGGCTCTACATTCGTGTCTGTAGCAGCAGGAACCAAAATAGACTCCCTGAAAATAAACGATACGGATATATTTGACGAAAAGAATGAAAAGGATTTAACGGATAAGATAGCACTAGACTTGGGTATAGCGGCAAGTCTGTTAAACGGTTCCGGCAGCGGTAACTACTCTTCACAGCAACATAATCTGGAACTTATAAATTCCCAAATATATACATGGATACAAGAGATACAATATGAACTTAATTATGTTATAAATGCTTGTATCATAAAAGACAAACGAAATAAGGTTGAAGTGTATTATCTGCCTACTTCATTGGTAAACCGTGACAAATTCTTTAATATGATGAAGAGTTTATACACGGAAGCTTCGGGATCGTTGTCGTTCCTTATTGCTTCCGCAGGTATAACTCCCGATATATATTTCAATATACTGGACGAGGAAATAGAGAACAAAATCTATGATAAGTATACGCCTCATCAGACCGCCTATACCGTATCGACAAACAATGACGGAAATACAGGCGGCAGGCCTACGGACGACACAAGCGATAACCCTTCGACCATACAGACGAAGGCTAATAACAGCAATAATCAGCCAAAGCCGTCAACATCATAATATCACAACAGAATAATACAACAATTTAAAGTCGGTCACAGCCGACTTTTTATTATACAAAAAAAGGAGGATGATCTAAATGCTAAATGGAATCCTCGAAGTTGCAAAAAGAGCCTCTAAAGGTGGAAAAGTACCGATAAAAATAGCTTTGCTTAAAATACATACCGATATAAACGAAACCAACGAGAATGGTCTGCATTGGAATAAGGAATATGTAACCAATGCTAGTGAAAGCGCCAAAATGATACCTATATGCGCAGAGTTCTGTGACGATACAAAATCTGTACCTTTTGGTCACGGTCTTACAGGTGAAACCCGTAACGCAGAAGGTCTTGATGAACCGTTGTTTGAAAACTCCGATGTTGTAGGCGTTATAGAGAGTACAAGCATTGAAAATATACAGATAAAAGACACAGAAGTTTTAGCATTAGTTGGTTCGGGATATTTATACAATCAGCGTTATCCAAAGCTTGTCAAGTGGGTGAGGGATAGCTATGCTTTGGGTACGGTAGACACGTCTATTGAAATAATGGGAACAGCGGAGAACGATAACAAAATCGTATATCTTGAAGACACTCCCGATCCTGAATACCGTACACCAAAAGAATTTGTATTTTCGGGTACTGCCATTTTGTCGGTCGCTCCGGCAGATACAAACGCTATCGTATTAGAGGTTGCAGAAAAGAAAGTTGATAAGGAGGGCATCAAAATGAGCGACAATGAGTTAAAAGCTCTTATTCAGAACACTATTGCAGAAGCTTGCAGTAAGAATGATGAGCTGACTGCAAAAATCACTGAATTAAACGAAACTATTACAAGCAAAGACAGTGAGATCACTGAATTAAATGCTAGTGTAGAAAAACTGCAAAAAGCTTTGGACGATGTTAAGAAGGATCAGGACGGCATATGGGCTGAAAGGCAAGCCTTAGAAAGGCAGCTTGGCGAAATGAAGGCGGCTCAGAGATTAGCTGAACTCGACACTATGCTTAGTAAGTATACAGAAGATGAACAGGCTGTTGCTTCTGCTGAAATAAATGCTTTTAAGGAAAAGCCGTTAGAGGGTGATTTAAGCGAGATACAGTCTAAGATTTGTATAGGCATTGTTGAGAAGCAGAAGAGTGAGGTAAGGATTTTATAATATGGTTCGTGTCGATTAGTGGGTATAATGACTTACAATTAGACGATTTTGACGTGAAATATGTAGCGTATTTTAACACTAACCGCAGGCACGACGTAGATAACCAAGTCCCTAAATTTATACTTGACGGACTGACGGAGTCGGGAATGATAGTTGACGATGATGATAAGCACTTGCATAAGCTGACTTTGGCCACGGGGTACGACAAGGATAATCCAAGAGCGGAAATTACAATATTAGTTAAATAAGGAGAGATTTACATATATGGCAAAGAAAGATGTAAAGACTACAACAGAAAATAATGTAACAGAAATACCGGAAAACGGCGATAAAGAAACGGCGATAAAAAACGGCGATAACTTTAAGACAATCAGTCTTGCAGATACCAACTATGCCAATGCTTCTTTCGGCGTGACATTAGAAGGCGATGGCGGTAAGAAAAAAGATACACAGGTCATTATAAAGCAGTCTGTCACGTTAAATGATATGTTGAGCATAGTTGAAGAAACGTATCAGGCATTAATGGTAAATGCTGAAAATTTATATGCCCTTAAACGACCATTCCTTGTGTTCTATATTCTCAACAGAATATCTAATGTTGACGTCAGCGATGTAGCAGAAAGAATAGAGCCTGATACTGAAAACGCAGAAGGCAACACAGAAGAAAGTCCTCAGTATCGCTTAAATGCAGATAAGCTTATGGCTCTTAGCGTAAGCGCATACGGACAGGTAATAGATCGTATGCTTGACAGAACAAGCGGTATGCCATATAACGCCGTATATGCAATAGGACAATTACTGGATAAGAGACTTGAAGTCTTTGAAAAGGCTGTAGAGGGCTATTCACCAAGCGATAATGTGCTGAATGAGATATATAATGCCTTTTCTAATTTGAGTACATTCTTTAATACGCTGACTGAAAAGGTTAATAAGTTTAATGTTGAAAAGTTAGGAGAGCAGATTGCCGACCTCAATCCGCAGGCTATAATAGCTGCGTATCTTAATTCAAAAACTGCAAAAGATAATAAGGAGTCTGTATTACAGGCTAAAAATGAACAGATACAGGAATTAAAAACAGAACTTAATACATACACCGCAAGAAATGTCATGGCAGATAATGTGATAAATATGCCCGACAAAGGTAAAAAATAATGCCTACTGTAACAAATATGGCTCAACTGGAAGCCTTGATAATGTCAAAAGTTAGTATTGCCGTTGCAAAGACAAGAGACGATGTACATGAAGTAATTCAGGCTTATATTGACAATTATTATGCGGAATATAGCCCTAAAGTATATGCACGTTTATATCACTTTGCCGACAGTCTTGTAAAACTTGATGTAAGAGTATCGGGGACAAGCGTATCTGCGGAGGTTAAAATCGATGAAGGTTATCTAAATTATACATATCCCAGAGGAGAACAACTGACAGGCTTGCAGGTCGTTGAATATGCCGATGCAGGAACACATGGCGGCTGGGGGACAGGCACACGCTTTTGGACAGAGGCTTTAAATCTAATGGGTGGCGAAGAAGGAATAAAAGAATGGCTGATTGCCCATCTGAAAGAACAAGGGTTATAACATAAAATAAAATGAAACTGTAATTTTAATGGATAGATCGCAAAATTTGGTCTATCCATTTTTTTAAGTTGAGGAGGTGGGGATAATTTGTGAGCGATTTTACTATTAAGTTAAATGCAGAACTTGATTTACAAAATATCAAAAAGCAGATTGAAAACTTGGATAACGCTTCCCTTAAACTTACAAAAATTAGTGTTGATACAGACAAGATTTCCAAATCAATAACAAAGGCTTTTAACAAATCGTATACTGTTAAAATTGATACAAGTGGTATTACGAAGCAGGTGCAAGCTGCTATACAAGCCGGGCTAAAAAATTTACAGACGGGAACAATTCCTGCGAATCCTAAAAGTCCCATAAGTTCTAAAAATCCTGCGCCTATACGTCAACAACCAAAGTGGCGATATTGGACGCAAAATACTTTTGATAATGTATTATATCCCACTAATGATGTGTTGGCAAGGATGAGAACCTATTACACGGCACGAGCATCCGAGGCGCAAGCGGCGGCAGACAGATATGTGTTAGGAATTAATAATAAGATTTACGAAAAATCTTATAGCAGTCAAATAGCGTTATTACAAAATAAACTTAACTCGTATGCTCCGAATACAACCGAGTTTAACAATGCTTCTACTGCTATAAATCAGTTGGGAGAAGCTTATAATAGACTTGCCGTAGCAGTCAGAAATTATCAGCAAAATTCAAATCACGAGAATTATAGAGCCGTGCAGGACGCAGTGACGAATATAACCACGCAGATGAAGCTTGCTGAAAACGAAATGAAAGTTCTTGGCGCAACGCAGGACAAGGTACTGTCGGGCAGTGCTAAATTTTCGTTATCGAATAGCTTTGAAACATATTGCAAAAATAACAGCAAGGCAGCCAGAGCTTATAAGGCAGAGATAGAAGCATTAAGAGCCGAGCTTCTAACTGTCAATACCGAAGGCGATAAAGCAAAGTTTATGAATAGCTTTAATGCCCTAAAAAGCAAGGCTGTCAGTGAAGGCAATACGGGTATATCTGCGCTTGACGAATTTAAACGAGGCGCAAAGGCTATATTCCAGTTTGCAGGTACATACGGCTTGTATATGAGGGCTTTCCAAGCTGCTCAGCAGGCAGCACAGGCTGTTGTAGATGTTGATACTGCTATGACTGAACTGCGCAAAGTATCTGACGCTACAGATATACAAATAGACAATTATCTGCAAAACGCCACCGTTCATGCCAAGGAATACGGTGCGGCTGTTTCTGACGTAGTAAATGCTACGGCGGATTGGTCAAGGCTTGGATATAGCTTACCAGAAGCGGAACAACTGACAAAAGCGTCATTATTATATAAAAATGTTGGCGACAACATGGCTATGGACGATGTGAGCGAGAACTTGATTTCGACCTTACAGGGCTTCCAATTAGACTCTAATGAAGCCGTTAGTATCATTGATAAATTTAATGAAGTAGGCAATAACTATGCCATTGATACTAAGGGCTTGGGCGAAGCGCTTAAACGGTCGGCTGCGTCTTTTAACGCCGCAAATACCGACTTGTCACAGGCTATCGCCTTAGTAACGGCAACAAATGAAGTGGTGCAAGACCCTGATGTTGTTGGCACAATGTGGAAAACTGTGTCTATGAGAATTAGGGGCGCAAAGTCAGAATTAGAAGAAGCTGGCGAAGATACCGAAGGTATGGTGGAAACGACAGCAAAGCTTCGTGACCTCGTAAAAGGTATGACTGGCTTCGATATAATGGCTGACGAAGCAGGCACTCAATTCAAGTCAATATACGATATTGTACTCGGCATAGGTAAGGAATGGAAGAACCTTACCGATGTTGAGCAGGCAAGTCTTCTTGAAACGCTTGCCGGCAAGAGACAGGGCAACGCTCTTTCTGCCGTATTAAACAATATCGACACATTACAGGCTGCATATCAGACAGCCGAAACATCTGCGGGCTCTGCTATGCGAGAAAACGCAAGATACCAAGAGAGTATACAATATTCATTAGATAGATTTAAGGCTTCTTTCCAAGAACTGTCTAATGACTTTATTGGTTCTGATTTCTTAAAAGGAGTAGTTGACGGCGCAAATTTAGCTATCAACGTACTCGACAAATTAATAGACGTAGCCGGAATGACAGGAACAGTGCTTCTTGGTCTTGGCGGTTACAAATTATTTAGTGGTGGTAAGCCCAAGGGCTTCTTAAATGAAATTACTCAAAATAAATTCGTACAGGAGTGTGCCACCAGTCCGTTTAGCCGTGAGGTGTACGAGTCGGCAGCATAGCCGACAAGGACGGGCATTGTAAAAGTGTGCGAAAATGACCAATTCGTAACAGAATTGGTATACCTTTATAGCGAGGTATCGGGGAAGTCTTGTAAATATCAGATACCAAGTTATATCTGAAAGGATATAATGGCGAATGTGAAAGCACGAGGTATGGTAAAAATTCTGATACTGAGATAATCCGCAGGCGACAGTCCTAAGTGTAAATACGGACTAGCCTCCCAGAATAGTAAGCGCTGTCGGATCATAAGGTTCGGCAAGGGGTATTCGGAGACTTGTGACAGCAAGGATAAAAAGCTATGGTAGATACCAACTGCCGTTGTGGAGAAGTGTGTCCCTGCACTTTTGGTAAAGGGGAATGAATGTCACACATTGTCACATTTTATGTGTTATATTTGTAAAAACAGTTGATTTGTTATGAATAATTATATATAATATAGAGGAGATAATGAAACTTAGTGATAAGATATACAGACAAAGACCGTCATAATGACTTTGATTGGTTTGTTAAACATTATGATGAGTTATATAAACAATATGGAGTTTCACATATTGCTATAAGGCATCAGGAAATCTTAGGTGTTTTTGATACCGATACAGAAGGAATAGATAGTTTAGCAGAAATGTATCCATTAGGCACATATAGTTTACAATATTGTAATGGTGATGAGTCGGGATATACAGGTTATATTTATTCTCCTGAAATTGCCAGAATGGTATTAGGATTATGAGTTTATGAGGGCATTATGAGTAAAATTGTTACTAAAACATTCACAAAAGAATATTCTGAAGTTGTAAATAAACTTATTACCCACGTGGATATTATAGGTAACAAGATAAAAGTATTTCACGCTTATTCTGCCCTATGGGACACAGGTGCTACAGTTACTTGTATATCTAAAAATGTAGCGACATCATTACATTTGGTTCCTATTACAGAAAAAGAAGCAACAACGCCGTTAGGAAGTAAAAATTGTAAGGTGTATATTATAGATATTATTTTAGATAATGATGTGAGAATAGATGATGTTTATGCATATGAAACTGAAATAGGTAATGAAAATATTGATATACTCGTCGGTATGGACGTGATACAGCGTGGCGAGTTCGTAATATCAAACATTGAAGGTAAAACAAAATTCAGTTTTTCTATGCCTGCTATAATAGATTAATACAATATATAAGACCACTGAACAAATGACTGCTCTATTTGTTGAGTGGTTTTTTTATTGCAAAAAAAATTATTCCCAATATAGAAGTAATATACGAGGTGATTTTTATTAATATTATCCGATTGATAGCGAGAGTTTATCTTGTATGTGCCGGTTTATATTTTATATATTATGGATTTTGGGGTCGATAACGAAATGGTTAAAGTTTGTAACAGGAAAAGTGAGGCTGCGGCAAGCAACCAAACAACTAAGTGGTTGCGTCGTATGTATAGCTATGCAATATCCCGTATCAGTCTACAATGTAAATTATGCGAAACACCGAAAAAGTATTTGCGCAAAAGATTTATTATAAAGTTTAGAACACTCAAATGTTCCATCAGTATATTATGTTCGGCGTTGTTCATTAGGTGTTATCGCTTATTATATTAGCCTTTTGTAATTTTTGCATCGCTATTTCGTTTTGGAGTGATAAATATAATATAGCTTTTCTTGAAGGCATTACATTATATTTAAATACAGTTAAGACTTTGTTAAGTTTCTGTTGATATTTGTAATATTTTACTCTATAATATTGTTATAAATAACAAATTATGGAGGTATACAAAATGAGCGATAACAACGATTCTAAAAATACTACTTTTGAGCTGGGTTCTCTTAAAGATAAAAACAAAGGATATCCAAGTAATACTGATGTTGTTAAAATTCATCAGGAGCTTCTCAACTTGAAAAAAGGCGTAAAGCCAAAGGAGTGATAAATTATTAATGATGTTATAAATATAATAGAGCATTTGCCGATATTGTTGGAATATTTTATTCCGGGTTATTTATTTATAAGAATATTATCATTTTTAATTTCATATAAAACAAGTGATAATATTGTAATTGTGAGTGTAATAATCAGTTATATTTTGAATTGCGTATTATATCCTATAATTCATTTTATTTTATTATGGACACATATACCCATAGAGCATATTATAACAAACAATACTCGGTGCTTTTTCGTTTCTGTATTTGCGATAATACTTGCTATAGGATTAGCAAAGATATATGAGTTAAAATTTATCAATCGCATATTATCTATATTTTCTTATAAGTCAATTAATAATAGTGTTTGGCGGGATTATATTGATTTTGACAAAGGAGATTTATTATATATTACTTGTCAAAATGGTAATACATATGTTGGTTTTTTAGATTATCTTGAAGAAAATGGATTAGACTCTTGGTTTGTTTTAAAAAGATATTCTGTTTCGGAAAAGAATGATATAGAACTTTCAGCTACAAATATATATCCAAATGCAAGGCTTTTTGTGAATTTAAAAAATGTAGAAAGGATTGAATTATTTAATCCAAATGACAGAAATATTAAAGAGCAGACTTAAACGTCTGCTCCTTTTAATACACCTATTGAGGTTGAACCACACTTAGGGCAGCAAGGTATACTTTTGCCTTGTTTTCGTTAATAGCCTCATTTATTTGAAAGGATGTGAGAACGATAAAAATCGATGTTAAATTTCAGATAAATAACAAACCTTATCTTGCCGTTGTTGATGTTGGTCTATTTAAAAGTAATGCTCAAATATATCCAATGGACGAAACTGCTAAAGAATGGGATGTAATAGAAGGCAATGCCTCCTCTATATGTCAGTGGTTAAAATGGTACATTATAATGGACATAATTTCTAAGATACAGGTTCGTTTTATATTTATTAAAGAAAAATTACAGGATAAATTTAGAAA
>CANPXH010000039.1 GCA_947585865.1 uncultured Clostridia bacterium
ATCCACAGTATCTTATACATTATAACATAAGTCCTGATTCAGGGCTTTAAACACTATAACTATATAATACGAGGAGGAATATATATGAAAAAGAAAATATTAATAGCAGGAATCGTTGTAATGCTGCTGGGTGCAAATGCGTTTATAATACCAAATATATTTGCGCAAAAGACTCCCGAAAATTTGGAAGTGGATGAGGATAATGGAAACAAACTTATATTTGATCCGCTTTTCGATGTCGATAATATTTCTTACAGCAGGAGCTTTTATAAAAGCGAGATCGAAAGGAAAGCAAAAATAAATTATGAACACCAGTACAATAATGCCAGACCGTCAAAAACAATGGATGAAAGAACGAAAGATTATCCGCTTTATTTTGACAGAGAAAAGAATATGGTCGTGCTCCCAAACAGAGAAATGACGGATGACGAATTGCTGACAATGTGCGATTTTGACTATAATATAAACACTCTTTATGAGAAAAACAGACCCCATCCCACAGAGGATATGATAAAAGCTGACGAGGCGGAAAAAAGAGCAAGGAACGAGGTGACGTTGTTTTACGGTGCAGACCTTGATAAATTCAATATTGAATGTTCATATAACGGAGACATAGGCGGTGAGAAGGGAAGGTATCATTACACAGTGTGTTTTTCGCCTATAAATGAACCTTATTTGGCCGAAGAGGGCACGCCTTATCATGTGTACTTTGTGGATATTGATGCTAATACGGGAGAGACATTGGACACAGACAGCTATTACAGTCATAGAAGATCCCGGTGGAAGGCCACTGACAGCCTGAGCGCAAAAGAAAAAAACGAATTTATACAAAAGTCAAGAAGCGCCATGAAAAATATTGCCGATTTGGGGAAATTCAGCGGACAATATATATCCAAGCAAGGCAATGATACAGTTGTGACAAGCTTTGACAACGGAAATGAAAAGTATGAAGTGGAACTTTCATATCCCGATATGGATAATGTAGGCTGGGAAAAGATAAATTAAAAATATATGAAAAAGTATGTTTATCATAACATAGGCTCTTTCTCAAGCTGTTCATTGCCGCAATTTAAATTTTTTGCTCATTATATACAAAGCTCGGCGAAAGAGTGTAAAAAACCTCCCCCAAACGCTTTGAGTGACAGGGGAGGTTCTGTTTTTCGGAGAAGGCATACCGCATTATGCTTCTTTTATTTATCTATATTTACAAACTCTGCCTTTTGTTTTCGGAATACGCTTACATATTTAAATCCCGCTTCCTTCATCATATCATAGGCATACTCAATATGATCGGCTACATCTGCGGTCCTGTGGCTGTCTGAGCCGACTGTTATGATCTCTCCGCCAAGCTGCTTATATCTTTTCAAAATGTCCATAGACGGGTACGCATTATTTATACCGTAGCGGAAGCCCGAGGTGTTTATTTCTATTCCCTTGCCTTTATTTATTATTGCCTTAAGGCATTGGTCTATAATATCCGCATAGTCCTTGTATTCAAGGGAATTGTCATCATACATACCGTATCTGCTCACGAAGTCCATATGTCCGTACACGTTAAAGTCGTGACAGGAATGTATATTCTTATAAAGCTCCCTGAAATATGTGCTGTAGGCTTCTTTTTTTGCTTTTTTGTCAAAGTATTCTTTTTGATCGAAATACAGATCCTTTGTCAATACGGCATGGGATGAGCCTATAATAAAGTCAAAGGGATATCTTGATGTAAAGTCGTTTATTTTGTCCGCCCAAGTGTTTTCAAGACCCACTTCTACGCCGAATACAACATTTATTTTGCTTTTGTATTTTTCCTTCAAAGTATTGAATACGGGAATATAGCTGTCATAATCGGGCTGAGGATAATACTTTGCATCAAAATCCACATGGTCGGTAAAAGCTACCTCCTTTAATCCCTTGTTTATAGCCGAAAGGAGCATATCCTCCATGGGAGCTTCACCGTCTATGGAAAAACTTGTGTGTATATGATAATCTGCAAGGAACATTTTTTCACCTTCTAAAAATATTTTTTCTTCTTGAATACTATAATGGAGATCACCACTATCACAATGCTCAATATTATAACGAAGAGATAGCCGTAACGCCACATGAGCTCGGGCATATATCTAAAATTCATACCGTACCAGCCTGCTATAAGTGAAAGCGGGAGAACGACCGTGGTGACGATAGTGAGCATTTTCATTATATCGTTTTGTCTTGCACCTATTTGGGTCTGATATATTTCCTGTATTTGCAGCACATATTCACGAAGATAGCTTATTTCGTTTTTAAGCCTTTCGGCCTTGCTTACAAATATATTGAGATGCTGCTTTTCTTTTTCGTTTTCAAAAAGATCCTTCACGGTATACAGATCCTCGCCTATATCTATAAGATGATTGTAATATCTGTAGAAGGTCATAAGCTTCTTTTTGGGAGGATCGATCATCCTGCTGAAATTGTCGATGTTTGATGAAAGCGCCATTTCTTCAGAATTATAAAGAGTTTTTTCAAGCTTTTCTATAAATTCCATATCCTTGTCTATAAGCTGAGAAAGGAAAAGACACAGAAATTTGCCTGTTGTTATTTCTCCGCTGCGGCTTTTTATTATCCTGTCTATTATATTGGCAATATACTCTCTGTTGTTTACAAATATAATATTTCCGTTGTATATATAAAGGCTTATGGAGGTAAACGTGTTTATGCTGTTTTTATCGGGAACGGCAACAGATATAAATATATAATTCGGATGCATTTCAAATATTGAATATCTGTGGTTTGATGCAGTGTGTATCTTATACAGAGCACTGCTCTCAAATTCTTCCCGGCTCAGCATCACTATCTGATCGCCTGCATCGGGATCAAGCGTATCATTTGTTTTGATAAGCATACCGTTATCGATCTTCATTCCTGTCATATCAGTACCCTCCTTATATATTTATATATTATCAGCTTGAGATCATAAGTCAAGAAAAAATTGAGCAAATATGCCCTTTATAAAATTATATGCAAAAAAATCACTAAAAATCGACCGAAAATATTGTGTAAAAGAACGGTAAAAAATAGGAAAAATTATCTTGTTTTATGAAATCCTTTATGTTAATATTACTAATAGCGGACATAAATACATATGAGGAAAAATACGGGAGGAAATTTTTATGGATTATTGGACAATGCTCATAGCCTTTGCAGGCGGTCTGGGATTATTCATATACGGTATGCACATAATGGCGTCGGGATTACAGAAGTCAGCGGGCAGCAACCTTAAAAAGGTACTGGAAATGCTTACAAAAAGGCGCTTTATAGGCATATTGATAGGTGCTCTTGTCACAGCGGTGATACAGAGCAGTTCAGCCACTACCGTTATGGTCGTGGGTTTTGTCAATGCAGGTCTTATGAATCTTGCGCAATCAGTAGGCATCATAATGGGCGCCAATATCGGTACCACGATCACAAGCTGGCTCGTATCTTCGGCAGATTTCCTCAGGACAGAGACGCTTGCTCCCATTGCCGTATTCATAGGAGCCGCAATGGTCATTTTCTCCAAGAAAAACAAGGTGCAGCAGATAGGCGAGATATTTATAGGCTTTGGCATACTTTTCATAGGCATCAATATGATGAGCGGAAGCGTAGAGCCCTTGCAGTATCTTGACGGCTTTAAGGAGCTTTTCAGGACATTCGGCAGGAATCCTGTGCTCGGCCTTCTTGTAGGTGCGGGCGTAACGGCAGTGATACAAAGCAGCTCCGCTTCAAACGGTATACTTATCGCTCTTGCAGCCAACGGCCTTGTCACATGGGATGCGGCTGTATATATTATAATGGGTCAGAATATCGGTACTTGCGTTACGGCTCTTATTTCAAGTATAGGAGCATCCAAGACGGCAAGAGGCGCTGCATATATACATCTTTTGTTCAACGTAATAGGCAGTGTTGTTTTCAGTATATTTGCATTTATATTCTTCCTGGGCAACAAGACCCTTGCCAATACTCTTATTTCACCTTTGTGGATAAGTGTGGTACATTCGGGCTTCAATATAGGAAATACTATACTTATGTTCCCCTTTGCCAATGTGCTTGTTAAAATGGCGGAATTCCTTTGCCAAAGCACAAAGACCGATGATGATGAGGATGACGGCGCAGTTATACATCTTGACGACAGAATTTTGAACACACCTAGTATTGCTATTGCCAATTGTATAAAGGAAATAGTAAGGCTTGGCGAAATGTCAGGAAAGAATCTTGCTCTTGCCTGTGAGACGCTTCTTACAAAGAACACGGACAATGTGGAAAAAATAGTGGAGCGTGAAAATAGGATAGACAACCTTACAAGAGTTATAACGGAATATCTTGTAAAGCTGTGTAACACCGATATTTCCGAGCAGCAGAACAAATATATCACAAGCCTTTTCCATACGGTACACGATATGGAGAGAATAGGCGATCACTGCGAGAACCTTGCAGAGCTTTCTCAGGTGATGATAGACGACGGACTGGACTTTTCAGATTCCGCAAGAGCAGAGCTTGACGATATGTTCGATGAAACGCAAAAGTGTGTGAGAAATGCCATAAATTCACTTAAGGACAACAATATACTTGCTGCCGAAAAGGTCATAAAGGAAGAGGAAAAGGTCGATGTTATGGAACAGTCACTGAGAAACAAGCATATAGACAGGCTTGTTGCAAATCAGTGCAACCCTATGACAGGCGTTATTTTCCTTGACGTTCTCACTAATCTTGAAAGAGTTTCAGACCACGCCCTTAATGTGGCTCAGGTCATTCTTGAAAATAAGTTTGCGGTTTGATATAAGCGTGTATAATGTCAGCTCTTATAAGCATACAGAGGAGATGCCGGCGGCGTCTCCTTTTTTATTGCCATAGGAATTTGACATTGCGGTTTGTAGGCGGAAATGATGAATAAGAACAGTATTTTTTCAAAATATAAATTTAACATTGAAAAATAGCTTAAAATGATGTATCATTAATATGGATGACTTTTAGAAAATATATAGGATGATACAACAGGAGGTACAAATGTACTCAGTTAGTTTAAAAGAAATAGCAAAAGAATTTTCACTTAAAAATTTAACGGAAGAAATAGATATTTCGGAAGTTTATATAGAGACATCGGGCATCAACAGGCCGGCATTGCAGCTTGCCGGTTTTTTCGATTATTTTGACAGTGAGAGAATACAGATAATAGGTATAGTCGAATATACCTATCTTTGCAAGCTCACCCCTGAATTCAGGCAGGAGACCTTGGAAAAGCTTTTCCAGTACGATATGCCTTGCGTTATAATATGCCGTGGGCTTGAGCCTCATCCAGAAATGATGTTCTATGCAAGAGAAAAGAATATACCCATACTTCAGTCAGAGGAGACTACTCTTGAGTTTACAAGCGATCTTGTAAACTGGCTGAAAATAGAGCTTGCGCCAAGAACGACCGTTCACGGAGTGCTGGTAGATGTATACGGCGAAGGCGTGCTTATAACAGGCGAAAGCGGTATAGGCAAAAGCGAGGCAGCTCTTGAGCTTATAAAGAGAGGACACAGACTTGTGGCCGACGATGCGGTGGAGATAAAGAAAATATCCCATGACACCCTTGTGGGAAGCTGCCCCGAGCTTATAAGATATTTTATAGAGGTAAGGGGCATAGGCATAATAAATGTAAAGCAGATGTTCGGTGTACAGTCCGTAAAGGATACTCAGGAGATCGACCTTGTGATAAAGCTGGAATACTGGGAAAAGGGCAAGGCATACGACAGGCTGGGCATAAAGGAGGAATACATGGATATACTTGGGAATAAGGTAATATGTCATTCCATACCGGTGCGCCCAGGCAGGAACCTTGCTATCATATGCGAGTCCGCTGCCGTAAACTGTCGGCAAAAGAAGATGGGATACAACGCAGCGCAGGCGCTTAATGATGCAATAATGAACAATGCAATGAAGGATAATTAACGGAGGGTCAGATATGTATTATCTAGGTATAGATCTTGGCGGAACGAATATATCCGCAGGTATAGTAAACGAAAGCGGCGAGATACTTGCCAAAGCAACCACCCCCACTATGAACGGCAGGGCTGCCGTGGACATATTAGACGATATGGCTGCTTTGTGCGAAAAGCTTGCGGAGGAGACCGGCATAAGCATGGAGGATATAGAATCTCTCGGCTTAGGCGTTCCGGGAAAAATAGACAAGAAAAAGGGTATACTTATATATGCCAACAATCTCAATTTCAACAATATCAATATTGTAAAGGAAATGCACAAGAGGGTAAAACTCCCTGTTCATATTGAAAACGACGCCAACTGTGCCGCCATAGGTGAAAACGTGTGCGGTGCGGCTCACGGAAGCAAGAATATAATATATGTTACAATAGGCACAGGCGTAGGCGCAGGCATCATAATAAACGGGAAGGTATTTTCAGGCTCCTTCGGCGGAGGCGGAGAGGCAGGGCATATGGTCATAGTTGCAGACGGCGAGCTTTGCAGCTGCGGCCGAAAGGGCTGCTGGGAAGCATATGCCTCAGCTTCGGCATTGAGGAGAGAAGGCAGGATAGCTGCCGCCAAATATCCCAACAGCAAGATATACGATCTTGTAGACGGCAATATAAAGCTCATAGATGCAAAGACTGTTTTTGATGCTGCCGACTTAGGCGATGAAGTGGCGGAATACATACTTGGGAAATATATAAACTATATAGCGATAGGTATTGTGAATCTTGTAAATATATTCCAGCCCGAATCCATAGTCATAGGCGGAGGCGTATGCGCTCAGGGAGACAGAGTGATAAAGCCTCTTGAAAAAATACTTGATGAAAAGGTATATGGCGGAGAAAACAAGACCGAACTTAAGATCGCAACCCTTGGAAACGATGCGGGTATAGTAGGAGCCGCAATGCTTGGACGCAAATAAAAGGAGTCTTTTTATGACCGAAACAATAAGCAGATTAAAGGAAGCTTTAGGAGAAAGCAATGTTCTTTTTAATGAGCCTATGTCGGCTCATACCACATTCAGGATAGGCGGCAATGCCGATATATTTGTTACCCCGCAGGGTGCGGAAAGCGTGTGTAAGGCTGTGGAGATCGCCAAGGAAAGCGGCCTGCCCTATTACATTATGGGAAATGGCAGCAATCTCCTTGTGAAGGACAAGGGCTTTCGGGGCATAATAATTCAGATATATAAGGGCTTGAGCCATATAGAGGTTAAGGATGATATTATCGTTGCCGGAGCAGGCACTCTTTTGTCGGCTGCGGCCAGAAAGGCTCTTGAGGCTTCTCTTACGGGAATGGAATGTCTGAGCGGCATACCCGGCACAGTAGGCGGAGCCGTGTGTATGAATGCGGGAGCCTATGGCGGGGAGATCAAAGATGTGGCGATCTCAAGCAAGGTCCTTGTAAACGGCGCTGTTGAAACAATAGACAACAAGGCATCCGAATTCGGCTACAGAACAAGCAGGATAATGCGTGAGCATATGATAGTTCTTGAAGCGAGCTTCGGCCTTGAAAAGGGCGATCGGGATGAGATAAGAAATAAGATGCAGGAGCTTGCACATCAAAGAAATACAAAGCAGCCTGTAGAGCTGCCCAGTGCAGGCAGTACGTTTAAGAGGCCGGAAGGCTATTTTGCGGGAAAGCTCATAGATGACAGCGGTTTAAGAGGCTGCAGTGTAGGCCGTGCTCAGGTGAGTCCAAAGCACTGCGGATTTATTGTGAACAACGGCGGCGCAACGGCAGGAGAAGTTCTTGAGCTCATAGATCATGTGCGCAAGACCGTATACGACAGGTTTGGCGTTATGCTGGAGCCGGAGGTCAGGATAATAGGAGAGTAATGTACACGAAGGAGGGAAATGTATGAGATTTGTCATTGTCACAGGTATGTCGGGAGCAGGAAAAAGTACGGTGCTCAAGTTCCTCGAAGATATAGGCTTTTTCTGCATAGACAACTTGCCTCCCAGTCTTATACCCAAGTTCATAGAGCTTTGCGAGAACCCTTCCTTCAATAATGAAAATGTTGCCCTTGGTATCGATATAAGGGGAGGAAGCCTTTTTGGAGAGCTGTTCAGCTTTTTATCAGAGATCGAAAAGGATAACAACCGCTTTGAGATACTTTTTTTGGACTGCGAAGACGAAATACTTTTAAAGCGGTACAAGGAGTCAAGACGAAATCACCCCCTCAATGCAAAGGGTGAAAGGCTGATCGACGGCATTGTAAAGGAAAGAAAAATACTTTCCGAAATAAAGAACAGGGCGGACTTTATAATAGACACGACCCATATGCTCACACGTCACCTCAGAGCACAGTTAGGCGAGATAATACTTGAGGACAAAAATTTTGAAAGCCTCGTAGTCACTGTGCTGAGCTTTGGCTTTAAATACGGCATACCCTCAGATGCGGATCTTGTATTCGATGTAAGATTTATACCCAATCCCTTTTATATAACGGAGCTTAAGGATCTGACAGGCAACGATGTGGCCGTAAGAGACTATGTTATGAAGTGGCCCGAGGCCGAGGAATTCAAGGCAAAGCTTACGGATATGTGTGAATTTTTGATACCAAATTATATAAAAGAAGGCAAAAATCAGTTGGTTATTGCCATAGGCTGTACAGGCGGAAAGCACAGAAGTGTCACTTTAGCCAATGAATTGTACAATAATTTGAAAAGAGTTGGTCATAGTGTTATAATCGCTCACAGAGATATTGACAAAGACGGAAAGAGGTAGTATACTGTTTTATGGAAAAAAACTTACTGTAAATGCTATGCTTTTAAGGTCTTATGAGGGTATTTCACTATGTCGGAGGGAGCCATATGTCATATTCTTCTGATATAAAAAAAGAATTGCTTTCATATAATTATACCGGCAGGCATTGCCTTGCAGCTGCACTTGCCGCTATCATAAATATAAACGGTTATGTAGGCACAAGGGATGGTCAAACAACTATTATAATACATAGCGATAACCCCGACCTCATTGCAAAAACCGTTGATATTACAGATGATCTGTTTTGCAGAAGGATATCCAAGGACAAAAGAAACAATATTGTCATAGAGGATCAAAAATTCATTTCAGAGATATTAAAAACCACAGGTGTTAAAGACAGCACGGATTTCAGTGTTGCTTCCCCCATAGATTTTTACGTTGTTTCAAAGACTTGCTGCAAAAGAGCCTATATAAGAACGGCATTTCTTTGCTGCGGCTCCATAAGCGACCCCCATAAACATTATCACATCGAGTTTGTCGATAATGATTATGAGCACGCCGACAGTTTGAAGCGGCTTATAGCAAGCTTTGGGATAAATATGAAGATCGTCGAGAGGAAAAATCACTTTGTGGTCTATTGCAAAGAAGCCGAGCTCATAGTTGATCTGCTCAATGTTATGTCAGCACACAGAGCTTTGCTGGAATTTGAAAATCTCAGAGTGGTAAAGGGCGTTCGCAACAATGTCAACAGACTTGTGAACTGCGAAACAGCCAACCTCAACAAAGTGATATCCGCCTCGGTCAGGCAAATAAAAGCGATCGAGTATGTAGCCGAAAGGATAGGGCTGGATCACCTGCCCGATAATCTTAAAAAAATGGCAGAAATACGTGTAATGTATCCGGATGCCAGCTTGAAGGAGCTTGGTGAAAAAATGACTCCGCCCGTTGGTAAGTCAGGTGTGAATCATAGGTTAAATAAAATATGCGAAATAGCAGATAAGCTCAAGGGGGAAAATAACTATGGTTAAGAAAACGATTACAGTAGGCTCAAGCATGATAGAGAGGCCTATACCGATGCTGGTGCAGACAGCAGGCAGATACGCCAGCTCTTTGCGTTTAAAGATGGACAATAAGGAGATCAACTTAAAAAGCATCATGGGCGTCATATCTATAGGCACACTCTCAGGCAACAAGGTCGAGATAACGGCTGAGGGCGCTGATGAGGCCAATGCTTGCGAAGCCATTGTAGATTTCTTGAGTTGATCATACAGGCTGAGAAGAAGAGGAGTAGGCAATATCACCTCAAAGAGAGAAGCACTCACAGGCTGAAAGGTGCTTTGTCGTAAGTGTTGCCGAAGGTAGCTTCGGAGCCCTTCTGCCGAAGAGATGTAAGCAGAACGTCTGATCTGCGTTAAAGATCGGGAGTGCCTGTTTATACAGGAATTAAGGTGGTACCACGGATGCTTTCGCCCTTTAGTTGACGAAAGTGTCCTTTTTTATTTATCGGGCAAAATAGCAAAACGGTATACCGTGCTGCCAAGTATAAAATTTTGCTGATAAAATCGATCATATAAAATAACAGGAGGACAGCTATTATGAAGGAAATGGCGAAAAACTACGATCCCTCTATTGAGGACAAGATCTATAAGAACTGGCTTGATAAAGGATATTTCCATGCAGAGGTGGACAAGAGCAAGGAACCCTTTACGATAGTTATACCCCCGCCGAACATTACCGGACAGCTTCACATGGGCCACGCTCTTGACGAAACGCTCCAGGATATTCTCATAAGGTGGAAGAGGATGCAGGGCTATAATGCTCTTTGGGTGCCGGGCACAGACCATGCGGCTATATCAACTGAGGTAAAGATAGTAAACAAAATGCGTGAAGAGGGCATAACAAAGGAGGACATAGGCAGAGAAGGCTTCCTTAAAAGAGCATGGGAGTGGAAGAAGGAATACGGCGGCACTATAATAAATCAGCTTATGAAGCTGGGCTCATCCTGTGATTGGGAAAGAGAGCGCTTCACAATGGACAAAGGCCTTTCCAAGGCCGTGCTCACTGTATTTTGCAAGCTTTATGAAAAGGGCTATATATATCAGGGCGAGAAGCTTATAAATTGGTGTCCTACCTGTCAGACGACCATTTCAGATGCAGAGGTGGAGCATACGGATATGAAGGGCGGCTTTTGGCATATCAAGTATCCCATAAAGGGAACGGACAAATTTTTGGAATTTGCCACCACAAGACCCGAAACCATGCTGGGTGATACTGCCATAGCCGTAAATCCCGAAGATGAAAGATACAAAGACGTTGTGGGCAAGGTATGTATACTCCCCTTTGTGGACAGAGAGATACCTATTATAGAGGACAGCTATGTGGATATGGAGTTCGGTACAGGCGTAGTCAAGATAACTCCCGCTCACGATCCCAACGATTTTGAAGTAGGCGAAAGACATAATTTGCCCAAAATAAATATACTCAACGACGACGGTACTATCAATGAAAATGGCGGCAAGTTTGCCGGCATGGACAGATATGAGGCAAGAGAGCAGATAGTAAAAGAGCTTGATGAAATGGGTCTTTTCATTAAGAAAGAGGATATTACCCATGCGGTAGGCACTCACGACAGATGCAGCTGTGTTATAGAGCCTCTTATCAAAAAGCAATGGTTTGTCAAGATGGAGGAGCTTGCAAAGCCTGCTCTTGATGCGTATTATAAAGGCGATCTTAAGTTTGTGCCTGACAGATTCGGCAAGATATACACACATTGGCTTGAGGATATACATGACTGGTGTATTTCAAGGCAGCTTTGGTGGGGTCATAGGATACCTGCCTACTACTGCGACTGCGGCGAGGTGATAGTGAGCACAGAAGCGCCCAAGGTATGCCCTAAGTGCGGAGGCACTCATATAGTACAGGATGAAGACTGCCTTGACACATGGTTCTCATCTGCACTGTGGCCGTTTTCAACACTGGGCTGGCCTGAGAAAACGCCGGAGCTGGAGCATTTCTATCCCACAAGCGTGCTTGTAACGGGCTATGATATAATATTCTTTTGGGTAGTAAGAATGGTATTTTCAGCCATGGAGCAAATGGGCGAAGTGCCTTTCAGGACAGTTCTTATACACGGACTTGTAAGAGACAGTCAAGGCAGAAAAATGAGCAAGTCATTGGGCAACGGCATAGATCCTCTTGAGATAATAAAGGACTACGGCGCAGATGCTTTAAGGCTCACTCTCATTACGGGCAATGCACCGGGAAATGATATGAGATTTTACAATGAAAGAGTGGAAAACAGCAGAAACTTTGCGAACAAGCTGTGGAACGCCGCCAGATTCGTAATGATGAACATGGGCGATGAAGAGCCCGAATGTCATATTTCCCGGCTTACTTCTGCGGATAAATGGATATTGAGCAAAGTAAACTCTCTTGCAAAAAATGTAACGGCTAATTTGGATGCGTATGAATTGGGAATAGCCGTTCAGAATGTATATGATTTCATATGGGATGAATATTGCGATTGGTATATAGAAATGGTGAAGCCCAGACTTTACGACAAAGAAGACAGCACAAGAAATGCCGCTTTGTGGACACTTAAGACGGTACTTATAAATGCGCTTAAGCTGCTTCATCCCTTTATGCCCTTTGTGACAGAGGAGATATTTACATCCGTGCAAAACCAAGAAGAGACCATAATGCTTTCAAAGTGGCCTGAGTACACGGAGGAATACAACTTCAAAGATGACGAAAGGGCAATAGAGCTTATGAAAGAGGCTATCAAGTCCATAAGGAACGTGAGAGCCAATATGAATGTTGCGCCAAGCAAGAAGGCCAAGGTATTTGTTGTAAGCCAAAATACAGAGGTACAGTCTATATTTAAAAAGGGCAAGGTATTCTTTGCGCCTCTTGCATATGCAAGCGAGGTAACGGTACAGGCCGATAAAACAGGCATAGATGACGATGCGGTATCCGCCGTTATCCACAACGGTATGATATATATGCCTTTTGCTGAGCTTGTGGATATAGCAAAAGAAAGGGAAAGGCTTGCCAAGGAAAGAGAGAAGCTTATAAAAGAGGTAGAGAGAGTCGAAAAGAAGCTTTCAAATCAAGGCTTTGTTTCAAAGGCGCCTGAAAAGGTAATAAATGAAGAAAAAGCCAAGCTTGAAAAATACAGCACAATGCTTAAGAGCGTTGAAGAGCAAATAGCTCACATAGGATAATCGGCGCTTGTTCAAGATAATACGGCAGCAAAAAAGGCTATCGCATTGATAAAATGCGATAGCCTTTTAATTTGAGCTATTTGATTTAAGCCATTTTGTTTACAGCCTTAGCAAGTCTTGACTTCTTGTTGGCAGCGGTGTTCTTGTGCATAACACCCTTAGTTGCAGCCATATCGATAGCCCTTGCAGCTGCTCTTAAAGCCTCTGCGGCAGCAGCCTTATCGCCTGCGGCAACAGCAGTATGGACTTTCTTCATAGCAGTCTTTGTAGCTGAAGATATGCTTTTATTTCTTAATGTTTTCTTGTTGATAACTAAAATTCTCTTTTTTGCAGACTTAATGTTTGCCACAATAATTTCCTCCTAAAAACTACATACAAATTTATCTTTATCATATAGCAACTTGGGTTAGAGGGTTTTAAAACACAGAACGACTGCGTTTCCCAAATCAACACCTTATAATTATATACAATAATTGTCTTATTGTCAATGAATAATTTACATTATTTTAAAAAAAATATGATAAAGGAGATGGTTGTATGAAAAGGTTTTCACCTTATACTGATTTGGCAATAGAAATAGCCGAAAATATTATGACAGAGGCTACGGAAATAGAAGGTGTGGAGGTAGGGCATGAAGAATGCGATCTGTCGGGTACCACTGTCACAAATGTGCGCATAACCGATGAAAAGGGCGCCGAGGCTATGGGCAAGCCCATTGGCAGCTACATTACCCTTGAAAGTGAGCATATAAAAGAAAATGACATTGACGCCCACGAAAAAATAATATCTATACTGAGCAAATATATAAAATATCTATGCCCCGATAAAGAGCGGCCGACAGTGCTTGTGATAGGACTTGGCAACAGGGATGTGACCCCTGATTCATTAGGACCCAAGGTCGTGGGAAAGATACTTGTGACAAGACATATCAAAAATACCGTACCCGAGGATATAAACAATGCGGTGTCTTCCGTTGCCGCTTTTGCTCCGGGAGTTATGGGCATCACGGGCATAGAGACCCTTGAGATAGTGAAAGGCGTTACGGAAAGAGTGAAGCCCGATATAGTGATTGCCATAGATGCACTTGCCGCAAGGAAGGTAAGCCGTATAAACGCCACTATACAGCTGAGCAATACAGGCGTTGCTCCGGGAGCAGGCATAGGTAATAAAAGAAAAACTATAAACGAGCAGACACTTGGTGCGCCTGTCATTGCAATAGGTGTGCCTACTGTGGTGGATGCCGCCACAATGGCAAATGACGCTATAGACAGAATGCTTGAGACTATGAAGAACGGCGCAAGCAAGGGCTCACAGTTCTATAATATGCTTTCCGAGCTTGCAGACGAGGAAAAGTACGGCCTTATAAAAGAAGTGCTGGAACCTTATTCCGAGAATATGTTTGTCACTCCAAAGGAGGTTGATGCCGTTATGGAAAATCTTGTGAATATTATATCCAATAGCATAAATATTGCAGTTCATCCCGGTATTACACAGGAGGATATAAATAGGTATAAGTTTTAAAGCTTGGAGATTGCTTGACGATTTGTCACCCTCAAATAATTCTTAATAATATGACAGTTGACTGTTATATTATTAATACTTTTAATACCTTTTTTATTTAGGAGTTTTACTTGCGAATATTGGAACTCCTATTTGGAAAAGGTATTTTTTTATTAATAATCCAATGTATTTTATATTAAAATGTCTATTTTATACTAAGAACAAGGTATCCAATCTGAATCTACCCAACACTCTTTACTAACATTCCAACGTCGTTTGTAATTAAGTCCATTAATTTCTTTATATATTGTTATAATCTCGTCATCCCTAATAGGGTTTATATTACTGGTATAGTTTGTATGTATATCAGCATAAATACTTATTGGAGCATTAAGAAGACAGCTTGTTATACACGTTAAATAAATAAAAAATTTTAAAATTTTTTTCAATTCATCACCTCAATTTTTAATATAAGGAACATTTGGTAAATTCTCTAAAATTGGATTTTGAACTGTAAAAGATACATTACCATTATTATAATGCAATACATAAATGTTTTTTTCTTTTGTAATATATGAATTTTCTGGTGTAAAATCAGTGCTCTCAAAATTTATTTCTTCTTCAGGAGGCAACCCTGCATTTTGCACTACATATCTCCCAGAGCAAAAAATATAAAAAAACATAATAGATAATAATAAAATACATATTGGAATATTAATTTTTTTCTTATCAACAACAATCTTAAATCTATTCAGAAGTATATTCTTTTTGCCTTTACCTAATATTGATTCTGTCAAAGCATTACTATTTACCTTGTCAGACTTACAAATATTAAATATACATCTTAAATAATCAATTTTTTCTGCATAAGATAATTCTTGTGTAACAAAATCATCAACATAAGTTTCTATCAATTCATTCATATGATTTTTAAATAGCTTTACAATGGGATTCCACCAATATACACAGCTTAAAACAGACAAAAAAATACTGAACCAATTTGATTTATTATGAAAATGTTCAAGCTCGTGTAAAAGTATGTAATACAATTCTCTGTCGTTATATTTATTACTGTTTAAAAATATAGTTTGCTTGAAAAGTCCAAATTCTGAAGGGGCATCAAAAGCCGGAAATATTACTACTTTTGTTTTAAAATTAAAACTATACTTATCTTTTACATCGGACAGAATTTTATTTATTCGTTCTTCTTCGCAGGGTAACATCATATTTGCCTTTTTACATAAAAAAATGTATCCCATGAAATATTTTAACAAACAAATAACAGCACCTAATACCCATATAAAACACAAAATATGCAGAACATTAATATTGCAATTTGTACCAATAGATATAATATTCATATTTGTTATTTCCTTTACCTTATGCATAACATTATATGAACTGATTCCTCTTGTAAAGCGAAATTCAAAGGGAGTAAGAAGTCTTATACCTATGATGAATATAACTAAATATGTAAAAAAAATATTTATTTTAGGTAAAAATTTTATTTTATTTGTTATAAATATCAATAACAGAATAATAATACTGGTAATAATTGTAGTATTGATAAAAGAATAGCGTGTAAGTGTTATCCATGCGTCAGATGGTATATGCATAATATCATTCATTTTCTTTCTCCTTAATCACATTCTGACATTCATTAAGAAATTCTTCTACAGATTTGAGATATTCAATATTTTTATTTTTATCTTTTTTTATAATATAAGTGAGTAGTTCCTTTAAATCAAGTGTCCTGTTATTAAACCTATATACTTCTCTTGTAAGTGTTGCCATATACTCCGTTAATGATAAAGTAGGGGCATAAAGCCGACCGGGAGACTTAACAACTCGCACTCTGCCGACAACTTCTATAAATCCTCTTTGCTCCAGTTTGTTAATGATTTTATGAACAGAGCCGTCTGAAACATTTTTGGTCTTTGTTACAATTTCCGAAACAAGCATAGGTCTGTCACTATCCCACATAACCTTCATAATTTCATATTCCTTTGAGTTAAGGTCCATTCTTATCATAATATCCTCCTTTCGGATACAATAATTTATAGTTAATAATTATTTATAATTTATATATGCCTCTATAATGATTATACAAATTTTCTGAAAAAATGTCAATATAATTATTGACAAATATGAAAGTATGATTTAATATAGATAATAGATTATCAAAAATTATAATCTATATCATACAAACCTGCGCTTCGGTATAATGTCAGATTTAGTATTGCGGAAAAATATGCAAATCAACTTTACTCTTGACAATTTAGGGGGGGGGTATAATGAGTTTACAAAAATAATTTATACGGTTTAAAAGTCAAAATCAAAGGAGGTCTATTATGTTTAAAAAAATTTTAGCAGGAGGTCTTAGCCTTATATTTGCTGTTTCGGCAATGTCCTTTACACCCTTTGCCCAGGAGAAACAGCTTGCTTTTCCCGGCGCAGAGGGCGGAGGTATGTATTCACAGGGCGCAAGAGCATCATCGAATTTCACCGTTTATCATGTTACCAATCTTTACGACAGCGGTTCAGGCTCTTTCAGAGACGCCGTGTCACAGGGCAACAGAATAATTGTATTTGATGTAGCGGGAAACATTATGCTTGAAAGCTCATTACAGATAAAAAGCAGCAATCTTACCATATTGGGACAGACTGCTCCCAGCGAGGGTATATGTGTAGGCGGAAACGATGTGCGTTTTAGTAATGCAAACAACATCATAATGCGGTATATGCGTTTTCGTATGGGCGATATATCAGACTCCCAGGAGGACGGCTTGGGTGTAAGGAACTGCACAGAGGTCATACTTGACCATTGCAGCGTTAGCTGGAGTATAGACGAATGTCTTTCAGCCTATGAAAACAAGAACTTTACGGCGCAGTACTGTATAATAAGCGAAAGCCTTAATCAGTCACA
>CANPXH010000040.1 GCA_947585865.1 uncultured Clostridia bacterium
TTTTCAATGTTCTTTCGATCCAAAATATTTTTTTGGAATTTTAATGATTTTGTCTTGACTTTTAATAGTTAGTCTTTTTATATTATTTATATCAGATATTATATATGTCGATTGAATTGATTGTGATATCCTCCAAGGGCCTGTCGTTTTCATCGGTCTCGACGGCTGCTATGCTGTCCACGACATCCATTCCGTCAGTTACCTGGCCGAATACCGTATAGCCAAAGTCAATATACGGATATCCGCCGACTTCTTCATACTTATCGATCACATAATCGGGATAAAGCTGCACGATTTGAGCATTGGCCTTCACGTCTGCTCTCAGATCGGCCGGCACATTGGGGCACTGTACAATATAGAACTGGCTTTTGTTAGTGTCCTTGCCCGAATTTGCCATACACAAAGCGCCTCTGAAATGCCTTAGATCCATGGAGACTTCGTTTTCAAAAGGAGTGCCCCATATGCTATCGCCGCCCATACCCGTGCCTTCGGGATCGCCGCTTTGTATTACAAAATCATTTATTACCCTGTGGAACACAACGCCGTCATAGTAGCCCTCCTTCGCATGGGTAATGAAATTTTCAACAGCCTTGGGCGCATATTCCGGGAAAAATCTTAAGGATATATCGCCGTGATCGGTGTGCATTACAGCTACGGTATCATTTTTGTGCATATATGAAAACTGAGGAAGTATAACGTTTCCCTCTACGTATATGGTATTGTCATTGAAGTCTACATTATAATTGAATGCTTCGCATAATGCACGCAGGGGAATATAAGTGTAGCCGTTTTCTATAAATGCCTTTGTGCCGCTATCGTCTATGTCCACGCTGTACAGATCGTTTATAACAAGCTTGTCCGAACCGGGCTGAACAGCTACCGTCATATCGCCCTTTGACAGCCTTGCCGTTTTTGTATCATTGTTCCATGATATATTTGCATTAAGTATCTTATCTCCTATCTCTCTTAGGGAAACAAAGCTTCTTCCCTCTGAAATGACTATGGGAGCGCTCAGCTTGACATCGTTTCCGTCAAGCTTTATTTTCATATCTTTATTCGCCGCTCCGAAAGTATTTGTGCAGGCAAAGAGCAAAGCGATGTATGTAATAAATATTTTTTTCATACGATCATCTCCTTTTTTGGATATTATATCATTTTATGTTGAAAATTACAAGGGTGGTAAAAATTGGAAACAGAATCTTAATCAAATATTAATATAAAACTGTTGCAAAATTGATAAATATGTGGGAAAATAGAAGTAAGATATATTCAAACAAGGAAGGGAGATCTGAAATGAAAAAAATAATTGGAAGAACTGCCGCATTGGCAATGTCTGTGTTGATGGCTGTCGGTGCAGTCAATACAATGGCAGCCGATGAAAAGGCATCTAAATTTTTTACCGACGTTAACGAGAACAGCTACGGCTGGGCTGTAAGCTATATAGATTATATTGCCGAAAGGGGTATAGCAAACGGTGTAGGCGATAATAAGTATGCTCCGGGAAATACCATAGAGAGAGGCGATTACACTATATTTATCAGCAAGATATTCAACCTTAAGAACGCAGATGAATTTATATTCAGCTTTAAAGACGTTCCTGCGGATTCTTATTACTGCGATGCCATTACAAACGCAAAGAGCCAGGGCATCATTACAGAATCCAATATGTTCTATCCCGAAGAGTACATAACCAGAATAGATGCTATGACAATGCTGTACAGAGCGCTTTCAAAGGGAAACTATGTCGGAAAATACGGCACTACAAATATTTCAATGTATTCCGATGCATCAGATGTTAAAGATATAGAACAGCAGGTCGCTATAGGTACTCTTACAGCAATGGGTATAATACAGGGCAGCGACGGTATGTTAAAGCCCAATGATACCATGTCAAGGGCGGAAATGGCCGTAGTTATGGCAAAGACCGTGCAGCTGATAGAAGCTGCCAAGGAAGAGGCCGCAAAGCCTGTCATAAAGACTGACGAAGAGATACTTGAGGATCAAAAGAAGGAAGAAGAGGAAAAAGAGCAGAACAAATCCGATGAAAGCAAGGATTATATCGGCGAGGAGATACTTGAGCCTGTGATAGTACAGCATGGCGGCAGGGTAGAGATAACGGATTCAAGCGCAGAACTCAATGGTCAAAGCGCCGTAGCCGTATCTAACGGCAGCGAGGCGGATATAAGCGATACTGCCATATCCGTAAGCGATGCTCCTGCCATAACGCTTGATGACGGTGAGCTCGTTCTTAACAATGCTGATATCAAGAGCAGGGACAATGCAGCCATAAAGTCCGATAACGGCGGCAATATAAGTATAAGCGGCGGCAAGATAAGCTCTGTGGGAGATGCGGATACCATAAGCATAAGGAACAGTATCATAGAGCTTAACGAGGCTGAGATCACGGCTGACAAGAACAAATCTGTTATATCAGCAGGCGAGGATACGGATATAGACGTAAAGGATTCAACTCTTACAACGGACAGCGCTGCCGGTTCAGGTGCAAATGCAGGCGTGTTCTCCATAATATCCGATCCCGAAAAGAGAGACGAGATCACCATAGATGTGGAAAACTCAACTCTTGACAACAGCAAGGGCGCCATATTCTATGTAAGAGACAGCGTTGCCACCATTAATTTAAACGGCGGCAATAGCATCAAATGCTCCAAGCTTATAAATTCATCCTTCGACAGGAAAAACGATCAGAAGAAGGGCAGTACGCTGATACTTAATCTTAAGAATAAGCAAAGCGTCGAAAATGCGGATATAGATCTGGATTCCAAGACGGCTATGGAAATACATATAGACAGCGAATGTTCACTTTCAGGTCTTGTAAACAGCAACGCTTCTTCTTCCGATGTAGATCTTTTCCTTGATTTCAACGGTATGCTTGAGCTTAGCGGCGATATGTATGTGGATCAGTTCGACAACGGTATGGATTTTGATTTCAGAAATATAATCGACAACGGCTGGAATATTTACTACAGAATAGACAATGCCGAAAATGACTATCTGAGAGGCAACACATACGATCTTAGAGACGGCGGCCGTCTTATACCCAATTAAGTATAATGTTTGGCTTATATGCCGCACATAATATATCACAACTGCATATAAACATTATTAGGGCTGTATGCAAATGCCGTTTTTATCGGCGTTTGCAACAGCCCCTTTTATTTACAAGGCCGCTATCCTCAAAATTGCATTTGCAAGGATACACAGCACAACGCCTACGATCGTAGGTATAAGGAAAGAAAGAACTGTCCATTTTATGCTGCCGGTCTCTTTTTTTATAGTGAGGAGCGTAGTGGCGCAGGGGAAATGGTTGAGGGAAAATATCATTGCGCAAATGGCCGTGATGTATGTCCAGTTGTGAGCCCTTAGCAGCATCCCCAGCTCCGAAAGTGAGTTGAATTCTATAAGTCCGCTGTTGCCTGTGTAGCACATGAGCACTATAGGTATCACTATTTCATTGGCAGGCAGACCTATTATAAAGGCTGTCAGAATATAACCGTCTATCCCCATAATACGGGCAAAGGGATCCAAAAAGCCTGCTATATGGCTGAGCAATGTAATATCATTCACCGTTATATTTTGCAGCAGCCATATGAGAGCGCCTGCGGGAGCGGCAACTATCACCGCCCTGAACAGCACATATACTATCCTTTCTCTTATGCTCCTTCTTATTATTGCCATGGGCTGAGGCGCTCTGTAGGGCGGAAGCTCCAGTATAAAGGAGGACCCTTCGCCCTTCAATATGGTGTTTGAAAGAATATAGGATATCATAAAGGTGATGAAAACGCCCGAAAGTATTGCTGCCGTTACGGCAAGGGCAACCTTTATGCTTGCAAACATTCCCCCGGATATAAATACGGCGGCAAGCATTATAAGTGATGAGAACCGCCCGTTACACGGCATAAAGTTGTTTGTTATAATGGCGATGAGCCTTTCCTTCTTCGATTCTATTATCCTTGTGGATATAACTCCAGCAGCATTGCAGCCCAATCCCATACACATACTCAGCACCATTTTGCTGTGTGCGTTCACCTTTTTGAATATATGGTCAAGATTAAAGGCTATGCGAGGCAGATAGCCAAGGTCCTCAAGTATTGTAAACAGAGGGAAAAATATGGCCATAGGCGGCAGCATGACCGCCACTACCCAGCTAAGGGTCCTGAACACGCCTTCTATGAGAACTCCCCTTACAACAGGCATATCCGCAAAAAGCTCCAGCAATATATTTTCTATTCTGCCAAAGAGACTGCTCAATATACCCGATGGATAATTGGCTCCCCATATTGTTATCCAAAGTATGCAGCAAAGCATAAAAAGCATTATCGGTATGCCGAAAACTCTGCTTGTAAGTATCCTGTCTATTTTTCTGTCTCTGTTGTTTGTTATATCCTGCCCGGAGTATACACAGCTTTTATATATACACTCAGGCGAACAGCAGCAGCAGCGGCACTTTTCGTTTTGAGTATATATGGCTTCTTTAAGCAGATCTATACCTATGCCGCTTCTTGCTTTTGTGGGTATTACCTTTACTCTGAGCATATTGCTCAGCTTTACCGTGTCCACTTCTATGCCCTTCTTTTCCGCTTCATCTATAAGATTCACACATACTATCACGTTTGTGCACAGCCTTGTTATATCAGAGGCAAGTATAAGGTTCCTTTCAAGACAGGTGGCGTCAAGCACCACCACTATAAGATCGGCAATATTTGATCTGAGGCATTCCACTGCCTGTATCTCATCTTCGGATATCGGCTCAAGAGAATATATACCGGGAAGATCGGTTATCTCAAATTCTTCTCCCTTGTATCTCATTATGCCCGAAGCGTTCCCAACAGTCTTGCCGGACCAATTCCCCGTGTGCTGATGCTTGCCTGTAAGGGCATTGAATATAGTGCTTTTTCCTGTGTTGGGATTACCTACCAAAAGAATCTTCTTCATGCCTTATCCCCCATTACATATATGTTCTCGGCGTCACTGTTTCTGAGGGCTATTACGGCGCCCTTTACAAAATAGGCAACAGCGCTTTTGCCGGGGTTTATGTGAAGGGGGATGACCCTTGTGCCTTTTGTGAAGCCAAGCTCATAAAGTCTGTTGCGGCACGGGCTCTTTTTTATGTCATAAATAAAGACAGCAGTATTTATGGGTACTGCTGTCAGTGAGATCGCATTGTCCATAACATACCCTCAAATTCATTTTCTTTCTGTATACTATAAAACGAGTTAAGGATATGTGCATGTTTTATCTTATGAAATTGGTTGATACCTTATCTTCTCTTTCGGGTACGGGGCAGCCGTTTTTATTGCCCAGATCTATACATTTAACGAGCCATGCCATATTTTTGCCGAGAATGCTCATTATCTGCATACCCTCCGCATCCTGTACTATTTCCTCGGGCGTGTTGCCGTGAGCCATATTCCAATAGTTTGATGAAACTATAGGCATATTGTTTATTGAAAAATACTTGTTTATCTGATCGAAGGTGGCTGTGGCTCCGCCTCTTCTGCAGGTGCATATCACAGCGGCAGGCTTGTAGGCAAGGGCAGCGCCGCTGCTGTAGAAAAGTCTGTCCATAAAGGCGGTGAGAGCACCGCTTGCAGCCGCATAGTGTACGGGAGTGCCGAATACATAACCGTCTGCCGATCTTATTTTGTCCAAAAGTGAGTTAAGGCAGTCATTGTCATTTACACATTTTCCCGCCTTTCTGCAATAACCGCAGCCCATACATCCGCTTGTCACATTGGCGCCTATGTGTATTATCTCCGTCTCCACACCGTTTTTTTCAAGGCTTTCCGCAACCCTTGTAAGCGCTGTGTATGTACAGCCCTTTGCCTTTGGACTTCCGTTTAACAATATTACCTTCATACTTCTTGCCTCCTTTATTATTCATTAAAATAATTATAACACAAAATACCGTGATATGTATATTTTTTATTAAAATTATTTGATATAGGCGAAAATATGTGGTATTATTAAAAGGATGAATAGAATTGAAAGAAGGAAATAATATGAAATACTTTGTATTGCTTTGCGACGGTATGGCCGACTATCCCATTGCCGAGCTGGGAAATAAAACTCCGCTGGAGGCGGCGTATACGCCTAATATGGATAAGCTGGCGGAGAAAAGCACAATAGGTCTTGTAAAGACGGTGGCGGATAATTTAAAGCCCGGCAGCGATGTTGCCAATCTTTCCGTGCTGGGATACGACCCACAGGTGTACTACACAGGCCGTTCACCGCTGGAGGCAGGCTCAATAGGCATAGATATGGGGCAGGATGACGTATCCTTCAGATGCAACCTTGTAACTCTTTCCGATGAGGAAAGGTATGAAGACAAAACAATACTGGATTACTGTGCGGGAGATATCAGCACAGAGGAGGCAAGGGAGCTTGTAAAATATCTTGCGGAGCATTTTGACAATGATGAATTTGCCCTTTACAGCGGCGTAAGCTACAGGCATTGTCTTATATGGCACAACGGCACTCTTGACGTGGCGCCTCTTACACCGCCTCACGACATTACGGGCAAGCCCATAAAGGAGTATATCCCCACAAATCCCAATGCCGCAAAGCTCTATGATATGATGGTAAAATCTTACGATCTTTTAAAGGATCATCCCATAAACAAGGCAAGAGAAGCAAAGGGGCTCAGCCCTGCCAACAGTATGTGGCTGTGGGGCGAAGGCGTTAAGGCGAGTCTTATGCCCTTTAGCAAAAAATACGGACTTAAGGCTTCTATGATATCAGCCGTTGACCTTTTAAAGGGCATAGGCAAGTTTTCGGAAATGAATGTTGTGAATGTAGACGGAGCCACAGGCTATATAGATACCAACTTCAAGGGCAAGGCTGAGGCTGCCATAAAGGAATTTAAAAACGGTCAGGATCTTGTATACGTTCATGTAGAAGCCCCGGATGAATGCGGCCATAGGCATGAGACAGAGAATAAGAAAAGATCCCTTGAGATAATAGACAAGGAAATACTGGGTCCTGTTATTGAAGAGCTGGAAAAATTTGAAGATTACAAGATAATGATACTTCCCGATCATGCGACTCCCCTCAGCGTAAGGACTCACACGAACGACCCCGTGCCTTTCCTTATATACAAAAAGAGCGCTTCCGTAAAGGGCAGGGCGTTCAACGAAAAGAGCGCAAAGGACAGCGGAACGTTTATAGAGCCGGGTCACAGGATAATGGAGTATTTTATCGGTATTTGACAGAAGGTAAAAAACAATGAGAGAGCGATCAAGGGAAATAGTGCTGCACGTACTGGACAGACTGGGCAAGCTGTTCAGATGGGTAATGTTTTCCATATATACAGGTATAGTATTGGGCGTGATATGCGCCGCTTTCACATTCCTTTTGAGAATAGGCATAGGCTATAGGGAAAGGCATTCTGTTATGATATTCCTTTTGCCCATAGCCGGCCTTTTGATAGTCGGCTTGTATCAGATGCTGGATTATAAAAAGGATGAAGGCACAAATCTTGTGCTGGAATCCATACAGTCGGACAGAAGCATACCCATAAGGATGCTTCCCCTTATATTTACCGCCACTATTATAACTCATCTGTTTGGCGGTTCCTCCGGCAGAGAGGGTGCTGCCCTCCAAATAGGCGCAAGCGCTTCCGAATTTTTGGGCAAGCTCTTTAATTTCAGCAATTATGACAGGCGTATATTCATAATGTCGGGCATGAGCGCAGCGTTTTCGGCAGTATTCGGCACTCCCGTTGCGGCTGCCGTATTTGCCATGGAGGTAATAAATGTAGGCACAATGCAGTATTCCGCTCTTGTGCCCTGCACAATATCTTCGCTTATGGCAAGCGCAGTAGCCGTAAGGCTCGGAAATGCCCCCGAAAACTATATGGTACATAGTGTGGCGGACTTTTCTCCCAATACGGCTGCAGCCACTATATTGCTTGCTTGTATATGCGCAGGGGTAAGCGTTGTGTTTTGCATAATGCTCCACAAGACAAGCAGCTTTTTCAGGAATGCTTTTACAAATCCTTATGTCAGGGTGTTTATAGGCGGTACTGTAATAGTTTTGCTCACCGTGCTTCTCAGAACAAGAGAATACAGCGGCACAGGCGCCGATATCATAGAAAGAGCTGTAGAAGGCGAGGCTGTTCCCTATGCCTTTATACTGAAAATGATATTTACCGCAATTACCTTGGGCTGCGGATTTAAAGGCGGCGAGATAGTACCGTCGTTTTTCATAGGCGCAACCTTGGGCTGTACCTTCGGCCATGCCGTAGGTCTTTCTCCTTCGCTGTGTGCGTCTATAGGCATGGTGTCGCTTTTCTGCGGCGTTACAAATTGCCCCTTGTCATCACTTATTATCGCCTTGGAGCTTTTCGGCATGGATGCGCTGCCTTACTATCTTCTTTCCATTGCCATAAGCTATATGCTTTCGGGTTATTACGGGCTGTATCATTCACAGCGCTTTGCCTTTTCAAAGTATAAGGCCAAATATGTAGACAATCAGGCTCATGAATAAAGCCTTTTCATTTTATATAAAGATATTACCTTAAGTACAGCCTGCTTCGCCGCCGAAGCAGGCTCAGACTGTCGAAAAAGCAATATTTTGACAGTAAATATGAATTAAAATAAAGAACAGCCTGCAAAAAAGCGTCGCAGACTTTAATCCGCAAGGCGAGCTTTGCCCGCCTGAGGACAGGAACTTTTCTGTAATTTAGGCATTTATGCCTAAATTGCGGAAAACACGGCTGGTTCCTACCTTAATTCAACTGAAAGAAATGCAAGCATTTCTTTCAAGCGTGTCGATTTTATCGACACGCTGAGCCTGCTTCGCTGCCGAGGCTGCCTGTACGATCCGAAGATATTGCCTTATATAAGCTATCTGCCTTTTTGCAGGTACTTATGATTCCTTTTGGCGTAAGCAAAAGCTTTGCTTCAAAGGTGTTCGGTATTTTATCTTCGGATATTTTTTATATAAAGATATTTACCGGAGCGGCATAAAGAACATATCACAGGCTTACCCGCCGGCGGGCAAGGAAATAAGCCTGCAGGAATATATTATATAATTCCTATAAAAAAAATATGAAATAGGTGTTGACAAAATATGAAATGTGTGGTAGTATATCTGTGTAAATCATATTAAACAGATAGGAAATATATAAATTAAAATTGGAGGGATAACAATATGAGTTCTATCAGCGAAAGAGATCTACGATTTGAAACAAAACAGCTCCATATAGGACAGGAAACGGCGGATCCCGTTACCGATGCACGAGCCGTGCCTATTTATCAGACAAGTTCCTATGTTTTCCGCAACTGCGACCATGCAGCCGCAAGATTCGGCCTTACGGATGCGGGAAATATATACGGCAGACTCACCAATCCGACGCAGGATGTCTTTGAAAAAAGGATCGCCGCCCTTGAAGGAGGCGTTGCGGCTCTTGGAGTTGCAAGCGGCGCAGCTGCCATAGACTATACCTTTAGGAATCTGGCCCATGCGGGAGACAACATCGTTTCCGTAAAGACTATTTACGGCGGCACATATAACCTGCTTGCACACACGCTTCCCGAATACGGTATAAGCTCAAAGTTTGTTGAGCCCGAAAACTTCCATGAATTGGATGAGGCTATCGATGAAAATACAAAGGCCGTATTTATAGAGACATTGGGCAACCCCAATTCCAATGCCGTGGACATTGAAAGATATGCGGAGATAGCACATAATAACAATATACCTCTTGTGGTGGACAATACCTTTGCCACACCTTATCTTGTGAGACCCATAGAATACGGTGCGGATATTGTCGTACATTCGGCTACCAAGTTCATAGGCGGACACGGCACTACGATAGGCGGCGTCATAATAGACAGCGGCAAATTCGATTGGGAGGCAAGCGGCAAGTTTCCTTCACTTACAGAGCCCAATCCCAGCTATCACGGCATAAGCTTTACAAAGGCAGTAGGCCCTGCCGCCTTTGTTACCAAAATAAGAGCTATACTTTTAAGAGACACAGGCGCTACACTTTCTCCGTTTCACGCCTTCTTCTTCCTTCAGGGTCTTGAAACGCTTTCCTTGAGAGTGGAAAGACATATTGAGAACACCAAGAAGGTAATAGAATATCTTTCAAAGCATCCCAAGGTGGAAAAGGTAAATCATCCTTCTCTTCCCGACGCACCTACAAACGCCATATATAAGAAATATTTTCCCAATGGCGGCGGCTCCATATTTACATTTGAGATAAAGGGCGGCGCAGAGGAAGCAAAGAAATTCATTGACAGCCTGCAGATATTCTCACTCCTTGCCAATGTTGCCGATGTTAAGTCTCTTGTGATACATCCTGCCAGCACCACTCATTCTCAGCTAAGCGAGGAAGAGCTTGCGGAGCAGGGCATAAAGCCAAATACCATAAGGCTTTCAATAGGCACGGAGCACATCGATGATATTTTGGAAGATCTTGAGGAAGCCTTCAATAGCATTTGACATAAATATCTGTTTTGTATCAAATGAAAACACCTTTATTTGATATGGGCAATATACACAAAGCCGTATGTGCCGAAAGGGGCGCAGCCCCAATATCATCATTCTTATTGACATACCGACATAAAACCACTATAATCATAGGTGTATACTAGGTTATCGAGAGAGGGGATACGGCAATGAAGGATAAGGATGAAAAACACATAACAGCTTGCGTTAAGGAACTCAAGTACATACAAAAGAGGGAAAAGGCGCTTGCGGAGGATGCATCGGAGCCTTCCCAATGGAAGGCTTCCATTGAGCAAAAAATACCTCGTAAAGTGTCTCAGAACATTGAAAAGGCTTTTTTAAAGGGCTTCGGCATCTTGTTTGAAAAGGGCAGCCCTATTATAGAAAAGAGCTATAACAAAGAAGGCATACTGGAGGACTATAAAATAAAAAACTATTCCGTTCAGGTCAAGAAGGGCAGAAAAGAGCTTAAGCAAATGCGCCGCTTTGCCAAGCGTTCGGATGTTAAAAATATGCTTACGGCAACGGCTGAGGGCATAGGCTTGGGCATACTGGGCATAGGGCTTCCAGATATAGTCTTGTTTACAGGGCTTATACTGAAGGGCATATATGAAACGGCGCTTCATTACGGCATAGATTATGAAAGCCCCTATGAAAAGTATATCATACTTAAGATGATGGAAGGCGCACTTGCCAAGGGCAGCGGCTGGATCGATATAAGCAATGAAATAGACCGTCTTTTTGAAGTCGTGCCGAAAAGAGACTGGGAACAGGCGGCAAAGGAACAGATGGAAAAGACCGCAAGAGCCTTTGCTATGGATATGCTCGTGCTGAAGTTCGTACAGGGTCTGCCTATCGCAGGCATAATAGGCGGTATATCCGATCCCATATATTACAAGAAGATAATGGATTATGTTACCATAAAGTATCACAGACGTTATATCGTAGGAGAGATGAAACGACAGCATAGCGAGGAGGTGTCTGTATGAAAATATCGACAAAGGGCCGCTATGCCTTAAGGCTCATGCTTGATCTGGCTATGAATGATACAGGCGAATTCATATCTATCAAAAGCGTTGCGGACAGACAGGATATATCCGGCAAATATTTGGAGCAGATAATAAGCATACTGAGCAGATCGGGCTTTGTAAAAAGCGTAAGAGGGCCTCAGGGCGGATACAAGCTGGCAAAGGCTCCGTCGGAATATACGGTAGGTATGATATTAAGACTGACCGAGGGATCTCTTGCTCCCGTTGCCTGTCTTGAAGATGATGTAAATCAATGCATAAGGGCTTCGTTTTGTCCTACCCTTGTTGTATGGAAAAGACTGAACGAGGCTATAAATGATGTTGTGGACAACATCACTTTGGAGGATCTTGCCAATATGGCAAGAGAAAATATAAGTAACGATTATTGTATTTAAGCAAATTAAAAAGGAGAGTTTAAAATGGCAAATATAAAAACAGATCTGACACAACTGATAGGCGGCACGCCTCTTTTGGAGCTTAGCAATTATGAAAAGAAAAACGGTCTCAAGGCTAAGATAATAGCAAAGCTGGAATACTTCAATCCCGCAGGCAGCGTCAAGGACAGGATAGCAAAGGCAATGATAGAGGATGCGGAAAACAAGGGGCTGCTTAAGGAAGGCTCAGTTATCATAGAGCCTACAAGCGGCAACACAGGCATAGGCCTTGCGGCAGTCGCTGCGGCAAAGGGATACAGAACAATACTCACCATGCCTGAGACTATGAGCGTTGAAAGACGAAATCTTCTAAAGGCATACGGAGCCGAGGTAGTGCTCACCGAAGGCGCAAAGGGTATGAAGGGCGCTATAGAAAAGGCCGACCGACTTGCTGAGGAGATAGAAGGCTCATTTATACCGGGTCAGTTCGTAAACCCTGCAAACCCTGCTGTGCATAAGGCAACAACAGGACCTGAGATATGGGAGGATACCGACGGCAATGTGGATATACTTGTGGCAGGCGTAGGAACAGGCGGAACCGTTACAGGCACGGGAGAATTCCTTAAGTCAAAAAACAGCAATATAAAAGTAGTGGCTGTGGAGCCTGCTTCATCACCTGTACTTTCAAAGGGTCAGTCAGGCCCTCACAAGATACAGGGCATAGGTGCGGGTTTTGTGCCCGATACTCTTAACACAAGCGTATATGATGAGGTGATCGCCGTATCCGACAGCGATGCCTTCAAAACGGGCAATGCCATTGCCAAAAATGACGGCGTGCTTGTGGGAATATCTGCGGGAGCGGCTGTATATGCTGCCACTGTTCTTGCAAAGAGACCCGAAAATGAAGGCAAGACGATAGTCGTGATCCTTCCCGATACCGGCGACAGGTATCTGTCAACGCCTCTTTTTGCCAACTGATGTATAAAATATCATAACCGAGGAAAACTACTCTCATATAAAGCAGAGGTAAAATATTATGGATAAAATACACGATATCTTGATAATAGGATCCGGAGCGGCAGGTATGTCTGCTGCCGTATATGCGAAAAGGGCTATGCTGGATACCCTTGTGATAGAAAGGTCATATGCCGGCGGCCAAATAGTAAACACCTATGAGGTAGATAATTATTTGGGCTTTCCGGGCATAAGCGGCTTCGATCTTGTATCAAGGTTTCGTGAGCATACGGAAAAAATGGGAGTGGAGACAGAAAACTGCGATATAGTTAAGCTGAGCGAGAATGACGGCATAAAATGCCTTGAAGACGGAACAGGCAGGAAATTCTATGCAAGGGCAGTAATAATAGCATCGGGAGCACGGCATAAAAAGCTTGGAGTCAAAGGCGAAGACAGATTGCAGGGTATGGGCGTGTCCTATTGCGCCACCTGTGACGGTGCCTTTTTCAAAGACAAAACGGTAGCCGTTGTAGGCGGCGGCGATGCTGCTCTTGAGGATGCGATATTCCTTTCAAAAGGCTGCAGGAAGGTATATCTCATACACAGGAGAAATGCTTTCCGAGGAGCCAAAACTCTTCAGAAACGGGTATGTGATATTGAAAATATAAATATACTTTGGAACACTACGGTCAATGAAATAAAAGGCGAAGACAGAGTAAGTGCATTAAGCTTGGATACAGACGGCAGGACATACGATCTGTATACAGAGGGGATATTCATAGCCGTGGGCATAAGTCCGTGTACAGATGTATTCAAAGGATATGTGGATATGGATGAAAAGGGCTATATTATTGCCGACGAAACAGGCAGAACAAGTGCAGAAGGCGTATTTGCCGCAGGCGATGTAAGGACAAAGCCGCTGCGGCAAATAATAACTGCCGCAGCCGATGGAGCTAACTGTGTTTATTCGGCCGAAAAATATTTGGCCGATCTTTAAGTCTTTATATTTGCCGAAAGGGATAAGTGTATTTCACATTACAGGCCGATATTTGATATGACCGTATGATATCACAGTATCATAAGCCAAAGCAAGAGTATTATGAAAACCGTATCGTTTCCCGTTTCGGCAGGCATATGGATATAGCTGCCGTCAATGTCGTATATACCATCGTTATGAATAGAGCTGTCTGACATAAACTGCCTCCTGTTCAAGTAATTTTTTTATATTTAGAAGACCCCAACCCTGTCTGTTGACAGGGTAATTTAATTTGGTAGATGTGATCTTAAGCATATATTTCACATCATCTGGCGTCATATGAGGATATTTCTCAAGCAAAAGCGCAACGGCGCCGCTTACTATGGGCGTGGACATGGATGTGCCGCTAAGCCCTTTGTATCTGCCGTCACACTGACAGGAATATATATTGTTTCCCGGCGCAAGTATATCGGGCTTTATTATATGCTCTCTGGTAGGCCCTCTTCCGGAGAAGTTTCCCATTTTGTCATTTTCTTCCTCGGAAGCACCTACCGTTATTACCTTTCTGCTCGTGCCCGGAGAGGATATAGTACACGGGCCGGGACCGTTGTTCCCTGCTGCCGTCACTACGACCATCCCCATATCCCACAGCTTTTCCACTGCCGTGACAAGGGGATCGTTTTTTATTTCCGCTCCCGTGCCTATAGACATATTCACTATTCTTATGTTGTATTTTCTGTGATTTTCTTCTATCCATTTTATCCCCATAAGCACGTCGGAAGCATTTCCCTTGCCCTCGGAGTTGAGCGTTTTGAGCATAACTATGTTTGAAAGCGGCGCAATGCCGCTGTATTTACCGTTTCCGCTGCTTATACCTGCAACATGGCAGCCGTGGCCGTTGTCATCATAGGGCGCCGTTTTGCTGTTTATGATATCTTTAAAACAAAGTATCCTGTTTTGAAAATCATATATATTACATATCCCTGTGTCAAGAAAAGCTATCGTTACCCCTTTGCCCTTGTATTTATCGTTTGTACATCTGACTTTTTCTTTGGCGTGTACTATTTGGGTGGTTACTTCCATAAGACCACGACCTTGATTATTTATATTTTAAGATATGCGTAAAATTAGCCTTATGTTATTGAAAAAAAATGGAAATGTGGTATAATTATAATGGTGATATATTTAATGAAGTCAATAGCAAGGATCAAAAATGAACTGGATATATGCGGCGATATCGAAGGCTTTATTGCAGAATACAAAAACGATGAACGCAAAGGCGTGCATAAGCTTGTAGATATTGCCGTAAGAAAAAAGGAACATCGTGAGGCCGAGCAGAAAAGGCTGGGCGAGATCACTGTGTATGAAAGAAAATATCAGGACAAGGGCATAAAATATGTGGCGGGTATAGATGAAGTGGGCCGTGGACCTTATGCCGGCCCTGTTGTGGCAGCCTGCGTCATTCTGCCTTCGGGCTGTAAAATAGAGGGTATCAATGACAGCAAAAAGCTTTCGCAAAAAAAGAGAGAGGAACTCTTTGACATAATAAAAGAAAAAGCTGTTGCCATAGGCGTAGGTATGGCCGATAATTATGAAATAGACCAAATGAACATACTTCAAGCTACATACAAGGCCATGAGGACTGCCATTGAAAATATGGCAATAAAGCCTTGGCAGCTTCTTGTAGACGCCGTTACCATACCCGATATAGATATACCACAGGAGGCCATTATAAAAGGCGATGCCAAGAGCATATCGATAGGCGCCGCCAGCATAATAGCAAAGGTCATAAGGGATAGGCTCATGGTGGAATATTCAAAGCAGTATCCCGAATACGGCTTTGAAAAAAACGTAGGCTACGGCACAAGAGAGCATGAGGCGGCTATTTTAAGATACGGCTTATGCGATATACACAGAAGGAGCTTTACACACAAGTTTTATGAACAATAAAGAAAAGGGAAACAAGGGCGAAAAGCTGGCAGCAAGATATCTTAAGCTGAAGCTTTATAAGATACTTGAAACCAACTATAGAAAAAAAACAGGTGAAATAGACATTATTGCAAAAAAAGGCGATCAAACCGTATTCGTGGAGGTAAAGTACAGAAGCTCAGACGCTATGGGATTGCCAAGAGAGGCTGTCAATCTTTTTAAACAAAGGCAGATAAAAAGAACGGCTATGCTGTATATAATGGAGAAACATATTGAAGATACGCCGATACGCTTTGATGTTATAGAAATATTGGGAAAGGACATAGAGCATATCAAAAATGCTTTTTAGATACTATGGAGCTTATTAAAAAGGGAAACATCGAATACTATGTTTTTAATAAATTAAAGGATGTAAAGCATTGCTTTTCCACAAGAAAGGGCGGTGTATCGGAGGGCTGCTATGAAAGCATGAACCTTGGCTGGAGAGAGGACAAAAAGGAAAATGTAGCCGAAAACTACAGGCTCATATGCTCTGCCATAGGCTGCGACAGCAGGAACACCGTGTGGACAAGGCAGGTGCATAAGGACAGGATAATAAATGTTACCGAAGCAGACAGGGGAAAAGGACTTATAAGAGAAAGAGAAGCTCAGGGCTATGACGGTATTATCACAAACTGCAAAGAAGTTGTGCTGACAGGCTTTTCCGCCGACTGCGTGCTCATATTTTATTACGATCCCGTTAAAAGGGTAATAGCTGTTACACACAGCGGCTGGAGAGGCACCGTGCTTTCAATAGGCGCAAAGACAGTCGATAAAATGGTTTCGGACTACGGCTGCGACAGAAGGGATATATTATGCGGCATCGCTCCTGCCATAGGCAAATGCTGCTTCCAGGTGGATAAGCCCGTTGTGGATGAGTTTGAAAAGGCTTTTGCCGGGTGCTCTCCTTTTATAAGAGATGATAATGAAAACCAAGGCAAATACTATATAGACCTTCACGGCATAAATGAAGAAATACTTGTAAATGCCGGCATACTCAGAGAGAATATAGAAAATAGCAGGATATGTACTAAATGCAGCCCCGATATGTTCTTTTCCCATAGGCTTATGGGGGATGAAAGAGGCTCAATGGCAGGGTTTATAAGCCTTTAGGGGGATTTATAAAGTAGATTATGTACTTTTTTGCGAAAAAAGTACCAAAAACGTGGGAACCTTCCGATGGTTCCCACCCCCTGGTTGCTTGGGCGA
>CANPXH010000041.1 GCA_947585865.1 uncultured Clostridia bacterium
GGGAACAACAGGGCTCGAACCTGTGACCCTCTGCTTGTAAGGCAGATGCTCTCCCAGCTGAGCTATGCTCCCATTTGCTTTCACAAATTATCTGAACGCAAAGAATATTATACCAAAACATATATCGCTTGTCAACAAAAATTTTACCTTGGCACAAAATTTCATTTCGGTGTAAAGCTTCTTATTATCCCGCAGGTTTTGTCTATATCTTCATCACTGTGGGCACAGGATACGAACATCGCTTCAAACCGAGAGGGTGCGATATATATACCGTTTTCCAAAAGGTATCTGAAAAATGCCGTATATCTGTTAGCATCCGAAGCGACCGCACCGTCGTGATCGGTGACCTCTATGTCTGTAAAAAAGCCGCTTAACAAAGAGCCTATCTGATTGACATATGCTCCCGTGCTCTTAAGCGCCTCTGCGATTTTTTCAGCCTTTTTGTTTATATCCTTATATATTTGAGGACTGTTTTTAATAAGCACCTCAAGAGTCGCTATGCCTGCCGCCGCAGCGATAGGGTTGCCCGAAAGAGTGCCTGCCTGATATACCTTTCCCACGGGAGAAACGCACTCCATTATATCTCTCCTGCCGCCATATACAGCCATCGGCATACCGCCGCCCACTATTTTCCCAAGCGTGGTCATATCCGGCCTTATGCCGAAATACTCCTGTGCGCCCCCAAGGCCTAAGCGAAAGCCTGTTATCACTTCATCGAATATGAGAACGGATGAATATTTTTCGGTAATATCTCTGAGAAATTCTAGGAACCCCTTCTTTGGCAGCACGACTCCCATATTTGCCGCTACGGGCTCCACTATGACGCAGGCTATGTTCTCGCCGTATTTTTCAAATAACTCCCTGACGGAATCATTGTCATTGTACAGTGCAACAAGAGTATTGTCCGTGTATGCTTTGGGTACGCCGTCGCTGTCGGGAACAGATGATGTCAAAGCCGCCGAACCCGCTTTTACCAAAAGCCCGTCGGAATGACCGTGGTAGCACCCCTTGAATTTGACTATCATATCTCTGCCCGTATATCCTCTTGCGGCTCTTATTGCGCTCATAACAGCTTCCGTGCCCGAATTTACCATTCTGACCATTTCCATGGATGGCACAAGTTCTCTTATCGTTTCGGAAAGTATTATCTCCTTTTCCGTAGGCGCACCGTATGTAAGCCCTTTGCCGCACGCTTCCTTTACGGCATTTATAACATCGGGATGTGAATGCCCCAGTATACACGGCCCCCATGAGCATACATAGTCTATGTATGCGTTCCCGTCTGCGTCATATATCCTGCTGCCCTTGGCGCTGTCTATGAACAGCGGCTTCATACCCACAGAGCCAAAGGCTCTTACGGGAGAGTTAACTCCGCCCGGCATCAGCGTTACCGCTTTGTCATACAGCTTATGGGATCTGTCGTATCTCATAATGCTTCCTCCAGCCATATTGCCGCTTCCAAGGCATGGTACGTTATTATTATATCTGCCCCCGCTCTTTTCATGGCGGTCAAATTTTCAAGCACTATCTTCTTTTCGTCTATCCATCCGTTTTGGGTGGCCGCTTTTACCATAGCGTATTCGCCGCTTACGTTATATACCGCAAAGGGCATATTATATGTAAGGCTTGCTTCCTTAAGTATATCCAAAAAAGCCAAAGCAGGCTTTACCATAACTATATCCGCACCTTCATCGATATCCGTCTCTATTTCCCTTAACGCCTCGTTGCCGTTGGCAACATCCATTTGATATGACCTTCTGTCACCGAACTGAGGAGCCGAATCCGCCGCTTCTCTGAAAGGGCCGTAATAGGCAGAAGCAAATTTGGCACTGTATGCCATAATAACGGTATTTATATATCCGACGTCGTCAAGAGCCTTCCTTATAGCCCCGACTCTGCCGTCCATCATATCGGAAGGTGCAATAATATCCGCCCCCGCCTTGGCCATACTTACAGACATCCTGCACAAAAGCTCGAGAGTTTCATCATTATCCACATAATGTCCGTGTACAACGCCGCAGTGTCCGTGAGAGGTGTATTCGCAAAGGCATACGTCGGCGGCAACAACGATATTGGGATACCTTTCCTTTATATGCCTTATGGCAGTCTGTGTGACCCCCTTGTCGTTATATGCCTCTGTGCCCATTTCGTTCTTATGCTTGGGTATCCCGAAAATGAGTATGCTCTTTATGCCGCAAGCAGCTATCCTGTCAAGCTCCTCGTCAAGCCTGTCAACGGAATACTGATATATGCCCGGCATTGAGGATACCTCGTTTTTGATATTTTCCCCTTCTATTACGAATATGGGATACATAAGATCTTTTTTGCTTACGGTCGTTTCCCTTATAAGGTCTCTCATAGCTTCGCTCGTTCTAAGTCGTCTGAATCTTTTCATTTTCCTCTATTGCCTCCACAATACTTTCCACTGCTGCCTTCCTGCAGCAATGCGCCTCATATCCTCTGTCCTTTAGAGTCTTATGAGTTGCTTCTCCTATAGCGATTATTTTTGTATTTTCATTTATATCGTATTTATCCAAATATGTATTCACGCCCATGCTGCTGCCGAATACTATAATATCTTCTTGGCATTGTGATATATGCCTTATCCTTGTTGTGTACAGCTTTACCTCTTTATAATTTTTAATATGCTTGTATATTTCTTCCGAACCGTTTTCCGCTCTGAATATGAGCTTGCTTTCATTTTCGGCAATATTGCAAAGCCCTTTGCCCAGTTCCTCCGATGTATATATATCGGGCATATAGTCTGCATATATGCCGTACTCCGCAAGAGCATCATATGTGCCCCGACCTATGACGGCAATTTTATTTTTCAGCCTTCTTATATCCGTATTATCACGGCGGAGCTTGTCCATAAATATCCTGACGCCGTTCCTGCCCGTAAACACAAGCCAGTCATACTCCCGTATTTCAAACTCCGTATCCAAGGGCACAGTCTCAAGGCAGCATACCTCACGGACTCTGTAGTCCTTTTTATAAAGCAATGACTTAAGTCTTTCCCTAAAATCTTCCGTGCCCGTTATGGCTACCGATATTCTGCCAACAGGCGATATCAGATCATATTCCGCCGTTTTTCCCACAACTATGACCGCAGGAGGAGCTATGTCCTCATTTTTTAAATTCCCGAGCACAGTCCTTATTATTTTTTCATCTGCCGTTGTGCCCTTTTCTATAACGGCTGCGGGAGTTTCGGGAGACATACCGTACTCCGTAAGCCTTTCCGCTATATGGGCTATCGTATTTGCAGACATAAGGAACACGAGAGTGCCCTTTGTATTTGCAAGAGCTTTATAATCCGTTATTTCGCCTTCGGCAGTGTGTCCTGTCACAATATGGACATCTTGGCTCACGCCTCTTTGCGTCACGGGTATGCCGGCAAGCTCGGGAACAGCAATGGCAGAAGTGATCCCCGGTATCGTTTCAAAGTCGATATTGTTTTTTATAAGAGCAAGTATCTCCTCTCCTCCCCTTCCGAACACAAAGGGGTCGCCGCCCTTTAGGCGCACAACGGTATTGCCGTGCTTTGCCTTATCCACAAGGATATTGTTTATATCCTCCTGTGTTACGCTGTGCTTTCCGTTTTCCTTGCCCACATATATTTTTTCGCAATCTTTCCCTGCAAGGGCTGTAATGTCCTCCGACACAAGCCTGTCATAAATGAGCACATCGCAGTTTTCGACAAGCCTTTTTCCCCTTACGCTTATAAGCTCGCTGTCGCCGGGGCCTGCGCCTACTATATAAACTTTTCCCATCACGACCGCTCCTTTATACGGATAGCTGCCATTTTCCCCACTGCCTCGCCTTTGTCCGCCCTGATACATAAGCTGTTTTCTTTGTTCTTGTAAAAGCATCTGAAAACTATGCTTTCGTTTTCAACAGCGGCATATGCGCCTATAGGAGCCCTGCAGCCCGTATCCATTTCTTTCATAAAGGCTCTTTCATTTGTAAAGCATAAATACGTATCCTTGTGATTTATTTTTTTCAATATCTCGTTTACTTCACTGTCTTTGCGGCTTTCCACAGCTATAATGCCCTGACACGGCGCAGGTATGAATCCTTCCGGGTCGAAATGTATTATCTCAAGCTCGCTGTCCATGCCGACGCCAAGTCTTTCAATGCCCGCCGCCGCCAAAACTATACCGTCATATTCTCCGCTTTTGAGCTTTCGTATCCTTGTGTCCACATTCCCTCTTATATCCTTTATGATATATTTACGGGAAAGTTGTGCCCTGCGCCTTTCGCTGCCTGTGCCTATCACCATATTTTCCTTAGGCACATCCCCTTTTCTCAGCACAAGAGCATCGGCGGGATCTCCCCTTTCCGCCACAGCGCATATGCAGAGTTTTTCCGAAAGTATCGGCGGCAGATCCTTTCCGCTGTGTACGGCTATGTCTATATCTCCTCTTATCAGTGCATTTTCAATTTCATCCGTAAAGGCTCCCCTGACCCCTATGCGGCTAAGGCTCACATCCTGTCTTTTATCACCTGTCGTGCTTATTTCCGCAATGTGACATTTTACATCAAGCCCTTCCAAAAGACCTGCTATTATCTCGGTCTGCTTAAGAGCCAATTTGCTTTTTCTCGTTCCTATCCTTATTTCTGTCATAATGCTCACGTATCTCGTTTCTTAATTTTTTTGCCAAAGCAGGGTCTTCTCCGCTTGTGCTCACGCTTATGACCCTGTTTCCGTCAACTGCGCTTGCGCCGAATATAAATGTGCTTTCATCCCTGCTGTCCGCCACATTCACATATATATTGTTTTTTGCGCAAAATTCCGATATTTTTTTATTCACATCTCTGTCATCTGTGGCAGCCACTACCATAAAGGCGTCGGCTATCAGTTCATCTCTGTATGCATCCTCTAGAACCTTGCAGTGGAATTTGTATTTTACTTCCTTTGCTATCACCGTAACGTCGGCGCCGAACCTTAAAAGCGCATCTGCTTTTCTTTTAGCGACTTTGCCGCCGCCTATTACATAGACCTTTTTATTTTCAATATTTACAAACATAGGAAAATAAGCCATGTCATTTCTCCTCTGTAAAGATACTTATAAATTTCTTAAACTCTTCCGAATCCATATTGTCTCTTGCCCTGTATATTATTTTCTCATATCCAAGCTCACCCATGCGGGCTTTTATGCTTTCCATATTTTTTAATATGCTGTGGAAATATAATTCTTTTATAACGTCATCCGTCATATCATCTATTATTATTTTCGCTCTGTCGGCTTCCTTCAGCTTTATCTTATTGTTGCTCTCGGCAAGTGTTTTGAAGTAGTCTATGTTGTAAAGCTCGGAGCCGCTTATATCCACAATATTTTCATCTATATCCTTGGGAACGGCCAAGTCGATATACAGCTTGGGCTTGTCTGTATGCTTTGCCGTTTCGCTGTATGTAACGGTATAATGCGGGCCTGACGTGGCGCTTATCACAGCCTCCGCCCTGTCTATATGATCGTACCTTTCTCTGTAGGGTATTATTTCAACGCTCCCGCCCTCTGTCCTTTCAGAAGCGGCATGGCTCCTGCTCGTGCCTATTATGTTTATGCCGTGAGACAATATATTTTTTGCGGTTATTTCGCCTATCTTGCCTTTTATCCCTATGATAAGCACGTTTTTGATGCCTCTTTCGGCTATCATATTCCCTACGAGAGTGCCTACCGAAACGGATGTTTTTGAAATGGATGTGTCTGTTTTTATTTTTTTGGCACAGGTTATGGCGCCTCTGAATACGGTATGAAGCTCGTATCCTACATCGCTTATGCCGTTGGCGAAATAATAGGAGTCCTTTACCTGACCCAATATCTCATCTTCGCCCAGTATCATGGAATCCATGCCGCAGGCAACCTTGTACAAATGCCTTATGGCGCCGTTTCCTTCAAATATATTTACATAATTTTTAAGCTCTGCCGAGGACTCATTCTTAAAAGCGCAGAGCTTATCCATAATATATCCTGTCTTTCCCCTGTCGAAATAGAGCTCTATCCTGTTGCAGGTAGACAAAATAACAATATTGGTATCTGTCTTCACAAGCTTAGTAAAGATGACTTTATCATCCTTGGAAAATGCAAGCTTTTCCCTTATGCTTACATCGGCAAGCCTATGGCTTATGCTTATGCAGTACATACGATCATTCCCTGATAAGTATAGTTGTAAAATAGCTGTCTGTTATTTCCTTATCGCCCCTTACGGAAACGACTTCGTTTTCAAGCCCGCAGTTTTGCACCACCGTATAATCACGGCCCTTTTCGTCAAGGCATTTTACTATATCATATATGCCCTTCCCGCTTTTCATAATGACCAAATTGCCTTCTGCGGAAAGATATCTTTCAGCATTATCGTGACATCCCGGTATTATCGTAAGAGGCCTGTCTGTTTTTGTAAGGCTTTCTCCCGCCCTTGCGGCGCAGGCGGAAAAGCTGTTTACTCCCGGTACTATCTCGCACGCATATTTATTCTTGAGCCTGTCATATATATAGCCAAACGTAGAATAAAGAGATATATCGCCTATGCTCAGCATTGCGACTGATATCCCTTCGTCAAGGTATTTTTCTATATCCTCAATGACCGTGTCATGACTTTTTCTGTTTAGCGCCGCATCCCTTGTCATGGCAAAGTCGGCATATATTATTTTCTTATCCTTTATATCCGTGATGCTCTTAACGATATCAAGGGCAAGAGTACCGCCGCCCGGCGTTCTGGGCACAGCTATAACGCTGCATTTTTCTATTGTCCTTACAGCCTTTATCGTAATAAGCTCAGGGTCTCCCGGCCCTGTGCTCACTCCGTAGAAAACAGCCCTTTTCATAACGCTCTCCTTATATGCTCTATGAACATATTCCTTATAAATTCGTATTCTCCCAAGCCCTTCAACAATATTTTAACACCAAAGCCCTGTGATGTAAATATATTTTTCCAGCTTTCAAAGCCGTCGCCTGCCATATCGTTTATGGCGTGTTCGCCGGCCACTATCATAAACGGAGTAAGAAGTATATTTTTGACATTCAGTCTCCTTGCTATATCATATGCCGTAGGCTCGGCCTCCACCGTGCCGATAAAAATGTTGTCCTTTTTTATGTATGACTGTAATTTGCCATAGCAGGAATTGGCAAAATGCCTGCTTCCGTGCCCCATGAGCACAAGAGCTTCTTCATCCTTTTTTATGCCTTCTATAAATGCGGCGGTCTTTTCAAAGTCCTCATCCCGTGAAAGAAGAGGCTCGCCTATTATCATCTTGTCAAAGAAGCCTTGGTATACTTCGGCAGCAGCACAAAGCCTGTCGTATTCTATGCCCTTTATAATATAAGTAGGCTGCACCATCACCTCTTTTATACCGTCGGCTATAAGCCTTTCAAAGGCTTCCTCAACGGTATCGATATGTATATTTTCATTGCGCAGTTTTTTTACGATCATATGGCTTGCAAAGGCAGAGTATACCTTATGCTCCGTATACTCTGCCCTTATATCGTCTGTGATCTTATCTATTGTCTTTTTCCTCGTACACAAATGACTCGTGCCGAAGCTTACCGCAAGTATCGCCTTATCCATTGTACATCTCTCCGTATTCAGCTATGCTCCGTGGGTATTTTTTATAGTCCTCTTCGCCCTGTATCTTCATTATCTGCCAAAGCAAAGGTTTTTGAACATAATCGGTATCGAATATCTCTATGCCTCCGTCTGCCGCTATACTGCCGTTTTCCATTACTATGAACCGATCCGCCCAGCTATAGGCAAAGTCCATATCGTGAGTGGAAACTATTATTGTCCTGTCCTCCGCCATTTTATTAAGTATGCTTGTCAGCAAAACAGAATTTTTTGTATCCAAAAAAGCACACGGTTCATCAAAGAGAACGATCTCACTGTCCATAGCTATTATATCGGCTATGCACACTCTTTTCTTTTCGCCGCCGCTCAAATACTGCACCGCTCTTTTTCTGAAGCCTTCAAGGCCAAGCTCGGCTATGGCATCATCTGTTCTCGCCTTGACCTCATCACGGCTTATTTTCATATTCATAGGGCCAAATGAAATTTCTCTTTCAACTGTCGTGGCTATTATCTGCACATCGGGTTCCTGAAATACCAACCCTATCTTTCTCCTCAGCTCCTTGGGGCTTATCTTCTTTTTATTATACAATATATCGCCCTTGCATTTCAATACTCCGTTAAGGCAAAGGAAGAGCGTTGTCTTGCCTGCGCCGTTGTCGCCCAGCAGCGCTATTTTTTCTCCCTTGTTCACGGAAAGGTCGATATTTTTCAGTATCCTGCTGTCTCCGTAGCTGAAATCTATATTTTTTAACTCAAGCATATCATCACCGCAAAATATAATACACAAAACAATATTTCAGTTGCCTTTACGCTTCTGTCCTCACTGTAAAAAACTATTCCGCCGCCTCTGGATTCTATGGCATTGTATGCCGAATCCGCCTTTTTGAGCGAATATAACAGCAAATTTTTGCCTATGCTGCCAAATGAATAAAACGAAGTTCTTATGCCGCTGTAGCCATTTCGGGATACGGCAGCCCTTGTCATGGTCTCGACCGTATCCAAAAGTATGAATATGAATCTGTATATTAAAAACATAAGCTCTATAACTACTTCGGGCAGTCTGAATTTTCTCATCACATCAATTATGTCCGCCATAGGTGTGGAAAAAGCAAGGGCGTACATACAGCTCAACGCACCGAAAGCACGTATTATTATATGTATGCTCTTTGTTATCCCTCTTTTGCTCACAAAAATATTCAGATCTCCCAAAGTCAATGTAAATAAGCCTGTTTCTGTCCTTGAAAAATTCACAGCCACCGCAGTTATGCTGAGCACTATGAACAAAACGGGTATGCTCATCGCCCTTAAATAACAGCTCGGCTTAATATGACCCAAATACACCGTGATAAAAGCCATAGACAATATTATGAACAAAGACGCCCTCGTGCTGTCCACGGCTATGCCGTATATGAGCACAGATATAAAGAACACGGTCTTGAGAACGCTGTTTGTTTTATTGAGTGCGGAGTTATAAGCGTTATAGTCTATAGACATAAAGTCTGTGTGTTCCATATCATTCTTCCTTCTTATATTTATATCTGGCCGCAAGCCATCCAAAGCCGAAGCCTACGATGCCTGCCCCTGCGCCTGCCTGAAGGCAGAACAAAAGGCTTTCCGTTTCTCCTCCCGGCGGCTCCAATATGCTTTCCGCCCAAGGCTCATAGCCGGGAGAGATCTCCTCTATGACGCCTTCCGCTTCGCCGTCTGAGCCTCCGAATTCTGAGTTATGTATTGTTGCAAGTGGAATTATGGCAATAAGCGCACATATTATAAGCAAAACGATCACTAAAGTGCTTTTCTTCATTTTAAACCTCCTAATAATACAGTTCTTCAAGTTCGGGAGCCGCATACTTTTCAAGGCCTATCATTACTATTACGGAAAGGATGCCTTCTATAACGGCAAGGGGTACCTGGGTGACAGCAAATATAGCCATAAACTTTACAACGGATGCTCCCACTCCTCCTACCTCGCTGGGATAGGCCAAGGCAAGCTGTATGCTCGTTATGCAATATGTAAAAAGGTCGCCCAAGGCTGTGGCAATAAATACGGACACAAGCTTGTTCACATTAAGCCTGCGGAAAAGCTTATATATGCCAAAGCTTAAAAACGGCCCTGCAACAGCCATGCTGAATGTATTTGCCCCAAGAGTGGTAAGCCCGCCATGGGCAAGAAGCACCGCCTGGAACAAAAGCACTATAATGCCAAGCACCGACATTACGCTTGGGCCGAACAGCACTGCGCCGAGACCCGTGCCCGTAGGATGGGATGAAGAGCCTGTAACGCTTGGCAACTTAAGAGCCGAAAGCACAAAGGCGTATGCTCCCACCATAGCCAAAAGAAGAAGAGTCCTTCTTTGACGTTCCACTATTTTATTTATCCTTATAATACCTGCCGCCAAAAACGGCAGACAAAGTACTCCCCAGGCCACACAGTGGAGCTTGGGAAGATAGCCTTCCATTATGTGCATGGCATATGTGCTTTGTGTTACACCAAAGACAAGAGCAAAAACACAGGAAAGCAATATCAGCTTCTTTTCATTTTTTGTCATAATTATCCTCCTTATATTTTTTCAGAAAAAAAAGTGCCCTTGCAGGCACAGCATAAAACGCAGAATATCTGCGCTTTAAAATACACCTGCTGCTAGTCCGACAGCAATGTATCCGCTCATATTTCAGAGCAACGGCAAAAGGCAGGTCTTCTGACTTGGAGTATAGGTCTGCTTGCCTTCCCATGTGTAACCACAGTGGCATATAAGCAGACAACCTCTTCACAGCGGCGGTCCCGTTCGGAATTTCCATCCGATTCCCTGTTAGGCTTGGCTAAAAGCACCTTATGCCCATTTTATAACGAAGGTATACCCTTCATTTAGATTATATAATATGTTGCCGAATAAGTCAATATATGTAAATTTGCCTATGCCCTTCCTTTGTGAAAAAGTTATTTTTTTAACATATCGATATAGCTTTATATAAAGCTTTTTTGAAATAACAAAAATAAAATCCTGCAAATCATAATTTTATATCATTATACGTTTCACGGCTTTATTGTTTGCACCGTTCCTATTTTCTGCCATATTTTTTCAAGACTTGATTTAAAAAAATGAATTTTTAAGATTTTTATATTGCATTTCACTTGACATATATATTGTAAAAAGGGTATAATGGTTTTAATTGATGTTTTACTTTCAGGCAAATATATGGATATAGGAGGGATAATATGACTTTTTCATCCGATATAAAAAAGGAAGAGCTTGAAGAGGTCAAGGCAAAGCTTTTAAAAACATACGGGGAAATAAAAAGCAGAAAACTCAGTTTGGATATGTCAAGAGGAAAGCCTGCCGCAGAGCAGCTCGATCTGTCCAACGGCATACTGACTCTCCCCATACATAACTATATTAACTGTGAAGGTATAGATGTGAGAAATTACGGTATATTAGACGGCATAAAGGAATGCAAGCATCTTTTCTCACAGCTTCTCAATATTAAGGAAAGCAATATAATAATAGGCGGCAACTCCTCCCTTAATATCATATATGATTCAATAGCAAGATATTATATATTCGGCAAGCTTGGTTCAACGCCGTGGTGCAGGCTCGACAAGGTAAAGTTCCTCTGTCCTGTGCCGGGCTACGACCGTCACTTTGCAATATGTGAGGAATTCGGCATAGATATGATAAATATACCAATGCTTTCGGACGGCCCCGATATGGATATGATAGAAGAGCTTGTCAAAAACGACAGCTCCATAAAGGGTATATTCTGCGTGCCTCTCTATTCCAATCCCACAGGCACCTGCTACAGTGACGAAGTGGTGGAAAGGCTGGCCAAAATGGAGACGGCAGCCCAAGACTTCACCATATTTTGGGATAACGCCTATGGCATACATCACATTTACGAAGAAGAAAAGCTGGCCGATATATTTGACGTATGCGCCAAATACGGTACGGAGGACAGAGTGCTCTACTTCTTCTCCACATCAAAGATGACCTTCCCCGGCTCAGGCGTTGCCTTTATAGCTTCGGGAGATAAGGCTATTGCCGAGATAAGAAAGCGCTTTAGCATACAGACTATAGGCTACAACAAGATAAACCAGATGAGGACATATTGCTTCTTCAAGACGCCTGAAGGAGTAAGGGAGCATATGGCTGCCTTAGGCAAGCTTTTAAGGAAAAAATTCGATATAGTGCTTGACAAGCTCAACAGCGAATTCAACGGAAGCGATCTGCTCACATGGGATCATCCGAAGGGAGGCTATTTCATTTCCGTATATACTCTCCCCGGCTGTGCCAAGGAAACCGTAAGGCTTGCCAAGGAATGCGGTCTTGTGCTTACAGATGCAGGCTCCGCCTATCCCTATCACAATGACCCGGAGGACAGGAATATAAGGATAGCTCCATCCTATCCTACCAATGATGATCTCAAAAAAGCAATGGAAGTATTCTGCATATGTGTTAAGCTGGCAGCAGCGAATAAACTTATAAAGGAGAAATAAAATGGCAAAATTCAACGAAAACTACTTAAACCTTAAAGAAAGCTATCTTTTTTCCGAGATCGCAAAAAGAGTAAGCGCCTTTGAAAAGGCCGAGCCCGACAAAAGGATAATAAGACTTGGCATAGGCGATGTTACGCTGCCCTTAAGCGGCAGAGTAATAGAAAGCCTTCACAGCGCCGTAGATGAGATGAGCAAAGCCGATACATTCAAAGGCTACGGTCCGGAACAGGGCTATGACTTTTTGAGAAACGCAATAAAGGATTACTACAAGAGAAACGGCGTAGAGCTGGATGCCGATGAGATATTCGTATCCGACGGTGCAAAAAGCGACACGGGCAATATCACAGATCTTTTTTCCGTTGACAATACGGTTCTTATACCGGATCCCGTGTATCCCGTATACGTTGATACTAACACTATGAACGGCAGAAAAATAATATATATGGATGCAACGGCAGACAACGGTTTCCTTCCCATGCCGGATCCAAATATCCATGCCGATATGATATATCTGTGCTCGCCCAATAACCCTACAGGCGCAGTATATAACAAGGAACAGCTTGAGCAGTGGGTCGAATACGCCCTTGCCAACGATGCCGTTATACTCTTTGATTCCGCCTATGAAAGCTTTATACAGGATAAAAGTCTTCCCAGAAGCATATATGCCATAAAAGATGCCAAAAAATGTGCAATAGAGTTCTGCTCACTTTCCAAAACAGCAGGCTTTACAGGCACTCGCTGCGGCTATACCATAGTGCCCAAGGCGATCACGCAAAAGGCGTCAAACGGCAGTGAGATGAGCCTTAACAAAATGTGGAACAGACGACAGACCACTAAGTTCAACGGCGTTCCCTATATAGTTCAAAGAGGAGCCGCCGCCGTATTTACGGAAGAAGGCATGAAGGAAGCTCAGGCTATGATAAGCATATACAGAGAAAACGCTAAGATAATATCCGATACCATGGATCGATTGGGTATAAGATATTTCGGCGGCGTCAACTCACCCTATATATGGTTTGAATGTCCTTTCGGAATGGAAAGCTGGGATTTCTTCGACAAGATGCTCAATGAAATACAGGTCGTTGGCACACCGGGCGCAGGCTTTGGCGCAAACGGCAATAATTTCTTCAGGCTCACATCCTTCAACAACAAGGAAAACACTGCAGAAGCAATGGAAAGATTCGAAACATTATTTAAGTAAAATAAAACGGCTGCGTATAAATGCCTGCCGATCGCCCCGTAAGTCGGACACCGATCTGACCTATCGGGTCGGCGCATTTATATACAGCCTCTTTTTATTATTATCTGCAAAACAACATTTTCAAAATATATCAGCTTTTACACACGTCTATCCATCCGCTGAAATTCTGCGAATACTTTTCAAGCTCCTGCATAGTCATTTCAACAGCACTGTTAGAGCTTCCCGCAGCAGGAAATACGCTGTCAAAGCGCTCCATGGATCTGTCCAAATATGTCCTTACGCCCTCGTTTATGCCAAAAGGACATACGCCGCCTACGCCGTGGCCTATGAGCTTGTCTACCTCATCAAAGCTTAGCATCTTGGCCTTAAGGCCAAACTCGGCTTTATATTTCTTGTTATCTATTTTCATATCCCCTGCCGTAACTATCAATATCGGCCCTTCATTTGTCATGAAAGAAAGCGTCTTTGCTATCCTGGCAGGCTCACAGCCCAAGGCCTGCGCCGCAAGTTCAACTGTTGCGGAAGACATTTTGGGCTCTATTATTTTGTCCGCCATACCGAATTTGTCAAGATATTTTCTTGCTCTTTCTATTGACATATGTTACACCAGCCTTACTCTGTGGAATGTCTTTTTGCCCTTTTGTATCATTACGGTATCGTCATCCTTAAACATATCCGGTGATATTACCGTGCCTATATCCGTTATCTTTTCATCGTTTACCTTTACGCCGCCCTGCTGTACAAGACGCCTGCCCTCTCCTCTTGAAGGTATGAGCTTACACCTTTCCATAAGCGCTATTATCTGCATACCCTCGCCGTACTCGTCTTTTGGTATTTCCGTTGTGGGAACAGAGCCTGCCGCAGCGCCTCCGCCAAAGAGTGCCTTTGCTGCCTGCTCAGCTTTCTTAGCCTCTTCTTCGCCGTGAACGAGAGCCGTAAGCTCATAGGCAAGTATCTCCTTGGCTTTGTTGAGCTGAGAGCCTTCCCAGCTATCCATTTCCTCTATCTGCTCAAGGGGAAGGAACGTAAGCATCCTTATGCACTTAAGCACATCGGCATCGGCAACATTTCTCCAATACTGATAAAATTCAAAAGGCGATGTCTTATTTGGATCAAGCCATACTGCGCCCTTTTGAGTCTTGCCCATCTTCTTGCCTTCTGAGTTGAGCAAAAGGGTAATGGTCATGGCATAGGCGTCTTTGCCCAGCTTCCTTCTTATAAGCTCAGTGCCGCCCAACATATTGCTCCACTGGTCGTCACCGCCAAACTGCATATTACAGCCGTACTTTTGATAAAGCTCATAAAAATCATAGCTTTGCATTATCATATAGTTGAATTCAAGGAAGCTCAATCCCTTTTCCATTCTCTGCTTATAGCATTCCGCCGTAAGCATCCTGTTTACGCTGAAGCATGAGCCCACCTCTCTCAGCACATCTATATAGTTAAGATCCAAGAGCCAGTCTCCGTTGTTTACAAGAAGCGCCTTGCCGTCTGAGAAATCGATAAATCTTTCCATCTGCTTTTTAAAGCACTCTGCGTTATGGTTTATGGTCTCCGCAGTCATCATCTGCCTCATATCCGATCTGCCCGAAGGATCGCCTACCATAGCGGTACCTCCGCCTATAAGAGCAATAGGCTTGTTGCCTGCCATCTGCAGTCTCTTCATAAGGCAAAGAGCCATAAAATGACCTACGTGCAGACTGTCCGCCGTAGGGTCAAAGCCAATGTAAAACGTAGCCTTGCCGGCATTTATCAATTCTTTTATCTCTTCCTCATCCGTTAGCTGGGCAAGAAGTCCTCTCGCCTTAAGCTCTTCAAAAACCGTCATTGTTTTGTCCTCCTTAGTTTTATTATTCATGAAGATATACCTTTATTTCTATTTTAAGCCACGTACCCTTCATCTGCTTTGATGTTATTTTGCCAAAAAGCAGCTTGCCGGCATCCATGAGCCTTGCAAATATAACATTGTCTTTTCGTGGCACATAGCCGATCTTTACGCCGTCTGTATTTTTTATGACTATGGCTTCCCTGTCGTGGGGATTGTCAGGCTCTCTGAAAAAATCCAGCCTGTCGCCTTCCTTCATATTAGGCTCCAGTTCATCCAAGCCTTCTGTATATCCTGTGCCGGCTATATATGTATCAAAGAGAAAAATATCTCTTTCAAAGGGTTTCGGTATCGTGAGAGCGCCGCCCTTTCCGTGTATAAGGCCGATCACACCTCCCTTATCATATTTTACGATATCGCCCATATCTTCACCTCACAGCTTCCTTTATGGCGCTTTCATAGGCATCGGCCATTTCATTGTATTGCGCCGTTATCTCTTCAAGCTCCCTCTTCTTTTCTTCGATCTTTTCGGGATCGTTCAATATTTCTTTTAATGTGTACGGATATTCCGACTTTATGTTGTCTATTTCCGCCTTAATATTATCTATTGCCTTGGCAAGCCTTTTTTTCTCCTTAAGCAGTTTCTCGGCCGCACTTTCTTCATACGGTTTTATATCCTCGCCGCCAAGCATATCGTATATGATACGAAGCGTTTCCAAGGAGCCGCTTTTATATGCATCCACAGCATTTATAAAAAGTCTCAGCTCCTCTTCGCTTATGCCGGGATTCATATCCGGGTGGAGCTTTTTGACGATACTGCGGTACATCCTTTTTAACTCCCTTGCTTCCTTATCGGTGAGCAATTCGCCCTTGCTGCGCTCAATGGCGTTGTTGAGCTTATTTATCTGCAAATCCAGCTTTTCTCTGTATTCTTCAAACTCGTTATCCAATATCTCTTCTATTTCGGACAATATCACTTTTTCCTGTCTGTTCTTTCTTGCCTGTATGAGCTCCAGCTTTCTTTTGAGCCGCAGCGCCTTGCATTGTGTTTCATATGCCTTGTACTCCAATGTTCCCAGCACAAGCATATATTTCATTTCCAGATTCCTGCATACGTTATACAAAAGTTCGTCTCTTTCAGGCACCAGCATGGACAGTTCTGTACGGAGCTTGTCTATGCTCTCCTTAAGTTCGTCGTATCCCGAAAACAAAACGATGTTATTTTTACCCTCATCCATAAATATACCTCGTAAATAAAAAGGGCATTCTCCCCAAAGGACGAGAATACCCGTGTTACCACCTTAATTCACAGACATAGCATCTGCCTCATATGGACATATAAGGCTGTCCGCACCACTTGCTCCAAGGGCGTAGTTCACAATAATGCTGCTGACAGCCTCGCACCAAACGGCTGCCTCTCTGTATCGTAACACATTATGCTTAATCATTTCCTTTTCATCGCAATTAACTATGAAGATGATAACACAGTTACAAAAAAATGTCAAGCAATTTTACCGCATCTTATTTAAACGAAATCAAATGATTATCTCAAAAAATCCCCAGTTTACGGGCATTTCCGCAAGACAGCAGCTTGAATTTACTACCCAT
>CANPXH010000042.1 GCA_947585865.1 uncultured Clostridia bacterium
AAAAAAAATAGCCGCTGTCGGCACTTTCATTACTATTTGTGCCGACGCTTTAGCGGCGGAATGGAGATTAATATGAATTTACAGATATACGAGATAGATCTCCATTATATAGATTATTTAAGCCAATATGACAGACATCTTTTTCATAATGCAGAGAAAAGACAGCAGAACAGCCGAAAATATATAGGGATCGTTCTTGAAGTAAATAATTTTAAATATTTTGTTCCTCTTTCTTCATTCAAACAAAAGCATAAGGCTATGAAAGAAACAACAGACTTTATTAAAATAAAAGACTATGCCGTACTTAATATCAATAATATGCTGCCTGTTCCTAACGGACTGTTTGAACGTGTGAATATAGGCGCAATAAAAGATTTAAAATATAAAGCATTATTGCAGGCTGAATATCGTGAAATAAAAAGAAGACGAAATCTTATAGTAAAAAATGCCAAAATCGTATACAGTCATAAAATAAAAAACGAAAATAAAACACCACTGTCAAAACGAACTAACGATTTTATTGAGTTGGAAAAGGCTTGTAAAAATTATTCATAAAATAATATATCATATCAATAAGAACTATTAGTTTTCAAATAAAGCGGCATTTCTATATATATAATACAAAAACAGAAAAATTTTCTTGACAAACCTGTATATATGTGGTAAAATGCTTTTGTTACAAAGAAGAAGCTCCACTTCTCACCTTGCGACTTCCGTGTTTCAAGGTCAACATTTTCACTTATACAGTGTTTGATGTAGAGATTTTATGAGCAGACTTTGTCTGCTCTTTTTTTACGGAGCAGCAATATCGATCCACAGGAGGTGCTTACTATTACCGAGTTAATGGTCAACGGACAGATAAGGGACAAAGAAATACGATTAATCAGCGAAACGGGGGAGCAACTGGGTATAATGTCAGCCAAGGAAGGACAGAAGCTGGCAGACGATCGCAATCTCGACATGGTCAAGATATCACCCCAGGCTAAACCGCCGGTTTGCAAGATCATGGATTACAGCAAGTACAAATTCGACCTTGCCAAGAAAGAAAAGGAAGCCAGAAAAAAGCAGAAGGTTATTGATGTAAAGGAGATTCGTCTTTCACCTAACATTGACACACACGATGTTCAGGTCAAGGTCAAGAATGCCACTAAATTCCTTAAGTCCGGTAACAAGGTTAAGGTAAGTATCCGATTCAGAGGCCGTGAGCTTTCACGCCAAGATGTTGCTAAGGACATAATGAAGGACTTTGCTGAGCAGGTTTCTGAATATGGCGTTATAGAAAAAGAGCCTAAAATGGAAGCCCGTACTATGGCAATGTTCTTAGGACCCAAAACACAATAATTATTCAGGAGGAGAAAAAAATGCCTAAATTAAAGACAAGAAGAGCTGTAGCAAAGCGTGTTTCTGTTACAGGTACAGGTAAGATCAAGAGAACTAAGGCTAACAAGCAGCATATCTTAACAAAAAAGAGCACTAAGAGAAAGAGAGGCCTCAGAAAGCCTACCACTGTTGATGCCACAAACGTTAAGGTAATGAAGAAAGAATTACCATATATCTAAGGAGGAACATATAAATGGCTAGAGTTAAGGGTGCGCTCAACGCACGTAAAAAGCATAAGAAAGTATTAAAGATGGCCAAGGGTTACTTTGGTGCAAGAAGCAAGCAGTACAGAGTAGCTAAGCAGTCCGTTATGAAGGCAATGGCTCACTCCTTTGCAGGCAGAAAGCAGACTAAGAGAGCATACAGAAGGCTTTGGATAGTAAGGATCAATGCAGCAGCAAGAATGAACGATATTTCTTACAGCAGACTTATGAACGGTCTTAAGAAGGCTGATATCAATATCAACAGAAAAATGCTTGCCGATCTTGCAGTAAACGATATGAACGCTTTTACAGCGCTTGTAGACAAAGCTAAGGCCGCTTTATAAAATATCAAAGCAATCGGCATCGGATGTGAAATATCCGTCAATGTCGGCAAATATAATATAAAAGTAAAAATAAAGCAAAAGCACAAAGCATAATGTGCGGCTGCTTTATTTTTTTGCACGGCAAAATACGGCTCCTTACTTTGATACTCCTATCAAAGGTCACCCCGCTATAATAAAAAGCTCATATCAAGGGGCATATACTTTGCGCAAACGGGCTTGGCGTATTTATACAACGCCTTTGGTAATATCAGTTTTTTTAAATAATCTTTTTGTATTGAATTCTTTATTATATTTTATTATAATCAATATAACAGGGAAAGGAGAATAACCATATGAAGCTTATACATTGCTCCGATATACATTTGGATTCTAAAATGGAAACGCATCTTTCGGCGGAAAAAGCGCTGCAGCGCAATACAGAAATATGCCGCACATTTGAACGTATGGTCAGATACGCACAGGAAAATCAAGTCTCCGTCATTATGATATCGGGAGATATGTTCGATACAAAAAGGGTCACAAGAAAGACGGCAAACAATGTGCTGAGCATAATAAGATCTGCGGAGGATATAACATTTCTGTATCTGAGAGGTAATCATGATGAATGCGAACGGGTGTTTTCGGGAATAGATCTCCCCGATAACCTCAATATGTTTTCTGAGGATTGGCGATACTTTTCATTTGGCAATGTTGTGATAGCAGGTATAGAAATATATGAGAGCAACTGCCAAAGTATGTATTCTTCTCTTGAGCTTGACCCCCAAAAAATAAATATAATAATGCTTCACGGTCAGACATCGGCATCAGCAGGCAGCGGAGCTATAAGCTTACCTCTGCTTCGCAGCAAGGGTATAGACTATGCCGCTTTCGGACATAAGCACAGCTATGAAAAAAACAAGCTGGATGACAGAGGGTATTACTGCTACAGCGGATGTCTTGAGGGCAGAGGCTTTGATGAATGCGGCGAAAAGGGATTTGTCTTGCTTGAAACAAGCGGCAGCGGCATACAAAGCAAATTCATACCGTTTGCAAAGCGCACCATGACAGAGATATCTCTTGACATCTCATCTCTTACATCAGGTGCGGAAATACAAAAAGCGGCGGAAAAACTGATCGAGAACATAAGCGAAGACAATATGGTAAAGCTTGTGCTTACCGGCAGACATGATATGGGTCTCGATCCCGACACAAAATATCTTATGACCGAGCTGGAAAACAGATTTTTCCTGTTCAGGATAGAAGATAAGAGCCAACCGGCAATAAATATCGAAGACTATAAAGACGAGGTATCTCTTAAGGGTGAATTCATACGCAGGGTAATGGCCGACGCCGATATCGATGATGACGAAAAAAATAAAATAATACAATGCGGCATACAGGCGCTGAGCGGGGAGGCGATCGTTTTATGAAACTTATAAGCTGTCATATAAACAATTTTGGCACCCTCTCCGATTATTCCGTAAGCTTTAATGAAGGCATGACAGTAATAAAAGAAAAAAACGGCTTTGGCAAAACCACTCTTGCCGCTTTTATAAGGATAATGTTTTACGGAATGCCGAGAGCGGGAAAGACTGTGAAAAGCAATGAAAGGCAATTGTATACGCCATGGCAGGGCGGTTCATACAGCGGCGATCTTGTGTTTGAGGCAAAGGGCAGGAAATACAAAATAGAACGCTGCTTCGGCAATGCTCCCGCTCAGGACACATTTAAATTATTTGATCTTGATACAAACAAAGAGAGCAAGGACTTTTCAAAGCTTGTGGGAAATGAACTTTTCGGTCTGGATACGGACTCCTTTGAAAGGAGCACATTTATGCCCCAAATGTTCTATGAGACCAATATGAACACCGACAATATCACCGCAAGGCTCAGCGATCTGTTAGACGATACAAACGATGTAAATAACTTTGAAAGCGCCATAAGTGCTCTTAAAAAAAAGCGCAGGGAGTACAAATATTTCAGTGGCAGAGGAGGAAGCATAGACGAAACGCAAGAGCTTATATCCAAAAAGGAAAGGGAGATGTCAAACAGAGATGAATTGGAAGAATGTCTCAGACAAAATACAGACGATCTCAATGCCCTTGAAAATGATATAAAGTATAAGTCGGCTGAAAAGGACAATATAAGTGGACGTATAGAAAATGCAATGAGAGCCGAAACAAAAAACACGAATATCCAAAAAATAAAAGAGCTGACAGAGGAGCACAGGGATATTGAAAAAAAGATAAATGATATAAAAAGCCGATATCCGAAGGGCATACCTTCCGAGGAGGAGACCGAGGAGTACAAAGAAATTGCAATAAAGCTGGATAATATAATATACTCCGTTTGGGGAGACAATTATACCGATACAAACAAAAAAAACCATATTTGCGACAGCGAAGGAAATTCCTTAAATGAGCTTGAAAAGCTCTTTGCCCTCAAGCCGCCTTCCGAAGAAGAGCTTGAAGACAGTGACGCCGCATTGGCAAAGGCTAAAGAGCTTAGGGCCAAAAATGAAAATATAATGGAAAATATGCAAGCAAATACCGACAAGGTTTCAATACTGCCTGTTGTGCTGCTTGCAGCGGGAGCCGCCGTTACTGCGGCAGGCATATTTATGCTGCGCCAAAGCGGCTTTGCTGTACCGATAATAGGCGTCATTCTCTTTGCTGCTGGCATAATATTGTATATCATAAACAGAAAAAACAAGCTTGGCCTAAATGAAGAAATACAAAAGTCATTTAAAGCAAACAAAGAAGAAATAGCCCGCCTCGAAAGCAAGGCTGTCGAGCTTGGAAACAGCTACGGTCTGAACGGGAGCGCCGAGGATATTATGAAGGAGCTTAAAGCAAAGGTACACAGTTATATTTCTCTTAAGGCTAAATGGGATGAATATGAAAATACGCTGAGCAAAATGCAGGCTCTTGGATATAAGTATGACATACCTCAAAAGCATCCTTACAAGGATGCAATAGATAAAATAAAAAGCGATGCGAAAGACATTATGGATATGGATGAAAAGCAAAAGGCTCTCTCCGACAAAATAAACAAATTCAGGAAGGAGCATACAGATATATCGGAAGAAACTCCTTTTGCAAAGACAGAGGATGCAGCAGGCCTTAAGGCACGGGAAAAGGAGCTTAGCGAGGATATATTCAGCTTACACGACAAAAAGCGGGATCTGAAACAAAGCATAGCCGAACTGACTGCCAAAATTGACGAGCTTCCCCAAAAGGAGGATGAGCTGGACAGATTGAGGCAGCAAAAAGAAGATGACATACATAGCTGCAATATACTGGACAAGACCATAGATATGCTCAAAAAAGCCAAAGACGGTCTTTCAAATTCTTACAGCAAGCCTCTTCATGACGGCTTTATAAAATATGCCAAGGAGCTTTTCAGCAAGGATCCCGGCACAGTACGCATCACATCCGATCTGGATATATTTATAGAAGAAGCAGGTCAGACAAGAGAAATAGCATACTTCAGCGCAGGCTACACCGATATTATAATGCTGTCTATGCGCCTTGCGCTTATAGACGCACTGTTTAAAGATGAGAGCCCGTTTATGATATTAGACGATCCTTTTGTTAATCTTGACGATGAGCATACCGAAAGAGCATTGGAGCTTCTCAAACGCATCTCGGAAAAAAAACAGGTCATATATCTTGTGTGCAGCAGCAGCAGATGCTTATAGCCTGAACGGGCATATCCCGCAAAAGTGCAGGCACGGAAGATAACATAAATATGGGGCTGCTGCGTTATATAAAGGCGCAACAGCCCCGTATCTTATTTTGTCCGATATTAATTTATGCTTTTTTTATAGTAGCTCTTGAGCTTTTCATATACAAGAGAATGTATGCTGTCCTTTGAATACCCACCCTTGAGCAAAGGCTTTCCTGCTTTTTTACCCATGAGCAGTTCAATGCCGTCATCTATGGTATCGATGGCATATATATGAAATTCGCCCTTTTTGACGGATGCTATTACGTCATCCCTCAGAACAAGATCCTTTACGTTCGATCCCGGTATTATACAGCCCTGCCCGCCTGTAAAGCCCTTGGCCTTGCACACATCGTAGAACCCTTCTATTTTATAAGTCACTCCGCCTATAGGCTGTATATCTCCTCTTTGATCCATGCTGCCCGTAACTGCCAGCTCCTGATCTATAGGCACGTTTGCAAGGCTCGATATTATGGCATAGGTCTCTGTGGAAGAGGCGCTGTCGCCGTCTATACCGTTGTAACTTTGCTCAAAGCATATGCGGCAGCTAAGTGTAAGAGGAAAGTCCTGGGCATACTTTCTGCCCAAATAACCTGTAAGCACCTGTACTCCCTTGTCATGAACAGAGCCGCTCATATCGGCCTCCTTCTCTATATTGACGATACCTGCCTTTCCCATATAGGTGCTGGCAGTTATCCTTGTGGGAAGTCCAAATGTGTGGTCGCCTGTTTCCATAACGCAAAGTCCGTTTACCTGTCCGACCTTTTTGCCCTGAGTATCTATGAATATCTCATTGTCGCATATCATTTTGGAATACTTCTTGGCATATATATCCATTCTTTCAAGCTTTTTGTCAATGGCTTTTTTAATATATTTTTCTGAGACCGATCTTGCATTGTCAAGCATAGCCCAGGTATTGGCTTCGGCAAGTATATCTCCTATTATGCCGAACCTGGTGGAAAGTTTATCCTGCCTTTCGGCAAGCCTTATGGAATATTCCAAAAGCTCGCATACCGCATTTTTATTTATCGGAAGAGTATTTCCCCTTTCGGCATAGCTCTTTATAAATCCCATGGTAGCGCTTATATTTTCATTGGAGTAATCCATTTCGTAATCAAAAAGCGAACATATCTTGAAAAGCCTTCCGAAGTCATCATCATATTCCTTTATAAGCTCATAATAGAGCATAGAGCCTATTATGATCACCTTCACATCTATGTCCGCCGCCTCGGGCTGTATGCCTGCAACGGCAAGACCTCCAAGCTGATACTCCTTCATCGGCTCTATAGTCACCTTATTTGTTCTTAAAGCTCTTTTGAGCGTTTCCCACGCAAATAAGTTGTTGAAAAGATCAGAAGCATGGAATATGATATATCCGCCGTTTGCCCTGTGAAGAAGACCCGCCTTTATTTTCATAAAGTCCGTTACGAAATTTCCGTTTTCATTCTCGTATTCTATCTCGCCCACAAGATTTGCATAGGTGGGATTATAGCATACCACAACAGGCGCTCCCTTAAGCCCGCTGTTGTCCACTATCAGATTGACGTCATATTTTTTAAGGAATTCCTCTGAGCTTTTCTTTGCTATCCACGGCATTACGGAGGAAAGGGGATCCTCCTGCCTTTCTCCCATATCTGCGGAAAAGTTGTCTATATTGTCCAATATATCTTCCTTTACATCGGAGAGATATTTGCTGACTGCCTTGTTGTCCGAATACTTTTCCTGAAGAGCTCCCAAAAAATGACCTACCGTCATAAGTCCGGTATTGTAGTCCATCTCATCTATCTTGCTTTGAGCCGCAGTATCTATTTCTTTTATAAGCTTCATTGTCCTGCCGGCAAGCTCATGCACCTCGTCTGAGCCTTCGGATATCTCTTCCTTGGCCTTCTCGTCAAGCTCTTCAAATTCCTCTTCGCTTATCATCTTGCCGTCGACTATAGGCAGAAAATATATGGAGCCGTTCCCGCTTATCTTTACGCCGAAATTAAATTCCTTAGCCGCTTCCGTAAGCTCCTTTACGGCTTCATCCTTTTCTTTTTGAGCAGCCTTTAATATCCTGCTCCTGTCCTCCTCATGCTCCGCCGAAGAAAACGCTTCGGGCAGTTCTATGCTCAGTCGGTCGATGAGCTCTCCCATATCCTCCTTGAACTCTTTGCCCCTGCCTGCCTCAAGCTTTAAAAGCTTTGGCGAATTTACATTTTTAAAGTCCAGCACATAGCACATATCCTCCGGAGTTTTATCCTTTTCCGCCATTTCCCTTGCGTATTTTTCGGCAAATGTGGTTTTGCCGCTGGCGGAAAGACCCGCCACATATATATTATAGCCCCTGCTTTTTATGCTGAGACCGAATTTAAGAGCCTCAGCGCCTTTGGGCTGACCTATTATATCATTGTCATATATGCTCTCATCAAAATTTATATCCGAATAATTGCAATATCTTTTTAGCTGTCTGTGACCCAGTTCCTTTATCATATCAACACCTCCGTTTTATATCAGAGCCTCCTCATTTATAAGGTATTTCCACATTATAAGAGCGTCTTCTCTGTTATCCTCGTAATATTCGGTACGTATGCCTTCAAGCTTAAAACCGTTGTTTTCATAAAGCTTCCGTGCTCCATCGTTGCTTTTGCGTACCTCTAAGGTAAGACCTATCATATTTCTTTCCTCGGCTATCCCTATAAGCGCCTTTACAATGGCATCTCCCACACCCCTGCGCCTATGGTCCTTGTGTACGGCTATATTGGTGATATGCCCTTCTGTTACAACGTGCCACATTCCTCCATAGCCTATCACGTCGTTTCCTTCTGTGGCCACAACGTATACGGCCAGCTTGTTTTCCAGCTCCCCCTCAAAAGCTTTCCTGCTCCACGGAACAGCAAAACAGTCCTTTTCTATTGCATAAACGCCGTCTATATGGCTTTTATCCATTGGAGTTATTTGCATTTTTCTCCTCCAGCTCTCTTTCTGCCTGAGATTTTCTCAGATACATTATTTCAAGATCATTTGGCTTGACAGCCATATTTACTCTTTCAAGGGCAAGTGCGGCTATACAGGCAGCCCTTTGCATATTGGCCGATACGGGAGCAAATGAAAAATCCGGGCTGTAGGCTTTTATCTCATCCCTGAACACGGGAACGCCGTCACCTAAGAAGACAGCGCTCTCATCAAGAGCCGCCACATGACTTAACAGCTCCTTTATATCGCAGGCCATATATTCGGCCACTCGCTCAAAGCCTTCGCCGCAGGAGTATATACTTGTATACACCTGGCCTCTTCTTGCATCCATTATCGGCACAATAAGTCTGTCGCAGCCATACATATTATATGCCAATCCGTCAAGAGTGGGTATCGGTATTATCTTCTTATCCAGTCCATGGGCAAGCCCCTTTGCCGCCGCCGCTCCTATCCTCAGCCCCGTAAAGCTGCCGGGGCCGCAGGCGCAGGCTATATAATCTATAGTCTTAAGATCCAGCTCCGTCATATCCCTGATATGTTCTATAAGCGGCATAAGCGTTTGAGAATGTGTTATTTTATGGTTCAGAGTAAATTCCGCTATAGTCTTGTTCTCATCTGCAAGAGCCGCACTTGCCACAAGTCCCGTAGTGTCAAGAGCAAGTATCTTCATTTATTTCACCTCTATTTTTCTGTAGCATATATCCTCTTTTGTCATATCCTTTTCTATAACTATCCACACTGCATTTTTCGGTATGATATCTTCTATAAGCTCCGCCCATTCTATAAGGCATACGCCGTCACCGTCTATATATTCTTCATAGCCTATGTCATACATTTCATCGCAGCCGCCTATCCTGTATACATCAAAGTGATAAAGCGGTATCCTGCCATCCTTGTATTCGTTGACTATAGTGAATGTAGGGCTCGTGATATGCTCCGTAATGCCCAGACCCTCGGCAAAGCCCTTTGTAAATACGGTCTTGCCTGTGCCCAGATCGCCCTTAAGGCAGTATATGTTTCCCGGCCTTGCTTTCTTCCCCAAGGCATAGCCTATGTTCTTTGTCTGTTCTTCATTAAAGGTCTCAAATACCATGGCTTTTCTCCCGATAAAATCCAAAAGTGATCTGTATATAAAACGCTGCAGTATCAAAACTCCGATAACCTAACTATAATAACACATTTGGAATGGTTTTGCAACAAGTACATTATTTATACGGCACACGTCATAAATTATTTATCCAGCACCCATTTTAGCTCCTCCAAAAGAGCAAGCGCAGCGGGAGTAAATGCCTGATATTTTTTCCAAATAAAATACATCCTGCTCTCAAGAGGAGGATACAAGGGTCTGAACACAATACCGCTGTCATCTCCCGTATTCAGCAGATCTTTAAATGTAAGAGCAACTCCCAGTCCTTCCTTCACAAATACAGAGGCGTTGTTTGAAAGATTAAATGTGGCAAGTATATTGAGCTTGTCTGCATCGTTGCTTCCCCACCTCGGCAGATCGGCGGATATAGACTGTCTTGAAGTAAATACAGAATACGGTCTCAGATCTTCCGCCGTTATATTTTCCTTTTTGGCAAGAGGATGATCGGCAGGCATTATAACTCCCCACACATCGTTTTCCGGAAGCTCAATATAGTTATACTGGGAAAGATCCGGCGGCTCGGCAATAAGGGCAAAATCATATATCCCCTTTTTCAGCTTATCGCTTACCTGTTCCGTATCGCCGCTTACGATATGATAGCGTATAAGAGGATATGTTTCATTAAGATGCTTTATCGCCCTTGCCAAATACTTTACAAGATATGACTCGGCACAGCCTATATATATGTTTCCTCTTATGCTTTCGCCGGCAGTCTTGAACTCCTCCTTTATCCTGTACACCATTTCCAGAATATCTTCTGTTCTTTTTCTGAGCAGCATACCCTCATCGGTAAGGTGTATGCTGTAGCTGCTCCTGACAAAAAGCTGTCTGCCAAGCTCCTCCTCAAGCTCCTTCATAGTCCTTGAAAGCGTGGGCTGAGAAACATGAAGGCGTTCTGCCGCTCTTGACATATTTTCTTCTCTTGCTATCTCCAAAAAATATCTTAACGTTCTGAGTTCCATTATATCACCTCAGATATATTCTAGCAGCAGCAGTTATTCGTGTCAAGAATAACAGGATATAAGATATAAGTATTTTATATATGTGCAAAATAATGGTATACTATGATTAGACAGTGTAATCAAATATTTGGGAAAGGATGATATGATATGCTTAAAATGACAAACCAATGGGATAAGGTATTTCCCAAAAGCAAAAATACGGATCACAGAAAGGTAACGTTCCGCAACAGATACGGTATAGAGCTTGCGGCAGATATGTATACGCCCAAGGGAGCAGCGGGAAAGCTTCCTGCAATAGCGGTATGCGGTCCTTTCGGCGCCGTAAAGGAGCAGTCCTCGGGCTTATATGCTCAAACAATGGCGGAAAAAGGCTTTTTAACTCTTGCCTTTGATCCATCCTTTACGGGAGAGAGCGGCGGCGAGCCAAGATATGTCGCTTCTCCCGATATAAACACGGAAGATCTCTGTGCCGCTGTGGACTTTCTGAGCGTACAGGATAATGTCGATCCCGAAAAAATAGGCGTCATAGGCATATGCGGCTGGGGAGGTATGGCTATTAATGCAGCGGCCATAGACACACGTATAAAAGCGACCGTTGCCTCTACCATGTATGATATGAGCCGTGTAAATGCCATGGGTTATTTTGACTCAATGGATGCAGACGCACGCTACGAGCAAAGAAAAGCGCTCAACGCTCAAAGGACTGAGGACTATAAAAACGGCACATATCAAAGAGCAGGCGGCGTTGCAGATCCTCTTCCCGAGGATGCGCCCTTCTTTGTAAAGGACTATTACGACTATTATAAAACAGACAGAGGCTACCACAAGCGTTCTCTTAACTCAAACGACGGCTGGAATACCACATCCGCACTTTCATTTATGAATATGCCGATACTTTGCTACAGCGATGAAATAAGAAGCGCCGTTCTTCTCATACACGGCGAAAAGGCTCATTCTTGCTATTTCAGTAAGGATGCCTTCAAAAAGCTCAAGGGGGATAACAAAGAACTTATGCTTATCCCCAATGCCGTTCACACGGATCTTTACGACAAAACTGATGTTATACCTTTCGATAAGATAGCCGATTTCTTTAAAACAAATATGTAATGCACAAATAAATACAGGCATAAGTACATCTGCTCTTGTCTTTTCTTATCAAGAAGAGACGGGAGCAGAAGCTATATTGCCGCCAATCACTTTGTAATACAAGGGTTCGGCGCCGTCTTCAACTGCCGCTATCCTGCCCGGCCCTACATACAGTGTGCCGGAACCGTTCTTAAGTATTATTTTTTCCCCGTTCATAACATTCATTGAAAGATCGGTATTCACCTTTATAAAGGTGCCTGCCAAATAGAGCTTGTAAAAGCCCTTGCTGTCATCCTCGCTGTAATAAGCAAGCTCTACGCTCAAAATATCCTTTAGACCGTCATTGTCCATATCCACAAAAATAACGGTATGGACCCTGTCCGTAACGGCATAATCCCTTTCGTCATAATCCACATTTGATTCATTGGGTATGAAAATTTTATTCCCCTCTATTTCAATATTTACCCCTTCGTTGGTCTCATCAGCAAAAACATTGCCGTATATATTATCATTGAAATACACTATGTTGCTTTGCTTAGGCATATATTTATACAAATTCATATAGGGATATGTGTCGTAAAATGCGTCGTCATAGTATATATGCCGAAAATAATTTTCCTTGTCATAAAGCAATGTATCCACGGCATAGCCTTCCCTTATCTCTCTTTCTATGCTGCCGCTCTTTTCCTCGGTCTTTTGCGCTGCAGTCAGATCATCTGCCTTTTGATCGGCTGAAGGCTTTGTCTGAGTCTGAGTCTTCGGCTGAGTCTTTGGCGGCTGCTTCGTTGTAGTCTGTGTGGTTGGGGTCACAGTGGTCGCAGCGGATGTAACGGCGGTAGTTTCGGATGAAGCTTCGGTTGTGTTCGTGCTCGTTATCTCGGTCGTGGCTTCTGCCGTATCCTCAAGCTGAGTTCCCCTGCCATATATCAGCAGAGCAAAAAGCAAAAGTATGCCCGCAGCCGTCAAAACAAATATTTTATTCTTGAATTTAAAAGCTCTTTTTAATTTGAGTACATCGGAAAATCTGTTTGATGAATCTACTTCCGTACACTTTTCTATTATCCTTCTAAAAGGCAATGAATTTATGTTCTCGCTGCTTTCCTTTCCGCTAAGAAGCACTATCATCAGCTTGCCCAAAGAATATATATCGCTTTTGCAGTCGGTCTGTGCAAAGCCGTACTGCTCCGGGGATGCATAAAATTCAGTGCCTAAATGTCTTGTATCCCTTGGCTTTGATTCGTCTGTATTCCTTGCTATGCCAAAGTCTATAAGATAGACCGTGCCTGCGGATGTAAGTATTATATTGGAGGGCTTTATATCCCTGTGGATAATGTTTTCTCCGTGAAGTCTGTACAATATATCGCAAAGATTCGTTATTATATGCTCTGCATCTTTTTTATCCATTGCGCCGTTTGATGCAATGATCTCGGATAAATTGCTGCCGTTTATATATTCCTCTATAACATAGCTTTCATTTTCTTTTTCAAATATGCTGTATATTATAGGTACGCCTTTTATTTTAAGCTCCTGCAGTCTCTTGTATATATGGGGATTGTCTATCTTTTTCAGGATACATATTTTGTCATAGCTTTTTAGCCTTATGCGCCATATACTGCCGCTTATCTCATTTATGATCTCATATTCGTCATATTTTCTTTTGAATTCATCGGCAATATTTTTCATAATTTTCCCTCTTTGTTGAATATTCTCTGTAAATATGTTATCATAAAATACGAGGTGATGCAAATGAAAAGTACAGACGAGCTTGTTGCGGAAATAAAGAGATCAGCCGAGATAAAAAACTTTCTCACGGAAAATGACAAATACATTAAAAATATGACCCTTACGCAATATTTTGACATATTGCTCAAGGAAAGAAATATATCCAAAAAAGACGCCATAAACGATTCGCAGCTCAACTATACTTATGGCTACCAAATATTGAACGGCACCAGAAAAGCAACAAAGGACAAGCTCATACAGCTTTGCTTCGGTCTGAGAGCTACTCCCGAAGAAGCAAACCGTATACTTGTCCTTGCCGACGCAGGGGGTCTGTACGGGAAAAACAGACGTGACTGCGTTATAATATTTGCCCTTGAAAAGGGTCTGACGCTTATGGAAACAAATGAACTGCTTTATGATTTGAATGAAAGGATAATAGATATGTGATCATTTGCCGACTGCTTTAAGGTCGGCTTTCATATCTGAGCCTTTCGGTATTTTAAGCCCTGAGCCTTTTATTACCTTGAATCCTGCCCTTTCCGCAGGTGTCATAGGTATGCCTTCTCTTATTTTTCTTTCTCTTTCCTCCGCTTCTGCCTTTTCCTTTTCATATTCCGAAGGAACGTATTCAAAATCAACGGATACCCGCATACCCTTCTTGTATTTTGGCACATAATCATAATAACCGACTTTGGGGTCAAAGCGATGATGTATGTGACTTAATATATACTTTACTGTCTCTGATAACATATCTACTCCTCCCTCGCCTCCGTTATATCGATAACCGAGGCCTTTGTGGCATCTTTATCATTCCATACCCACTTTTCATTGGTTATATATCCCAAAAAATGCTTTGTTCTAAAATCTATCATTTCATTGTCTCTGACAACATAGTCAATAGTTCCGCTTCTGCTGTTATATATAAACGGATAATCTATGCGCCATATTTCAATGCCGCTTTTATAACTGCACACAAAATTATCTTTTATTATGTAAGCAAAGCTTCCATCAGGCCTTCTGATGATATTATTCTCCGTAATAAAAAGTACACGCCCATGGGGTTTTCTGAAAATGTACATAATATCATCTCCCGCTGTGTCGTATCTTAGCCAACAACATTTTTATGCTCACCTCAGCTAAAGTGATCTGTATGCCGCATATTTATACCTCATATACAATCGTATAGAACATATCTTTAAGTCAATAATATTTCCGTTTCGCCAATGCAGCGTACTCATCTATGATTTAAAAACATTGATAACCGCTAAAGCTTAGAACATTGCTATCAAACCAAAATAATAACGTCAAGTTTCTAGCAAACAGGATACCATTTTGAACAGGCGCCTCTGTTTGACCAATATCCGCCCAGTTCAATGGCGGAACCAGGACTGCTGCACTTTCCCGGTGTGTTATAACCATACTCAACTTCATTAAAAGGAGTTATTTTACGTTCTCCTACCCAATACTTACATGTTGCGCAAACCTTTTCATCACTACTGTGTGCCATATTAATTCCTCCGTTTCTTTAATAAATTTTTTTTGATATGGCAATATTTAAAACATTTAAGTGCGATACATCACTTCCTTCCATGACTTAATATAATTCTTTTTGAGAATTATAATTTATTATCATTATATATAACAAGACAAAAAATGCCAATATAATTCCACATAAAAATTATAAATCCACGATTTATTAATATACTAAAATTAACTATACTCATCGGGAGCTGATAAATATGAAACCTCGCAAACAGGAGCTTGGGAATAAAAATATAATCGGAAATAAAATTACGCAGCTGAGACTTGAAAATAAAATAAAGCAAAAGGAGCTTCTTGCAAAGCTTCAGACAAAGGGTATAGACATTAACCCTTCGTCTCTTTCAAAGCTTGAGGGACAGACACGTCCTGTTTCCGATATTGAATTGAAGACCCTTGCCGAGATCTTTGATATTTCTGCCGACGATCTGTTGAAATAGACTTCTTTAATGTCATTTGTTTAGCTTAATTATAAAAAAAATAATGCCCTCATTTCATTAGCTGAGAGCATTATTTTTTATTTCCACTATAAATTTGTAATTGTTGTTGTGAAATTATAAAGTATATATAAAAAATTCAGATTTTCTTTTATGTATAAATCCATCCAAACTTATTGGTTTGTAATATCAAAAGAAAGGGAGCGTTTAAATGGCTCAAAAAATTATAAACAGAAAGGTTAAAATTGATAAAACTATATCACTTAATTTTTTAAACTATCCCCAAATTATCCCCAAAAAGGAATTTCTGACCTTTTAGGGGTGTATTTTTGTTATTATAGAGCCTGTTATTTTCGGGCATAGAAAAAAGCCTGTATTTAACAGGCTTTCAACAGTATGAGCCACTCGGGACTCGAACCCGAGACCCCTTGATTAAAAGTCAAGTGCTCTAGCCTGCTGAGCTAGTGGCCCACATATATATTGCAGGCAAAAATATGCCTACAAAAGGGTGGGTAGAGGGATTCGAACCCTCGGCCTCAAGAGCCACAATCTTGCGCGCTAACCAACTGCGCCATACCCACCATACATTTTAAATAATATAGTTGTAAAATAAAACAATGGCGATCGCAAAACATTTCGTTATGTAACACATTATCAGCTTAAGCTATACATACACAATAAGAATGTTTTGTTTAGTTTTGAAATAATAAAAAAAATGTACCAGAAGGGATTCGAACCCCCGACCCACGGCTTAGAAGGCCGTTGCTCTATCCAGCTGAGCTACTGGTACACATTGGATAAAACCGCAGGGCGGTTATTAAAAATAAAAATCGGGGTGACAGGATTTGAACCTGCGACCTCCTGATCCCAAATCAGGCGCGCTAGCCAAGCTACGCTACACCCCGTTAAAATGACCCGTACGAGAATCGAACTCGTGTCTCAGCCGTGAAAGGGCCGTGTCTTAACCTCTTGACCAACGGGCCACATAAAGACAGGTCAGCAATAGACTGATACGCTTCCTGAACTCCCCGAGTAGGATTCGAACCTACGACCTATCGGTTAACAGCCGAGTGCTCTACCGCTGAGCTATCGAGGATCATTGACCCAAATACTGAATATAAACATCAACCACTTAACCGTCATATCTTTTTTAGACAAGCCCTCGGTTTATTAGTATTGGTCAGCTTAACATGTTA
>CANPXH010000043.1 GCA_947585865.1 uncultured Clostridia bacterium
CCTTACCCTTGCCCTGAACAGCCTTAACAGATGCGGGAGCCTTAGCAGCTTCATCATCGGTTAAAAGGAATGGTCTGATACAAGCGTGAGGACAAACGAATGCACACTGGTTACACTGGATACAAGAAGTAGGATCCCATACAGGAACGTTGATAGCGATACCTCTCTTCTCATAAGCAGCAGTACCATGCTCGAATGTACCGTCTTCAATACCCTTGAATGCTGATACGGGAAGAGTGTCACCCTTCTGAGCATTCATAACGTCAACTATGTCTGTAATGAACTTAGGTCTGTCAGTAGCTGCGGCAGCTTCGTCAGCTGCGTTAGCCCAGCTTGCGGGAACCTCTACCTTGTGATAGCCCTCTGCGCCTCTGTCAACAGCCGCATAGTTCATATTGACGATCTTCTCACCCTTCTTGCCGTAGGACTTAACGATGAATTCCTTCATGTACTTGATAGCATCGTCCTTAGGAATGATCTCTGTGATCATAAAGAAGGCTGACTGTAATACCATATTGAACTTGCTGCCAAGACCAATCTCCTTACCGATCTCAACTGCGTTGATAGTATAGAAATTAATGTGCTTTTCAGCAAGATCTCTCTTAACATTTGCAGGTAAGTGAGTATCCAATTCTTCATCTGACCAAATAGTGTTGAGCAGGAAGCTGCCGCCGTCCTTTAAGTTAGATGTCATATCATACTTGTTAAGGTATGACTGCTGATGACAAGCAACAAAGTCTGCCGTATCGATAAGATATGGTGAGCGGATAGGCTTCTTGCCGAATCTTAAGTGAGAATTGGTGATACCGCCTGACTTCTTTGAGTCATATGCAAAGTAAGCCTGAGCATACATATCTGTATGGTCGCCTATGATCTTTATAGAGTTCTTGTTGGCACCTACAGTACCGTCTGAACCAAGACCCCAGAATAAGCAGTTTGAAGTACCCTCGGGAGTAACGTCAACAACAGGGCCTCTCTTTAATGAAAGGTTAGTTACGTCATCCTCGATAGCTAATGTGAACGGATGCTTTGGAGCATCTGCTGCAAGATTGTCATAAACTGCGATTATATCGGCAGGAGTAGTGTCCTTTGAACCAAGACCGAATCTGCCGCCTACGATAACGGGATTTCTGTCGCTGTTGAAGAAAGCGGTTGCAACATCCTGATATAAAGGCTCAGCCAGTGAACCGGGCTCCTTAGTTCTGTCAAGAACAGCTATCTTCTTAGCTGTAGCGGGGATAGCTTCCAATAACTTGCTTGCTACGAAAGGTCTGTAAAGGTGAACGTTTACAACGCCGACCTTTTCGCCCTTAGCTGCAAGATAGTCGATAGTACCGATGATAGTATCGCAGATAGAACCCATAGCGATTATTACTCTGTCTGCATCGGGAGCGCCATAGTAATTAAATGCCTTGTAATCTCTGCCTGTAAGCTTGCTGATCTCTGCCATATATTCGTCAACAACAGCCGGAACAGCATCATAATAAGGATTGCAAGCTTCTCTTGCCTGGAAGAAAATATCAGGGTTCTGAGCAGTACCTCTTGTACATGGATGCTCAGGATTGAGAGCGTGCTCCTTGAATTCCTTTACCTTATCCCAATCTACAAGCTTTGCCAAATCATCGTAGTCAAGAACTTCGATCTTCTGTATCTCGTGAGAAGTTCTGAAACCGTCAAAGAAATGAAGGAAAGGTACCTTAGCCTTGATGGTTGAAAGGTGAGCAACAGCACCCAGATCCATAACCTCCTGTACGGAAGAAGATGCAAGCATTGCAAAACCTGTTTGACGGCAAGCCATAACGTCTGAATGATCGCCGAAAATGTTAAGAGCGTGGCTGGCAACACAACGTGCGCTGACATGAAGAACGCATGGAAGCAGCTCGCCTGCTATTTTATACATATTGGGGATCATAAGAAGTAAGCCCTGAGATGCAGTATATGTAGTAGTTAAAGCACCGGCTGCCAATGAACCGTGTACTGTACCGGCAGCACCTGCCTCAGACTGCATTTCAACAACCTTTACAGTCTGACCGAAAATATTCTTTTTACCTCTGGCTGCCCACTCGTCAACATATTCAGCCATAGGTGAGGATGGTGTAATAGGGTAAATACCGGCAACTTCCGTAAAAGCATAAGATACGGTTGCGGCAGCCTGATTACCATCCATAGTTTGCATGATCTTTGCCATTTTTAAATCCTCCTTGTATTATTTGAGTAGAGCTTGTTCATATATAAGGTTGACAGCTTATATAAGAATCGGAGCCCTCAGAGTATAAATATTATGCACTCCGCAAAATATTCTGATATTATTATAACAACTTTTTGTGGATTAGTAAATAAAAAATTACAAGTTTTTTTCAAAAATATAGAATATTTTTTCAAATTTCTTTTGTGTAAAGGCGGATAATCTGTTATACTATAATTTATCCGGGCATAAGCTTAATGTTTGTTTTTGGCTTCATCGGGCAAAATACAGTAAATGCCTTGTGAAATATAAAACAAAGAGTATATCGATGGCGGAAATACCGTATGATATATGAAACAACATTATGAAAGGTTAATTATTTATATGGAAAAACACAGTAAAATCATCGATGCTCTTTCGGAAGTGTTTACAACGGGCTTCACGGAGATATATAATAAATTTGACAAGGCAAAAAGAGATATTTTATTGGAGTATTCAAATAATTTTTTCAGAAAATGGTATTATTCTTCTTTTATAGACAATACCGAACTTTCGCCTGCATTTTTGGCAGATGCGGCAAATGACAAGGACACTCTTTTTTATCCCGTTATAGGATATTCCGATACGGGCATTGATATAAATACTTATGAATTTTCAATAAGCGATCATCCCTTTTTATCCGATATCAGAGCCATTGCAAACAGCATAGAAGGAATAGTTAAATTTGATGAAGGCTTTAATATTTCGGAGGAATTCTACAACGGTATAAAACACAATATATCAATGGCCGATAAAAGATATGTGGAGTATATTTTCATACTGGGGCTTGAGATGGGAATATTTGAAAAGATGCCCTCTGTAGGGATAACTGCCGTAAGACGGGGCAAAAGATATAATGATATATTGAATATGCCGGAGAGAGATATTTTTTCTCTTGTCATCGATAAGGCCGTGTATATTGCTGCCGACAGCCTTTCCGAAAGCTTTTTGGGAGAATATTACGACATACAGAGTAAGGATATTGAAAACTGGCTTAAAGATCCTGTGCCTATAGATGCCATATTCAATGATTTTTTTGACGAGATAGGCTTGGGTGCGGAAGCCATGGAAAGTCTCCTTTCGGGAGGCGCCGATGAAATGGACAGGATGATATCCATGATCTCCTTTCGGCTGGGGCTGAGATTCGATAAGTGGTTCCTCACCCCGTTTGGCTATTATTTAAGGCTTATAGACCCATGCTATCTTTGCTCGTTTTCTTTTTATGACGAGCTTGCCTTTTTTATGGAGACACTGAAAAGCTGCGAAGATATCGAAGAAAAGGATATCATGGATGCCGCAGTATATTCGCCTTGTACGTCATACAGGCTTACAAAGCTCGGAGCGGATATGCTTAATGCGGTATATGAAAAAGATCATGCAAAAATATTGGATACCGTTTCGCCCGAAGAGATCGTGAGAATAGTTGCGGAAGGGAGCAAGAATGAGGTCGAGGAGCTGATATCCAAGGCAATACCTCAATATGATCTTGTCACGCTGAGGATATCCGATTTCAGCAAGGAAAAGCTTTGGCTGGATATAGATATTTCCGCTGAGAGCACTCTTGATCATCTTCATCTGTATATGCTGTATATATTCGGCAGAGAAGCACTGTTTTGCCAAAGCTTTATGTTCTACAAGCTGCCTAAAAGTCCTTTTACGGAGTACACTCCGTCGTATATGGAAGAAAGAGGCCCCAAGACAGACAGTACAAGGATAAAGGAGCTTTTGGGCGAAGGCGAGGAATGCTTTTACAAGGCGGTATTTTACAGCGAAGGCATTGATGATGTAGCATTGGAAGCCAAAATAACGTGTAAGAAAATATTTCCCTGCAAAAAAGGATACGATCACCCCAGGATATCAAAATTGTGCAAAAGACTTAACGAAGATAAGAATCGGTAATAATTTTAATTGTTTGAGCATAGTTTATTTATAGAAACAAATACCAAGGAGGAATAACTATGCTCAGAAAAACTTTTATGATCATATTGCTTATAGTCTTATCGGGATGCACCAACGCACAAAGCCACGAAAGTCAGGCGGGGATCATTGGGGAAAACGATCCCGTTACAAGGGCAGAGGCAAGCAGGATGGCTGCCCTTGACAAATATTCCATATCAGAGATAAATTCTATGGACAGGAACATAACCTTTGAGGACACATCCATAGATAAATGGTACGACAAATATATCAATGCGGCATATGCGGCAGGCCTTATAGCGGGCACAGATGAAAAGCATTTTGAACCCGAGTCTTATCTTACGCTGAGACAAGCTCAGTTTCTTATAAACAAGATAAAGGGCAATGATAAGCTTAAGCTTAGATTTGACGAAAGAGACAAGGACAAGCCGATACCTTACAGCGTATGGGTCGCAGCTTTTGAAAGATCCATGGATACTAGCAAGCTTAGGACAGGGAATATAAGCATATATGCCACCAAGGAAGAAAATAAGGCTCTTGGCAACGACTATATGCTTACCGACTTGGGGCTTACATATTTTGACGATTCGGACAACACAAAATATAGGAACAAAAATATTTCGGCAATAATAAGGGAAAACACTATCGTTGCCGTCAAGGCCGTAAATGAGACCATGGCCGTATACAATAATGTGGAGATAACAGACAGGAGCGACAACTCTGTGACCGTACAGCTCAAAGGCGGCACAAGAAAATTCAGCCTTGAAAACAACAGCTTCGATGTAGGCGACAGTGTTAATATAGTTTTCGGCGCCGACGGAACATATGAGGTAAATAAGGCATAACGCAATTGATCTAAAATTCATAATCATACAAGCAGCACCCTGCATAAAATTAAAATATGTGGGGTGATTTTGTGAGCAGAATTAAATTTGCGGTAATAGGCGGAGATTACAGATACAAATACTTATCGGATATATTGAGAGAAAACGGATACGGCATAAATATATACGGCAACAGATATTGTGAGACCGACAGCCTTGAAAGGGCTATGAACAACGCGGATGCGGTAATAGCACCGATACCGTTTTCAAAAGACGGCGTAAATGTATATATGGAGGGCTGCGATGGTATAACTATAGCGGACCTTACGGACAATATGCTGAGGCATAATATAAAAAATATAATTTGCGGAGTTATAGACAAGGAGCTGAGAAGAAAATTTGAATCTGCAAACATAAATTATTTTGACCTGTTCGATATGGAGGAAGTGGCCATCAAAAACTCCGTGCCTACTGCGGAGGGCGCTGTTATGACGGCGATACAGGAGAGCAGGAAAGTGCTGTTCGGCAGCAATGTGCTGGTGATAGGCTTTGGCCGCTGCGGAAAAATACTGGCAAATATGCTTAAAGGCATAGGTGCGAACGTATGCGTTACATTTAGAAAAAAAGCAGATGAAGCCTATATAAACGCATATGGTATGACACCTGTGGATATAAAAAATATGGGAGTCGATATAAACCGATATGACTTTATATTCAATACAGCACCTGCGCTTGTATTAGGCTGCGAGATACTTAAGCGTGTGAACAGAGAATGTGTCATAATAGACTTGGCACAGGCGCCGGGAGGGATCGATTACAACTGTGCAAGAGAGCTCAATATAAAGGCTGTGTATTGTCCCGGTCTTCCCGGAAGAATAGCTCCCTACACGGCGGCGGAGATACTTAACGATGCAATTACGGATATTGTGCCTTTGCTGTGATATCACCTATGGAAAATTTGTATCATAGTATACAACGGAGGTGATTATTGTGAATGAGCAAGGATTAAATATAGGACTTTGCTTATGCGGATCATTCTGTACGTTTTCTCAGGTGGTTGAGGAAATAAGAAAACTTAAGGAAAAGGATTACAATATATATCCGATAATGAGCTACAATGCGGGGAGCATGGATACACGCTTCGGAAGCGCCGAATATTTCAGAAAGGAAATTGTGGATATTACAGGCAATGATATAATATCCAGCATAAAGGAAGCCGAGCCGATAGGGCCAAAGAAATATCTTGATGTTATGGCCGTGGCTCCGTGTACGGGAAATACTCTTGCCAAGCTCAACAACGGAATAACCGATACTCCGGTGACTATGGCGTGCAAGGCTCATTTAAGAAACAACAGACCTCTTGTGCTGGCGGTCTCCACCAACGACGCCTTAGGCGTCAGCCTTAAAAATATAGGAGGGCTTATAACAAGAAAGAATATATATTTTGTGCCCTTTGGCCAAGATAATTTTGAAAAAAAGCCTCTTTCGATGATTGCTGATTTCAGCAAGCTGGAAGACACAATAATATTCGCTTTGAAGGGGCAGCAGATACAGCCGATATTAATATGAAAAAGGGGGATGCCGCATTTAAGTAAAATGGGCATACCCCTTGAGCCGTGCCTTGTGCAAAACGGCATTTCACTTATAATCTCAAAAAAAGAAACTGCTGTAGATCCAATTGTTTATGGATATACAACAGTTCCTTGATACATATGTATCAATTTATTTTCTTTACGGATTCTACCGTATAGCCCTTTGCGATAAGCTCTTCTATAGCCTTATCCACATCGAAGGAACGTACTCTTACTATCATTTCGAGAGTACCGTTTTCATTGATATTGCTTATATTCCTTATATCTATATTCAAGTCTGCAAATACTTGAGTGATCTCTGCAAAAACACCTGTTCTGTCCTTGGCGGAAATAGCAATCCTTGTACCCTTTGACTTAACGCCCATTATGTCTATAAAAGCTCTGAATATATCTGTACGTGTAATGATACCGACAAGATAATCTCCTTCGACAACGGGAAGGGAGCTTATCCTGTTTTCTTTCATTATAAGAGCGGCATCTTCCAAAAGAGCATCCTTTTCTATTTTGAAAATGCCTGTTTTCATAATGTCCTTTACTTTGGTTTTGCTAAGCAGATAGTTTATTTCATATACGCTCAGCGAGGTCGCACTTGAGGGATTGACTTCCGCCAAAAGCTTTTCCGTAACAAGACCTATGAGCTTGTTGTCGCTGTCTACTACAGGTATTTGTGAATAACGTCCTTCTGTCATGATCTGATATGCCTTTGAAACGGAGTAATCAGGTGAGACTGTGACGGGGCGCCTTGTCATTCTCTGATGTACATACATAAATATACCTCCCTTGTATGTTCTTTTTTTTATTTTAACATATTTGTTTTAAAAAAAGAAGTAAAATCATAAAAAAAGTGAAAAAAATTTATAAGTCATCAAAAAAATAAAATTCAAAAAAAGGATAATAAAAGCAAACATATCGTGTAAGCAGGCTATTGTAAATACATTGGTTTTTGGGGCTTTCGACAGGGGTCTTGCTCCTGTCAGGCTTTTGCCTTAAAGGGGATACCTATAAGGATATTTACGGTACTGCCGAAGGTATTCACGTATATTTGGAATATATCTCCCGAAACACGGCATCCTCTTTCTCCAATATATTTGCGGGCATCTGAAAGATATTCGCCGAATAATCTGTTCATCTTCACATTGCTGTATATATCCTCTGAAGGTATTTCAACGGCGCCGTACAGACATTCCACAGCAGGATAATATTCAATAAACTTATTGCCGTATATAATATCCGACATCCCGAATTTTTTCACATCGATTTCTTTTAATGCCCAGCCTGTATGGGAAATGATCCTGCCGCTTTTTATATCATCAAGCTTAAACACACTCAGCAGCTGTACCTCAGGCGCTTCGTACATAAACAGTTTAAGAGTATCGAGCCTTTCATTTTCCTTAAAGAGCTTATCTCCGCTGCTGTATGTGATGTAGTACATGGCAGGGCATTTCATGGTCGTATAGTCGTTTTTGAGCTTTTCCACGGTTTCCATTAGCTTAATATTGTCCTTGAGCCAGTGGCGCAGCCTTGTAAGTCTTTCCAGTTGCTTGTCCATATCTTCAAGCTTTTTGGCGCATATGTCGTGTACGTTGTCGCTTTTTATCATAGACCGTATCTCGTCGTGGGAAAAGCCGCATTTGGAATAAAGCCTTACCATAGCGGCCTTGCTTATATCGGGGCTTTCGTACCACCTGTAATTTGAAATATCTCTCTTTGGGTTCAGAAAGCCGCTTTGCTCATATCGTCTTATTGTGTTTGTAGTTACGCCCAGCAGCTTAGCCAGATCGTTTGTTAAATATCTCATATTGAAAACCTCTGTTTTTATATTTCTATTATAATTCTAACATATTTTTAAAAAATTTGTATATTTTTTTGTAAAAAACCTTACTATCTTTGACACTGTGTCATAGTTGACATTTGTTTGCAATACAGTTAAAATATAATTGTAACATTGCATCGGCGGGTACAGTGCGCAAAATAACCTGCTGATATGAAGGAAAAATAAATAAAGGAGGAATTTTTTATGAGCAAAAAAATCTCACACAGACTTACATCCATTGTTTCAATGGTATTGTCTGTAATAATGGTGCTAAGCTCCGGCTCATTTACGTCAGTATTTGCAGATACATTGACTCAGGGCAAATGGACCGTTGAGAATACGGGCAGCGGCGGCGTAGCATCATTTGAAGGTCTTGACCTTAAATATTATAGTAAAGGAACGGATATTACAGCAGGCGCCAGCGGCGGTATGGATTATGTAAGATCATCCAATTCAAACGGTAAAGCTGCTAACGGTATAGTAACAACAGATGATGCAAAGTGTTCATATGTTGAATTCATACCCACAGTCGATGGTACGCTCAAGGCATTCATAGGCAATGCGCCCACAAAGCAGGGCTTTGTATCCGTGACTGCTCCCGACGGCACTCAGACTTGTATAAGCGGCACAGCCGGCTTTTATCCCTGCGGCCCCGATAATATTGATCTTCCGGGCTTCAAGCTTACTCAGGAAGCAAAGTGGGCTACCATAGAGATGGAAGTTTTGGCAGACTATAAGTATTACATAACCGTTACGGGCTCCAAGATGCTTTTCTACAGCCCCGAATTTACGCCTTATGTTGATGTTAAGGGCTCTATAAATGATGCTTATAATTTATCCGAGTATAAGATCAAGTTTACAAACCTCACAACAGGCGAGGCCAAGGAAGCAACTGTAAACGGCAAAAGCTACAGTATCACATTAAAGCCGGGCTATGAGTATTCCGCATCTCTTTCAGGCGAAATGGCTGTTGAATATTCCATTACGGCAGATACAAGACGTGTAAAGGTAGAGCCGGGCAATGCGATAACAGCCGATCTTACAATAGGCGAAAGCGTATCATATCCTATATCAGGTACAATAAGCGGTATGGCAGGAGATATACCGGCGGATACAAAGCTTACGTTCATACCTAAGGATACAAGCTTTGAAAATGTTATAGCCGATATAGACAAGGCTGCAAAGACATATTCAGCTCGTTTGGCGGCTGATGTGGAATATAGCCTTGCGCTTGACGGCGCTTACGACTATACGCTTTCAGAGGCAATAACCGTAAATCAGTCAACGGCAGACCCACTTACCAAGAATGTGGTTTTAAAGGCTGTTCCCGTTTATAATGTAAGCGGTAAATTCTTAGGACTTACGCAGGTAAGAGGCAAATATGAAACTCTTAATGCTTCTCCGTCAGCTATCAGCTTTGAAAATGTAAAAGACGGTTATAAATATACAGGTACGGTTTCAAACGGTACATATTCCGTATCTTTGAGAGACGGCAGTTATCAGGCGTCAATTACTGATGACGGCTATTCCACATCAACTCATGTTACTGTAAACGGCGGCGCCGTTACAAGAGATCTTCTTTTAAAGGACGAATCTCCAAAGACAGTTCCCTATGCGGAAACATTGAACGTAGGCGCAGATAAGCCTTACAAGACCGTACAGGCTGCCGTAGATGCAGCAGCGGCTATGACAAGAACGGCAGAGCAGAGAGTAACGATCAAGATCGATCCCGGCACTTACAGAGAGCAAGTTGTTATAAACGTGCCCAATATCACTCTTTCAAGCAACGGCGGCAGCAGAGACGACACAAAGATAACATGGTACTATGGTATAGGCTATAAATATTATTCTGCTGTCGGAAGTGTATACAGCCCTTATGCAGACTATGATAAGTTTACAAAAGGCGATGTTGTAAGCTACTGGGGAGCAGCTGTAATGCCCCAGGCAGGCGCAACGGGATTCAGAGCGGAAAACATCTGCTTTGAAAACTCATTCAACAAGTATATGACTGATGAGGAAATAGCCGACGGTGTTGAAATAAACGGTAAGGAATCCATTACAGTCATAAGAAATGAGGCTACGGATGTAGGAACAAAGGCAGCTACAGAAAGAGCAGCCGCTCTTGTAAACTATGCTGACCAAGTAGAATTCAAGGATTGTTCATTCTTAGGAAGTCAAGACACTCTCTATACATCTAATAAGTCAGCTTTCAAATTATATTTCAAGAATTGCTATATCGAGGGTCAGACAGACTTCATATGCGGTACCGGCGATGTTATATTTGACGGCTGCGAGCTTAATTTCTGCGGATATAAGAGCGGAGCTTCAGCAGGCTATCTCACAGCAAATTCATGTGCAAAGGACAATATGGCATCAGCAGGCTACATATTCAGAGGCTGTTATGTATCCTATGGCAGCAGAGATGTGACTCCGGGATATTACGGCAGAATGTGGGGCGATGCAGCAAAGGTCGCATTTATAGACACCCAGCTTCAAAAGCCCGATATGATAGTTGCGGCAGGCTGGAATGAAATGAAAGTTAAGCCTGACAGCCCCGATGTGAATCTTGTGGAATACAACACCACATACAACGGTGAAAAGATAGACACCACGGGCAGAGTAAACGGAGTAAAGGATACTCTTGATAAGAGTGCTTATTCGGTAGACAGCGTATTTATATCAAAGGGATGGACTCCTGCATATTACACAGCAGCAGCAACAGATGCTCCGGTGCTTGAGGCTGAGCCTACATTCTTTTCAAACGGAGACCTTAATACACCTAATCCCGGCGAGACTGTTACACTTGTATACGAATTAGGCGACAAGTGGGCGGCAGACGATGCTTCAATCATATCATGGTATGCAGTGGAGGAAGGCTTTGACGACAGTTCACTTGAAAATCTTTTAAAGAGCGCAACGCTTTTGAAGACTTCTTCAGCAGTAAGTTCAAGCAAGATACAGATACCTATGGAATGTGCGGGCAAGTACCTTATGGCTGTTATCACTCCTATGACTACAGCAGGCATAAAGGGTACGCCTAAATTCCACATTGAAAAGACGAAGGCTGTAAGCAATACATGGTCAGATCCCGATAACCAGGGAAGTATTGCTCCCGGCTCAGGCATCAATGTTTACCTTGCAGGTGATTCAACCGTTAAGGACTATTCCGCAAAGGGTCTCAACAGCGGCGGCAAGATCACAAATTCAGGTTCATGGGGCGAGTTTTTATACAACTTCTTCGATGACAGATATGTGACTGTAAACAACTATGCAAACGGCGGAAGAAGCACACGTTCATTTGTAAACGAGGGCAGCCTTGACAAGATACTTGCAAATATCAAGGAAGGAGATTATCTCTTTATACAGTTTGGTCATAACGACTGTGCAAACGGAACAGGCTATGATACGGAAAGATTTGTTCCGCTCTACACTCCCGCAACAAAGGGTCAGAGCCCATATCCCGTTATAAAGCCGGAAGAGAGCATGAAGACTCCTACGCCCAGCGGCTTCAATTACGGCGCTACATATTATGCTTGGAACTGCGGCGCTACATATAAGGGCTTCTTACAGTATTACATTGACAAGACTCTTGAAAAGGGCGCTGTACCCGTTATAGTAACTCCTGTTTCAAGGCTTTACTATGACTATGAAAACGGAAAGATAAAACATCACCATGATGCAGATGCTACGGATAACCCTGCAACAATGGATTACCTTACAAGCGGAGATGCATATGTAACAGCCTGCAAGGAAATTTATGAGGCAAACAAGGACAGGGGTGTTCTTTTCCTTGACGCTTTCAACTTAACCAAGAGCCTTTATGAAAAGGCATATGCAGACTGCGGCAGTGATGCATACGGCACCGCTATAATGGGTGTCGGCGATAAGACCCACAGCAACAAGACAGGCGGTGTTATTCAGGCAGGTCTTATAGCTAAATGGATACAGGAGGCAGGTATTTCTATTTCTAAGTATGTTGTTCAGCCAGAAACGGCTTATGGTGAAAATGATACACATGACTTTATATTTACTATAAAGGACAAGAAATTTACCGCAAAGGACAATGACTATAAGGAAAACGCATACTGGACAGAGTACGGTCAGAAACTGTTTGACGCAATAGGCAGCGGCGAGACCGATCCCCAACCTCCTGTGACAGATGACGAGATAAAGGCTGAGGTATCAGGCAGCAATATTACATTTATTGCAGGCGTAGACAATCTTAAATATAAAGAAACAGGCTTTGTTTTCAAATCAAACGGCAAGGAATACACATATTCCACCAATACGGTCTACACATCCATAAAGGGCTCCGCCGTAAAGCCCGGGGATATCGGCAAGGCGTTTGAATATGCTTATACAATCACCGATGTTCCCTCTACCGATACTCAAATAGAGGTTATACCTTATGTGGTAACACAAAGCGGAGAAAAGGTTCTTTCAAGCGGTAAGAGCTTCAGTCTTGCTTCAGTACAGTAAGGAGGCGGTATGATGAAAAATTATATTAAACCCGAAATAACAATCTCATTATTCAGATCAGAAGACATAATAACTGCAAGCGGTACCGTTACACCTACCCTTGTCAACAAGGGAGAAAACGGCGAGCCTATGACAGGCAGCTACAGTTCAATGTTCGGCAATTGATGCTTTGATATGACAAAAGGGCTATCGCATATGCGATAGTCCTTTATTTGTAATAATTGACAAAAAATTAACAAAACATTTCCATTTTATGTTAGAACTTAATAAATATTATATTTTTACATAAAATTTGTTTTAAGATCGGTTTTGTTGTGTTATAATAGTCAACAGTGGGGTTATTATGCTTTGCATGATAACACAGCAAAATATTTTATTTCTAGGAGGAAACAAATATGGTTAAAGTTGCTATCAATGGTTTTGGTCGTATCGGCAGACTTGCTTTCAGACAGATGTTCAAAGCAGACGGCTATGAAGTTGTTGCGATCAATGATTTAACTGCACCGAGAGTGCTTGCTCATTTATTAAAGTATGATTCAACTCAGGGTAAGTTTGACGGCAAGGTAGAGGCTAAGGAGTCATCTATCGTTGTTGACGGCAAGGAGATCGAGATCTATAAGGAAGCAGATGCTTCCAAGCTTCCTTGGGGCGAATTGGATGTAGACGTTGTTCTTGAATGTACAGGTTTCTATACTTCTAAGGAAAAGTCAGCCGCTCATATCAATGCCGGCGCAAAGAAGGTAGTTATATCTGCTCCCGCAGGCAATGACTTACCTACAGTTGTATTTGGCGTTAACGAGAATATATTAACTAAGGATGACACTATCATTTCAGCCGCTTCTTGTACTACCAACTGTTTAGCTCCTATGGCTAAGGCTCTTAATGATTATGCTCCTATCCAGGCGGGTATTATGTCAACTATCCACGCTTACACAGGCGACCAGATGACGCTTGACGGTCCTCAGAGAAAGGGCGATTTAAGAAGATCAAGAGCTGCTGCAGTTAATATCGTTCCCAATTCAACAGGCGCTGCCAAGGCTATCGGCTTAGTTATCCCTGAGCTTAACGGAAAGCTTATCGGCTCTGCTCAGAGAGTACCTGTTCCCACAGGTTCAACCACTATCCTTACTGCAGTAGTTAAGGGCAAGGACATCACTGTAGACGGTATCAATGCTGCTATGAAGGCTGCTTCTTCAGATTCCTTCGGCTACAATGAGGATGAGATCGTATCTTCAGATATCATCGGTATCACTTACGGTTCATTATTCGATGCAACTCAGACTATGGTAAACAAGGTTGCCGATGATCTTTATGAGGTACAGGTCGTATCATGGTATGATAATGAAAATTCTTACACAAGCCAGATGGTAAGAACTATCAAGTTCTTCGCTGAGTTAAACTAATATAAGGCTATCCATATAAAAGAAAAGCTGCCGTTGTGATCGGCGGCTTTCTTTTTGTGCATAAATTTACAGGCTTACTTGCCTGCTTCTACATTTTTCGATAAATCCAAATGCTATGAGACTGCTGTCCTAAAAAAATAAAAGACCGGAAAAGCTTTTACCGATCACAAAATATATATTGTATATGTAAACAGGAGGTGCTGCGTTCAGATCAACGCCGTGCATTCCTGTTTTTTGTTTTTAAAGATACAGTTAAGAGTTTATTACTCTACCGATATCATATTTTTTAAGCTCACATAAGTATAGATAAAACGTCGATCTGTTCAAAAAAATATTTATCGATATAAATTTACAGCATAGAATTTTAAAAACTTTGGAGAAATTATGATTAATGGGTTGCATATTTAGATTTTATATGGTAAAATATATATACATTTCAGAACTGCCGCTAAAACCGATAGTTTTAAATTCTCAACATTTTGTAATTCAACTGAAAGAAATGCAGGCATTTCTTTCAAACGTGTCGACTTTATCGGCACGATGTGTCAACAGTATGTTGACTATGCGTATGAGAAAATATTAAATTTGATTAAGGAGTGATAGACTATGAATAAATTTTTAAAATGTATGGCTGCATTTACTGTTGCAT
>CANPXH010000044.1 GCA_947585865.1 uncultured Clostridia bacterium
ACAACATTTACCATTACGAGTGAACTGAAAAGCATAACGAATGCCAGAACAGAACTCATAATTCTTTTGAAATCTAATCTCATTTTTTAATTCCTCCCTTTCGATAAAGTTTTAGATTTCCTGATTTTTTGCGAAAATAACAATTAATTCACGAATAGTTGAAACAGCCTGCAAACCCACTGAATAAGCCACTTTCGGCAAACTATACGTCAAATTTCAGTTTTGCGCAGAGATGGGAGATTTTTTGTGCATAATGCCGAAAACAAAAAATATGTATTCTTGAGAAAAGGGCAAAATTTTGAGCAATGGTTGTTTTGCATAAAATGTTTGTATATAATCCCACAAAAATAGTTAAAATAACGATGTACAATAATTGGAAATATGTGTTATAATATTACCATTGCTTGATATAACTTTCACAAACTTTTGTTATATCAATATATGTTTTATACAAACATTGAAAGGAGAAACAAAAATGTTAAACAAAAAATCCGTTGACGACTTAAATGTTAAGGGCAAGAGAGTCCTTGTAAGGTGTGATTTTAACGTGCCTTTACAGGATGGCGTTATTACAGACGAAAACAGGATAGTAGCTTCTCTTCCCACTATCAAGAAGTTAATAGACGAGGGTGCGAAGGTGATACTCTGTTCTCACTTAGGCAAGCCTAAGGAGCCGTCACCTGAATTTTCTTTGGCGCCTGTTGCAAAGAGATTATCAGAAAAGCTCGGCAAGGAAGTAGTGTTTGCTGCCGATGACGAGGTAGTCGGTCCTAACGCCAAGGCTGCCGTTGCCGCTATGAATGACGGCGATGTTGTGCTTTTGCAGAATACAAGATTCCGCAAGGAAGAGACCAAGAATATAGAATCCTTCAGCAAGGATCTGGCTTCTCTCTGCGATATTTATGTAAACGATGCTTTCGGTTCATCACACAGAGCTCACTGCTCAACCGTAGGCGTTACAGAATTTGTTGACGAATGTGCCGTAGGCTACCTTATGCAGAAGGAGATCGAGTACTTAGGCAACGCCGTAAACAATCCTGCAAGACCTTTTGCAGCTATTATAGGCGGCGCTAAGGTAAGCAGCAAGATAGACGTTATCACTACTCTTCTTGACAAGGTAGATATACTTATTATCGGCGGCGGCATGGGCTATACATTCTTCAAGTCTATGGGCTACAACGTAGGCAAGAGTATCCTTGAGGAGGATAAGCTTGACGTTGCTCGTGAAATAATAGCTAAGGCTAAGGAAAAGGGCGTTAAGTTCTATCTTTCAATAGATACAGTAGTTACAAGCCAATTTGGTCAGGGCAATCCCAAGCATATCGTAGACAGACCCGAAGACCCGACTAAGCCTTATATTGCTGATGATGAGGAAGGCGTTGATATCGGCGTTAAGTCAAGAGCTCTCTTTGCAGATGCTTTAAAGGATGCAAAGACAGTAGTATGGAACGGACCTATGGGCGTATTTGAGGTTCCCGACTATGCAGAGGGTACCAAGGCTATCGCTAAGACACTTTCAGAGCTTGATGCTGTTACTATCATAGGCGGCGGTGACTCTGCTGCGGCAGTAAATCAGCTTGGTTTTGGCGACAAGATGAGCCATATTTCCACAGGCGGCGGCGCTTCTCTCGAATTCTTGGAGGGCAAGGAGCTTCCCGGCGTAGCTGCTGCCGACGATAAATAATAATTTATGCAAATCTTTCCAAGGCTGTTGATTTTTCAACAGCCTTAGTGTATACTTATGGTAAAATAAAATACATAGGGAGGGTGATACACCATGAGAAAAAAAGTAGTTGCAGGCAACTGGAAAATGAACAAAACACCTAAGGAGGCCGTTGCGCTTGTAGAGCTTCTTAAGGACAAAATAAACAGAGACGACGTAGACGTTGTGCTCTGCGTTCCGGCTATTGATATCACTGTTGTGGCAGACGCTATAAAGGGCACAAATATCAAGCTTGGCGCAGAAAATCTTCACTACGAGGACAGCGGAGCATACACAGGCGAAATATCAGCGCCTATGCTTGACGAGGTGGGCGCAGGCTATGTTATAATAGGTCACTCCGAGAGAAGAGATTACTTCAAGGAGAGAGATGATGCCGTTAACAAGAAGATACTGAAAGCCTTTGAATACAATATCACTCCTATACTCTGCGTAGGCGAATCTCTTGCAGAAAGAGAAGACGGCATCACTATTGAAAAAATAAGGATGCAGGTAAAAAAAGGCATAAAGAACTGTACAGATGAGCAGGCTGCAAAGATCGTTATAGCTTACGAGCCCATATGGGCTATAGGCACAGGCAAGCACGCTACAAACGAGCAGGCACAGGAGGTTTGCTCCGAGATAAGAAAATGCGTTGCCGAGATGTACAGCGATGCTGTTGCTCAGAAAACAAGGATACTCTACGGCGGCAGCGTAAATGCAGCCAACTCAGCGGAGCTTTTCGCTATGCCTGATATAGACGGCGGCCTTGTAGGCGGCGCCAGCCTTAAGGAGGACTTTGCGGTAATAGTTAATTCCGCTGTCTGATTATTCTCTCACAATATGTAAGAAGGAGAAACAAAATGGATAAGAAAACAACTGTTTTAATGATATTAGACGGATTTGGCATAAACGACAAGACGGAAGGCAATGCGGTAAAGCAAGCCAAGACTCCCGTTATAGACGGCCTTATGGAAAAATACGGCTGGGTAAAGGGATATGCCAGCGGTCTTGCCGTAGGCTTGCCCGACGGACAGATGGGAAATTCCGAGGTAGGCCATCTCAATATGGGTGCGGGCCGTATAATATACCAGGATCTGACTAAAATAACAAAATCTATAGAAGACGGAGATTTCTTTGAAAATCCCGCTCTTATGAACGCAATGAACAATTGCAAGGAGCATAACTCATCACTGCATTTGTATGGCTTGCTCTCACCCGGCGGCGTTCACAGCCATATAGAGCACGTATATGCCCTTCTTAAAATGGCCAAGATGAACGGTCTTGAAAAGGTATATGTAGACTGCTTCCTTGACGGCAGAGATACTCCTCCCGCTTCCGCAAGAGGATATATTGCCGAGCTTGAAGCCAAGATGAAGGAAATAGGCGTAGGCAAGGTAGCCGTTATTTCAGGCAGATATTATGCTATGGACAGAGATAACAGATGGGAAAGAGTGGAAAAAGCCTATGACGCTCTTGTAATGGGCAAGGGCAACACGGCAAATTCCGCAGACGAGTGTATGGCCAAGTCCTATGAGGCAGAGGTATTCGATGAATTTGTGATACCTACGGTCATACTTGAAAACGGCAAGCCCACAGCCACCATACAGGAAAACGACTCTATCATATTCTTTAATTTCAGACCCGACAGAGCAAGAGAGATAACAAGAGCCTTTTGCGATGTGGATTTCAAGGGCTTTGAAAGACCAAAGGGATATTTCCCCGTTAAGTACGTATGCTTTACGGACTATGATGCAACAATAGAGAATAAGGAGGTCGCCTTCAAGAAGGAGTCCATTGACAATACATTGGGCGAATATATTTCATCACTGGGTCTTACGCAGGCAAGGATCGCCGAAACGGAGAAGTACGCTCATGTTACATTCTTCTTCAACGGCGGCATAGAAGAGCCTTATAAGAACGAGGACAGATATCTTGTGCCTTCACCGAAGGTAGCTACCTACGATCTCCAGCCGGAAATGAGCGCTCCCCGGGTAACGGATAAGCTTGTGGAAGCCATAGAGAGCCGCAAATATGATATGATAATAATAAACTTTGCCAACCCCGATATGGTAGGTCATACAGGTGTTATGGAGGCGGCTATAAAGGCTGTTGAGACTGTGGACGCCTGTGTAGGCAGAGCAGTGGACGCTATTATGAAGGTGGACGGTCAGATGTTCATATGCGCCGACCACGGCAACAGCGATCAACTTATAGATTATGCCACAGGCAAGCCTTTTACAGCCCATACCACCAATCCCGTACCCTTTATACTTGTGAACTGTCACAAGGCCAAGGGTCTTGCCGAAGGCGGCAAGCTTTGCGACATAGCTCCAACGCTTTTGGATATGATGGATATAGAGCAGCCGAAGGAAATGACAGGCCATTCACTGCTTGTTAAATAAGTGCTAAATATTGTCAATGTAATTGACAAGTATGAATAATTTGTGTATACTTTATTTTAAGGATACAGTTAATTATAAAAACCGAAAGGAGAAAAGAAAAATGAAAGGTTATTTGGAAATAGTTGACGTTTATGCAAGAGAAGTCCTTGACTCAAGAGCTAACCCAACTGTAGAGGTAGAGGTAGTTGTTGACACAGGCGACGGCAATCAGGTAATGGGAAGAGCTGCTGTTCCTTCAGGTGCTTCCACAGGTCAGTTCGAGGCTGTTGAGATGAGAGACGGCGGCGACAGATACTGCGGTTCAGGCGTTCTCAATGCCGTTAATAACGTAAACGAAAAGATCGCTGATGAGATAATCGGTATGAATGCTCTCGATCAGGTAGCAGTTGATAAGGCTATGATAGAGCTTGACGGTACTCCAAACAAGGCTAAGCTTGGCGCAAACGCTATTTTAGGCGTATCAATGGCTGTTGCAAAGGCTGCCGCAGAGGCTCTTAATATGCCTTTATATCAGTACCTTGGCGGTTTCAATGCCAAGACGCTTCCCGTTCCTATGATGAACATAATGAACGGCGGCAAGCACGCAGACAACACTGTTGACTTACAGGAATTTATGATAATGCCCGTAGGCGCTAAGTCCTTCAGCGAAGCTTTACAGATGTGCTGCGAGATATACCACGCTCTTAAGAAGGTATTAAAAGGCAAGGGTCTTGCTACAGGCGTAGGCGACGAGGGTGGCTTTGCTCCCGACTGTGCTACAGCTGACGAGGTTATAGACAACATTCTTGAGGCTGTTGAAAAGGCAGGCTATAAGCCCGGCGAGCAGATAAGGATCGCTATGGATCCTGCTTCTTCCGAATTATATAAGGAAGACGGTTTATATCACTTCCCCGGTGAGACAGAAGCTACAGGCGCTGCTGAGGAGATCACAAGAACTTCTGCAGAAATGGTAGAGTATTATGCGGCACTTTGCGAGAAGTACCCCATCATCTCTATTGAAGACGGTCTTGCAGAAGAGGACTGGGAAGGCTGGAAGATGCTTACAGAAAGACTTGGCGATAAGGTACAGCTTGTAGGCGACGACTTATTCGTTACAAACACTAAGAGATTACAGAAGGGTATCGACCTTGGCGTGGCAAACTCAATACTCATCAAGGTAAATCAGATCGGTACTCTTACAGAGACATTTGATGCTATCAAGCTTGCCAACAGAAACAATATGACAGCAGTTGTATCTCACAGATCAGGCGAAACTGAGGATACTACCATTGCCGACATCGTTGTTGCTGTAAATGCAGGCCAGATAAAGACAGGCGCTCCTGCCAGAACAGATAGAGTTGCTAAGTACAATCAGTTGTTAAGACTTGAGGAAGAGCTTGGCGATGCTGCTCAGTATCTTGGACTTGACGCTTGGTTCAACTTAAAGAATAAATAATTTTAAGGCGCTGTTTCAAGCTCCTTGAACGTTAATAAAGGTCTCCGTTACAATGTAACGGAGACCTTAGACTGTCAATAAAGTAAAATTCGCCCCAAAACATGAATTATCAAAGCAAACAGCCTGCAAAAAAAGCGTCGCAGACTTTAATCCGCAGGTTTGCAACCGCAAGAGAGTAATGCGGCTTGCTTTGCGAAGCAAAGTTGCTGAGGGAATTCATTTCCTCCGAGGACAGGAACTTTACTTATATTTTGGCAAATATGCTAAAATATAAGTAAACACGGCTGGTTCCTACCTTAATTCAACTGAAAGAAATGTAAGCATTTCTTTCAAGCGTGTCGATTTTATCGACACGCTGAGGTCTCCGTTACAATGTAACGGAGACCTTTTTATTCCGGTTCCAAAATAAAAACCCCAACATACGTTGGGGCATTTTATCATTGATCTACAGTCACTACTGACCTTTTGTTATAAGAACCGCAGTTTTTACAAACTCTGTGAGGCATCATTAATTCGCCACACTTACTGCAAGCTACTAATGTAGGGGTAGCTATCTGCCAGCTCTGAGCCTTTCTCTTATCTCTTTTTGCCTTAGACATTCTGCCCTTTGGACAAATTGACATTGCAATACACCTCCTTGATCAATCATCGTTAAAAAGTTTCAATAAGCCTTCAAATTGTGGATTAACATAACCCCTGTCACAGCCACAATCTCCATCATTTAAGTTATGCCCGCATTTCGGACACAAACCCTTACATTGTTCGGAACACAGAACCTGCATAGGCAATGACAGCATAATGTTTGCTATAACAGCAGGTTTTAAATCAATGGTCTTATCTGAAAGCTCCCAAAGCTCTTTGTCGGGATCCGGGTCCACGCTGAAGACCTCGTTAAGATCCAGATCAAGCTTGGTTTCAAAGGAGGTAAGACATAGATCACAACTCAAATTTAAAACCGCCTTGATACTGCCCTCTGTGATGTAATCGCCATCGGCCTTGTACACCTGACCCGTAACGGATACAGTACAGGGAATATCAATACCGCTGCGGGAAAGAGTCATATTTTCATTAAATGAAAATACCTTTCTCTCTTCGGCGATATTTCTCACATCAATAAGCATAATTACACTCCTGTTCCGCATTTTAGGGCAAATACCCTAATAACACATCACCGTATATTATACTATTTCTTTTATTTTTTGTCAAGTAATTTATTTCTCAAGTAATTCCTTTGTATCCTGAGCAATCATAAGCTCCTCGTTGGTAGGTATAAGAAGAGCTCTTACCTTGGAATCCTTGGTAGCGAAGTCTATCTCTTTGCCTCTTTGTGCATTGAGCTCGGGATCTATCTCAACGCCCAAGCACTTGCAGTATTCGCAGATAGCTGCTCTGTGGCCTGAGTTGTTCTCACCGATACCTGCTGTGAATACAATAGCGTCACAGCCGCCGAGAGCTACATAATAAGCGCCGATGAACTTAGCTATCTGATATCTGAACATATCAAGGGCAAGCTTACATCTTTCGTCGCCGTTATTAGCAGCCTCTTCAGCATCTCTGAAATCACTTGAGCGGCCTGATACGCCAAGCAGGCCTGACTTTTTATTCATAATATTATCTATCTCATCGGGAGTAAGACCTTCCTTCTTCATAAGGAAAGGAACGATAGCGGGATCGATATCTCCGCAGCGAGTACCCATTTCAAAGCCTGCAAGAGGAGTAAGACCCATAGTGGTATCTATTACCTTGCCGTCTTTTACAGCCGCTATAGAAGAGCCGTTGCCCAAATGGCATGTGATTATCTTGGTACCCTCGGCCTTGCCGCCAAGCATAGCTATAGCTCTTTGAGTAACATATTTGTGGCTGGTGCCGTGGAAGCCGTATCTTCTTACGCCGTACTTTTCATAGTATTCGTAAGGAAGAGCGTACATATACGCCTTGTCGGGCATAGTCTGATGAAAGGCAGTGTCAAATACCACGACGTTTGGAGTGCCGGGCATTATCTTTTCGCACGCCTCTATACCCATAAGGTTAGGCGGATTGTGAAGAGGTGCAAGATCGAATATGCTCTTTATGGCATTTTTTACGCTTTCATCCACGATCACTGAGCTTGCAAATTTATCGCCGCCGTGTACAACTCTGTGGCCAACGCCTCCGATCTCGTCAACGCTCTTTATAACGCCGTATTCAGGTGATACAAGCGTGTCCATAACAAGCTGTATAGCCTCGTTATGAGTGGGCATAGGCTGAGTGAAAGTCACTTTGTCTTTGCCGGCAGCGGTATGCTGGAGGTTAGAGCCTTCTATTCCTATTCTTTCACACAAGCCCTTTGCAAGAACTTCATTTGTGTCCATGTCGAAAAGCTGATACTTCAAAGATGAGCTTCCGCAGTTTATAACTAAAATCTTCATGAATGTTTCTCCTTTATTTTTAATATTAATCAGCTAATTGTGCCTGAACTGCCGTCATAGTAACAACGCCCACTATATCATCTGCAAAACAGCCTCTTGAAAGGTCGTTTACAGGCATTGAAAGACCTTGTAACACAGGGCCGTAAGCTTCAGCCTTGGCAAGCCTCTGAACGAGCTTGTAGCCGATGTTGCCTGCTTCGAGGCTTGGGAATACAAGTGTATTTGCCTTGCCTGCAACAGGGCTGCCGGGAGCCTTTGAAGCGCCTACGTTGGGAACAATAGCGGCATCAAGCTGCAATTCGCCGTCGATATTGTACTGAGGGAATCTCTCCTGAGCCATCTTTACCGCATCTGCGACCATAGTTACGCTGTCGCTTTTAGCGCTGCCCTTAGATGAGAATGAAAGCATTGCCACAACAGGCTCGCCGCCTGTAAATGCCTTGAAGGATTCTGCAGAAAGGCCTGCGATCTCAGCAAGCTTGGGAGCGTCGATATCGGGATTAACGGCACAGTCGGCAAATACGAAAATACCGTTGTCGCCAAACTCACAATTAGGTACCTCCATAAGGAAAAAGCCTGATACGGAGCTTATGCCCGGCTTGGTCTTAAGGAGCTGGAGAGCAGGACGGATAGTGTTGCCTGTGGAGTGGCAAGCGCCTGAAACAGCGCCGTCGGCATCGCCGCACTTACACATAAGGCAAGCATAGTACATATAGTCCTCTTCCATCATCTTCTGAGCCATTTCGGCAGTTACGCCCTTTTTGCTCCTTAATTCAACGAACTTGTCGATATATTTTTGCTTATTGGGATCGTTGAAGGGATCTACAATAGTTGCTCCTGAGATATCATAGCCCTTGCCGTTTTCCGCTATTTCCTCGGGAGTGCCTATTATCACAAGATTTGCGATACCTTCCTTTAAAATTTTTTCAGCCGCCTCGTATGTTCTTTTGTCCATAGACTCAGGCAGCACGATAGTTTTTTTGTCAGCTTTAGCCTTAGCCTTAAGGCTGTCTAAAATACTCATAAAAATTTTCTCCTTTCATATTAGATATTGGGCGGTCGCCCACAGCTAATTTTATTATAAACCTTATGTTACAATTTCACAACAATTTTTTTAAAATTTTATGGTAAAATTTTTCATTTTGTATTATACTGTAATCATAGACAAACGGGAGGTGATAAAATGAACACGGCAATAGTGGCGGAGTACAATCCATTTCATAAAGGCCATAGATATCACATAGACGAAACACGCAAAATAACCGGCTGCGACAGCGTAATAGCCGTAATGTCGGGAAATTTCGTGCAGCGTGGAGAGCCTGCGTTTGTAAATAAACAGATAAGGACAAGGTGCGCCCTTTTAAACGGAGTCGATATGGTCGTGGAGCTGCCTGTGGAATATGCCACAAGCTCTGCGGATATATTTGCAAAGGGTGCTGTCGACATAATAAAAGCCATGGGTATAGCAGACAGCATCTCCTTCGGCAGCGAGGCGGGAAACACAGAGGTGTTTGCAAGGCTCATGGATATTCTTCACGAAGAACCCGCAGGCTATAAATATGAGCTTAAGCGCTATCTTGACGAAGGTATGTCATATCCTTTGGCAAGACAGCATGCCTTGGCATCTTTTTTGGCGATACCCTTTGAGAATTTGGATTATCTCAGCCTGTCCAACAATATACTGGCCCTTGAATATATGCTCGCCCTTAAGGGCAGCACCATAGCGCCGTACACCGTAGAGAGAAAGACTTCTCAATATAACAGCACTATACTTACAGGTAATATATCCTCTTCGGCAGCTATAAGAAAAGCCGTTGGGAAGGGATATACGGAAGCCGCTCTCGAAGCAGTTCCCGACAACTGCAAGGACATAATAAGGAGCAAAAAGAAATTTCCGTCAATAGATGATTATTCACCTATACTCCACTACATACTCAGAACTAAAACAACCGATGAACTTTCTGAAATAGCGGATATCACAGAAGGACTTGAAAACAGGATCACAGCCGAGGCGGAAGGTGAAAAAATAAGCCGCCTTGTAAATAAAATAAAGACAAAAAGATATACCCATGCCAAAATACAAAGAGGACTCCTTCATATTTTGCTGGGCATTACAAAAGAACAGCAGAAAAAAACTCCCTCCTATATAAGAGTGCTGGGAGTAAGGAAAGATAAACTGCACCTTCTCAGCGAGCTTACGGAAAAAGCAGCATTGCCCGTTATCACCAATGTAAAGGATAATGAGGAAGCGCTGGCTCGTGAGATCACCGCCACTGATATATATAATATCCCTTTGCAGATCGGAAAGGGTATGGAATACAGAGAAGGATTGATATTACTTGATCCATGACCATGCTTTTGTATATACTGTTCTCTTCCACAGCTTAAATCTTATGATTGATTTTTTTTTAATTTATAAAAGAGCCGAGGCTTTCGCCTCGGCTCAAATTGGTTGCCCCTATTAGTGATGTAAAGTAAATGACTGATTTGACATCTGACCGCTTGGTGTATAAGCGGCTATAGGTGCTGAAATATTAAGAGTAAGATTTGTTTTATCCATAGCATTATAGTAAGTAACTGTCATGCTTGGCTTATAATATTCCTTTCTCACAATAAATTACCTCCTATAATTATTCTGCTGCGGGATCAAGTATTCTTGCAGGGTCTTGGTCTTTACCGCCTGTCTGACTGGAAACAGTATATATTTTTGTATAACTTGAAGATCCGCCGGCATAATCGTAAGATACCCAAGGAATAAGAGCTTTAGCTGCGCCGTCTGCTGCAATCTTGTAATAGGTCTGAACGAAAAGTTTGCTTGTGTCTCCTATTGTACCTATATTGGCAGTCGGTTTATCCGGCTTGGTAGTATTCTGTGTATCAACGGCTGTATTTACAACATCACCGAATATTATAACATCCTTCGGCTTTAAATCTGTATCTGAAAGTCCTTTATCTTCAAGATGTCCCTTTATTCCTTCAGATGCTCCTTCATTATAATAATTTCCGCCGTCATAGCTCTTCTTTAAATCGTTAAGCTTATCATAAGTGTCCTTCTCATATACATCATAACCTACAGCCTTTATCTGGCTGAGAGCATATGCGACCTGTTCGGTGCCATTGTTATCTCCCTGCAATGATATCTCGCTTATTATTCTGAATACTGTATCGGTGTCTTCAATAGATTCACCGCTTGAAGTCAGAAGCTCTTTAACTTGCTGCTCAACTGCATTTCCCTTCTGAGCGACAACAGCCTTATTTTTATCAAGTCTTTCAAAAACAGGTGAATCAAATATATTGTTCGGGTCTGTAATTCTGATTGACTTAACATATGAAAGAGTTGATTCATTGCTCTTGTGACCGTCCTTTAGCTCAGCAGTTACCCTATATATACTATTAGGCTTCAATGTGACCTTGTGCTGACCTGTAGTTTTAAATGACTGATCTGCTTGAGTACTGCTGTCAGAATCGCCGTCTGCTGTGAGCTTTTCGACCTTAATGCCGTTTACAGAGCTTTCTATAATGGCAGTACATTCATTTGTATCGGGGCTGGCATAATTTGTCCAGTCTCCTGTCTTGAATATGAAATACTGACTGCTTGTTTTATTAGCGTTAAGTATACCATACTCTGTACCCTTTGTTGTATAGCCTGCAGGATCCATATAATTATATTTAGTTCCGCCTGCGCCGGCGCTTGTATAGTCGTCTGCGGAAGCTGTCTGGAAGCTGTATGCTACGATTTTTCTTGCATCATTACCGTAAAGAGTTGCTTTGTCCTCGCCAAAGCCGTATGTACCTAAGCCTATAGTTTTGGAAAGACCGGCTATAGTTGATGCTAAATCACCGCTGATGTTCTTATCCTCACTAAGCGTAGTAATATCTGTAATTGCCGTAAACTTAACGCCATATGCTCCGTCAGCCGGCTTTGCTGTACTTGGTACGGTATAGATGAAGTATCTCTCGTTGTGATCGGCTTCTTTGCCGTTGTGGAAAAGTATACTTGCTTTGCTGTCCTTTGCATTTGCAGGTTCCCATTTATATACATTATCGGGCAATGAGCCGTAAGTACTCTTAGCACTATCATATTTACCGGCTATAATGAATGTGTCGTTCGGTTCAGCCGTGACTGTCTTAGAATCGCTTGCATTGGTTAATTCTGTAGGAGAAGTCCTATCATCGCCTTTATAAATATATATGGTTGAATTGGGCTTTGTTTCTCCAACGCTGAATGTTACGTTAAGCTCTGTTGATTCATCTATAGTAATGTCTGTAAAATCTTTCTTGGATTCACTTACCTCTATTGTTGCAGGTGTGAATTTATAACCATCAGCAGAAAGAGTATAAGTATCTGCTTCAAGTTCGGGAGTTACACTTACTTTTGTAAATACGCCATTGGCGATCTCTGCTGTGCCGGCTTGCTTATCACCCTTCATTACATTGACAGTCACCGTATTGCCTGTGTTGTTTGTACCTGAAAGGGTTACAGGATAAGTAGTTATAACATTATCTTCCAAATCAAGAGTTGAACCTACATAAGCTATGTTGCAGCCACCACCGCCTACATAAAGGGTATATGTCTTACCGCCCTTTATGTTAAATTCTCTCTTGTCTACATATTCTGCTGTTTTTATTGAGAAAGGTTGGTCTGCTGTCTGAACAGTATTTCCTTCCTTAAGATTAACAGGTCTTGCATCTCGGTCGCTTGTAGCAAGTCCATATACATAAAGCTTGCCCGTATCACTTTCTGAACCTGATGTTGTAAATTGGATATACTTATTTGTGCCCGTACTTGCTTTATTAAAGTTAATTGCCTTTGTAATATCATAAGGTGTTTCATCGGGTAAATTTCCGTTTTCTATCTTCTTAGTAAAGTTATTTAAAGTAGCGGCACCGCATACAACAAATTTCTTTTCGTTGGAACCGCCCATAATAGCTGTTGCGCCATCTTCACTTATACCGGAAAAGCTTGTATTATCCAGTTCATTTGGCTTAAGAGCCTCTTTTATTTCTGAACCTGTGTCCTCAGGTGCATCTGATGATGAAAATACTGCTGAATATATTCTTATATTTCCGTTTGCGTCAGATAAGCCCGGATTATAAATGCCGTAAGCTGTATTTGGCTTAAGTCCTGAGAATATAACTTCTTCATAAGTTTCTACATTTTCAACATTTGTGCTTGTGATAGGCGTATATACACCAATATCGCTTATCTTAGCATCGTTGTCTTCATTGATTTTCATTAAGCCGATAGTGGCATTTTCACCATCTGACTGAATATCCTTTACAGCTTGGCATTGCAGCTTAAGAGTAAATTCCTTATTAGTTGTATCATCTGTTCCTGCAATCTTAAAGCCTATTGCACTGCCGTAATCGTTGCCTTCATCTGTTGCGTCATTACAACGAAGAACTATAGCAAAGGCTTTGTCATTTTCAGAACCTTCAGGCATTTTGCCGCCGGGAGTCTTTCTTAAAGCATATACGCCTTCGTCACTATAATCAGCGCCAAGTACTCTGAAATATCCATCGCCTATTACAGTACCACCCATAAGTCTTTCTGCGGCAGCTGCATCGGCAACCTTTATAGAATTGAACTTTATTTCATTTGTTGTAGTTGTATCTACATTCTTTAATTCATCGGCTACAAATCTAGCTTCAAATTTAGAATCGCTGTTATCCACTACAAATGTACCCTTTACGGTATCTGCATCTGTTTCCTTGAGAGTACCGCCTGTCATTGTTGCCGTGTAAGTACCTGCGTGAAGCGGCAGAGTTGACTCTTCTGTATCTATTCCATAACCGCCGTTGTCTGTATCGGAATAGATCGTACCTAAAACAGCAGTACCGTCCTCGTTCATTTTTACGGATATTACATCATTATTATGCTTTTGACAAGCTAAATGGAGAACTCTGTTACCGCCATTTGTTATCTTTATGGCTGAGTAAGGTATATTTGCAGGCTGTATGAAATATTCCTCGACCATTTCTTCCGTAAGTGTAAATGTATAGGAACCATCATCATTTGCTACAGCGCCGGGAGTTGTGCCTGCTATTACTACTCTCTTTGACGGAAGAAGTGCATAATTATCTCCTGTATATGTAAGCACAGCATAATTTTTGCCCTCAAAACCTGTAGCTGTTAATGAGTCCTGAGTAATAGACGTACTGTTGTTTACAACTGTCCATCTGGGAGCACTACCTGAAGATGAACCTGATGAAATATACTCTATTGCAAGTAATACTACACCATCTGCAAACTTAATTGTTACCTGTTGTTCTTTTTTTACAGCATATGGCAACTGAAGGACAGTTTTGTATGTAGAGATTTTGCCTACCGTTGTATCAGAATCAAATTGTACTGTTTTTGCATTATTAGCATAAGCATAAACATTTACAATACCATCATTGGCAGGGGTAAATTTAAAAGTCCTAGCACTTCCAAATCTGTATTCGTTTGAAAAACTCTTATCTTTAAAATTGTTTGTTAAAGTGCCTGCCCTTGTACCTAAAGGTGCATAATAATCAGATGAGCTTGAATATTCATCAAAAGCTGCTTTTACAGCATCAGACGGTGCAGGTGTTGTTTTTTCAGAATCACTTGTGGGCTGACCTTGAAAGAAATCTGCTGCTGTAAAATAAAAATCACCGGTTGTTTTTGCACTTACACTAACAACATTTACCATTACGAGTGAACTGAAAAGCATAACAAATGCCAGAACAGAACTCATAATTCTTTTGAAATCTAATCTCATTTTTTAATTCCTCCCTTTCGATATTAGGGCATAGCCGAGTATTATTTCGGAAATGTCCCGATTTAGATTTCCTGATTTTTTGCGAAAATAACAATTAATTCACGAATAGTTGAAACAGCCCGCAAACCCACTGAATAAGCCACTTTCGGCAAACTATACGTCAAATTTCAGTTTTGCGCA
>CANPXH010000045.1 GCA_947585865.1 uncultured Clostridia bacterium
TTACTCTGTGTTGTAATTGCAGCTGCTGCCACATTGCTTTCATCATTGAATATAGGCAGTTTTTCCCTTGAGGTAGTCGGCGCGCCTGTTTTTGCCATACTTATAGGTATGATAATAACCCTTATATCTCCAACGCTGGCAGAGAAGAACTCTCTTAAGCAGGGCATAAAATTTTCGTCTAAGAAAATACTTCAATGGGCAGTTATTATTCTGGGTTTCTCACTTGATCTGGGAACTATTGCAAGCGTAGGAGGCAAAAGTCTGCCTGTTATAATCTCCACTATATCAATATCTCTCATTGTGTCATACATAATGATGAAGGTACTTAAAATGGATGCCAAGGTCTCTACACTTATAGGAGTAGGCTCTTCCATATGCGGAGGCTCTGCTATAGCCGCAACTGCTCCTGTAATAGATGCGGACGATAAGGAGGTCGCTCAGGCTATATCAGTTATATTCCTGTTTAACGTACTGGCTGCTCTTATTTTTCCCGCTCTGGGACATGCTATCGGCTTAGGTTCCGAGGGCTTTGCAGTATTTGCGGGAACAGCCGTAAACGATACCTCATCGGTTACTGCTGCAGCATCTACTGCCGAAAGTATATACGGTGTTGACGGCATATTGTCCTCTGCTGTTACGGTAAAGCTCACAAGAACTCTTGCCATAATCCCCATTACTCTTGTGCTGGCTCTTTATAAAACAGCAAAGTCTAAAAAGACAAACAGCGAAGGCAGCAGTTTTTCTGTAAAAAGTATATTCCCTGTGTTCATACTCTACTTTATACTGGCATCTGTCATAACTACAATTATGGGAATAGTTCCGGAGGGTGCTGTGACAGTCCTGTATACGGACAGCTTTGTGCCTGCTATGAAATGGCTTGCTAAATTTTTTATAGCTATGGCAATGTGCGCCATAGGTCTTAACACCAATATTGCAGAGCTCATCAGAAAAGGCGGCAAGCCTATTGTTATGGGCTTTTGCTGCTGGACAGCGATCACTCTTGTGTCCATAGGCGTTCAGCTTGCCACAGGTATTTTCTATACGAATTTGTGATTTGGGTGAATATGAGCTTATGAAGATTGAGGATAAGTTATATATGGGATCGGAGAATAGAGATAACAGTTGGATAGCCGGAAGAATATATTTTGACAGAAAAGATAAAAGAATAATTGTTAAGAGAACGCAAAGTCCGTTCAGTTGTACAATGAATTTTGGAAATAAATGGACATGGATAATTAATGCAATTTTTATTATCATTATTATTTTCATAGTGGTTTTTGTTCTTTAATCGCAGCTTCCGGTTTATCTAACTCTCCAATAGAAAACAAGTAAATGAATAAATAAAGGGTCTGTAAATTGCAAATCCCTATTTTTTTGCCATACAATAACAATCAGGGCTTTCGGAAAACCGAAAGCCCTTTTTGATTTATCTGGTTTGGTAGTTCTTTATGATGGTTGCTGTCTGTGCTCTTGTTGCTGTCTGCTTAGGACGAAGTGTGCCGTCTTCAAAACCGGATATAATACCTTCTTTATCAGCCCACTGAAGCGCAGGTATAGCATATTCACTTGCAGTCTGCGCGTCGGAGTAGCTGAGAATATTATTATCCTCGCCTGTCGAAACATCTTCACCCTTATACTTAGCATAGCGCCACATCATAGCCGCCATTTGCTCACGGGTAATAGTATCATCAGGAGCATATTCGCTGTCGGAATAGCCTGCTACAATGCCGTTTGCGCTTGCCCAAGCCACAGCATCTGCATAGTAAGCATCCTCCGGCACATCTGCAAAGCCTGATTTGCTCTCTACCTTGGGCGAACCTTCCATACGATAGAGTATGGCAACAAACATTGCTCTTGTAAGATTTAAATCGGGTCCGAAGGTATCGGTTGTGATACCTGCCATAAGACCGTTGTCATAAGCATATTTTACGGGGTCAGAGTACCATGCATTCTCCAAAACGTCCTTGAATATACCGGCCTCGTTGTCCGTTGTTGTCGTTGCTTCCGTTGTAGCCTCTGCAGAAATATCGGTGTCCTCTGCGGTCGTTATTTCGGTTGTCGCCTCTGTTGTAGATGAAGCAGCTGCATTTGATGATCTGTGACCGCCGCCACCGCCGCTTTCGCTGCTGCTGCCTGAAGAGGTCGTAGGCTCTGTCGTTGAAGACTCGGTGGTGGTTTCGGTAACCTCGTCTGTAACATTGACATTTGCCGTAACATATATCTTACTGCTTTCGGGAATAAGCTCTGTCCATAAAGCTGCCTTGCTATAGCCTGAGCCGTCGTCCACAAGCACCTGATAATCGGGAACAACTATACCCGTTAAACCGGCGCTGCCCTTGCTTATACCGCTTACGCTACCATTGGCGGTAAGCTGTACTGCTGCTGTGTTGTCGCTTGAAAGCCATTGAACTCTCAGCTTGCTGCCGTTCTTTGTTACAACGGTAGGAGCTATGACCTTAGTTTCGCCTTCTGCCACACTGTAGCCTTCAACATTTACGCTCTGATATTGCTTTAATGCTTCTACTGCCTGAGCATCAAAATCTGAAGTAAAGCTTTCCATTGCAGTTGCCATTATTTCGTCATCCTGCATTATATTAGCAATTACATTGAGTGTAGATATGCTGCCGCCTTCGTTTATGAAGTATTCCTCGGGAATTTCGATGGTATACTCAAATTCCCTTCCTTCGCCGGGCTTAAGCTCATCGAACTTGAATTCGGCAATAGGCTCTGTGCTGTCCTCCGGTAATATTTCAAGTGAGCCGTTTGTGCATGTCTCACTGCCTATGTTCACTACAGTACCGCTTACGGAATATGTAAATTTACCGTCTTCCTTGGTCTGTGTAAGTGTAAGGTCGTCACAGCTGAGCTTTGCCTTCTTCTGGGTCGTAAATGAAGCAGGAGTTGTGTCAACTGTGTGGTATACCGCATTATCCTCCATTGCCGCACCCATGATCACATCTGAGTCTACATCGGGCATTTCAAACTCTGCAGTAACCTCTCTTGATGTTGCGCCAAGCAGGCTCTCGTCAATGGTTATTGTTTCGTCAAGAGCCTTTGCTTCACTTGTATCATACAAATGTACTCTTACAGGCTCTCTTGTTGCCATATCGCCGTTGTTCTCCACTGTGGCAGTTACCGTAACAAGACTGCCGGGAGCGGGATTCTCAGGTGAAATTGTAATATCGGAAACAACAATGTTGCCATACGGCTTATGTTCAAGAAGTACGAATGACTTATTATCATTTTCCTTCTTCTCGGCTGATATATATATCTTTCCGTTCTGTGCCGCAATGCTTACATCAGAATATACAGCATTGCCCTCTGTAAGCGTGAAGGGCTCAGACCATGTACTGCTGTAATGATTTTCATCATTACTGTAGCCGTTATATACCGCTGCGCAGATCTGGCAAGCCTCTCCGTCAAGCTCTGTCCATGTAAGATAAATTCTTCCGTTGGAGTCTTCATATACGGAATAATCCATATCGTGGCAGGCGGTCACAACGCCGGGTTCTACAGTGATGTCTTCACCGGGTACATTGACCCTATTTCCGCCCTCGTCTGTGTAAGAGTAGTCTTCATCTCTATATTTAAGGTCGTAATAATATCCTGCCTCGTTAAGAGTGTATTTGCCGTCTCGTATAATGTCGGATATACATAAGCTGTTTATGCTGTCGTTATCGCCGTCTCCTTCGGCATCCTTCTTTATGAAGAAGAGATAAACATCATTGGGATATTCCGCCTCTGGATCGTAGCTGTTGTCTGAGATAACAAACTTAGGCGCATAATACCCTCCCGTTTCGCTTGTTATACGGAATGGCTTTGTAAATGTCTTATCCTCAAAGTTGTAAAGTATTGCTATTACGTCCTCGTCATTAGCTGTAGTCTGATCTCCATCACGGTCCAATACCCACGTAAATATAGCATAAGGCGTTCCCGTTGAGCCGGGTTCTGTGTTAAGACCTGCTGCATTTACCTGAAGTATGCTCTTTGGAAGTGTTTCCGTAGAATCCGTTGTAGTGTTGAGATAGTGCTTATCCTGCCATACGCCGTTTTCCGTTGTGCGGTAAGCTATTGCAGAATAGAGCGAATTGCTGAGGTCCTCTGCCGTTTCGAGCTGTGTAAACTGTGACTGTACATAGAACAATATCTTTTCGCCCGTTTTGCTGTCATATACTACATTTGCAGCCGTATCGGCATAATCGTCATCTGTACTTGACTTTGTGAGCTCTTCGGGTGTGCCGAATGTAAGAGAGCTTGTGTCAAACTCAACGCCCTTTATATCTGCTACCTTAAGCTCTGCATTAACGTCTGCATCCTCGGGAAGGGCCTCTGAAAGATTTGTCCATGTTACATAAACATCGCCGTCTGCTAATTTGCATATCTGAGGACCAAAGTCGGCTGTGCCGTCGTCGTCTACCATTTCGGGAGCTGACCATGTGCCGTTTCGGCTTATTATGTAGTAAAGCGCGCTCTTATTTACATCATTTCTTTCGGCTGCATCGTCAATGTAAACCATAAGGTAGTTATTGTTGCCGAGGTTTACTATCCTTGAAGTGAAGTCCTCGCCAATACCTCTTATTATCTCGCGTTCCGTTGTATTGTCAAGCGCCTCGTCTAAGGCCATTGCCATAGGTACGTCGTCAACGTATACAGAGTGAGACCTTTCTACAGGCTTGTCAAGTGTAAGAGCTGTATGGTCAATATCATTTTTAAGCGCAGCAAATGTGGAAATATTGGCCGTCCTGCTGTCGCCGTGCAGACTGCCGTCAATGTTTATATGCTTGCCCTGACCCTCCGAGTCGAACATTGTATATGTACGGTCGAACAGGCTAAGGCTCAGCACGTTAAATGACAGAACGGTAACAACGAAATTAATATTTGGCCTTACATCACCATAGGACTTGGCTCCGCTTTCGTCAAAGAAGAAGTCCATATCAAAGGCGAGTACGGCTTCTCCGCCTAAGCCTATAATTTTTGCCCAGTTGACGCTGGCTCTTGCCTGTACTACAAAGTCAAGAGTAATATAGCCGTCACGTCTTACGTGATCTCTTATGCCCGGTGAGAAAAGGTCGAAGTTGTCGCCGTCATAAGGTACACGGGTCGCCTTTTGCTCTGAGTCCTTTCCGTTGTCATAGTCTGCATACATACGATAAACGCCTGTAAAGTTAGCGTTGAATGTCGTATCAAGCATAAAATTAAAGCCGAATTGTATAGGTATAGAATGATTGAATGCCAGCTTTGCATCTGTCTTAAGGCAGAAGAACAGATTCTCAAAGTACATCTGATCGTCATTCGACGGATCGTCGTCGGTCAGATCGTCCGTTGCCTTAGATATCTCAAGGTTAAAGCCTACTTCGGGGTTTACAGACCAGCTGAAGCCCGCTTTCATTCTATAGCCCGAGGGTTCTACCGCTCCTATTTTGTTTATCTCATTATCGGGGTCCTGATATGCGTTGTATATCTCCTCTACAAGAGACTTATCAGTCGTGCTTTTCGTCTGGAATTTAGAGCTTGTAAAGCCTAAGCCGAGACCATAGTTGTAGTCATATAATGTTCTTGAATACTGCTCTGCTTCCTCCGCAGGCAGGTCCTCGGGAAGATAATGGCTCTGCTCGGGGTTGCCGAAGCCGGATACAATGCCCATATCAAAATCACCGTTCACATCTCCCATAAGAGGAAGGTTGATGTCGTATCTGTGCTTTTCGTCAACTGAGGATATACCCAGAAGCGGAAGCGCTATCTCCGTTAATTTAGGAGGTGCCTGAAGTATATAGCCAAGGTCTATATTATTTGTCCATGCACCCGATGAGTCTTTGAACTGTACATACAGTCTGTCGCCGTTTCTGAAGCCAAACGCATTTTCGCCGTCAGCCTCCAGATAAACGCCGGGGTTGAAGGTAAGCACGGCATTAAGCCCCTTAGCCGACTGTGTTGCTGTTGTTGTAAAATATTTTGTAAAGTCTATGCCATACTGATTTGCCGCCACATCATCGGGGTCGGCGCTGTTATAAACGCCGTCGTCGCTGCAGCTCCAAAGGAAGCTGCCTCTTGAATCGTAAGCTGAGAATCTTGCGTCTATAGCCTTATCTGTAGAATCTGTAGGATTTGTAACAGACGCTGTAATGGTTACCTCGGTGTCTGTTATCTGTATGGCATTATCCGTAGGATACGTGACCGTGTTGCCATCAACCACCTTTAAACTGACAGCTGAAGGAGTGAATGTATCCAGGGCTTCAAGCCGCCAATTATTCTGGTCAAGCTGTATAGTGGCGGTTCCGTTCTTTTGCTTGCCGTCTACGGTAAGTATAGCGGAAACATCACCGTATGTAGGCAGACCGTCGCTGAAGTCTATTCTATATTCTCCCTTGGAGTCGGTTGCCGCATATTCACCGCAGGCGTTTATAATTGCGCCCGCAACGGGAACATCCTTGCCGTCTACTGTATTTTTTAATATGCCATAGAAGGTATTGTTCCTGCGTGTTACCTTACCCTCAATATGTGTATTTGCCACACTGCTTGTCTTTTTCCTGAGTACGTAATACCATCTCGGCATTATCTGATCGGGCGTAACATAAAGATTGTTGCCGTATACCGTCTGATTTCTTATTGTGGGGTTGGCAGTCATCTCCTCGATAGATATTCTGCCGCTGTTGTCGTCGTCACCGGTCATATTGTTCCACTGAACATAATAATCATTGGGGAACAATGTTGTAAATCTGTAAACCGAGTTGGAAAATACGCTGTCTACCTTTATAGAACCTTTTGCGTCCGATTTGATAATATCCTCTGCCGTAGTGTCGGAGCTTATGTTTTCAGCCCTTATAACTCTGCCTGTAAGGTCATAATCTCCGTTTGCATTCTTAAATTCCTCGGGGATTTGGTCAAGGGGCGAATAACCTACATATAAGGATTGTGTGCCCGTATTGGGCGTAATATATATTTCACCTTCATTGGGCAAAACTATATCCGCACTTGAAAGATCATCTTTTTCTATAAGCGTATCCTTGCCGGAAAGGTCGAATTTATATTCCCCTGCCTTATAATATTCGGTGCCTTGGCTTCTGCCTCCGGCAGTCTGCCAGTTTATACCGTTGGGATATTTATTGGCTGCAGGAGTAGAGTTAAGGCGCAAAACTGAATTTACGGGGATTTCGTATACATAATAATCTCTTTTTCCGCTTCCGTAAGCCAAACTCTCATTTACCGTTTTCTTATTTTCCTCGTTTACTACATTTGTAATGTAAGAGCCAAGATTTGCACTGTTGAATTCACCGTTTGTGTCGGAGTTTCCAAAATATACCTTTATATTCTTATAAGCATATTCGGGCCATACCCTGATAGTGCTGTCCTTGCTTTCCACAACGTCCGCATTCATAAGCTCTTCTACAAATGACTGATTAAGCTTTATATCAAGCTGATATTTTCCGCCTACCTGCTCAGTGGCTTTATACAGCATTCCGCTTTTTGCGGGCTTATATCCGCCTGAATAAATATCGGCAGTAGATTTTTTGCTTGTAGTAAAATATACGCCTTTAAGATATATGCCCTTGTCCTCAAGTCCGTCGGGCGCCGATATGGTAACGGTATCGTTGGCGGAACCGTAGAAGCCTGTTACGTTGGAACCGTTTGAGGATGTTATTTTAACAGGTCCCGGATAATAATCATAGCTTGGCTCACCCTCATATGGTGTATGACTTATAGTAGGCTGACCGGGAGCCTTTGCAGAGCTGAAGTTATATATGTTTCTGTCATAGCTCGTAGCTGCTTTCTGGGGCTCAAGGGTATATTTTGCCCAGTTATATTTAAGAGGTGTACCTAAAGTGGCTTTGGGATTGTGTTTGCCTCCTGCTGTAGGCTTGGTCAAAAACTTTATGTAGTATGAGCCCTTCAATCCGGTCAGATCAAGCTCATGGCGGGCGCCTGATTGCTTTCCTTTATATGGGTCTGAAGACACCGAGCCGCTAAACACCCTTTCGGTATGGACTTCAAACCAGGTTGTAAATTTTGAGCCTTCTCCGCCTACATACAGCCAATAGTTGATAGACTTAACGCCTCTTAAATTCTGAGGGCTGTTTGTCGCCCAGCCTCTTTTACCGTTATTCTTTGTTTCATAAAGATAAAGGTCATAGTGTCCCGCATGCTCTTTGCTTGCAGGTGTGTCCCATTTGCCGTCAACGCTGCTTCCGGTTATATGATCCCAGCCGCCGGGCATACTGTCAAGATAAACGTTTGTCTGAGACTTACCAAGGACAACACTGCCGTTTGCTATTGCCAAAGGCGCAGATAAGAGGCTGAAGGGCTTAGCCTCTGTTTTCTGTATCGATATCTGAGTATAGTCTTCGGCATCAGCCGCGCCCTGAGCGCCCTCTAATTTAAGCCCAAAGGTTCCGTTCTCGCTAAAGTCAAGAGCCTTTACGGTAACGGTCTTTTCCTTCTCACCGGGAACAAAGGAAACAGTTTTTTCCTTTATCTGCTCGTAGGATGAGAAAGGCGCGCTTTCATGTATGGTTGATATATTTACCAAAGAGAAATAATCTATACCCGAATTTCTTATTATTTTTACCTCTGCCTCGGGCTTGTCCTCGGAAAGAGAAATTTCCTGGGGAGCAAAGCGAATGTCGGGAGCTTCATATTCCTCGTCGTCAAGTATTGTTACGTTTACGCCAACAGTAGGCATAACAATAGCCATAGGAGAATCCGATGATGCCAGAGCAATTACAAAAAGCTTGTTTTGCTCGGCTTTGTCATTGTCAAAGATTCTTACGGTGATCTCCTTTTCCTCTTCTCCGTCGGCAAAGTGCAGTATGCCTGCTGCGCCCTCTGCGCTTGCAAGATATTTATATACGCTGCCGTAAAGCTCATTGGCGTATTCTGTCTGCTCCTGCATCTCAGGACTTGTGATACCGAGATCGGCATAGGCGTCATCTAAAAGCGGTACGCCTGTACGCCTCGTCATAGACGGGTCAGCTTCGCTGTCTTCTTTATCGGCCGCATCATTAAGAGCATCAGTCACATTTTTTACGATCTCTGCCTGTTCCACTGCGGCTTTGCCGGGAACAGCCGTGCTTTCATCAGCCGCTTCTGTTTCGGCTTCGTAATCACCTTCATCATACTGAGGCTCTACAACCTCATCATTACTTTCTTCATATTGAGGCTCATCGATCTCAGTGTCTTCCTCATAGGCTGTATCATCGTCTGAAATTTCAGCCTGCTCATCGCTTTCCTGAGGCTCCTCATCAAAGGCTTCTTCTTCAATGATCTCTTCTTCGGGCTCAGGTTCATCAATTGCCGCATCAACCATCTGAGCAAATATCGTTTCCTCTGCTTCATCCGAAATCACAGCCGACTCTGTATCCTCACGGGCTTCATCCAAGTCCTCGTCAGGCTCTTCCGCAGCCTCAGCATCAGCTGCTGCAACATCAGTATCTTCATCATCGGAAGCAGCTGCTTCTTCAAAAGACTTGTCATCCTCAGGCTCAGGCGAAGGCTCTTCTTCTGCAGAACTGTCGGAAGAATTATCTGCGGGAGCTTCCTCCTCGGAGCTTACAGCCTTATCATCCTTAGCTTTCTCCTCGGAGCTTACAGCTTTGTCACCCTGAGCTTCATCGTCTTTGGAGTCGGTACTGCTGCCATCCTTATCCAAAAGATACTTTACGCTGTCGTCGGAGTAGACAAGCTCTGACATCTCAGGCTTTTCACCTTCTATTTTGGGCAGAGGATCTCCATCCTCGTCCAAAATAACATAGTCGTCACCATAAGATGAAAGGAAGTCGGCAGCCTTGAAGGCAACGTTGACCTCACCCTCCATAAGTCCCTTTCTTATAACCTTGATCTTATATTCTTTGTCTGCTTCTTTGAAGTCGTAGCCTTCTTGTTCAAATTCAAAATACGCATAGCCTTCTTCATAGGCAGGATTTTCCGAACTGCCATCCTCAGAGACGGCTTCTGCCGTACTTCCTTCAGAAACATCCTGCGCATACACATTTGGCGACAGGCTGCTTATCATAGAAGCAATAAGAATAAGTGAAATTAGTCGTTTCATATTTTCCCTCCTTTTATAATGTAATTTTTTGTAGAAAATATATAATATTATTATAACATAATCCCCGCCCTTAGTGCAAGTCAACAAAAAGATTTTTTACATATTTCGAAAATTTTGGTAAATTTTGAAAAAATTTTTATTTGCAATACACTTGTTGAGAACTATGTCATAAGTGAAATCATAAAGAGCTATCATAATTCAGGACTTGAGCCTTATATATATTATTACAGGGATAAGGACGGAAAGGAAATAGATATTGTCATGGAAAGAGACGGTATTCTGTATCCTGCCGAAATAAAAAAGACTGCTATGCCGGATAAAAGGCTTACGAGAGTATTTAATGTACTGGACAAACCGCCTATACAGAGAGGAATGGGCGCTGTAATTTGTATGAGTGATAAGCTGAGTGCCTTTGACAGCAATAATCTCATTATACCTGTAGGTATGCTGTAAAATATCGGCTGATATGTGTAAATATCACATATCAGCCGATTTCTTATGCAATAATAAAAATAAACCACCTGCTATGCAGGTGAGAGTAAAACGCTTTAGCAACATCTTAAAAAAGTAGTGTGTAAGTCGTATGATTCGGTGCGCTTACAAGCGCTGACCGGTAAAAAAACTTATAGGGACAGTATAAGCCACCGGCTGGGCCGGTGGTATTGACTGATATTATAATTTCAGGCAATATTTCCGCTTACAGAAGGCTGTTCATAAAGCATAAAAGGATCTATATCCAAACATTCGGAGGCATTTCTTTTCCCATCTATATCCCATGCCAATGTACTATTCATAACTGTGCAGGTATCCATAAATATCCTAATGTCCTGCAGAAATATGCCTTTCTGAATTATGTCGGAAGCATCATATTGAGTTATTTTACCATCGTCAAAAAATACCAGAACGGTGTAATTTTCTTTTGGTATTACCTGAACAACTGTTGGGAAATAATCTGTCATACTAATCACTCCTATATTAAAGGGTTAATTTTATTCAATGGAAAATCATCCTTTGATAATTCCCAATTTTGCATTAATTCATCTTGATGTATAACACACCATGCTAAAACAAGTTTAAGCTGTTTTGGAGGCAGAGAACCTCGTATAACTTGCGCATTTATAATATCAATCAGTGCTTTTCTGCCATTATATTCAACATGAAAGTGTGGTGGATTATGATCATCACAGAACATAGTAATCCACAACGTTATGATAAAAATCATCTGATATATGGTTTTATTATATTTTGGCTGATTTTTGTTATATATTATAATTAAAAACTCAATATTTGTAAAATGCAAATATATTGGTAATTGTCTGAAGGATCGGGCCTTTGGAAATACGAGAATACTAAAGTTATTCAACTGAATATAGCATTGAGTAATTTGTTGAAGGCTGTATTTTCCCGGGCTTCTCTTGTTGCTTTCATTTCAATTAATTTATCTTTGATTATTGGTTCGGCATCATAGTTTATGCTTATATTAATATAGCCTCTTCCTTTATTTGTACGCTTAGATTCAGCTTTTGATGCTTCTTTAAAGTATTTGGAAAAAGTGGCTGAATCGATATTTGATTCGGAAATACCAAGTTCATTATATGCATATTTTTTATATATTTCATATATATCAGCAGTAAATACAATAGAATTTTTAGAACTTTTATAGCAATCTTTAACAAATTTAATAACACATTCTTTATCGGTAATAGCAGATGTCTCATTATCAAATTGCTCATCTTCAGGGGATCCATCATAATTTGAAAAGCATGCTACAATGTATTCTATTAAATTACTGTCCAGAGAATTGATAAATTTTGAACAATTTTCAAATTCTTCATCTGAAATTTCCATGTTTTTAAAATCAAGCTTATATAGGTGGTCCTTAAGTTCGGATATAAATTTATGCGTGTTCTTTTCGTCATCGGAATATATTAAAATCGGCACATTATTTTTACAATAAAACCTTCCATATGAAAAGCCATCTTTATTTAGTCTGCCGGCAGGCTGATTTTTAATAATTGCACCGGAAAGCAGTTTCTTTACATTATTTGTACTTGAATTTGTTATTCTATTGACAAAAATAGGTGTATATCCATAGGATGCCTTGATTATCATAGGTATACAATTATAATTGTTCAGTTCTGATGTTGACTTTAATTCAGATTTTAATTTCATACCATTATCCATCCTACATTTATTATTAAATATAGAAAAGAATTTTTTATATAAACTAAATATCTTTTCGCTACAATTTAAAAATATATATCCCTTTCTTTTATACACTTCCATATTATAAATAGACTTGAAGATCCTTATAAAGCAGTACAGGATATAATAATTTTTATTTGTCAGAAATGCAATAAAGCCAATAATTTGCTTTTTTTGAGACGTATATACATCAATAATGTATTCAAGATTTTTTGCTTGTTTATAGGTTTCGGGCAGATTTTCTATAGTACACATAGGTTCATTTGTTATCCAATTAAAAATACAATCATATATTCTTACCAGTGTTTCCTTTTCTCGTGAATTATAATTTATTAATATATTTTCACTCTTCATTGCTATAAAAAGAAATTCATTTAATAAATATGGACATTTGCAATAATCAGGTTTTTTTGTATTTTGTATCTTTTCCGAAGAGGGAGATATATATATTATATTACCTTGGTATACAGAGCAATTTCCAATAAGCTGAATTATTAAGTTACAAGTGTAAATGAATCTCTTAACATATGAACATGCTGAAAAAATATTTTGTTTAACCGAAGATAATCCTAAAAATGCAGGAAGACTGGAATTTTCTTTAATATTAGTATCGTAGATAAACTTACGAGCATAAGGATTACTAGGATAATAAATAGCATAGGGATCATAAGATGTATTAAAATATGTAAATCCTATATTTGAACGTTCTGATGGCAAATAAAAAATAATTTGATTGCGTAGTTTTCCGTCCATATCAATTATATGTACATCAAGAGAATAAGTGGAAATATTTATTATATCCAGTGACTTTTCATTTTCTTTGAGAAAATGATTAATTTTATTTATCATTTCGTTTATTTTGTCATAAGAAATTTTTTCATCTATTGACAGGTTATGATATTCCTGTGTGACTTTTTGCATTAGCATTTTATTCTTCTGCACATATAGATAATATGAATATGGTTGTAAATAAGTATATATATAGTAATTTCTTATTATTCCATTGTCTTTGATCAATATTTTATTGTATTCTTTGAGAAGATGGCACAGAGCATTTAAAAAAGATTTACCATTTGTGATGTTATTTGCAAGAAAATTAGATAAATCTAATTTTTCCGGATATTTGTTATTTATAGGAACCCATACATATATTTGGTTTTTTTCATCATAAACAAAAGTTGTAAGAGGATTTGCAAATATTGAAATAAAATATGGTTTTACTTTTTCATTTATTAAGTCTGTTTTACTTACGGCTGCAAGTGTATTTTTATATATACTTGTAAAAATATAAAATAAACTCATTATACCGCCATCGATAACAACATTTTCTTCTGTATCAGAAGAAGTTTCTTTGTCAGGAGAATTAATAATTCCTTTTAAAGAGCGAGATAGTCTATCAATTTTTTTCTTTTTAATACTGCTTTTTTCTCGTATGGGCGAGAGAAGAGAGTTTATATATTTTTCTGCAAGGTCATTGTCAATTGCAGGTGTTTGATTCTCTGATGCATGAAAATTTTCATTGTCGAGCATATAGTTATTAAGAACGACTTTAGTAGGAATATCCGGAAATGGAATTAATTTATAGACTGGATATGCATTTGGGAAAGTTTCTTTGAAATCTACCTTCAGCATTTTGCACAATGCTTTAATATATTTTCCTACAGCGATATTTATAGGAGTATATTTTTTTTGTACATCCAATCCAGATTTGAGAAGAGAGGTATTACCATTCTGCATAATTTAATGTCCTCCTTTGCAAAAAAATATAATTATAAAAACTCAATAAATGAGTGACACCAATAAAAGTGACGGGAAAATTGAGAATTTTACTATAGTTAAAAAAATGCTAATTTTTTGGGGTTTAAATTATATTTATAATTATCCCCATTATACTATGCCGTGTAAAAAATTACAACTCAAATAACATATATTATGGCAAATTATTTTGCTCAGGTTTCACAGCTGATGAAGCTGTGTGATATATATGCCGTTTTTTACTCTGTACCCTCCTGCTTAGGATCACTATATAGTTGTTTCATATTTATGTGATCAGTTAAAAAATTATATCTTTCTTTACATATGAGTAATCAAATGATATGAAAGGGTTATTTTAATTATTTATATATTATTTGATTGAATAAAGATAAATGGGTTAGATTTGTAATAATTTACATAACTACTAACCTGAATATGAAAATAATTAAAGGAGGTCAT
>CANPXH010000046.1 GCA_947585865.1 uncultured Clostridia bacterium
AAGCCCTCGGAACCTAAGCCGATAGCATGTCCCAGAGCGGGAAAAATAAGAGCAGCCAGTACGTTAAACAGGAATATGACTGATATAGCCTGAGCGACCTCCTTATCGTCCGCATCTATTACAGGAGCAGTTGCAGCTATGGCAGAGCCTCCGCATATAGAAGAGCCTACTCCTATAAGTGTAGAGACCTTGGCATCCATTTTAAGTACCTTCATCATTATGTATGACACTATGAGAGATATTGATATAGTGGAGATTATAACAGGCAGACTTTTGCCTCCTACACTTGCAATAGTTCCCAGATCAAGCGAGAAACCCAGAATAATAACTGCCCATTGAAGTATTTTCTTAGACGAAAATTTTATGCCCTGCTTAAGAGAGTCCTTCTCTGCCAGCATTGGGGCTATAAGGGTTATTATCATACCTATAAGTATGGCAAAAACAGGTGCACCAACTACCTCAAGGGAAAAACTGCCTATATTCAATGATGAAAGCAATGTGGCAGCAGCTGCAATTACAACACAGAGTAAAATTCCGCCTGCGTAATTTTTAATATTCATGAAATCTCCTTCTTTCTCTATATACTCTTTTTATTTTATAATTATATCAAAAGCTGCTGTATTTTTCAATTATTTATATGCCTATATAAAGCAGTTATCCATATACCATCGAAGTCAAGGATATTCGTACTGCGCCTGCGCTGCGTACTCATAACCGATGGATTCTGATGAAGCCTTTGGTCAAGGATATTCGTATTACGCTTTGCTACGTACTCATAACCGACGGCTTTTACCAAAGCCTTTGTGTTCAGCAGGAGCTTGTACCCCTGCTGAACACAAAAGTAAGTACTCGCCGCTTATAGAAGCGGGAGACTTACCCGTCGGTTAAAATATTGATTTGTGTATCGTATTGTAATATAATGAGATAAAGATACCCAATATTATAAATAAACCGTATGTCCCTTTTTCAGGACATTACGAATGATAGAATTAAGTACATAATGAGGAGGTCGAACACATGGCTAAAAAAGGCGACAATAAACAACACAAATCAAGCATATTGGGAACAATGTTTGATTTCAACGGTGACGGATATACCGATACCTTTGAAGCAATGACAGCCTATAAAGAGTATGAAAAAAGAATGAGAAAAAAACATAACTATACCAACGGTGAATTTAGCATTTTTTCTGGCGATGACGACAACTGATAAATAACGGAGGTAAAATAATGAAGGACGACACAATTACAATCGATATTGAAAAGTTAAGAGAGGATATGAAAAATGACAGACTTGGCGCATTTTACGGCGGCGGCTTTGGCGGCGCATTGATTGAGTCCTTTGATATAGAAGATGCTTCTCCTAAAAAGCTTATTGAAAAGGCATTGGAGGATGGTATAGAACTGAAAAAATACATAGTATAACGATAATAAAGTCTTTAAATGTGAAATTATTTTCCTGCTCCGGATTAAGAAAATATCAGATTAATTGATATTGCAGACCGGTTGCCTATTTACCAAAAACAACATTTTTTCGTTTTAGGTATAAACTTGATGAAATGATAGGATAATGTTTATTTGCACCAAATTTTAAAAGTCTTAAATGCCTCAAATAGATACACATTTTGACTTTTCTAAGCAGGTTTTAGCAGTAAAGTAAGAGTCAAACCCGGCGCTCATATAAAATTTAATTTCATACATTTATTTCTAGTGGGAACACTTTTGGTCAAAATTGTTCCCAAAGTGTTCCCAATTTTGCATTTTTGAAAAATTATACAAAAAGAAAAAGTCCTGTAACCGGCTTGATTACAGGACTTTTTGAGTTGCGAAGGGCGGATTTGAACCACCGACCTTCGGGTTATGAGAGTTGCTTAGTTCAGATTTCGTCATTTTACACAATACTCAAACCCGCTATTTTGCTGAGTTTCTTGCTTTTTACTTATTTATAACTTTTAACAATTTCATAGGATTTTTAGTATAATAACGGCAATGTAACGGGAATGTAACGAAAATGATAAATCTTGTTTTAACGTCTTGTTTTTATAATATATATTAAGCAAAACAACCATAATCTATATTTTTTAGCACATATTCAAGTGTGTATTAATTCCTCTCAAGTATAAAGGCATAACTATTATTATAATGCCTTATTCATATTTACATCCAATCGCGCTTCTTTTATATTTATAAAAAACCTTTGATTATACGCTCCATTATTATAAAATATGGATATAAACAACATCTGTTGTGGATATGGCAAATATCGTCGAACAGGTAAAAAATAAGAATAATTATTTCGCAAAAATACTCAATTTCAATCGCTCCTCTTAAAAGATATTAATTTCAGGTTTGCAATATATAGAATCCTGTATGCATGGTTCTTAATATCCGCATTTTTATTTAATTTTCAACATTTGCAGGAATTGAAATGCCAAAAGCATAAAAGAACAAATCGATATCAACGTTATTCTCGATGTTGTTTACAAATCAAGGATTTGTTGATGAAGCCCAAAAATAACTTTAAATTTTGTGAAGCAAATAAAATAGAAGGTTGTATTTCAGCCATATTTGTTCCCAACATGATATATATTCTCAGAATGGAACTTCATGTCGAAAAAACAATGACATTCTCGAAAAGCTATTGCTGATATTTAATATTGCAGATTTGAAAGCAAATGAACTTAAAAAAGCAGCAACTCTTACGCTCAATGGTTATGAAGATGCACTACAAAACATTTGTGCAAGTCATATCAAGGCAAAATTATAATTGTAAGAAATACCAATGGTTTTACAAACAACAAAGTAGAAACACAATAAAATCGTTGTATCTGTTAGCTCAAGGTATAAATTCAAGCAGTCATCGAATAAATAGAGTTTTGGGACTTTGCCTTTTTTCTTATGTATAAATTATCTGCCCTGTTTGATAAGCTTGTTTTTCAGTTCAACAGGATATGTAACAGCAGGTGGTTTTATCCGTTGTCCAGATATAGATGGTTTTTCTTTTATCTCATAAGCATTGATTTCCTTATGGGAATATTAAAAAAAATTCTTAAACACCAATGTTCAATATACTTATTCATTTACACGGCATCTGGAATGGTAACATAAAGATTGATTGCATGTTCACTTTCTCGCTGTGCTACCGTTAGATATTCTGAAAAATCTGTTTTATTATTTTTCCCTTACTTTACCACTTTGTCTGTGATTGTAAGAATATGTATCAAGAAATCTAAAAATAAATGATTTTCAGCTAATTTTGTATTTTAGAACATTTTCGATGCTTCACTATGACGATATTTTCGGAATTAGCGCAGTTCAGTAAAAGCTCAATTTTTATCTTTCTCGTTATTGTTTTTGTATCGCTTTTCCATGTATGGTCTTAATCTTTGCGTAATATAGAAATCCCAATATTCTTTAATGTCATTGTCCATATAATCAGTAACTTGTTTCTTTTGCTTAGCCAATTCTAAGTCTGATGGCATTGTTGTATCTTCAAATTCAGGAATTTCGGTTTCTGCATTAGCACGTCTGCCAGCATTTAGATGTTTAATAACTTTATTTAGCATTTTTATAATGAAAAGATATGTAGACCTATCCAAAGGAATATCTCTATTTTTCTCAAAGCAGAATTCAAGTTTTCCGTTTGTGATAAATTTGGGCATCTCTGGGTATGTCAAAGATAGAGCAATATATTCACCTACACTTCTTGTTGCCCAGCCCGCACCACCTTCAAACATACAAAATTCGCTTGCTTTATATGCTTTACTTGTAAGGTAAAGTAGCAACACATTGTCTTTTAATATGTTTTCCTTTATTTGGACTGCTAGTGATTCTGGATTACTATATTGTTCTACATTGTCGTCCCTTGATGTATAGAAAAACTCTGAATCTTTTGCTCCTTTATACTTTAGAATATGATAAATAAAATCTGTTATTATTTTATCCTCTCTAGAATGAGATATAAAAACAATATAGTCGCTCTTGGGAACAACATCGCCTTTTATTTTGTTTGAAACTATTGTTGTAAGTGTAGATTTCTGCGACTTAGTTAAACTCTCAAGATTTTCGATCTCAGATTCAACTTCCTTTGTAAACTGTTTTTTAGCATTATCATTCTGCTTGGCTAATAAATCCTTTTGCTGATTTTTGATTTGCTTAGTCAAATCAGTTCTTTTACTAATTAAGCTACTAACTACTTTCTTTATTATTTCCACTAACAGTAATACCCTTGGGTCGTGCTCATCTAAACTTTGTCTATTTGATGTGGCTATATCTGGCAAGTCATCTTCATCTAAGATATCAAAGTGTATTTCGCCCTCAATGTAGTTTACAAATGCCTGAGTGTTATTAATTACATTCAGGAAATTCTCTATGGCCAACTTATTGCGAACATAAAGTCGGAGTTGTATTGGGTTATAAAATTTATTTCTAGAGAAAAGAGGGTCATTTTGAACTGCATATGTATTATCAATAGAGCCATGCAATCCAATCCATCCTGTTAACTCATATTCCTTTTTTACTTCTTCTCCAGAGATATTAGTACAAGATATAGTCCCATGCGTCTGTATATTTTCAATATTATCAAAATCTTCAATCTTTACCGTATGCTTGTAAAATTGCTTTCCGTTCAATTTATCAAGTGAAAACTTGATTATATTTCCAGTATTATCTTCGATAATTTTAGGCGTGTTTGAATGTTTCTCTTTAGAATTATAATAAATAAATGCCATATTTTTAAAAGCAATTTCTTTTTTGACCGGCTTAAAAGAAATTGTTGTATTGGCTTGATCATTCACACACAAGTAGATTTGTCTGCCATCCATCGAATCAAGTGCGAAAAAATTAGATAATTTTTTTGACAGGGCCTCAAATGCTACATCACCTAATCCTGTTAAATTTACATGGTTCATTTGTAACAAAGTACCAGTCAAACATGATTTCCAATCTTTATCACAACAAATATCAATCTTATCTTCTGTTTTTGACAAAAACGGTCTCTCATTTTCATCATTTGAATTTTCTTGATAAATCATCTGCCATTTTGATTCTTCATCAGTTGTTTTTGTTATAAGATAATAATTCTCAGAGAGATATAATGCGGCCAATTTCCCAATGCCTTTTCTTCCCATTGTCATATAATTATCGTCAGTTGGTTTATGTAAATCAATTCTTTTGTTAAATCCGACCTTGACATAGGTGGCTATGCCTTCACTGTTCATGCCAATTCCATCATCAAATAGTTCTATAATAGCATCGTCTTTTTTGGTAATATTAATATACACATAGACATTTTTTGCTCCCGCATCAAATCCATTTGCTACCAATTCAGAAATTGCACTCCAAGCATTGGAATATAAGCTTTTACCCAGCAACTTTAATGCAAGCCAACCAAAAGAAAAATCCATTTTTTTATTTTCGTTACTCATTGCTCATTCTCCCATCTTTTAAAACATCTTTTAACTTGCTTTGCCAATTCAATTGCTAATATCGGAGGAACTGCATTTCCAATTTGAGAATTTTTTTCATATTTATTTCCGCAGAACTTAAACCAGTCTGGGAATGACTGCAATCGTGCACCCTCTCGGGTACTTAAAGCCCGATTTTGTAATGGGTGAATACACCTAAGAGCAGAAGGTGTTCCAAAACTGTTTGTAACTGTAGTTGACGGTCTATTCCACCACAGCCTTCCATATGTGTTATTGTAACCAGAAGTCAAATAATATTTTCTATCGACAAGACCTTCATCAACAAGATTATTAAAATATTTTTTTCCTTCCCCTTGAATAACATTTTCAATAACTGTCCTAATTTTATCTCCATATGTTCCTATAAAGTGATCTGACAGAACTGCTGAACCATTTCGCATAAGTTTTTGATAAGCATTTTGAGGTGGCAATACATAATTATCAATTCTTTCCCCTTCGTTTAAATTAGGTAAATCTGAAATGGCATCCTCTATAGTTAAAAACGGAAGTTTACCTTGTTCATCACCATATTTTTGTTTTGGAAAAGTCCAACAATTACTGTCTAAATCACTCCTTATTCCAACTAAGAATACTCTATCTCTACTCTGTGGCACTCCATAATTTTTCGCATTCAGTACCTCTTGCTTAATTTCATAGCTTAAAAGTCCGTTTCCATAAATATCTGCAAACATACTTTTAATGTCATTTAATACTGGTTCATTATTATCATTTTTCATACTTAACAATCCTGTTACATTTTCAAAGATAAACATTTTGGGCTTAAGTATTCCAAGCAATCGGATATATTCTCTATACATTTTTGCACGTTTATCATACTGTCTTTTCCCAACAGTACTATATGATTGGCACGGAGGTCCACCGATAACTAAATCAACATTTTCAATGTTAATGTCTAATTCTGCAATTGATTCAGGAGTTACATTCGCAATATCGTCATGAATCAAGGGTATATTAGGAAAATTTTCACGAAACGCCTGAGCAGCCTGAGCAGCATACTCATTTGCAAACAAAATGTTGTTCTGGCGATTCCTCACAAATCTATCTTTTTTAATTTTATATTGAAAGCCAAAGGTAAGACCTCCAGCCCCTGAAAATAAATCAACTATATCCATATCACACCATCCATAATAGCTTCCTACTTTTCCAACTTTTAATCCACTCATCCTCATTCACTATCGCATCAAACACAGGCTCAAGGAAAGTCTGAATTTCCGCAATCACAACAGAAAACTCAAGCGTATTGTCTTTAATGCTCTTCAAAAAATATTTCCAACGCTTTTGCATATCCTCATCTTCAGTAAGTGTGGCTACACGCCCAAAACTATCTCTGTTATAAGGTGTGCCACGCTGCTGCAAGGTCTCAAAGATAGCAGCTTGCAGTTTTGCTCCGTCAAAATCAAATGTTCTTGAAAGATAGTAAATATCGTAAAAATCCTTCATTCTGCCCGTCAGTTCAAAGCGTTGCAAAATAGCGTCAAATTTTTCAGCTATGGTACTTTCAATGGAATAGGTTTTTATTACAGGAGCATCAAAGCCCGGAAGCTGCGTATTAATTTTACGCTGTTCTGCCTTTGGCACAATAACATCCCCAACACCTATATCGACATTGAACGGCACACGAACATTTTTTATTTGCGCAATAATCTGTGTACTGATACCGTGATATTTTCTTTGAGGAGAAATTTCCTCAAAGCCTTTTGCTTTCATTTCAATATAGTCGTTACCTGTTGGAGTGTCGATTATTTTAAAAATCAAATCTTTTACATCATCTATTGAATTAGAATATCCGTGCAGTAAGAAATCGACATCAATGGTAGCTCGACTTTCAAAATTAGTTAAAGTATAAATGAACAATCCACCTTTGAGTACTAGCATATCTTTATACCCGGATTTTGATAGCTTTCTCAAAAATTCCTCCTGCACAAAAAGCTGTAGGCACTGCTGATAACTAATACCAGAAACTTTCGCTTTATTTCTAAGCTTAGCGAGAACAGAAACTGCTATATCTGCCATTACAACCACACTCCAATTAATTCTTTAACTTTTTTCTGTACGCGAAGTTTTTTTGCATACAACATAAGGTTTGGTATATTCTTTTTAGGGTCATTAACATACCCTTGTATTGCTTTGTTGAAAATTTCTTTATCCATTTTACTCATGTTTTTCAGAACATCGCAAATTGTTCTATCACGGTCATAAATTCGCACTTTTGTAAAATCAATCTCACCTGTTGTTTCCCCAAGCGTAACCAAATCGGACTCAATGCGGTATGCCTTAATGAAGGGATATTCTATATTGGTTCTAAATTTTGAAACATTCTTGTCTATGGTAAAATTCCATGCAGCAGGGTTTCTATCACTGTATTCATAATAGAATAGAGCAGTCTCCATGCAAAGAACAGCATCGGGAAACAAACTATTGATGATAACTATTTCTCTGACATCACAGTTTTCAATCCAATGATAGTAACCTCGTCTTATTCTTTCAATAAAACCCTCATCTAAAAGTTGTTTAATATTTGCATAGTATAGCTTAGCTTCAAGAAGTTCCGCAGTAGTCATTATATAGTGATGCCGCTTGAATAGCTTTCTTACATTTTTTATATCGTTTTCACGAAGCATTTGCTCACCTCTATTTAATTGCCTCACAATTGTTTATTGGTCGGACACTTTATTATATTATATGCGATTTCCATATAGAAAGTCAATAGTAAACTACCTATTTGAAAATAAACAAGTGGGCAGTTTACTATAAAAAATAGGCGGATTGTATGTGAGTGGAAACCTGTAATTTATCACACAATTTGAAATTTTGCAGAAGCAACAGTGTATAAATTTATAGTTCGTTTTGTCTTTCTACCCTTAATACAATGAGATTTTCAAGACTTTTCTCATTGTCAGATTCATAACATTTTTTGATTTTATAAAAAGATAAAAAGCTATGTGCCTTTAAAGCTAAAGACATCACGCTTGTCCTCATATTTAATAAACTGGAATATTTCCGATGTTTCTCTAGGTAGAGAATCCACTGAAGCATTCCTTTCAGGAACTAACGTTTTTTTTGATGCTTTTGCGACCGTATAGTTCCATTTCAAAGGAAGTAAATTCAAATGTACATCAATATTGTCCTTATCATTAATAACCATCATATCTAAAATGTGTTTGTAAAATTTATTTTAATATTCAACGCCGCCAACAATATCGTTAATGGCTTCTGTTATCTCACTGATCCCCTTCCGTCTATTGTAATGATATTGCTGCCTATTTCCTACCGATTGCATCCTTCTGGAAATGCTGTATCTGTACTTTACATGCATAACCTATAGATAGACAAGATATAGACAGGAATGGGGTAAAATAAGTGCTCAGCTTATGATTTTATTTTGAGTACAGGATTAAAAAATTGACTAATTGTTTACAAAGCTGCTTTTTTATTGTATTATAAAGCAAGGGAAAATTTACCTGTTCCGCCCTTGCTTAAATATATATCAGTTTTTGAGTTTATATAAAACTTGAAACAAACTCTTATCTTATGGTCAAAAGGCAGCGTTACTATGATTCTTTAACTATATCTGCTTAGTAATAAAAAAATGAGAAAAAACGCCAACTAATATTTACAACATCAAAAAATATCCCTTTGGTTTTAATTGTCGAAAAAACTCAGGCAAAAAGACTACTTATTATAATATCCTGATATTTATTATAATAATCGTTTTTATTTGAAAAAACTATAGCTTTTCTGTTATAACCTGCCTTTGTGTCATCCATTTTACCATCTACAATATCGGATACATGCCATGGATTCTCAGCACCTAAAGCACCAAGTTTTATATTATCCTTGGTAACTCCATTTTCAGCAAGAGAATCCATAATTTTTAATGCTCTTTTTTTTGACAAACTAGAATCGTATATTCCATTGTCCTCCGTTTCCCCTGCAGTACAGCCTAAGATATACCATGTTAGTCCTGGGTTTTTTTTTATTTTTTTTAAGATTCTATTTATTGTTTCCGCAGTTTCCTTATCATTTTTATACTCGGATGTTCCCCTGGTAAAATAAATTTCTTCATAATCGTTATCTATTATAATAATAGGAATTGTTGAAACTTTTGGCTTTTCCTTATATGCATCGCTAGAAGAGGATAAATTTATAAATTCTACATTATTTGCTCCTGAGGCTTCAAGTATTTTTCTCCAAAATTTTTTCAAATTATCTATATGCTGGTTGCTGAGGCTTTTCTGTGGCTCGCTTACTTCACCAATGCCATACCAGCTTATTTTAACGTTATTTAAATCTGGAAGATCCTTATCATTTTTTAAAGTATTTACAACCATATTCATATCTTCATCGTTCATATTCAGATAATTGTTTTCTGTAAAATTGATGACACCTGTTGTGCTAAGTCCGGTATCATAAATAATAACTTCCTTCTGCGGAGAATTTTCAGGGGAATAAATAGACATTTCTGTAAATACAGATTCTGCTTCATGGAAAGCGGCAATTATATCAACCTCGTCATTGTCTGGCTCAAGTTTGTTAATAGCATCTTTAAGCTTTGAACAATTTTCGTTAAGAATATGTTTTTCCCAATAAGGATAGCTGATACTGAAATTTTTTCTGGATTCATCCATTTCATTCTTACTAAGCATACCTAATGCTTTGTCGCTACCTTCTTCTCTGGCAACTGTAGGCACACCGTCTATTACTATTACACCAATATTGCCAAGCCTTGAATAAATATCGTTGATTTTATCATCTAGATTTATGTTGATATTCTTACTGTTATTGTGTTTACCAGCCAATATTACCATGTTAACAGAAGACTCTGGAAGTTCAGGTTGATTAGTACATCCTGTAAAAAATATAGCACAGCATATACAAAGTAAAAAAGTATCAAATTTTCTCACGTTTATTCCTCCACGTTTTTATTTTGTTGTAATTCCGGTTGTATGAGCATATATGTAAGTTTTTAATCTTAACTGTATTGCCATGACCTCTCGTATAGCACTCTGATAGTAAAAGTCATCATTTTTGTCAATATCATCGGCTTCGCTTATGTCGATATTAAGCTTTTCCAAGGCAGCAATAATTTGTCTTTTTCTCGTATGCAGAATTCTTACATCGCTTGCCAGACGCTTTATATCAAATAAAATAGGATCAAATGTAAGACAGCCGATAACTATACTTATTAAACTTGTTATTAATGGCAACAGTAGCATAACTATAGGTATGGTAATTGTCTGCAGAGATATTTCTTTTAAAGACATAAATCTTAGCACAAAATTTGCTAAATTACCAAGAATAAAAGATGAACAGGAAAGAGTGAATACAGTTTTTCTTATTTGATGTCCTAAATCATATTTAATAAGACATATAGCATATCCTATATAAAGAGGTGCAATTTCATATGCAGCAGAAAAAGCTGCTACAACCAGAATTGTCATAGTTTCGTTTAATGGTATATCACCTCTTGTTGCTTCGTAAAAACCTGTTGAATCTATAAAAACAAAACTAATCAGAATAGATAATGCAAATGGAAGATTTGTATACCATGCCTGTACCTTTCTGAAATTTTCCATGATTTTTGTTTCAACAGAAACAGATATTTTTCCTTCTGCACTAAGCTTACTCATTGCTTTTTACCTCCTTACGCTCATCATCAAGAGTCTTTAAAAGAGGATTACTTTTTTCATAAATATGTATAAGCGCAGCTAAGTTTGTTTCTTTTTTTGCAAGTATATCCTCTATTTTTAACAGTGTTTCAGCTAATTCTTTACTTAGTTTTTTCTTTTCTTCAACAGCCGATTTGGCTGCCAACTGATTATGCATGTGTATACCTTCCAGATTTTTTAAATAACGAGCTGTATTTTCCTCCACAATACTGTTTAGATATTCTATGCCGGATTCGACAGCTATTCCTCTTTTTTTCATATCTGATATACATCTGTTTATTTCTGCTTCTAAAAGCTTAGACTGTTTTATAATATTGTCTATTTTGTAATCCTTTTTTCTAAATTCTCTATCAGATATAAGGTAATGTATATATTTATAATTTTCCTTCCGCATTATTTTTCACCTTCTGTTTATTTGTTGTTTAGTATACTATCATGTTCAGGAATTAAATCATATATTTCTTTCTTAACACTCTGAAATATATTATCTGAAAGTTCTAGGGAACAAATTTGAGATTCATTTTTACTATTTTCAGAAGCAACTCCTCTCATATATGTCGCTATCCTTGCCTGTAGAATATAAAATCTCTGAAGGCATCTTGTTTTATATATATCTATGCTAGCCTTAATATTCATTTTAAGATTTCCTTCATTTTGTTTTTTTTCAGAAAGTTTTCTGATATATTCATTTTGCTTTTGCTCTTTTGCATCAAATTTAGCTTTTTGTGTTGTATAATTGTAAAATGTTAATAAACTTTTGTTTGAAAAATCTGTCTCAACATAGAAGTCGCAGTTATCATATTCTGTTTTGATATTTATTTTTTTTAGTATTTCTGAAATATATGCTATATCAACTTTAGTTATATTCAGAGATTTGCTGTAGCCAAGAAGTATTCTATTTAATAATTCCTTTTCTTTTGCTATTGTTGATAAGCATATTTTTATTTCCTGTTCTATGAATTGAGAAAAATAGAATCCATCTTTAATAATAAAGGCATTTCTATTGTAATCCCTTTTACCCTTTCCTATAATTATTTTTTCAGAAAAAAAACCAACTTTATTTTTTATTCTGGGATAATGTATTTTGGAAAACACAGTTTACTCCTCCTAACAAATTGTAGTAAAATAAGTATTTATAATATTATATATTATTTTATGATAAAAATCAATATAAACTGATTAATTTCTTGTTTTTTTATGTACAAAAAGTAGCTATTCACAGTTTTATCTAAGTGTTTAACTATAGCATTTGATATTGTATTTGAACTTATAAGCAAAAACACATCCATGTATGCAAAGGTCATAACAACCAGCGATATTAAAAACTATTTCAAGAAGTTATACAATATTGATATATTAGAATGGCAAGATACCTCTTGAAGGGGTTTGTGCTGTGGGTATATCTTGATGCGACACATTTTCACGTGAGCAGTAACGGAAAAATTGTAAAAAAACTGTTTACATAGCTTTTGGAATAGATATAGATGACAGAAAAAATATCTTCATAGCCTGTATTGATGAACTAATAGGCTTTTTGCAAGCTATCTCAGTTGTTTTCACCGAAACAGAGAAATAGTACTGCATTATTATCAGATAAGAAACTCTATAAAGTTTGTATCATATAAGTATCTAAAAGCTCTTATAATTGATTTAAAGAAGGTCTATACTGCCTCAATAGAAGATATTGCAATACTTGAGTTAGATGCTTTTGCAGAAAAATGGGACAGTAAATATCCAACTATTTCAAAAACTATAGAATAAGAATTTGGCTACTCCATACCGATTGATTAAGAATTTCCGCTGCTTTATATGCGAGAAATTTCTTATTTGATCAAATTATAAGAATTTTATACGAAAGAACCCACCCATATTCTAATAAAATCGGTATAAATTCGCATAGATTTTTATGATTTCGCATAAATTCGTCTAAAATTCGCATAAATCTTTTTTAATAAAATATTAGTAATAAAATCAAATTGCGGATATAAGCAAAATTTAGCTTTTTTAATTATAATATATAATACTTATATATTCTTTATCCAAAAAAATGCTACACCATATAAATACAGCCATCTATATTAACATTGAGGTCAATTGATTTCATATATCCCTTTATTGCCATGCCATAGTATTTTATATTAGTTGTATTAGCTCTATATATCTTC
>CANPXH010000047.1 GCA_947585865.1 uncultured Clostridia bacterium
AAGCCACTCTAGCGAGTGTCCGATAAATCTTTCGGTGCAATAGTGGTCAGGCAGAAGCCATGCTTCTTTTGGGGTCAGAAGTTATGAAATAAGATAATTCCGAGCCCCAAAAGCCGTTTAAGGGGCTGGTCGTATCACTTCGTGATACTGCTCGCCCAAGCAACCGGGGTGTGGGGAGAATCGGAACTCCCCATTGCACGGAAAGACTTATCCGACGGCCGAAGGCCGGCTTTCGGCAAAGCCGAAAGTGCTGAACGTTTTTGGTACTTTTTTCGCAAAAAAGTACATAAAATTTACTTACTTTCTAAAGTGAGAAAAAATAAAGTTTATATAAAAACATAGAAACAACAAATAAAAAATCACTAAATGTTTTTGGTACTTTTTCAAAAAAAGTACAAAATTTGCATACTTTTTAAAGTAAGACAAATCAAAAAATCACAATGTCTTCTCATAAAGGGAAGGCGGAAAAAGGAGAATGTATATGTTGGATGTAGCGCTGCTGGGTACAGGAGGCATGATGCCTTTGCCAAACAGATCCCTTACATCATTGCTGCTTCGTCTCAACGGGCATATGCTCATAATAGACTGCGGCGAAGGCACTCAGGTCACCATGAAGCAAATGGGCTGGGGCTTTAAGAATATAGACGTCATATGTCTTACGCATTATCACGCAGACCATGTTTCGGGGCTGCCCGGTCTTTTGCTCACCATAGGCAATTCAGACAGAACAGAGCCTGTTATAATAATGGGGCCGCCGGGGCTCAAGCGAGTATATGAAGGACTTAAGACCATATGCCCGGAGCTGCCCTTTGAGGTAGTGCTCGATGAGATAGAGCCATGGGATAATATGGAGGTAGGCGTTTTCAATATATCCGCCTGCAAGCTTAATCACAAGATACCCTGTTATGCCTACAGAATAGATGTAAAGAGAATGGGAAAATTCAATGCCGAAAAGGCAAGGGCGCTCAATATCCCCGTTAAATTGTGGTCTGTGCTCCAAAGGCAGGAAAGCGTTGAGTACGAGGGCAATGTTTATACATCGGATATGGTGCTTGGCGAGGAAAGGAAGGGCATAAGACTGTCCTATGCCACAGATTCAAGGCCCGTGGACACGCTGCCGGATTTTATATACGGTTCGGATCTGTTCATATGCGAGGGTATGTACGGCGAGGAGAATAAGCTGCAAAAGGCTAAGGAATATAAGCATATGCTTTTTTCCGAGGCAGGTATGCTTGCGGCAAAGGGGCATGTAAAGGAAATGTGGCTCACTCATTTTTCTCCGTCCATGCCTTTTCCCCAGGATTATATAGACAATGCCAGAAAATATTTTAAAAATACTTATATAGGCACCGACAGAAAAAATGTGACATTGATGTTTGAAGACGATCAAAATTAAAATACCGATCGTTAAATTGGCGAAAAGCCCTCTCTTTTTAAGGGAAGGCGGCTCACACTATGTGAATATGTATAAAGTCGGCGCATAGAAATTTATATTCATTAAAGGTGAAAATATGGAAGATATATTGATACTTGCTATAGAAAGCTCATGTGACGAAACGGCGGCGGCTGTAGTAAAAAACGGCAGAGACGTACTTTCAAACATAATTTCCTCACAGATAGCGACCCACAAGATATATGGCGGAGTAGTGCCGGAGATAGCCTCAAGGAAGCATATAGAAGCCATAGACAGGGTGATAGACGGGGCTCTTGAAGAAGCGGGAGTCAAAAAAGAGGATATAGACGCCATTGCCGTAACATATGGTCCGGGTCTTGTAGGCGCACTTCTTGTAGGTCTGTCGGAGGCCAAGGCTCTTGCCTTTGCTCTTGATAAGCCCCTTATACCGGTACACCATATAGAAGGGCACATAGCGGCCAATTATATACAGAACAAGGATTGGGAACCCCCCTTCATATGTATGGTGGTAAGCGGCGGACACACTCATCTTGTGCATATTCAAGATTACGACAGCTTTGATATACTGGGGCATACCAGAGACGATGCGGCGGGAGAGGCCATGGACAAGGTGGCAAGGGTGCTGGGTCTGCCCTATCCGGGAGGTCCGCAGATAGACAGGCTCTCAAAGGAAGGCGATCCCAACGCCATAGCCTTTCCACGGATCACGCTTGAAAGCGACAGCTACGACTTTAGCTTCAGCGGTCTGAAGTCTGCCGTGCTGAATCATATCAACAAGGCCAAAATGACAGGCGAAGAAATAAGGCCTGCCGATGTTGCGGCAAGCTTTCAGCAGGCTGTTGTGGATGTGCTTGTTGAAAAGTCCATGAGAGCTTGTGAAGAGCTGGGAGTTAAAAAGCTGGCTCTTGCGGGAGGCGTTTCCGCAAATACCCGGCTGAGAGCCGAAATGGAAAAAAACTGCAGGGAAAGAGATATTGCCTTTTGCGTGCCCGCACCCATACTCTGTACGGACAACGGAGCTATGATAGGCGCCGCAGGCTACTATGAATATATAAAAGGAAATGTTGCGGATATGAGCCTTAACGCATATCCGTCTTTGAAACTGGGCGAAAGGTAGATATGGGATAGGACAACATGTTCATAACAGGCGTTATGAGTACAGGGCGTATATCCCGCTGCTGACAGGTGATAATATGATAAGCTATATAAAAGGGGATCTTGTGTATATAGGAAATGATTCCGTTATTGTGGACAACAACGGCATAGGCTACAATATAGGCGTTTCATCGAATACTCTTGCAAAACTGCCCCATATAAACGAAACAGTCAAGATATTTACATATATGAACGTAAAGGAAGACGGAGTGACTCTTTTCGGATTTACAAGCAAGGAAGAGCTGAATATGTTCAATATGCTTATAGGTGTAAACGGTGTGGGTCCAAAGGGCGCTTTGGCTGTGCTTTCTGTACTGAGTCCGGGGGAGATAGCTCTTGCAGTCGCTTCAAATGATATAAAGACGCTGTCTTCGGGAAAAGGCGTAGGTAAAAAAATGGCTGAAAGGATAGCCCTGGAGCTTCGTGACAAAGTGGCCAAGTCAGAAAGTGTCGATTTGGGCGCTGCGGCTGTCTCCTTTAAGGCAGACCCTTCCGAAAAGAACGATGCCCTTGCCGGACTTCTTGTGCTGGGCTACAGCAGGACAGAGGCTTCAAGGGCTGTAGATGCGGTATACAAGGATGGTATGACAGGCGGAGATATAATAAAGCTTGCTTTAAAAGTATTGTATTAAAAGGTGACTTATGGAAAAGAAAATTCTGGATACAGGCGAGGGCAGGATAATGGCTCCCGATCTTAAAATTGAAGACAGGGCAATGGAAATGAGCCTGAGACCTATGAGTCTTGATACATATGTCGGTCAGACCAAGGTCAAGGAAAATATGCGTGTATATATGGAGGCCGCAAAGCAAAGAGGGGAAAGCCTGGATCATGTGCTTTTGTACGGACCTCCCGGTCTTGGCAAAACAACTCTTGCCAATATCATTGCCAATGAGATGAACACAAATATAAAGATAACATCCGGCCCTGCCATAGAGCGGCCCGGAGATATGGCGGCCATACTCAATAATCTCAACGAAGGGGATATTCTCTTTATCGATGAGATACACAGGGTGAACCGCCTTATAGAAGAGGTGCTCTATCCCGCCATGGAGGACTATGTGCTGGATATAGTGATAGGCAAGGGTGCGGATGCCAAGAGCATAAGGATAGATCTGCCCAGGTTCACGCTTGTGGGTGCGACTACGAGAATAGGTCTTTTGACGGCGCCGTTAAGAGACAGATTCGGAGTCATAAGCAGGCTTGAGCTCTATACGGCAGACGAGCTTGCCACAATAGTAAAGCGCTCCGCCAATGTGCTGAATATCGAAATAGACGAAAAGGGCGCCTATGAGCTGGCAAGACGGTCAAGAGGCACTCCACGTATAGCCAACAGGCTTTTAAAGAGAGTAAGGGATTTTGCACAGGTCAAATACAAAGGCGTCATTACAGAGGATGTGGCAAAGGAAAGCCTTGACATACTTGAGGTCGACAGGAACGGCCTGGATATTACGGACAAGGAGCTTTTGCGCTGTATGATAGAGAAGTTTGACGGCGGCCCCGTAGGGCTTGAAACGCTGGCCGTTTCCATAGGCGAGGAGGCGGAGACCATAGAGGATGTGTACGAGCCTTATCTTATACAGCAGGGCTTTATAAAGAGAACGCCGAGAGGAAGAGTTGCCACTATGAGTGCTTACAATTACTTCGGGCTCAAACTTTTGGGAGGGGAAAGCTTTGATTAAAATGGATATAGAGGACTTCATATACGAGGTGAAGGAAGAGCTTATATGCTATGACGAAATAGGCGAAAAGGGCGCTGAAAACTGGGAACAGGGATTCAGGAAATGGCTTGAGAGCCCGGTAAAAAAGAAAAATGTCTACGGCACAGGGGATAAGCTCAAGTTCGGCATAGATGACGAAAGCGAGATATTCGACATAGCCGACGAATACTTAGAGGCTCTGGAAACAGGAAGAATTGATGAATATTGGAAAAAGTTTCAGTAAGGGATAGGGGATATTGCAATAAGTTTGTGTTTATAGGAATAGGTTCGACCTCTCAGTCAGCCCCGTTCACAGCTATTTTTATATAAGCTTTTGCCGCGGCTGACAGCTCCCCTTGCGAAGGGGAGCTTTAGGTATGTGCTTTGCAAAACACCTTATTTACTTAGAATAAGCAACGATTAAACTGCTATTACAGCCTTTGCGGTAAACAACCTCCCCTTCGCAAGGGGAGGGGAACATTGCACCGAAAGATTTATCGGACGACCGTAGGTCGGCTTTCGGTGAAGCCGAAAGTGCTGATGCCGAAGGTTGGTGGAAGGGTCGCCTTACTAACATAAACAAAAATCTAATTCAGTATTCCCTTATAAATTTTGCAATTTTTACCTATCTATAGTACCTCAACAACTTATCAAAATTATTTTTAATTTTTATCCTTGACAATTGCTAAAGTATCTGTTAAAATATCATCTATCAATAAGGTAACACTGTGATAAGGAGCAGTAAGCCGGGAAGGATTTTCAGAGAACCGCCGTTTGGTGCAAGGCGGTATTCCGAACCGACCGAACTCGCCTTTGAGTGGTTGCGCTGAAATAAAAGTAGGTGCAAACGGAGGCTCACCGATAGAGGAGCAGGGTATCGGCAATGACCTGTACCTGAGTGAGTGCATTAATTTATATTAATGAATTAGAGTGGTACCACGGAGTTATTCTTCGTCTCTTACATGAGGCGAAGTTTTTTTATTGCTTTAAGACTTGCCGACTCCGTATATTGACCGTTTTAAAATGAAAGGAGACAAAAAAATGAATCATCAACGCTACAGACAATTCCCGCCTATCGATCTTCCCGACAGGCAATGGCCTTCAAGGGTCATAGAAAAGGCGCCTATATGGTGCAGCGTAGACCTTAGAGACGGCAATCAGGCTCTTGAAAAGCCTATGAACTTGGATCAAAAGATAAAGTTTTTCAGATACCTTGTGGAAATAGGCTTTAAGGAGATAGAGGTTGGTTTCCCCGCAGCATCCGATACTGAGTTTAATTTCTGTCGCACACTTATTGAGCAGGATCTGATACCGGATGACGTAACTATACAGGTGCTTACACAGGCAAGAGAACATATTATAAGGAGGACCTTTGAAGCCCTTGAGGGTATACCAAAGGCCATAGTCCATCTGTACAATTCCACATCCACGCTTCAAAGAGACGTGGTGTTTAATATGTCCAAGGAAGAGATAACAAAGCTTGCCGTAGACGGCGCTGTGCTTATAGACAACCTTGCAGAGGAATACGGCAAGGACAGATTTTTATTTGAATATTCCCCGGAGAGCTTTTCCGGCACAGAGGTGGATTATGCGGTAGAGATATGCAACGCAGTGCTCGATGTATGGAAGCCGACGCCTGATAAAAAGGTGATAATCAATCTGCCCAACACAGTTGAAATGGCTACTTCCAATGTATATGCAGATCAAATAGAGTATGTATGCAGGAACATAAAATATAGGGAAAACGTTATAATAAGCCTTCATACCCACAACGACAGGGGCTGTGCCGTAGCCGCTTCCGAGCTTGGAATTATGGCAGGCGCAGACAGAGTCGAGGGTACTCTTTTCGGCAACGGAGAGAGAACGGGAAATGCGGATATACTTACTATTGCGCTTAATATGTTTTCTCAGGGCATCGATCCCAAGCTTGACTTTACAAAGGTAAATGAAGCTATAGAGATATACGAGTCCTCTACAGGACTTGCCGTACATCCCAGACATCCTTATGCGGGAGATCTGGTGTATACCGCTTTTTCCGGCTCACATCAGGACGCTATCAAAAAGGGCATGGCAAAAATGATAGACCATCCCGACAGATGGGAAGTACCTTATCTTCCTATCGATCCGCTGGATGTGGGCAGAAATTACGATCCTATCATAAGGATCAATTCTCAGTCAGGCAAGGGCGGCGTAGCCTATGTTCTGGAAACAAACTACGGCCTTCATGTACCTAAGGCAATGCAGCAGGACTTCGGCCCCAAGGTAACTCAGGTGTCTGTTGACGGTGACAAGGAGCTTACTCCTAAGGAGATATACGATCTGTTCTTGGATACCTATTATGTAAAGGAGCCTCTTTCCGTTGTGTATTACACAGAGCATTCCACAAAGGATAATGTAGATATGGAGTGTAATATAACATACAGAGGAGAGGATATCGTGCTCAAGGGCCATGGCAACGGTATTGTGGATGCCTTCTGCAAGGCGCTTATGGATAGGTTCGATATCACATTTAATGTAGCCGATTACTCCCAGCATTCTATGGAATTCGGCAATAAGTCAAGAGCCATAACTTATGTACAGGTCTACAACTGCCGAAATGAGTCTTACTATGCCGTAGGCATAAGCTCAAACACCGCTAAAAGCTCTATAAGAGCCATAGCATCTGCAGTCAATCAGTTTAAAAAGATATGATAAAAGGATATTGCAAAAGCATAAATACGGCAGGTTCCTGCCGCAGCTAGCTGAAAGAAATGCAAGTATTTACTTCAAGTGTATTTACGCTACAGACACGCAGAAGCTGTCACATAAGTGACAGCTTCTGCGTGTTTAAAGGTCGATAATCAGCGGCAAAGCTTTTCCGTTTCGCAAAGAGAGCTTTCAAATACCTTCATGGCATTTTCGATAGCGGTGCTTTTTGTCATATCCACTCCTGCGCCTTTTAGCAGATCTATTGAATATTTGGATGAGCCTCCCTTTAAGAAATCTATATAATCTCCTGCGCCGTTTTCATTGAGTATTTTTTGTGAAAGGGCTATGGCCGCACTGTAGCCTGTGGCGTATTGATATACATAGAATGCAGTATAAAAATGAGGTATCCTTGCCCATTCCCAAGCTATTTTTTCATTGTTTGCAATATCATCGCCATAATATTTTTTATTGAGATCGGAATATATCTTACACATATTGTCGAAGGTGAGCGTTTCTCCGTTCTCCGCCAGGGTATGGGTCTTAAGCTCGAATTCGGCAAACATTGTCTGCCTGAAAAGAGTGCCTCTGAACTGCTCCATAAAATAGTTTAAAAGATATTTTCTCTCATTGATATCCGTTGTGGTCTTTAAAAGATGCTCCATAAGAAGTGCCTCATTTACTGTAGAGGCAACCTCCGCCACAAATATGGTATAATCTCCGTATACGGGAGGCTGAGTGCTCCAGGTATAGTAGGAATGCATTGCGTGCCCCATTTCGTGAGCCAATGTAAACATAGAATTTACATTGTCATCATAGTTGAGAGATACAAAGGGATGACATCCGTAGGCGCCCCAGCTGTAGGCGCCGCTTCTTTTGCCTTTGTTTTCGTATATATCCACCCAGCCTTCTTCATTCATAGCCTTTTCAAGCTTTTCGCAGTACTTACCGCCCAAGGGTCTGAGTGCCTCCAGCACAGTTGCTTTTGCCTGATCGTAGGTTTTCTTTGTGTCTGTATTTTTCACTATAGGCGTATATATATCATACATATCCAGATCGTCTAGTCCGAGTATTTTTTTCCTCAGCTTTATATATCTGTGCATAAGAGGAAGATGCTTGTTTACTGTTTTTATAAGATTGTGATACACCTCTGTGGGTATATTGTTTGCAAAAAGCATGGCCTCAAGGGCGGAGTCATAATTTCTTATCCTTGCGGAAAACACGTCTTTCTTGACCGAAGCGGAATATATGGCGGCAAGAGTGTTTTTTTGCTTGTAATAGCTGTCGTACACATTGTTGAATGCCGATCTTCTGAGCGCCCTGTCCTCGCTTTCGAGACAGGCGGAATATGTGCCGTGGGTGAGAGTATGCTCTTCGTTATTGCTGTCTGCGGCATTTTCAAATGATATGTCGGCATTGTTCAGCATATAGAAAATATTTGACGGCCCTTCGGCTATTTCATATATCTGCGCAAGCATCTCTTCCTTGTCTGCGGAAAGTATATGTCCTGCGCTTCTCAGTATATTATCGATATAATGCTCATATATCTTCAGCTTGCCTTCAAGAGCTTTTTTAAGCTTTTCTCTGTCCATGGCAAGAATGGCAGGCTCTATAAAAGATACTCCACGGGAATACAGCATTATGAGTCTGTCCGCCCTGCCGCTCATTTCCTGATAGAATGTGTTTGTGCTGTCTTCGTTTGCTCTGAGGTTGGCATAAACATAGAGCCGCTCCGTATTGACGCCTATCTCATCTCTTAGCCTGAGGCAGTCATACAGATCCTCCGTATCCATATTTTTGCTGTATCGCTCAAGCTCTGAAAACGATCTTTCCGTTTCATCATATGTTTTTTGCCATAGATCGTTGCTTTCAAATAGGGCTTCTATCTTCCATTTGTACTCCTTTTTTACTTCTTCTCTCGATAATATTTTTTTCATTTTTATCAAATTTCTCCTTTTTTTATGTTGCTAAATTTCTTTTTACATAGTATAATTAACTTAGCTAAAGGGAAAACGGAAATTGTTCCGGCTTTTGCCGAAGATAAGTCAACTATACGTTTTTGTATACTGCCGCTCTCATAGACTAAGCGTGATGTGACGGCATTGAAATACACAGTATTTCAGCAAAAACGCAGAGTATATTTCGAAACATCGTTCCGAAATATAACTTAGCTTAAATTAATTATAATATAATTTTAGAAAAAATAAACAGAAATTTTCAAATTTTTGTTTTGCTTTTAACCAAAAGGAGGGATTTTTTTATGGACTTAAAGGTATTGATCGTATCATCAGAGGTATCACCCTATGCCAAAAGCGGCGGATTAGGCGACGTTGCAGGCTCTTTGCCAAAGGCATTGCGCAAGGCGGGAGTGGATGCAAGAGTGGTATTTCCCAAGTACAGAACTATTAACGATAGATTTCTTACAGGCTGCGAGTATGTTTCATCCTTTGATGTAACACTTGACTGGCGTAAGCAGAAGGCGGATATATTCACCCTGAATGCAGATGTTCCTACCTATATGATAGGCAACGATTTTTATTTTGGCAGAGCAGGTTATTACGGCTATGGCGATGACAACGAGAGATTTGCATTTTTCTGTAAGGCAGCTATAGAGTTTCTTGATTACATCGATTTTGTGCCGGATGTCATCCACTGTAACGACTGGCAGACAGGCCCCATATGTCTTTATGTTAAGGACAGATATTCCAAGATAAAGTATTTTTCCAATATAAAGACTCTCTTTACAATACACAATCTCCAGTATCAAGGTATGTTTCCGAGGGATACTCTCAGAATGATGGAGCTTGACGACAACTATTATTTCACCAATGATAAGCTGGAGTTTTTCAATGCGGTGAGCTTTATGAAGGCGGGTCTGCTTTATTCAGACGCTATCTCCACAGTGAGCAAGACATATGCCTATGAGATACAGACGGCACAGTACGGCTATGGCCTTGACGGTGTTCTCAGATGCAGGAACCATGAGCTTTACGGCATAGTCAACGGTATCGACTATGATATAAACGATCCTGCAAACAGCACCAAGATATATGCCAATTTCTCTTCAAAGGATATGAAGGGCAAGGCGGAGAACAAGAAAAAGCTCCAGGAGGAACTGGGTCTTCCTCAGAGAGCGGATGTGCCTATGTTCAGCATAATATCAAGGCTTGTTGACCAAAAGGGCATAAATCTTATACTGCAGGCCGCTCACGATCTTCTCTCAAGAGACGTTCAGCTTGTGGTATTGGGCACAGGAGATTATCACTATGAGAATATGTTCAGAGATCTGGCTTATCGCTATCCCGATAAGGTAAGCGCCAACATACTCTTTGACGATACTCTTGCTCAGAAGATATATGCGGGCAGCGATCTTTTCCTTATGCCAAGCTTATTTGAGCCTTGCGGACTGGGTCAGCTCTTCTGTATGAGCTATGGCACTGTTCCCATTACAAGGACCACAGGCGGTCTTGTGGATACCGTTCAGCACTTTGATCCCGAAACGGGAGAGGGCAACGGCTTCCAGTTCCAAGATTACGATGCAAACGGACTTATGTGGGCAATAGACAGAGCATTGGAGGCTTATGACGATCCCGAGCTTTGGAAGAAGGTCGTACAAAATGCCATAGATACAAAGTTCTCATGGGATACAAGCGCTCAGGAATATATTGAAGTTTACAAGAAGATAACTGAAAAAGAATAAAAAATAAAGGCTGTGCGCAAATGCCGTTTACAGGTATTTGCACACAGCCTGTTTTGTTTTATGCTTAATTTTACCGAGCTTATTTAATGCCTTATCTTCACGGCCTTGTTCATAACGCTTATGTCCGCCGTGTCATAGGTGCCGCAGTATTCTCCGTCTATTGTCCAGCTTATATTTTCGGTGCTTTTTATAGACACATGGGATGTCTTGAAGCTGTAGAAAAGCTCCTTGTCAAAATCCTTTTCCACAATGCTTGTTATAATGCTTTTAAGCACATTTACATTCTTGGGCGCTTTTACAAGAAGCACCTCAAAAAGGCCGTCATTCAGATCGGCATAATTTTTAAATATGGTCTTCATGCCTGCTATGGAATTGGAATTGGACACAAGCCCTATCATTATGCTGTCTTTTATGATGCCGCCGTCATATTCTATTTCAAGGTCATAGCTCTTTATATTGCTTAGCTGACGCAGACCCTCCAAAAGGTATGCTTGATAGCCCAGCACGTTTTTAATATTTTGAGGTGTTTCATAGGATATGTTTGTAAATAGCCCGAAGCCGGCAACATATACAAAGTGTTTGTCATTTATGCTGCCTATGTCAAGATCGAATATATCGCCGTCTATTGCTTTTTTATAGCTGTCCTCTACATTGAGGGGTATGCCCATGCTTGTGGCAAAATCATTTGTCGAGCCTGAGGGTATATATCCCAAAACAGGCTTTTTATCAAGCTTTGCTATGCCGCTCACAGCCTCGTTAAGGGTGCCGTCTCCGCCGCTGCACACAAGTATATCAAAGTCGCTGCCTCTTGTTTGAGATATCTCCCTTATGTGTCCGCTGTACTGGGAGATATACACCGTCACCTCATAGCCCGCTTTGTTGTAATAGTTTATTATAGCGGGAAGCTGCTCCTCTATTATTCCCTTTCCGGAATGGGTATTTGCAAGTAAAAGCAATTTTTTCATATTTGTATACCTTCTTTATATATTGTAAATTTTCTTTAACAGCTTTGCTACTCCTAAATTATCGTTTGTGTCGCATATAATATCCGCCTTTTCTTTAAGGCAGCTATCTGCGTTTTCCACTGCCACGCCAAGCCCCGCCGCTTCTATCATGGACAAGTCGTTTTCACTGTCGCCGAAGGCTATTATCTCTTCGGGCGTTATCCCCAGCATATTGCCGTATTCCAGCACGGCAGCGCCCTTTGATACATCACGCCTGTTGATATCTATGCAGTTCCAGTTGGATTGCACTGCTCTGAGAGAGGGTATATTATCGTTTATGGCGTCTCTTACCTTCAGCACAAAGTCTACGTCATTGTTTACCACAACGCACTTTATTATATTATCCTTGTCCGCCACCGAATATATGTCTTCAACAAGTATGGTTTCTATGGAGTAAGTCATTTTTTTCTTGTAGCCTACGGTTATGAGATTTATGCCGCCTTCATAAAGGACCCTGCTGTCGGTATACTGCTTGTCCGTGGTGAATATTTTGCAGGGAGTGGCGAAGCTTTTGCATATATCCATAAACTTTATAACGGATGCCTTGTCTATGGCTTTTGTAAAAAATCTTTCGCCTGTGTCAAAGTTTACAAGAGTTGCACCGTTGCAGCCTATTATGGGGCAGCCTATATCCAGATCGTCTAAATAATCCCTTGCGATAATGTCATTTCGGCCTGTGACGGGCAGTATGTGTATGCCCATATCTTTGAGCTGCCTGAATACTTTTATTATCTCCTTCGGCATAAAACCTTCACTGTCGAGTATTGTGCCGTCACAGTCCGTTGCTATTAGTTTGTACATATTTTTGCTCCTTGTGTGTTGGCTGCTTTAAAAAGCAGAACAAATTTATATGTACTTTTTTGCGAAAAAGTACCAAAAACATTCGACATTTTTAATTTTATTGTTTCTGTATTTATAATATAATTTTGGTTTATCTTACTTTAAAAAGTAAGTAAATTTTATGTACTTTTTTGCGAAAAAGTACCAAAAACATTCGACATTTTTAGTTTTGTTTTTTCTGTATTTTTTATATAGACTTTATTTATCTTACTTTAAAAAGTAGACAAATTTATATGTACTTTTTTACGAAAAAAGTACCAAAAACGTGGGAACCTTCCGATGGTTCCCACACCTTGGTTGCTTAGGCGAGCAGTATCACGAAGTGATACGACCAGCCCTCCGAACGGCTTTTG
>CANPXH010000048.1 GCA_947585865.1 uncultured Clostridia bacterium
GGTTGCAAAGCAAGCCGACGCAGGGAAAACAAGGTACTCGACAAGGAAAATACACCTTAATAATTTTTAAGCAATTTGTAAAATGTAGTCCTTTTAAGATTTGTATTTGCCATAAATTCTTTGGCACTTATACTGCCGTTCTTCCACAGCTTGAAATTTTCTGCCCAGCCGTTGGGATATACGGCAGCTGTCCGTCCCAAGTGTTTGCCTTTCTTCTTTGCTGCTTCTATACCTTCTCTCTGCCTTTGGCGTATAGTTATACGCTCCTGCTCGGCAATAGAGCTTAGGACTTCGATAAGAATGTTGTTTATCATATCGAATATCCAGTTTTGTTCCGAGGGAAGGTCAATAAGCGTTGTGGGCAGGTCCAGCACCTTGAGCCTTATTCCTTCGGCCTTGAAATATTCAAGCTCATTCTTGATGTCGGATTTGTTCCTTGATAATCTGTCAAGGCTTTTGATGACAAGAGTATCGCCCCTTCTGAGAATGGTTGACTTCAATGCCTGATAGCCTGCTCTTTCGAGATTTTTACCGCTTGCTTTGTCGGTAATTATGTCTCTGCTGTCAGCACCCATGCTTTTAAAGGCTTCAAGCTGTCGGTCGAGATTCTGTTCCGTTGACGATACTCTTGCGTAGTAATAGGTTCTGTTCATAACATTCCTCCTGTTCGTAAAGGTCGTTTCACTTTACGAATATATCCGTTTTTTGATTTTGGTACTTTACGAACACGATAATGGGCTGTTTTTCTGTGTCCGTAAAGGTAAACTTTTCCGAATACCTCCTTTCAGGCAATAAAATAAGGCCGGCTTTTCAGCCGACCGATTTCTGCGTTCCTCTATGTTACTGACAGGCATTATCAGGCATATCCTGATATATGCACTTTAATTATATGCAATTGAATGTGGGGACTTTTGCTTACATGAAGGCAATAAAATAAGAGCCGATCCGCATAGGACCGACTCTTTGGTATATAGGTATATTGAAATTTACTGCCAGCAAGCTTTGACCTTAGCTTCTGCATCGCTTTCTGAGAGATTGAACTTAGTGGTAATCTTTTTTATTATATCTGCAAAAGAAACGCCACATTCCCTATATGTTTCAATAGCTGAAAGTATGCTACCTTCTTTTAACCCGATTTGCATACCCTCTTCCCTGCCTTCTTCTCTGCCTTCTTCTCTGCCTTCTTCTCTGCCCTCTTCTCTATTTTCTTTCGCCATGTCTTTAAGATATGTGTTCAAAACATATTCCTTATCAAATAATGTCATCATAATTGATATAGCCTCCTTTTCTTTACTAGCCAAATAATCCCTCAATACACCCTCATCTTTACATATCCTGATTGTCTCCAGAACAGCCTCACGTGTTCTGCCATGCAGCTTCACCTGTTCATTGTATATCTTGGTAAACATGATATACTGGCTTATTATATCACCCTTTTTACTGTTATATATGACCTTGACTCTTACATCTATGCTGCTTTCCTCGCCATTAAGAAAATCATCCTTAAGGGATATGATCTCCTGTGTCTTGTTTGTATCATTCCCTGTGTAGAGCATATATAACTCAGGCTTAGGAAAGTTTGCCTTTTTTGTGCTATATAAATTGATTTCATTCTCTGTATAATAATTATGGTAAGTGTTAGCCATATACAGAAGCATCCTTATTACTATATTAGAAGTCCATACATTCTGACACTCCATAAGTATAACAAGCCTGTTGTTTACTCTGAAACCGAGGTCATTGAACTGCCCTGCCATGAGTATATTCTCAAGTGTAACTGAAGTAATGTCATCCTCCGTGACATTTGCTGCTTCAGGATGAAGTGCCTCGTACAACTGTACAATATACTTCTTATCACTGAATAAGCTTGTGAATACACTGTCTTTTATCGTATACTTTGCTAAATCCTCTTTGTTGTAGCTGTGGTCTCTGTCCATAGGCATATCCCTCACTTTACTATCTTCCGTAATTACATTTTACCACATACGCTATATATTATCAAGAAAGTTTATATTAAATTTTTGTGATAGAGTTTGTCATTGTGGCATCAGACAGTAAAAAATAGTCTGTATGACAAAACAGTTTTCCATAAAAATCTTTAAAAGCCCATTTGACAGAAAAGCCTTTGTTTATGCCCTTTTAAAGCATATCATAATATCATAATTTTTGTCAGATAGGCACATTTATACTTATTTATGTATATCGGACAAAGTAAATCTATGTCAAATTTTACGGTTCATCAGCACCAAGGTTTGCTATCATATCTTACCCGATATTAACTTCTACTAACGAAATACATCTTTACTCTTATATTTTACTATATAATATACCCTTTACCAAGTATTGATATATAAATCATATATCCAATGTTTGTCATTCCCCTATAAATTCTTCCAAACTATACCCCTATGACAAAAGGTAAATGTCTATAAATTCTATCAAAAGCAGATTGTTAAAAAGTCGCTAAATATGCGGCTTATCAGTCTATACACATACATTCTGTTTTGTCTGAAAAACTTTGCCCTTATATATAATAAATCGCGCGTCTGACAAACCCTTCTACTCCTCACATACCACATAAAAATACCCAAATAATTTTTTACACATAATAACATAAATGTAGGAGGTGATATAAAGCAATGAACGCTGTAAAGGTATCACTGGACTACAAAAAATACAACAGAAAACCATCGGGAGGTGAGATAGGCAGAATAAGTAAAGAAATATATAAAAAGGCATGTGAAATATCATTAGACGAGTTGGCAGACCTTGTAGGAAACAGCGGCTGTACATTTGCTCCTGCTGTATTCGCAAATGCAAGGACAATTGCCGAGGTAAAAGAAATACAGCTGTTATGTCTGGATTTTGACAATAAAGAAAAGAATATATCTATAGACAGGGTTTTGGAAAGATCTGATAAACTAGACCTTCCGATTGCCTTTGCATACGAAACCTTCAGCTCGCAGGAATGCAGCAGGTTTCGTGTCGTCTACAGATACTTTGAGCCTATTGTCAGCATTGAGTTTTACAATATACTCATGAATATATTGCCGGAGCTTTTCCCCGAAGCAGACAGAGCCACTAAGGATTGCAGCAGAATGTTCTTCGGAGGAAAGGGACTTATAGGAAATGTCAGCGATGCTGTTATATATCCCGACAGATTATTCTCTGCGCTATACATTACATACAGCGGAAATAACAAGGATAAGGTCAGAAGAATAGAGAACTTTGCATCTGCTAACAATATACAGCTTGTGAACAACACCTTCAATGCTCATACCGTAAGTTTAGACAAGGTAAAAAGTTTGGAAACGCCTATAATATATAACAACATAGCTAATTCCAACGGATTTCCCGATGAAGTATTTGTTATACACAAGGCAGATAAAGATGATTGTACTAACCGGCAGGTGCGATTCTCGGATACAATGATAAAGAATATAGCAAGCGCTGAGCTTTGCAATAGCTGTACTCTTGTAAAAGAATTGGCAGACGGTACAAGATGGCTTTACTATAACGAGCTTTGGGGAATACTTACCAACCTTGTACATATTAACGGAGGTATTAAGTATTTCAGAAGGATAATGACAAACCTAAGAGAATGTACAGATATGTCTTATGACTATGATAAATGGTACTCCAACTGTACTCAAATATCGAAGTGTCCTTATGCTCCTAAGAGATGTGAGGATTTCTGCCTGCACAGCAATGAATGCGAGCATGGAAAAAACATCATCACCACGGTAAAAACCATGAAGAATCGGATAACTGTAATAGATAACAAAATATCGTATACAGATATAGATAGTGCAAGACAGGAGTTATACAGAAGCTTGTTAAAAGCAATGTTTAGTGCAGATAATCATATTCATGTAATTAAGGCACAGACAGGCATAGGAAAGACGCATACTTATATCAGATGTATAAAAGAACTGGGGATAAGCTGTATAATAGCCGTACCTACAAATGACCTTAAAAACGAGGTATGCAGAAGAATGAAGGCAAATGGTATTGATGTCAAAGCAACTCCTGAGCTTCCTTGTGATATATCTGATGACGATAAAGAAGCGTTAGAATATCTTTACAGAAGAGGCGATTTGTATAGCTATCGTGAGTTTATGAGAGAGCTTGAAAAAAGATACAACAGTATAAAACTGTACAGAGAAGAGCTTAGGGAGGTTATGCAGTATAAAGGGAATATAGTAACCACACACTTCAGACTGCTTTATCAGTTTAGAGAGGAAGTTCTTCAAAGCCACACTATCATAATAGATGAAAATATCCTTCAGACTATGTTCCATACTGACTGTGTAGATATATCGGAACTGGAATATATCAGAGAGCGGTTCTACATAAAAGGGCATATCAGAAAAAGGCTCAAATACTATATGAACAGCAAGAAAAAGGAGTATAAAAAGCACATTAACGAGCCTTATATGCATTTAAGCAGAAGCACAAGAAGGTTTATATCAAAAGATAATAACATAACCATTGATCTTGAAGTATTCCTCAATGCCTCTGCTACGGTAGTTGATGATGACAAGGTATACTATGCATGGCTGAGAGAACTGCCCCAACAAAAGATAATCCTAATGTCGGCTACGGTTGACAGCGAAGTTTACGCCGGGTTCTTTAAAAACAGGCAAATAGAAAATTACGATATACCCGAAGCAGAATACAAGGGTACGATATTGCAGTATACAGACAACAGTTTCAGCCGTACTTGGATAGAGAACCATACGGATGAATTTGAAAATATAAGAAAGAGATACACGGATAAGGACTGTTATGAAATATGCTTCAAGAAGTATGAAGCGGAATCTACAGACCTGCATTTCGGCAATACTCAGGGCAAGGACAGTTACTCGAACAAAGATTTGGTTATACTCGGAACTCCATTTCCCAATGATAAGCTGTGCAGACTGATGGCTGCATCGATGAATTATGATATAAGTATAATAAACAATGAAAGTATAAATTTCAGAGAGGTGAGCTATGAGCAATACAGATTTTATTTTTCTACATTTGAGGATAAGCTTTTGCAAAGAATACATATATATCTCATAGCTGAAGAGTTGGAGCAGTCCATAGGCAGAGCCAGACTGCTGAATAAAGAAAATACGGCATATGTATATTCAAGATTTCCTGCTAAACAGGCAAAATTCATAGAGAATGATAATAATTAAATACCATGCACCCGGAAAGTTAGGGATCCATGCATATCTGCTGTTAGCTATGTATGGATAGACTCGACGGCAGGGAATACACCCCTGTTGTCGGTGGGTGGGATGTACTTATGGAAATAAGTGCAGGTAGGTACCATGTACCAAGGCGATAGGTGTATAGGTAATAACAGATGTAAATGTTTAAAGGATATAAAAATGTTGTATATTATAACTAAAAAACTAATTTTAGCTGAAACAATAGGAGGAGCATACACTCCTCCTAATATTAAACAAATCTTCAAAATAATTCCGAATGACTTCCTGTACGAAAAAGCACAAGCACAAGAGTAGAGTTGACAATTTCATAAATGAGCAGCCAGTCAGGTTCTATATGACATTCCCGGCAACCTTTGTAATTACCGCTTAATGTATGGTCTCTGTATTTGGCTTCAAGCTGTTCGCCCATTGCCAACTTTTCAATGATAGCAAAGAGCTTTTCTGTATCTTTGCCTTGCTTTTTGGATTGCTTCAAGTCCTTTTTGAATTGATTGGTAAATTTTATTTCGTATTTCATTCTTCAAGAGCCGCCTTCAGTTCGTTTATGCTGGTATATCCCTTTACGCTTGTATCCATAGCCAACCTTCTGCCCTCTTCTATGGCATCCATTGTAATTTTATTGGGATGGTCAAGTCTGAGTTCAAAAGGAATACCATTTTCTCTTATAGACTGCCTTAAAAATATATTTATAGCCGTTGTCATATTCATACCAAGCTCGCCGAATATTTCCTCAGCTGTTTCCTTTATATCTTTTCTTATTCTGATATTAAGATTTGTTATCTCCATTAATATCGCCTCCTTGTATATATTATAATCATTTATATAGATATTGTCAACATAATATGATGATAAATTACACAAAATATTCGAAAATACTTAGGAGGAGCTTATGCTCCTCCCGAAATTTTGTTAAGTATGTAATTTATCAAAGATTGCTTGGTAATACGCCAGTTTTTGCCCGACTTGTAGCCTATCAGCACCTTTGTGTCCAGCAGCTTATATAAGGTGTTCTTGCCTATGCGAAGTATCTCACATACCTCAGTTGGTTTAAGTATTTCATTATAGTTTTCAAGCATTTAAGAGCCTCCTTTTGAATTGCATTTACTGAGATGTTCTTAAATGTTTTAAAGCAAATTACCAATTATTCATTTTAATAAAATACTACTGCTAAAACTAATCTAGTTATGCACTTTTAATCATAAAATCATGCAACATCTTTTCAAAATTTATACATCAAATTTAAAGGTGAAAAAATGGCAGACATCATACAATGACATAGTTTTTTTCATTAATTTTTTGTGATAATCTGAAGGATAAATTTCAACTGATGGAGGTATAGGCTTTAATACATCAATAAAATCAACTAATAGATCAATAAATCCTTTTTGAAAATCTGTCATATTAAAGTAACAGCTTTTTGTATCAAAGTATTTATCCAAAATTTTCATTTTATATTCTTCGTTTGAACAGGTGTTAGAATCAAGACTTTTTATTAGTTCATAGCCTCTATTTGTAAGGCTATTTATGTATTCATTAATATTACTATAGTTTTTCTTCATGTATTTTGTAAAACTATCCAATTCATTGAAGGATGTTTCAGAGAACATTTTACTTGAGAGCTTATATTCTTGCAAGCAATTATAATAGTCAATATTTATAGATTTGATGTTTATAACATTCTGCTTTACATTATTTTGACTATAATAAGACGTATGTGTTTTTTTAATTACATCATTAAACGGTATAAGGTAGTCTCTATCCATATTTTTATAAAAGTTTGATTCTTTATAATTTAGAACAATGTCTTTTCCAAGAATAATCTCATCATAAAGAAGTTTTACAAAGTCATGACATACATTTTCAAGGCGTTCATAAAATTTGCCGTACATATACTTAAAGGCTATTTCCCTTTCTTCTTCAATGTTGGAAACATTTTTAAAGGCTTTATCTATGAATACGCTTCGGAAATCAAAGAGTTTGCGGTATATAAGTATTTTTTTATCGTCAATATCCTTTTGTAGCTCCAGATCATCAATAGAATATTTTTTCACATAAAATTGTTTAATTATGTCAATTGTTTCTGTTACTAAATTAGAAGAAATCTTTATTAGTTGTTCTTGTGCAGTACCATTTGTATATGATTGATTTACAAATGATTGTGAAAATTTATCTTTAAATTCATTATAAGCCGATTCAAGATACACCGCATCTTCTTTATTTTTATCTGTACTTTCTGTACTTTTTATAGTAATATATGCATTAGGTGTTTTACAACAAGTAAATATCATGTTTTGCAAGAATAATTCAATTATATTTATAAATTGTTTTGTTTTGTTATGCCCATTCATATTTGGTGGTTGTAATAACTTATAACTATATTCTGATGATCTACTTATAAATTCTTCAAGGATTTCTGTTAAAATTTTATTATTCATAATCAATTTATTATTTTCATCCACATACTTTTTGCAGACATGATCATGAGACTCATACCATATCTTATCATAATTAAAATTCCATAAGGTTATAAAGTTTTTTATTTTTCTCGGAAATTTTTCTGCGTAATTAGCTCTAATACAATCTACAATTTCATCATTTCTTATAGCGGTTTCTGTTTTTATACTTAGATTATTGTATAGTTTCAGTGTCGTTGTTGGTACATGATAATACTTATTTTGTTTATTTTCGTTTAAATCTTTTTTACTTTGATTTATATCATTTGTTAAAATTAAATTTTTACATATTACATCAAAAAGGAAATCTCTGACAAGAGGATTATTAATTCTTGCAAATGAAGCGGCAAAGTCAATAAATAGCTTAGATGCCACAAGGTTTAAATCGTTCTCATAGATATAGTTAATAACCTTATTTACGTAATTTATTTTTAATGTAGCTTCAATCCAGACTAAATCTGCAAATATGTCCACATTACCCGGTTTAGGCGATAATTCCTTGAGGTCATTATATAGATTAACGAAACTATCATATGCATCATGAAAATCATTATCGACATAATGTTTTCTATTTCCTTCCTTTTCAAGTTCAGGATTTGTATGCCTATCTAAATTATATTTTATTAATTGTATAGAGTTAATCCATTTATGGGAGCAAAATATTATGAAAAGACATGCCCCCAGATTGTTTATTCCAAAGGACTCAATATCATTTTTCTTCCTGTTATGAGTAAAGCCAAACTTATCGGATAATATCTTAAAAAATTTTTTATTTTCGTTGCGTATATCATTTATATCATTATAATCAATATAACTTAAAGTGAGAGTTTCTTTATAAAAAAATTTTGAAACATTAAGAGATATAAGGATGGCGTCTGTAAGTGTGTTTTTTCCATCATCAGAATTCAGCATTTTGCATATTTTAGAATGAGTGCATGCGTCGCAAGGGAAGTAAACCGGGTTAAAATCTTCATCATAAACCGGCGCATTAATTTTGATTGTTTCTTCTTCCAATAACTTAGTGACTGTTTCTTTTGTGGTTTTAGAAATGTATTCGAAGTTAGTATCAATCTTTTTTTCTGAAATAAGTCCTGTTAACTTTGTCATATTCAAACCTCTTATCTTTATTTATAACTTTTTATTATATCATATTTTTTACCAAAAATCAAATAAAATTTTCAAAATACCAAACCCAAAACAATAAATGAAACTTAAAACTCCTTTGATTATAATATAATTTATCCGAAGCCGATAAAGAAACTTGTTTCAATTTTAGGCAAGGATGAGTTACCGACACGACAGTGGAGGTAAAAATATTAAAATTCACAAGCGAACCGAAGTGAATTTAGTAAATTATGAAATAATTTACAATCGGAACATAGTTCCGATAACATTGTTATATTGATTGGCCAGGAAGTTCTTGCTTATTTTAACTATATTATATCATTTATAGCATAATATGGTCAATCATAAGAAAGTTTACATTATCAACAAAAACAACAAAAGGAGGTTTTCAAAATGAAAACAAAAAAGAATTTTATTTACAGAATGCTTAACTACAAAATTTATGAAGATGATTGGCGGTTCAATGCGGAAGGATTAGGTATCAATATACTTGATGTAAATTGCGGTACATATATTTCAGATTCAAATTTAATGGATTATATAAAAGAAATATGTTCCAACGATTATGTTGAGAGGGTAAAGACATATGAAGAAAATGCCAAAAATAATTTATCAGAATCCCATTTTCTGCCATGTAAGCCTGCTATTTTTGTAGAGGCAGAAACAGGTACAGGCAAGACTTATTTTATTAATAATGATTTAAGACAGTATGCCACAAAAAAAGGCATGCAAATACTTTATCTGGCAAACAGAGATGCTGTAGCCCTACAACAAAAGTATGAACTTATTAAGTATGATAACTCTGTAAATGAGCAATATAAGAGATATGGTTGTGATAATAACTGGCTTAGAGACTATAATGAACCTATTGCAGGGATAATTGTAATGACTTACCAAAAGTTTTTTTCGTTTTCCATGTCGAAACTCAAGCAATATAATATAGGTTTTGTTGTAAGTGACGAAGCGCATTACTATATTTCAGATAGTGCTTTCGTTGGCACAACACATGAAACCTTAATAAAAATAATAAATAAATTTTATAATATCCCCAGAATATATATTTCTGCAACCGGAAATGAAATTATTCCTGTTTTATCTAAATATGAAATAGAGTTATATAAAAAAGGATATGATGTTTTGGACCAACCTGATATAAGAGAATGTTACAATCTGTTGTATTTTGGGCTTCCTAAAGTTTGTAAGAACTATAGATTTAATCGTTTAAACTATAGTTCTAATGAAGATATCATGATTAAAAATATCATAGATATAAGCAATAAAACCAAACAGGGTGAAAAGACAATTATTTTTGTTATATCCAAGGCATTTGGCAAGAAGCTAAAGGATGCTTTAGGTAAGGCTAATGCCAATAAAAAAAATATATCCATTGCTTATTTAGATAGTGATGATAAAAATTCTTCTACTTATAAAAACATTGTTGAAAAAAACAAGTTTGAAGAAGATATTTTAATTACTACACCTGTATTGGATAATGGTGTAAATATTAAGGATTGTAAATTCAATAATATAATAATTTTACATCTTGACGCTATTAAATATGTACAGGCTATGGGCAGGAAACGCTTCATGGAGGGAGAACTCCTTAATGTATGGTTAACAGATTTTAATATTGATTACCTTAAGAATATCAAAGTCAGATTTGAATATTTACTTAAAGAGTTGGATATTGCTAATAAAGATTTGACGCGATATGTGCTTGATGGATATCTTAGCAATAATAAGCCAATAATAAAATGCATAGCAATCATAGATGGTAAATACAAGATAAATCCATTTGTATATACCTATATCAATTTCTCATTAGGCTTCATTGATAAATTGATAGGTCAGTGTGAAAACGATACCGATGTATGTATAAAGGCTCAATTATCTTTGCTTAATGCCAAAGATCATTACGAACATCTTGGATATAGCAAAGCCGAATGGGCTTTATATCAAAGGTTAAATGAATTGATTGCCAATAAAGGTTATTACATAATGCGCCGGGATGAACTCTGTAAATTCAAAGATATGCTCGATGAATTTTTAGGTAAGAGTAATACTGAGCGACCAGATCGTGATTTTTCGTGTAAAAAGGCAACCAATCGCCTTATAAGACATAACTTACCCTTTATTTTAGAAGAAAAGGGTGATTATATTATTTTAATTAAAGGCGAAATTCCTTCAGAAGAAGGAGAATCAGAATAATTCCGAAATCATGGAATTTTCGATTGCATACTATAAATATGCGCAAAGCATAACTTATAAGAGGCAGCAGTTACAGCTGCCTCTGCCAATCAAAAGTATACAAGCAGTAAATAGTTTACACGTTAAATGCGAAAACAACAGCCTTGTATGTCTGCCTGCAAAGGGCTTCTGTATGAAATGAGGCGCCAAATCAGACAAAGTACTTTAGCACAGGTGTACAAGGCTTTTACATAGATCATAAATGAGAAATAAATGTTACAGAATATAGAGCGGATCTATCCGCCGTCAAAATCGTAGTCAGAAAGGATGTAGATAATGGCTAAAAAAGGCAGAAATATTTACAAGCGTAAGGACGGAAGATGGGAAGGCAGAATACTATGTTCCGATACCAAAAAATATAAGTACATATACGGCAAAAGCTATGGCGAGGTAAGAGAGAAAATGGTTGCCTTTGAGGCTGACGATAAGTTACAGCCGGGTGAAGGAACATTCCTTTTCAACGCCCTGCTTATAGATTGGATAAGAGGACGCAAAGCCGTATTGAAACCCGGCAGTTATTACTGCTATGTAAGCAAGCTCAACAAACACATACTCCCATTTTTTGATGGTATAAAGTACAATGCGGTAAATGAAGCCAAAATTGCTGAGTTTATTAGCATTAAGGCTCAGGAAGGACT
>CANPXH010000049.1 GCA_947585865.1 uncultured Clostridia bacterium
TGCTCTGACAGCAGCCTACAGACGTTACTTGGGTACCCGACTCGGATCAAGCTACCCTACGGCACATAGAATTACTTACTTAGTGCTGCTTCCTTCCGGACCTGACACGGTTCACAAGGTCCTATTGCGTAAGACTCAATCTTCAACATCAAATTATCCAAGGCTGCTCCACAGACTGAAGCCTCGGCATAAGACATAAACTCTGCTAAAGCGGATTGCAGACTACAGGGCACCGCTGCCTCCCCGGCTAGCACAGGACTATATTATTTTACTATTTATTTTGGGATTTGTCAATATTATTATGGCCGAAGCACAATTATGGCCGAAGCACAATGACTGTATCTGACAATAAAACCGCTGTATGTCAAATTTTTTTTAATTCACCATACCGTTTTAATACAGCTTAAGCAATTCGTCTGCTGCGTAAGCTATATCCTTGTTGATACATATGGCTTTTTCCGAGATATCTTCGGGAGCATAAGCCTGACCTTTATTTATGCAAATGTAAAATGCATTTTTCCATTCCTTTGTCATTTGCCAAAACGGGTACTTGATTATAACAGGTGTGTTATATCCCACGCCCAGTTCAATAAAAACAACATTATCTTTATTATGCTTGTCCAAAAAATGATAATACCTTTTTGCCGCCTTATGCCAGCCCTCATCTTCCACAAAAGTATCATCTGCACGGAGATTCATTGCCATAGGCTTGCCGCATACCGGACACACGGGTACGAGCTCGGCAGTTATTTTCATATCTCTTTGTTCCTGCAGCATGGAACGGATCATTTTCTCATTGTCATATGTAAGCTGTGAACAAGGCTTTGAACACTGAAAAAGTCCGTAATCGCCTTGAGTGTAAAAAAGGCGTTCCTTATCTATGCCTGCCTTTTGAAAGCAATGGTCGACATTTGTTGTTATAACAAAATATTCCTTGTTGGCAATAATGCTGAAAATATTGTTATACAGCGGCTTCGGTGCATCCATATATCTGTTTATATAGACGTATCTGCTCCAATATGCCCAGTATTCTTCCAAAGTGTCATAAGGATAAAAGCCGCCTGAATACATATCCTTGAATCCATATTTCCTGCTGAAATCGGAAAAATATTTGTTGAATCTTTCACCGTCATATGTAAACCCCGCTGCCGTAGATAGTCCTGCGCCTGCGCCTAACACAACGGCATCCGCCTTATCGATCTTATCCTTCACAAGCTTTATTTGTTCCGAGAAGTCTTCTGTATATTTCATAGTCCTCATCCTTGAAAACATTGTATATGACCTTTATATTACTGTTGTTCCTGCGCTTGTATCCATCCACCGTATTCACTGCGATGCAGGCTGCCGTATCGTTGGGAAAATGGAATTCACCCGTTGAAATGCAGCAAAAGGCTATGCTTTCCATACCGTTTTCCTCTGCAAGGCTAAGGCAGGAAGCATAGCAGGAAGCAAGATATCCTTCGTCTTTTTGTGTAAGTCTGCCCGTTATCACAGGCCCTACGGTATGGATCACCGATCTGCAGGGCAAGTTATATGCGCCTGTTATCTTGGCGCTGCCCGTTGGTTCGTTATGTCCTTGTTTTTTTATGATTTCGCTGCATTCAAGTCTGAGCTGTACTCCCGCAAACGTGTGAATACAGTTATCTATACATTTATGGCACGGATAGTAACAGCCCGTCATGGCACTGTTTGCGGCATTGACTATGGCATCGCATTTAAGAGTGGTGATATCTCCCTGCCATATATAGATATCTTTGCGCACAGGCGTCAAGTCGTTTATGTCGGTTATCCCTTTTTCCTCAAGCCTTTCCCTCAGATAGGCATTCTGTACGTTTATAAAGTCATCACCTATGGGCTTCGGCATTCGTACATTCATAAGGGATTGAAGCAGATCCCTTTGCCCTTTCTCATCATCGGGTATATGGATAGCGTTCGGCTGTTCTTTAAGCAGATATTTTATTAAATATATCCTTCTTTCGGACTGCGTCATTTGTTTCACGCCTTTCTGTAGTCATAAAAACACAGGCTGCCATATATATACATCTATACTATATTTCAGCCATTATATCCTGCATATCATACTTGCCCGGAGCTTTGTTTGCTATAAATTTAGCGGCTCTTACCGCACCTACCGCAAAGACCTCCTTGCTGTAAGCTGAGTGAGTCAGCTCTACAACTTCATCTTTGCCTGCAAATATGACCTCGTGATCGCCTACTATAGTGCCGCCTCTTACCGCAGAAATACCCAACTCTTTCCTGTCTCTTTTTTCTCTTACCTGACTTCTGTCATACACATATTCAAGCTTATCTCCTACGCCTTCATTTACGCAATCCGCAAGGAGAATGGCAGTGCCGCTTGGAGCATCTATTTTCTGATTATGATGTCTTTCGACTATTTCAACATCAAAGCCTGCGTCATATAATACTGAACTGTATTTTTTAAGTATTGCCGCTATAAGGTTTATGCCAAGGCTCATATTGGCGCTCTTGAATATAGCTACCTTTTTTGAAGCCTTATCAAGCATACTGTTTGTATCATCACTCAAAGCAGTCGTACAAATAACGGCAGGTATGCCCTTTTCCTCCGCATACTCTATAACGGCAGGCACTGCCGTTGCTGTTGAAAAATCAATTATAACATCGGCCTTTATATTGCAGTCCTTAATGCCCGAAAACACGGGAAATTCCGCATTGGCAGGAGCAATATCCACACCTGCCACGATTTCCGCTTCCGGATCGTTTTTAACTATATTGCATATAACCTTACCCATTTTGCCGTTACAGCCGTGCATTATAATTTTTGTCATATGAATTCACCCTTCCTTAAATAAAGGGCGGAAAACCGCCCCTTTATATTACAATATACCAAAGTCTTTCATAGCTTTTTCAAGAAGGACTCTGTGCTCCTCCTCCATCTCAAGCAGAGGAGAACGATATGTACCGGCATTCATGCCCATCATATTGAGAGCAGCCTTTACCGGAATAGGATTGACCTCTGAGAAAAGGTTCTTAACAAGGTCAAGGCAATCCAGCTGCATCTTGCACGCCTTCTTTACATCGCCGTTCAAATAGGTCATTACCATATCATGAGTATATTTTGGCGCAATATTTGAAAGCACTGATATAACTCCCTTGCCGCCAAGGGAAAGAAGAGGTATTATTTGATCGTCGTTTCCGCTGTAAATATCCAGATCTCCCTGAGTGAGAGCGGCGATCTCGGCAACCTGTGATATATTCCCGCTGGCTTCCTTTATGCCCACTATATTTTCTATCTTAGCTATTTCCACAACTGTCTTGGGCATAATATTAACGCCTGTTCTTCCTGCTATGGAATACATGATAATGGGAAGATCGGCCGCACTTGCCATTTCCTCATAATACCTTACAAGACCCTTTTGCGTTGTCTTATTATAGTACGGCGTAACAATAAGAAGTCCGTCAGCGCCTACCTCTTCGCATCTTCTGCACAATACCTTCCCATGCTCCGTATCATTGCTCCCTGCTCCTGCTATAACAGGGATCCTTCCGTCGGTCTTGTCAACAGTGTATCTTATCACTTCGATCTGCTCGTCATCACTTAATGTAGATGCCTCGCCTGTAGTGCCGCATATTATTATAGCGTCTGTTCCGTTGGATATCTGATGTTCTATCATAGCGCCCAATGCATCATAATTAACGCTTTTGTCTTCATTGAACGGTGTAACGATAGCAACGCCTGCACCTGTGAATAAAGTTTTCTTCATAAAGATACCTCCTATCTGTCAAAATAGCCCTTTGCCGCAAGAAGCTCTGCCATAAGCACAGCGCCGCCTGCCGCACCTCTTAATGTATTGTGGGAAAGGCTTACAAACTTATAATCATATTGGCTGTCCTCTCTCAGTCTGCCCACAGAAACAGCCATACCGTTTTCAAGCATCCTGTCAAGTTTAGCCTGGGGTCTGTCATCTTCTTCAAAATAATGTATGAATTGCTTTGGCGCCGAAGGCAGACCCAGCTCCTGAGGAACGCCGCTGAATTCCTTCCACAGCTTAAGTATTTCCTCCTTTGACGGCTTGTTTTCAAAGCTTACGAATACGGCAGCGGTATGTCCGTCTGAAATGGCAACTCTCAGGCACTGAGTGGTAATATTGGGAGTTTCCGCCTTCTCGATAACATTTCCGTTTATTTTGCCCCATACCTTCAGCGGCTCCTGCTCGGATTTTTCCTCCTCGCCGCCTATGTACGGTATAAGATTATCTACCATTTCCGGCCAAGTCTTGAAGGTCTTGCCAGCACCTGATATCGCCTGATATGTACAGGCAAGTACATTCTTGATCCCAAACCTTCTGAGAGGATGAAGAGCAGGCACATAGCTTTGTATGGAACAATTTGACTTAACAGCTATAAAGCCCCTCTTAGTGCCAAGACGTTTTCTCTGAGCATCTATTATCTCTATATGCTCCGGGTTGATCTCAGGCACCACCATAGGCACATCGGGAGTAAACCTATGGGCTGAGTTATTGCTTACAACAGGGCATTCAGCCTTAGCATATCTTTCTTCAAGAGCTCTTATTTCGTCTTTTTTCATATCAACTGCACAGAATACAAAATCCACCATTTCAGCGATCTTATCCACATCCGCCGCAGCGTCCATTACCACAAGTTCACCTATTTCTTCCGGGATAGGCTCTGTCATTGCCCATCTTGAGCCTATGGCATCCTTAAGCTTTTTTCCTGCTGAACGTGGACTTGCCGCAACTGCGACCACATTGAACCAAGGATGCTTATCCAAAAGGAGAGTAAACCTTTGTCCTACCATACCTGTTGCACCGATAATACCTACATTAAAACTTTTCATTTCAAAACACTCCTAATCATAAATAAAAAAGATTGACAAAAGCCAATCTGTGAAAAATGCACAGATAGCTCTCCATTGCGTATGCAATGACAGTCGCTGAGCTATTGGCTTCGGCAACCAGAACACAGCCTGTCAGAGAAACTGTATCCTTCGGCATCTTCCCCTTTCAATTAATATCATCTGCCCTCTGCGGCATCTATTAATTTACTGATGTAAATGCACCTCTATCTTTATATTATCTTAACTATATCATTATTTTCTTCTGTTGTCAACACATCTTTGGCTTCTTATTGTCCTATCTTTTGTATACCGTAATATCATTGTCAAATTTTTACATAAAATATGGCCTCACATCCGATCGGTACAAGCAATACCGAAGGATGCGAGACCTTATTCTCAAAGAGCATATCATTATATGCAAGCAGACCCACTGCCGCATATTTTATATGCAATGTTTCATATAACAGCCGTCTGTATATCATACGGCTTTGCGCTATTTATCGGCAGGATATAGAGCTGCGTTTATTTTTAAAACACGACTCAATATCAAAGTGACGTGATAGTCTCCATTATATAGTCTGCCAGCTCTGCGCTTGTGCAGCCGTCGTCGTGACCTGTGATCCTTATTTTCTTTTCAGTCTGAGTACAGATATCGAGAGCCTTATCCAGCTTTTCCGCCTTTTCGCCATAGCCTATATGAGCAAGGAGCATAGATGCCGCTCTTATTATGGAGCAAGGGTCTGCGTACTTGTCTCTGCCCTCTTCCACCATTCTTGGCGCTGAACCGTGAATAGCCTCAAACATAGCGTATTTCTTGCCCATATTTATAGAGCCTGCTGTACCTACGCCGCCTTGGAATTCCGCAGCTTCATCGGTAATAATATCGCCGTAGAGATTGGGAAGCACAACTACCTTGAAGCTCTGCCTTCTCTTGGGATCGATAAGCTTTGCTGTCATGATATCGATATACCAGTCATCCGTTTCGATCTCGGGATATTCCTTTGCTATCTCCTTAAAGGTATTGAGGAATTTACCATCTGTTGTCTTTATGATATTTGCCTTTGTAACGCAAGTGACCTTGCCCTTATTATTTTTTCTGGCATAATCGAAAGCAGCCCTTATTATTCTTTCCGTACCGTCAGTAGTGGCAACTGTAAAATCAAAAGCAAGATCCTCATCTACCTCAAAGCCCTTTGAGCCCAGTGTATAAGAGCCCTCTGTGTTTTCTCTGTAGAATGTCCAGTCTATGCCTTCTTCGGGTATCCTGACCGGTCTTACGTTTGCAAAAAGGTCAAGTTCCTTTCTCATAGCTACATTTGCGGATTCAATATTTACTTTATCGCCTGCCCTTGGTGTGGTTGTAGGGCCTTTGAGTATAACAGGACACTCCTTGAGCTCTGCCAATACGTCATCGGGAATAGCCTTGCCTGCCGCTATCCTGTTCTCTATTGTAAGTCCGTCTATTACCTTGAACTCTATCTTGCCTGCCTTTACCTCATCTGCAAGAAGAAACTCAAGTATCCTTTGAGCCTGAGCGGTAATGGCAGGACCTATGCCGTCTCCTCCGCATATGCCTATCTTTATGACAGGGAGCTTTGAAAAATCTATAAAGTCCTTATCTTCCTTCATCTTTTCAACTCTGGCAAGCTGTTCTTCTATAAGCTTTCCGAATTTTTCCTTAGCGATCGCTATCTTGTCCATTTTATTTTTCCTCCGATTTTTTGTTTTCTTTATATCTCTTGTATTCCTTGGCCACAGCTCTCATAAGTTCTTTGTCGCTTATCTGAGTAACACGGCCGTCATCATACTGCTTGTCTACCCATTCCTTTACCTTTATAACAACGGGATGGTGTTTGTCCACTTGGTCTGCTCCGCTGAAGTTAAAGTAAGAATTGATCCAGTGAGCTATGCCCGCAAGGCCCGATGTCTTGCTGACAGCCACTCTAACAGGTCTGTTCAGTAGAAGGTCTGTATTGAAGATATTATATATTTCCTCATTTTTAAGTATACCGTCGGCATGTATGCCTGCTCTTGTTACATTAAAGTTTTCGCCTACGAATGGCGTCATGGGAGGTATCTCATAACCTATCTCGTTGCGGTAATAGTCTGCAAGCTCTGTTATGACAGTGGTATCCATGCCGTCAAGAGTACCTCTGAGCTGAGCATATTCAAATACCATGGCCTCAAGAGGTGTATTTCCCGTTCTCTCTCCTATGCCGAAAAGAGACGTGTTTACACCACAGCAGCCATATATCCACGCCGTGGAAGCATTTATGACAGAGCGGTAAAAATCATTATGGCCATGCCATTCCAAAAGCTCGTTCGGCACACCGGCATAGTGATGCAGACCGTATATTATACCCGCTATACTTCTGGGGAGCACGGTACCCGGAAATGTAACACCATAGCCCATAGTATCGCATACTCTTATTTTAATAGGCATACCCGTTTCATCCATAAGCTTCATGAGCTCCGAAGCGAACGGAACAACAAATCCATAGAAATCGGCTCTTGTTATATCCTCAAAATGACATCTTGGCCTTATACCCGTTTCGATACACTGACGTATTACGGAAAGATAATGCTCCATTATCTCGCTTCTTTTCATATTCATTTTATAAAAAATATGATAATCTGAACAGCTTACAAGAATACCGGTTTCCTTAACGCCTATTGACTTAACAAGCTCAAAGTCCTTCTTGCTTGCCCTTATCCAGGATGTCACCTCCGGGAATCTGTAGTCTTTTTCAAGGCATTTATAGACGGCCTCCTGATCCTTCTTGGAATAAACAAAGAACTCGCTTTGTCTTATAATGCCCTTAGGGCCTCCCAATCTGTGCAAAAGCTTGTATATATGTTCTATCTGCTCTACGGTATAGGGCTCTCTTGACTGCTGACCGTCTCTGAACGTGGTATCGGTTATCCATATATTGTCAGGCATATCCATAGGAACGATCCTATGGTTAAATGCTATTTTGGGAACTTCGTCATAGCTGTATAAATTTTCAAACAAATTCGGTTTATCAACATCCTGCAAAGGATACGTGGATTCTCTTCGTTCTATAACATTTGTCTTGGGATTAAATATGAACATCGCTTCACCTCCTGTATACTGAAATCATTCATAATGTATAATTTTACATCCGTTTAAGAGATATGTCAACACTAAAAGTCTCATTTTTGAATAATTTACAATTATTATTTTCAAAAATATTATTTTAGCAAACACAAATCAACGATTTAAAGATTTTTATGAATTTTTTAAAATAAAATAATTCATTTTTATATGCCCAAGGCATTTATTAACATATTAAAGCGTTCCCGTTCCCTTTCGGGAATGTTTTCAAAAAGCACATTGTACATTGCATACTTTTGCTCTCGTGTAATATACATATCCTTCGGAAGCTCTTTTATAAATGCCATTATTTCGGGCAGACTTTCCTGTATCGTTCTGCCCCGTATGCTTTCGCTTAATTTTTTCAGTCTCTCTTTTGTGTTTTTATCCATACAGTCAAATGCCTTGTCGTTAAATATCGTATCTGCAGATCTGTTATCCAATATTCAATCCCTCCACTATATCGGAAATTTCCATTGCCTTTACACACACATCCAGCATCTGCTGTTTTTTGGGATCAAGCTCCGGCTTTATCGCCATAAGCATTTTCTTTTTTATTCCCCTGCCGCTCATTCCGCTTTCGGCAGACATTGCTTGAAATGTGTGTATGAGCCTATCTATTTCTATAAGCTTTATCATAATACCCATTTCTCTTTGATACGGCATATCCAAATGAGGAAGCACCTCCTTTATCCTTTGGAGCGCCGTAACGTTGTCGTAATTTGCCGGCTCCGACACTTCAGCTTCTTCCTCGCTGTTATTTATGGACTGCATAAGCTTTACCACAGACATGATCTTTTCAAGTTGTGACATATCGATACTGTTTTCTTCCATATTATCACCTCTGTTTAATTATATGTTGGAACAAATTGCACAATTACAAATATGATATATCATATAAAAATAAAAAGAGGCTTTACCTCTCTGTCGATACAGACAGAGAAAAGCCTCACACATACTGTATAGATCCAACATTATCAAGCTTTCCGTTAAATTTTTTTCTTGATATGTTTATCACTGCTCCATTTGCTTGCCTAAGAAGCCTGCTGCCGTGCGGGCAAGCTTCCCTTCGACTTCACCCATTATCTTGTCATCGCTTAACATTACGATAGCGCCCAATACATCTCCCTCACTTATAATGGGAGTAATAAGCTCATGATTGTAGCTTTCATTGTCATCTTCCAATATGGGCACAAAATTGCTGTCATTCCTGTTGGCAATATGTGTGCTCCTGTTGTTGATGACCTCTTCAAGCTCGGAACTTATATGCTTTTCCATAAATTCTTTTTTCGCACCGCCTGATACTGCAATGATCTGATCCTTATCCACTATGCAGGTAATGTGCCCCGCATTCTTTGCAAGGCTTTCTGCATACTCCCTGGCAAACGCTCCAAGCTCACCTATAGGTGAGTATTTCTTTAATATTATTTCCCCGTCTCTGTCTGTAAATATTTCTAAAGGATCGCCTTCTCTTATTCTCAGTGTCCTTCTTATTTCCTTAGGTATAACCACTCTTCCGAGATCATCTATTCTTCTTACTATACCGGTTGCCTTCACAACAACTCCTCCTCCTTGAATTTTTATTTATCGATGTCACTAGTATTTGTTTTAAACGGAATTTTATACTATAAGACAAAAGCTCAAATTTTGGAAGTTTTTATGACGGGCGTAATATAAGAATAAATGGAGTTAAAATGCAGCGTTTACAATTTCAGAAAATTTCATATTATTTAGAAGCAGGATATTACATAAATTTAAATAAGCAAAACAGAACAAAAAATAGACACATCAAGTATGATATGTCTATTTAATATTGAGTATTATCCTTTTTCAATAGCCTCTTTTATTATTCTTACGAGATAATCATATTCCGAATAAGGTTCATCTGATGCCTTAACTAATGAATCCCTTACATAATTTGCGTTTTCTCTCAAAAGCTGTTTATTCATTTTAAATCCATTTGCTTCTGCAAACTGTGTTGCAAATGTCATTACAGTTTTAGTGTTTCCTTCTCTGAAAGGATGGACCTGCCATAATGCAGCGATCAATTTTGAAAATTTGTCTGCTGTTTCATTAATATCAAGCTTATCCCATCTTACCGAGTTGATATTATTAATTGCGGCTTCAACATCATTTTCTATACATCCCGGTATCGAATATCTCACTGTATCTCCGCCAAGGACCTTTTCTCCCTTTACCATGGGAACAATTCTTTCACGTCCTGCCCATTCATATATATCGCTAAATATATACTTATGAATTGCTTTTAGTTTGTCATAGCTGAATTCATTTCCATTTATCTTTTCATCAACATCCATAAGCTTTATGTATGTTATATCCCTTTCGACCTTGTCCAACAGTTCTTCATTCTTTATGCCAAAGAGATTTTTCAAAACAGGCACATCATCATATAAGTGAATATCTTTTTCTTTCATAACCGTTAAACACTCATAGCCTTATATCTATTTATGGTAGCTTCAAGCACATCGGAAATTTCCATATT
>CANPXH010000050.1 GCA_947585865.1 uncultured Clostridia bacterium
ATATAGTATAATACATAATTATCCTTTTTTCAATATTTAATAAAAAAAGTACAAAATTTTTGTTAAATACTTACAAAATTATACGATAAAAATTGTAATATATTTTTAATATTAAAAAAACGGATTTACAAATTATTCATATTATTTACATAAATCATAATAAGTATATTAAATTCAAAAACAATTTGGGGGATATATGACTAATATTTTTGACCAATAATATGTCGTTTACGTTGAATAAATTTCCGACAGATCGGTATACACATGGATATACTATATAAATTCTATGCTTTCATTTTTTATTTGAGCCTTGGGTATATCCGGTGCCGAACCGTAATTATAGCTGTCGATTAGATCGTCTATATCTGTTTTATCCTTATCTTCAAAAAATTTGTATATATAGGATGAGATCGTCATATCATTGGGCTTTGCGCTCATTATTTCTTTGACATTATCGCTTTTGACCACAACAACATCTCTGCCCATTTCCACATTGTCTTTTATATAGTCCATAAGCTCGCCGTATCTTGTAAAGCCGCTGTCAAGCACAAGAGCCTTTGTATGCCCCATATATATTTCTCCTGCAGTCTTGCTGTTCATATCCTCGAAGGCAGAGGCTATATCGTATCCCCTGCCTTCATAAAGAATTTCCTCCGTGCCGGTGTCCTCACCCTTGCTGCTGAGCTTTGCAACGCTTGTATACAATATGAAGTTATTTTGCTCTTCTTCTACTCCCACAGCCATTACAAAATCTCTGCCTTCAAGGTCTTTGCCTCCATTACAGCCTGTCAGCATCGTTGCGCATGCCAAAAGGCATATAAGCGCTGTCATATTTTTCATTTACCGTTCCTCCTAACATACAAAAGCGGGATCACAAAAGCCGTGAGTATCCCTCCCAGTATCTGAAAAAAACAATAGTTTTTCATTGTAGCCTGCGGACTCATATGAATATATGAGAACACAAATACCACAGCCATTATTATAAGAGTCATATATTTACCGCTGTGGAATATTTTCTTTGACAACATATCTGCCGAAAAATAATATACAAAAAGCGTTATAAAGCAGCTGATGAGCCAAAGGGATATAAATATGCCCTCTTGCCTCTTTATAACTATATCGGGAAGATCTGCAGTATACATAAGTTCAAAAAACGGGTACATAATGTTGTTTGCGCCAACGGAGCCTATCTTGCCGATTATTACGCCGGATATCAGTATGAATAATAAAAAGGCGGCAAATACCGATTTGAAAAGCTTTGTTTTTTCTCCCGCAAGCTTGTTTTTTAACAGTATTATTATTTCGCCGCTGTTTATCACAAAGCCGTATATTACTCCGCTAAGTTCATCCCCTCTTATATCCGCAAAAAGATTTTCGGCTTTTACATCAGCCGTTGACATAATGTATATATAAAGCGTGAACAATACCACAAACCAAAAAAGCATCTGACTTATCCTGCCTATGGGTTCAATGCCTTTGTAGCCGCAATAGCCGCAAAGAAGCGTTATTATAAGTATTATCTTATACAGCGCCATTTCTCTGAGAATAGCAAAGGATATGGCATCCGCCAATATCTTGGTAAGCAGTACCATAACAACGAGATTTTTAATAAAATATACTATTTGCCATAATTTATTTTCATATATATCTATATCCGAAAATATTGCAACAGTCATAAGTATAAGGCTCATGACCGATGCGGCTGCTACGGAAACAAGAGAATGGCATATTTTGGGAAGAAGCAATATCTCAAATCCCAGCACGGAAAGTATTATTATGCTGTTAAGCTCCTTTACGGATATTTTATCGTTCAATGTTTTCACTCTCCATTTCGCTGTAAAAATGACCATTCTTCTTGTTTTTTAACGGAAATCTGAATATTGTATCTCTCAATATCCTCTTCCTGCTCCTGTCTGTGGCAGTCAGCGGCGCAAGATAAGGTATACCAAAGCTGTCCAGTGATGCAATGTGGATAAGCACCAAAAGAAGTCCGGCTATATAGCCCAGCAGACCTGCAAAGGCGGATGTTAATATTATAAAATATTTTATAAGTCTGTAGGCGGAAACAAGGGCTATATTGGGTATGGCAAAGCTGCATATGCCCGTAAGCGCAATTATTATAACGGCCATTGGGCTGACAAGACCTGCATCGACAGCCGCTTGTCCTATAATTATGCCGCCTACTATGCCAAGAGTAGAACCTATGGATGCCGGTATCCTTGTGCCCGCTTCCCTCAAAGCCTCAAAAATAAGCTCCATGATTATTATTTCCACAACTGTGGATATGGGTACCGTCTGCCTTGCTCCCGCAAGACGTAAGGCAAGCTGAGTAGGTATCATAGACGGATGATACAGGCTTACGGCTATATACAGCCCCGGCAGCGAAAAGGCAACAAAGCCCGCCAAATATCTTATTATCCTTATGAAGGACATTATTTCCCAGCGCTGATAATAATCCTCCGACGCCTGATAAAAGCTTGCAAGCACAGCAGGCAGAAGTATCACAAACGGACTTGTATCCACCACAAGCGCTATCCTGCCTTCCATAAGCTCCGCAGCAACCTTGTCCGGCCTTTCGGTCAATTGTATCTGCGGAAAGGGAGAAAGTTTGTTTCCCTCCAAAAGCTGTTCAAGATAGCCGCTGTCATACACCATATCCGTCTTTATATCGGCAAGCTTTTTCTTTATATTTTCCACAAGCTTATTGTCTGCCACGCCTTCCATATACATTAGCGCAACATCAGTCTGACTGACATTGCCTGCCTTGGACTGCACACATTTAAGTCTCGTGTCTCTTATCCTTCGTCTTATAAGCACTGTGTTTATTCTTATGGACTCGGCAAAGGCTTCTTGCGGCCCCTGTACTGCGATCTCCGTTTCCGGCTTGTCCACACCTCTTTTGGGAAAGCCCTTTGTGGATATAACAAGTATCTCATCGCAGCCATCTATAAGCATGAGAGTGTTGCCGCTCATTACCTCCAGTATGGCCTCGTCAATATCTTTTGCATTTTTGATATCGGCTGTTGTTACACCGCCGTCTATATAGAAATCAAAAACATTTCCCGCAGTATTATCGGGCGGAGCCAGCCTTATGTTTATTATAAGGTTTTTGATTATTTCCTCTTCGATAAGGTTCCTGTCTACCATATCGTCTATATAAGTTATATATACTGCCCTTCCCTTATTTTCGCCTACGTAAAATTTTCTCTTTACTATATCTCCCCAATCCTTGAATTTGCATTCTATATATTGTATCCTGTCATCAAAGCTTACGGACATAAAAAATCACCTCTCTATATTTTTATATAAAGAGGTGACTTTTATTCATTATCTTATAATAAAGTAAACAAGAACTATCAAGCCAAGTACGATCCTGTAATAACCGAATATCTTGAAATTGTTTTTCTTGATATAGCTCATAAGGAACTTTATTGAAAGGACCGATACTATGTATGAGACAGCCATACCTATAATTAGCACGACAAATTCAAAAAAGCTTGGCATACCGAATTTGAATATCTTTAAAAGGCTTGCGCCAAACATGACCGGGATAGCCAAAAAGAATGTGAACTCAGCCGCTACATATCTTGATGTGCCCAAAATAAGACCGCCCAGTATAGTTGCGCCTGAACGTGATGTGCCCGGCACAAGCATGGCAAGAACCTGGAAAAGCCCTATTCCAACGGCTGTTTTAAGAGGAAGCCTGTCCAAATTTCTGAATCTGGGCTTTTTATTCTTATTTATATTTTCCACCACTATAAATGCTATACCGTATACTATAAGAGCTATTGCCACAACTATGGGAGTATAAAGATATTTATCTATAAGGTCATCAAAAAGCACTCCTATCACTCCTGCCGGTATGCAGGCTATGATGACCTTGATCCAAAGTGCAATGGTATTGTTTTTTTCTGTACTTGTTTTGTCTGAAGCAAAAGGATTGAGCTTGTGAAAATATATCCACACAACGGCAAGTATTGCGCCAAGCTGTATCACTACATTGAACATTTCGGAAAAATCATCGGATATAAGTCCGCCTATGAGCTCGTCTATAATGATAAGATGTCCTGTACTGCTTATAGGGAGCCATTCCGTAATACCTTCCACGATACCCAAAACTATAGCCTTAAAAATTTCTAATACTGCGATCATTTTAAAATCTCCTTATTATCCCGTTATTGTGATCGTTTTGTTGTCGTTATCCCACTGAACCCTAAGGCCCAAATTCTCCGATAACGCCCTCAGCGGCACCATCGCTCTGCTGCTCATTATCTGAGGAGCTACGTCAAGGGGAACGGTTTTTGTCTTATCTACCACGATAGTCTTTTCTCCTATTACAAAGGATATCGTCTTGTTATCTCTTACTGCCGTGGCTTGCTGTATGCCCTTTTCGTCTCTCCAAAGCACCTCTGCTCCGAGAGCCTCAAATATCTTTCTGAAGGGCACAAGGGTTCTGCTGTTTACGATAACAGGCTTTTGATCGAATTCCACCTTTTTGTTATTTACATATACCATTATTTCGTCGCTTTTGTTTATCGGTATTTTAAATTCGGTAGTCGTTTCTGTCGTACTCTCTGTTTTTACGGCTGCGGTCTCGGTCGTCTTAGCCGCAGCTTCGGTGCTTACTGCAGTGCTGTCATCCGCTTTGACCGTGGTTTCTTGAGCTTTTGTTGTCTGCTCATATGCCTTTACGTTCGTATCTGCGGTGCTATCATTAAATGCGGCGGCAGTTTTGCCTCCGTAGCTTTTTACTATGTCATACAAATACGGATTGGATACGATAAATTTATATCTGAAATGGATTTCACCTTGTATCTTGTTTATGCTGCTGTTCAGATCCAATTGTTTTTTTATGGCATTGCCGTTATGCCATGGGCTCGAAGCTCCTGCACCGTCACATTTATAATCGGCAAGACCTATGTACAGCTTACATTGGGAATTCTTAAGAGTGTCTGCCCACCATTGGGCAATTGTTTTATAATCGACCGAACTATGTCCAATCTCCCAGTATATCTGAGGAGCAATATAATCTATCCAACCCTCGAGAGCCCATTTTCTTGTGTCGGCATACAGCTTATAATAGGATTCGGAACCGCTTGTATTGCTGCCCAGCTCATTATTCTTTTTGTTTGCCCATACGCCCGATGGGCTTATGCCGAACTGTATATCAGAGTCGTATCTTTTTATGTTTTCATTAAGCGCCTTAATAAGCGTATCTACATTTTCTCTTCGCCACTGCGCTCTGTCTTTGCCGTTGCCGTATTGAGAATATGATGCATCGTCATTAAAATTCTGGCCGGGATAAAAATAGTCGTCAAAATGTATTCCGTCTACATCGTAGTTTTCCACTATTTCCATAACTCCGTCTATAACAAGCTGCCGTACCTCCGGCACAGCGGGATCAAAATACATCTTGCCTTCATACTTTATCACCCACTGAGGATTTTGCCTTGCGGGATTGCTTATAGCGAGAGAATCGACACTTGATATTTCTGGCTGATTTGTTACTCTGTATGGATTGATCCATGCATGAAGTCTCATATCTTTGCTGTGGCATTTGTCTATCCAATATTCAAGAGGATCAAATCCGTCTGTCGGCGCAGTACCCTGTGAGCCGGTAAGATACTGGCTCCACGGATAGAACTCCGATTTGTAAAAGGCATCTGCCGTAGGTCTTACCTGAAAGAATATATCGGTGATACCCATTTCGCTGCATTTTTCTATTATCGTATCGGCTTCTTTTTTTAGTATGGAGGCATCTTTTGTTTTGGTCGAAGGATAGTCAAGATTCATTACGGTGGATACCCATATCCCCTTTAGTCTTTCCTCTGCCACGGTTTCCACTGTATTTATATTTATCACCTGAAAAAACAATATGGCTGAAAGTATGACCGTCAAAAAACTTCTTCTAAACACATCTATCTCTCCTTAATATATTTTAGCCAAGCCTTAAGCTTTTTTTCCTCTCCGTTGTCAGAAAGCTTATAGTATTCCTTGCCGATCAATTCATCGGGAAGATACTGCTGTTCAACATAGTTGTTCGGAAAATCATGGGCATATTTATAGCCTATGCCGTGACCCATTTTGGCTGCGCCCGGATAATGGCTGTCCTTGAGATGATTCGGAACGCTTTCTATTTTTATGTTCTTTACATCCTCCATAGCATTGTCTATGGCCATGACCGCAGAATTGCTTTTAGGCGAACAGGCTACATAGGCCGCTGCCTGAGCCAAATTTATCCTGCATTCGGGAAGGCCGAGATATTCCACGGCCTGGGCAGCCGCATTTGCAACGACAAGCGCCATTGGGTTTGCGTTTCCCACATCCTCAGAAGCGCATATAACAATACGCCTTGCTATAAATTTGGGATCCTCTCCCGCATATATCATTTTGGCAAGATAATATACCGCCGCATCGGGATCCGAACCTCTCATGCTCTTTATAAATGCGGAAATGGTATCATAGTGATTATCCCCGTCTTTATCGTAATTCAAGGCTCTTTTCTGTATGCACTGCTCAGCCGTCTTTATATCTATATGTATGCTGTTGTCCGTCTCTCTGCCTGTAGTCAGGACTGCAAGCTCTATGGCGTTAAGCGCAATTCTTGCATCTCCGTTTGACGTATTTGCCATAAATTCAAGAGCATCATCATCTATATGGGCATTGAATGTGCCAAGACCTCTTTCGTTGTCTGTCAATGCTCTCATGATTATTGTTTTTATATTATCGATAGTAAGCGGCTTGAGTTGAAATATTATGCTTCTGGATACAAGCGCCTTGTTGACTTCAAAATACGGATTTTCCGTAGTTGCGCCTATAAGTATGACAGTTCCGTCTTCAACATAAGGCAAAAGCGTATCCTGCTGCGTTTTGTTGAACCGATGTATTTCATCTATAAAAAGTATAGTTCTTCTGCCGCTGCTGCCGAGAGTATATTTAGCCCTGTCTATTGTATCGGTTATTTCCTTCTTGCCGGATGTTGTGGCATTTATCTGCAGGAAATCGCTTTTGGTAGTGTTGGCGATCACCTTTGCAAGCGTTGTCTTTCCCGTACCCGGAGGTCCATAAAGGATTATGGAAGATAGCTTATCGGCTTTTATGGCTCTGTAAAGCAATGTATCTTTCCCTACTATATGTTCCTGTCCAACAAATTCGTCAAGGTCTTTGGGCCTAAGCTTTGCGGCAAGAGGACTTTCTTTTTTTAATTTTTGACTTGCCTGATATTCAAATAAGTCCATTTTATTACCTTCTATTTTATAAACATAGCGTCTCCGAAGCTAAAGAACCTGTATTTTTCATTGACTGCCTCTTTATAAGCGGCAAGAACGTTTTCACGGCCTGCCAATGCGCTCACAAGCATTATAAGCGTAGATTCCGGCAGATGAAAATTTGTTATGAGCCTATCCACTATTTTGAACTTATATCCCGGATATATAAATATATCTGTCCATCCGCTGCTTTCTTTTATATATCCATTATCATCGGCAACAGATTCAAGTGTTCTTGTGCTTGTGGTTCCCACGGATATGATCCTGCCGCCGTTTTTTTTGGTATTGTTAATGATCTCGGCATTTTTGCTGTCTATCATGAAAAATTCCGAATGCATTTTATGATCCAGTATATTTTCTGCCTTAACGGGTCTGAATGTTCCCAAGCCCACATGAAGCGTAAGCTTGGCTATATTTACGCCCTTGTCCTTGATCTGCTGCAAGAGCATCGGCGTGAAATGCAGACCCGCCGTGGGAGCGGCTGCCGATCCCTCATTTTTTGCATAGACGGTTTGATATCTGTCCTTATCCTCCAGCTTTTCTTTGATATACGGAGGCAGCGGCATTTCGCCCAGCTTATCCAGTATCTCTTCAAATATGCCATCATAGCTGAATCTGACTATTCTGTTGCCATCATCCGTTACGCCGACGACCTCACATTCAAGAAGTCCGCCGCCAAATTCTATAACATGACCGGGTCTTGCTTTTTTGCCGGGATACACAAGAGTTTCCCAAGTATCGTTTTCATTTCTTTTAAGCAAAAGCACCTCGACTCTTGTGCCCGTGTCCTTTCTTGCGCCTATCAGCCTGGCGGGGAGCACCTTTGTTTCGTTTAACACAAGGCAGTCTCCCTTATCCAGCAGATCTATGATATCTCTGAAAATTTTGTGTTCCACATTGCCCGTTTCCTTATCCAGCACCATAAGTCTTGATGATGAACGGTCTTTCAAAGGTGTCTGAGCAATAAGCTCTTCAGGCAGTTCAAAATTAAAATCACTTTTAAGCATAGCAACCTCACTTGATCTCAACATCCTTGTAATAAAACTTGAGAATATCCATATAGCCATAGCCCTCTTCAGCCATAGCCTTAGCGCCGTATTGACTCATGCCCACGCAATGTCCGTTGCCCTTGCCCTGCAGCGTAACGGTGCCCGGTGTGCCCACAGTGGTAACGGCAGCTACGATCGTTTCGGCAGAATCATTATCCATAATGACGAATTTATTTCCTATCCTTCCTTGTTTGCCATCGCCATTTTGTGCGGAGATGCTTGTATATTCCGTTGTCTTTTGGCCGTCTGTTCCTATCACATATACCTTGTCGCCCTCGGTCTGAGAGCCGCCTATCACCTTAAAGTTACGTGATAAAAGACTTCCTTCGCTTGAAGGATGGAAAGCCGAACGTATTTCGTCTTTATATATTGTTTTATTACCTTTTGAGCCCTTGAATGTAAGTGCAGACACAAGACCCTCGGGTGTATAGTCCGCACTGACTGATATAACATTGCCTATACCATATCCGTTGGCACTGCATATATTGGTCAGTTCCTGATAAGTAAAGGTTCTTGTCCAAAGGCGAGGTTCCTTTTCGTATGTATCCTTTACGGCCTTTAAATAAGGAGTGTCCGAACTCCATACATCTTCACTGTTGAAGGTAGCTCCGCCATCGCTGGAAAAAAACACTGCATCGATAATTTCATCATTATAGTATATTTCCATGCCGGATGTAGCATCAACGGCTTGTCTTCCCGATTCACTTTCCTTTTGTGTGCCGTAATAGGCTTGGCAGTGAACGGTATCGCAAAGGTTGTAAAAGCTGTGCCTTTCCTTGTTTTTCTCAACATATGTAGCTGCAGCCACAGCCTGAGCCTTAAGAGCTTCGGCAGGCCATGATGAAGGCATTTCCGAAGTGACCACTCCATACAAATACTTATCTCTGTCAAGTACGTTTACGGCAGTCATAACGCTGCCTTCTCTGTATATCTCAATATCTCCTCTGTAGGTATTGCCGCCAAGATCGATAACGCTGTCTTCAGCCATGATCCTGCAAGGCGATGAACCATCGACTATAAATTTATATGTACCGTTTACGGAAAAGCCCACACACCGGGGGCCTGTCTTGACCGTTGGCATATTGAGCTTTGCGCTATCCGCCCTGACATATACGGTCCAGCCTTTATCTGTAAGCGCAGGTATACAACTTGTGCCGGTATATTTTAAAAGAAGCGCCGCCGCCTGCTCGTATGCAGACTTGTACTCCCCCGTATTATAATATGTATTTCCCACAGGCTTTATAACATAAGAGCCTAAGTTTAATCTGTATTTGTTGTTATCACCGATGCCGACTCTTATCTCGCTGTCCGTTACGGTTATTTGCGACACATCCTTGTAGGCTCTTTCAAGACCTATGCGCACAGTATCCCCGCCGTATACGTTAATGCTGAACAAAACGGATATAAATATCATCGATAAAAAAGCAAAGGTCTTTCTCATATTATCACCCACCTTTGCTTAATTATATATTATTTAATTAAATTATGCTATAGAAATATATAAAACGTAATGAAAATGTCACATAATTGTTGGAATTGAAACATAAAAAGCAGGCGATGGTCTCCCATCGCCTGTTCTTTATGACGCTCATACCTTATATATAGCGGTTTTAGTGTCGGCATCCCATTCTACCTTTACTCCGAGAGCATTGCCCAGGGCTCTGAAGGGTATATACATCCTGCCGTCTTTTATCTCTGCCTTCACATCGTTTTCCATAGGTGAAGGCTTGCCGTCTGTTATCATGGCATTGCTGCCTGCGGTAAATGAAACAGTCTTTTTTCCTGCCTTTACCGCTGCGGTCTTCGTATTCGGATCCCAGCTTATTATTGAGCTTGTATCGGCGTTTTCAACGTTTCCGCCGCTTATGGCAATAGCTGCAAAGCGCAAGGGCACAAGCGTTGAATTGCTTTCGGCCTGTATATACGGCGCTGCGTCTACGGCGTATTCCTTATCGCCTATAAGTATCTTTCTGCTGCCTATTGTGATCTTAACATCAGCCGGCGTATTTTGGGTAGTCTCTTCCGTGCCCTTTTCGGTCGTTGACTCGGTAGATGCTTCCGTTGCCGTTTCGGTCGCAGT
>CANPXH010000051.1 GCA_947585865.1 uncultured Clostridia bacterium
AGGCATTATATTTACCAGTTGTATCATACGGTAAAAAGACAGCAAAGGGCTTCCGAACTAATCAGCAAGGATGGTGGTTGCGTGACAAAAGTGAAGTTTTAACCCGAAAAACAAAGTTGGATTGGATTATTTCAGAAAACTGGAATCAACAAGAAATATCTCAGAGGGGTAAAATGAACGACTTTTTACTTAGAAAAAAGATGCTACTTGTTGGAGCAGGTTGTGTTGGTGCGTCTGTAGCAGAAATACTTGTACGGTCAGGGATATATAATCTCACGGTTGTAGACTCTGACATATTTGAAGTCGGAAATTTATCTCGTCACGTTCTAAATGTAGGCAATATTGGAGAGCTTAAGGAACTATCCTTGTGCAGTTATCTTAACTCCTTAAATCCGCATGCGAACGTTGAGGTAATAAACGATACCCTTACAATTGATGAAGAATTTAAAACCAATATTGCCCTAGATAAATATGATATAATTATTGATTGCACAGGTGAAAACAGCGTCCTTGATGTTTTTCAAAAAGCTGATTTTAGAAAAAGTCATATTATAGCTTCCATATCTGTAGGCTTGGGAGCAAAGCATTTATATATGACGATAATGAGTGGTACTACCTTTTATTTCAATTCATTTTATAAGTTAATTTCGCCATATATACAAAGCGAAAGAGATTTATTTGATGATTACAACTTACCAAGAAACGGGATTGGATGTTGGCATCCAACCTTTCCTGCAAGAAGTGATGATGTTTGGCTTGCGGCTGCTACAGCAGTAAAAGCAATCGAAAACTATATCATTACAAAATCTGAAAAGACTCTTTCAATTGTTTATGAGCAAAGAGAAAACGATGGGATTTTCGAAGGTTATATATTGGTGGATAAAAAAGAAGATGGATAATTTGTTTTTTCAAGATAATAGTCGAATATATTATATTAATCTAAGCAGAGAAGCCTATGAACAGATGCTTCACTATTGCAACGAGTCTAATCCTTATGAAACTGGAGGGATATTAATAGGAAATTACTCTCTAGATCAAACAACGGCGAACATTTTGCAAATAACGCCGCCCCCAAAAAACTCAAAACATGCAAAATGCAAATTTTATAGAAGTTCAAGCGGCTTAAAGAAGATTTTAGATGCAGCATGGAATCAAGGTCAATACTACCTAGGTGAATGGCATTATCATCCGAATGCATTATCCTTTCCAAGCAGGACAGACAAAGCCCAAATGATGAATTTATCGCAAAACAAACAATTAAATTGTCCAGAACCTATTTTAATTATTATTGGGGGCTATAAAGATAATTGGAATATAAATGTTCGGCTGTATGTAAACAATCAAGAAATCACCATGAACAAACAATAATACTAACACTTTTTTGAATGTCACATTTCCGAAACACTCGCCCCAGAGAAGTGTCGGAAATGTTCCAAATAAATCAGCTAAAAATCCCCATATTGACGTATTTCTGTTACATACCTTAATAACCACGGATAAGGTGTTGAGATATAGAGAAAACAATCAAGTTGACTTTACAAGCGTGCATAAGTGGTGCAGCGTGAAAATGAACTCACAATCAGTATCTATGCAGTCTTTCATATTGAAAATTATTCAACGTATATCCCAAATACGATAAATTGAAATTTGAATTTTAATTGTACTAATGACAAATTTTATTATGTATTTTTTTACACTCGCCAGAGCGCATGACTGTTAATCATGATGTCACTGGTTCGAGCCCAGTTGGGGGAGCCACGAAGGCTGTAGATTTTTCTACAGCCTTTTTCATAATTGAAATGGACGGTATTTATAAATTGAATCCACCGTTGAAACTATTAATTCTAAATTGGGAGGTGAGTCCGTGAATTATGAAAGAATATTAGAAAAACGAGCAAAGCTTATTGAAATTCGAAAGAGCAAGCCTGAAAATTTATTTGATAATTTTGATAAGGCATTTGAGATTGATTATACTCATAACTCAACAGCAATTGAGGGAAACACACTTTCTTTGATTGAAACAAAGGTTTTGATTGAAAATCAGATTTCAGTCGGGAATAAATCTTTGTGTGAGATTTATGAGGTTGTAAATCATATAATAAGGAAGATAGTCTTGAGTATTTTAATTTTCTTGAGGAATATGCGGTCAATGAGAATTTAGAACCCTTTGCTGATTTTGTAGCTGAACTTGAGGAACAACAGCTCGACGAATATTTGTCTATTTTTTAGGTGACTACTGATTGATGAAAATTTAATATTGTTATACAGAGTCAATTTTATAGAAATATAAAGTTGACCCTTTTCTATATAATAGCGGAAAATATAAAAATCGCTCCGGTTATGTCGGAAAATTGCTTTCAATCAAATTGCAGATGTTTACCGCCGCAAGCTGTGGGATAATGCGAAGTTGATTTTGACGCATCCGCGATTGCTCTTCTTTATCTAACAGACGATTACAAGCTTCGATCAACTGCGTTTTTAAATCATAAACGGCAAGACTTATGCCATGCTGTTCAAAGAAACGCATATTTTCTGTTTCACATCCGGGAATGGGCGTAACGTGGATAAGAGATACGCCGGCTATGGCAGCCTCCGTAGAGGATAGGCCGCCCGGCTTTGATACGAACAAATCGCACGACTTTATGTAGTCGGGCATTTGCTCGGTAAATCCTAAAATCGTACATTCCTCCGCGTATTTCTCCGTCAGGGACCGGTACAGTTCGGGGTGATTTCCGCAGACGACGATAAGCTCCGTCGTTTTTCTGTCGTAGTAATCAAGCAGCAGGGAAACGATTTTTTGAATTTGCCCTGCGCCAATGCTGCCCCCCGCTAATAGTATATAGGTTTTGTCCGGCTTTAAGCCAAGCCTTTTTCTAACCTCGCGCCTATATTCTTTTAAGTAAAATTCTTTTTTTACGGGGATACCGAACGAATAAATTTTTTGCTCGGGAATGCCACGCTCGATATATTCATCCTTCAACAGCTCCGCCGGAATGATGTAATAATCACAGTCCGTTTCCTCGGTAAAGGGAATGCAGGTGTAATCGGTGGCGATAAAGTAGCTCGGAGGGAGCTTTTTTCCCTTGCGTTTCATTCCGGTGATGATTTCAGCCGGATATAAATGCGTCATCACAATGGCGTCGAAATGATGGTCGGATAAGTATTTTTCCAGTTCATCCGTCATTCGTTTATTCAAAAAATACACCGGGGAGGAAATCGGCAGGCGGCGGTAGGCGTCTCCAAGACGGTAGATACCTCCGAACACGGCGGGCGCCTTTTGAACCAACGAGATATAGGCTTTATCAATGACCGCCGCGGTGCGCTCCCCCTTAAGCAAATAGGGATTCAAGGTATTTACATTGTGCCCGCGAAGGGTTAATTCTTGTTCGAGGGCTGCGCACGCAGAGTTGTGTCCTCCTCCGGTTCCGCATGATAAAATGAGTGTATCCATAATAATTTTACTCCGAGTCTTTCTTTTATTTCTTTACTGATATACAGCCGTATGCAAACGGTTGCCGTTATTATTGCGAATCCAAGCAAAACGGCGGGCGAGACGCCGAAAAATATCATAAGTATCAGGGCGGACGGGTATGTAACGGCCGTACGATAAAAATTCGGGGAGATACGCAAGGCGACTGAAAAAAATATGAAGACGCTTGCCAGCGACATAAGCGGCAGCCAATACGGCAAAATTCCCAATAAACACCCAAAGGATGCGGCAATTCCCTTTCCGCCTTTAAATTTATAAAACAGTGGGAAAATATGTCCGATTACAGGGGCGGCTAAGACAAAAGCCAGTCCCCAATCCATAAGATTTCGTGTTGCTGCGACATAGAGAGACGTCGGAACAAATCCTTTTAATAAATCGAACACAAGCGTCAGCAGACCGCACCAAAAGCCTCCGAATTTGAATGCGTTTGATGTACCCGGATTGTGATCCCTGCTTTTGTTTATTGCATCCGCTTTGCCAAACAGACGACAAAACAACTTAGCATACAGCACGCTGCCGGATAAATATCCGACGACTGCAAAAAATAACGTTTTGCCCATAAATCTTAATCAACTCTTTTCCTTATCTCATCTTTCAAGCATAAATATCATACTGTACGGCTTCCTTTTACGGAAAGCTGAGATTTGTTTTAAAAACACTTTAACATCTCGTAAAAAATGCCCGAAAACCGCAAACCGCACAGCGCGGTGTACAGTTCCCGAGCGGAACCATATGTGGATTTGATGATTTGAGTTTCAGTCAATCGCTTAATGCTTTGAGTTTTCTCGGTTCGATAGCTCAGAAAGCATCAATATTCTTATTCACCGTACTTATCAATGTAATCGGCCGCTTCCGCCGCTGCTTCAAGGGTTGTGAATTCCGCCTCCTGCGCCGCAGCGTAAGCAAGCTGTTGGCGGTTGTCGGCATAGTCAAGCAGATCTACAATGCGCCGCTCCTGTTTGGACTTGTCAACGGCTTTTTTTCTCGGCGATTTTTGCCTTAGCCGCGTTAACGTTCATCTGTGACTTTAGCTTAAGAGCATTGATTTTGCTCTCGCCGAGTTCTTTCGCGAGGCGGACGTTCTCCTTGTCGGCGGATTCGCTGATTTTAGACTTCAGTTCGTCCATCTTTGCCTGCGCGCCTGTGCAATCTTTGCCTTGTAATCCGTAATTTGTTTCTCTGTTCTTGACTTTTGAATTTGTATGCTACGCTTGTAACTGCTGCAAGTGTAACATTATAATTTTATTATAGTGACAATTTTAACATCAGTCAAGGGAAATACCACAAAATGTGACAAAGATAGCGAAGCTGGCAGAGGGCTTAATATGTAAGCCGGATAAACCGGAATTTGCCGGTCTTGAAATTTTACATAACTTCACTGAGCTTATTGACCGTGCAGCCCCTGCTTGTATAATATTCAAACATCTTATTGAGTTTCTTTTTATCATAGCTGGTGATACAGTCAGACAAAACATTAACGGCATAACCGAATATAAAGTGAGTTGTCTGTCAAAAAACAATTCATCGCCAAAGAACGTCTGCACCCGAACGGATAAGCGCCTCAACCGCATAGCCGCCGACGCCTCCTATGCCGAACACGGCTACACGCGATTTAGATAGCCTTTCCATCGACTCTTTGCCGAATAAAAGCTCTGTTCTTGAAAATTGATTTAACATAGGTTACACAAGTCCTCTTTCGATTATAAGTTGTTAATTTTGATTTAAAGGGATACTGTAAGCTCTGATTTTATATCCTCAATTTCTCCGTACTTTAGAATAATATCCGGCAAGTCCACTCCGCTGTTTTTTAACTCAAGCATATTTTTTGCAGGATTTGTTCTGAGCCTTACTCTGTCGTAAAGAGGGGCTAAGAAATTTTCTTCGTTAAGCTTTCTTTCGCTGAGCCCCTCGTATGACAGGTCTATTATTTTCTTGGCGAGGGCATATAGGTTATCTGCGTCTATAAAGCTCGGCAGTCCGCGCCTGATGAGGAGCTTTCTAAGCTCAGGCGCGTTATATCCCCGATGATACAATACGCGGTCGTTTTGAAGCAGTCGGGAAAGCTCCTTGACTTTATTCATAAGACCGAGGTGGAAAGCTGCAATACACATACTGTCATTGATCGGTTGGCAGCACATACTGCGAAACTCTATTGTTCCTCTATATGTCAAGTCGATAAATTTAAAAGTCCTAAGATATTCAATATCGTCAAGCCTTGGCGTGAACTTAATCGTTTTATATTCTAAGCCGTCAAAATATTCGCCTGTGACAGACTGCTTGTCGAAATAATCCATAAGTCTTGTCGGTGTGAAATTTATGTATTTATCAGCTCTCTCAAGACAATAGATAGATGAGGATTCAATGTATGATAGGATTTCGTCAATTGATGAAAACTCATAATCATACATTCCTATATTGTGAGGGTTTATACCGTGCGTACTGTTTTCCCAAAACATATCGCGACAGCATAAAAGCTCCTCGTTTTCACCCAAGAGAACGGAATTTGAAAACAGCAAGGCTTTAATCGGTTCGAGTTTTGAAAATGTGTTGAGAACGAGAGGCAAATCCTCGCAGGATACATCAAGCTGAACCTGGGACGCGCTTGAAAATGTGCCGTATTCCGGATAGCTGTGAAAAAGCATGGGCAAATCCCTGTATTTTTTATAGGAGGCTAAATGATGAAAAAGCATTCGGTAACGCCCGTTGGGAATCGGTATATTTTGATTGTATTTGCGGTAGGGGTTTATTCCCATGCCCGTCAGAGTGTAATTGAATCTTCCGAATTCCTTATTTAGATATTTATAATATTTAAAAAACCGATTTTGAATGTTGTATAAATTTTTTTCTCTGCCGAATGACAGCTCAAGATTGTTATATGAGCAATCATACGAAAGAATATCTCCGTTTTCAGGATCTTCTGCGGAGTAGATATTTCCGTCGTCGTCCTTGCCGGGCGGCTTAAAGCCAAACCGGTTTATAAAGCTCAATGTGACACTGTGAACGACGTCAAAATCAACGGCGGCTTTTGATAGGTTCACGATCGGCATTTCGATTTCAACGCCTATGTATTTCTCCGCTTTTTTCTTGGTAGGCTCTATGTATTTTTCATACAATGCCTGTCTTATGACTTCTCTATCCATATTTTTTGGGATCTCCTTACAAGTTAGAGAAAATTTGATAAAGCAATTTTATTGATTCCTCGTTGTCTTTATACTCGTTTTTATGATTAGTACCCTTGAATACCGCCTTGCCGTCTTTGTATGCTAATAAGGTTGTGAATGGAAGCTTTTGCCATTCATCGCGGCTCAGCGGCAGAGTGGAAAAAATTATGCCGTTTTCGGTCTGCAGATAGTGCAGCGAATCTGCGTAATTTGTGTGTGCGTACATATACTCCCCGTCATAAATCAATAGATTGAGCTTGTTGCCCCGCGACATTTCCGACACAATACTATCGACCAGCGAAAAGCGCTCATGCGGTTCGAGAGGTCTGTATGATGCTTTCTGCCTTTTGTTTACCTGTTCAATAATATAAAGTAATATTCTCTCGCTGTCCGTATCTCCCTTTTGCTGTTTTAAAAATCTGCTCAGCGGCGGATAGTCAAAGATAGTGCCGTTGTGGATCAACGTCCAGCGGCGCGAAAAATTGTCTTTTTTCGAATACGGATGGCAGTTTTTATAATCGACATTTCCGATAGTCGCATAGCGTATATGCGCCAATACTGTTTTTGCATTAATGGGCAGGGAAAGACGTTCCTTGAGATAGTTGCTTTTAGTCGCCTGAATCGGCTCTTTCTCTATTGAAATATCGTCCCCGTCGGCAACGGCAAGTCCCCAGCCGTGAGGATGATTATTGCTGTGACTGTAAAAGCTTTTTAAATAGTCGTTTAAAAATAATTCGTTATTGAAGCATGCGCCAAAAATTTCACACATTTAAAGCCACCTCCCCGCAATAGCTGTCGGCGTAAGCCAAAGAAAGCCTGAGCCCGTTTTCTACATAATTTTTGCTGAAATTATTTTTTATAACTTCGGCATATCGTTTGTTTTTATCGGTTATTTTCTTCATTTGATTTTTTATGCAGTCAGCCGCGTCGGTTTGACCGTGCGTTACAAAAAAGCTCTCCATATTTTTAAGAACCTTGAGAGCTGCCGCTCTAACTGACGACCCTTCACCTTGAAATTCTATCGCAGTGTTAATGTCGTATTTTGCGGCATTCTTTGAGTTGATAATTGCGTCTGTTTGCTCGCTGTCGGAAAAATCTCTGTCCTCAAGAGACATAAGATATATTGTGAGATAGTGAATAAAATTTAAATCCTCTATTTTTACCCCCACGGGTGACAGCGGATTCAAATCAAGCATACGCAGCTCAATATGATTAACGCCCGTTTGCCTGAGATTTTCCAAAGAGCTTTCCCCGCGCGGCTTGAGTCTGATTGGATAGTAAAGCTCTGAAAGCGATTTGATCATACCGCGGTCTACATATATCTGTATGCTGTCGGCGTAGCTCTCGATGCAGTCGTAGTTAAAAACAGGAATGAAATTATTCCAGTAACCGATTTCACTGCATCGGGCGGAGGAGTACGGCGTTATTATATCGCGCCCTATGGACTCCTCGCGAAAAAACGAGGAGTCCATAATCGGGCTTGCAGCGGTCAAAAATACGATGAGCCAGCTGTATTGCGTGAGCTTTTTGGCAAGCTCCAGATATACGCCGTCCTTATATTTTCTGAAGGAGCTTTCCTCGCTTTTTTGAAAGCCGATATTAAGAAGACTGTCATCAAACGAAAAATTAAAGTGTATTCCCGAAAAAAGCATTTTTTTCTTTCCGTATTTTTTGGCGAGATACCGCCTGTAAATTTCTTTTCCCTTTAACATTCCGCTGAAGCTCGCAATAGGAACGTCGCCTTCTCCCTTTATGTAAGGAGGCGAGGAAAACGGCCATAAAAGCTCGCGGCCCGTTTCAAGGCGGTCAAGCGTTTTGACGACCGTCTTATGAAGCTCCGTAAGTCGATTGTAAAGAGCTTGAATACTGTCGCATACGTCGGTCACGATTTCAACCTGATTTTCGCAGAAGTCGCGATCAATATTCGGATTATTGATAAAGGGATGCCTTGTGTGTGAAAGATAGCCCTTTTCATCGACTCTGAGACTTTCCTTTTCGATTCCGAAAAAGCCTTTAAATACATTCTTTTTTACGTTTGGGTTGTCAAGATCAAAACTCATAAAATCACCGGTTCCAATAAGCCGCTATGCCTTTAAATGAATAAACAGCCGGATATTAATATAATCCGTTCACGGATTCTTCCGCCTCTTAGGCGAGCAAAGCATCAAAATAGAGTAAACATATATAATAGATAGGTTTAATATGCCATATATTACTCCTTCTCAAATGAAATGTCAAGAGCTACGGATAAATAAGTAATATTATTTGCAAAACGGATTTGCCGCCCAATGTTCCTATATAAATTATAACCAAATAGCTTTCGCACAACCTTTAGACGGCAGGCATGAGGAACGTTTAACGGAAAAAATATACAACAAGCTCAACCGAGAGGCTTTTTGAATTTCGGCTTTGGCTCGTTTTCCCATAAATTTTTTCAAAAGGCATTATTTAATTGTCACAACACACAAACTTACTAAACATATGAAAATAATAGGTAAAAATTTCTTGACAAGATAAAACCATCTGAATATAATATAAGCACGACAAAACATAGAAAACATACGAAAATAGTAGGAAATAAAATTAAGCCTATTTCTGCTCGATTACTCGTTAATATCCTTTGCTTTGCCGTGTTGATGTTATATTAATAAAGAATGGCGGTGCGAGAAATGTATAAAAAGCTTTTCAGGTATTTTTTATTGTTTTTGCGCCACAATTGGAGAAACGGACGAATGTGTAATATCTGTATGTCGGACGGAGGAATATCATACTGTTGAATCGGTTAATTATCAATATCAAACAAATTTTTAATTAATGATTTTAATTACACAATTCTGAAATGAGGTTATTACAATGAAAAAGAAAATATTATCTATTATATTAGCGGCGGGAATTTTGACAACATCAGCGTTTGCTTTCACCGGATGCGGCAGCTCCTCAGGCAGCTCCTCGGGCGGCTCGTCAAGCAGCTCATCAAGCGAGGATTCTGCAAGTCCCGATAAGGTGACAATAACAAATGTTTCATATGATCCGACAAGAGAGCTGTATGCGGCGTATAATGAGGCGTTTAAAACTCACTGGAAAGAGCAGACGGGTCAGGATGTTGAGATTACTCAGTCGCACGGCGGTTCGGGCAAGCAGGCGCTTGAGGTTGCAAACGGCCTTGAGGCAGATGTAGTTACGCTTGCGCTTGAGGGCGATGTAAACGCCGTTCGGGACGCGGGACTTATTGAGGACGGCTGGGTTAAGGAATTTGATAAGGACAGCGCGCCATATACTTCAACAATAGTTTTCCTCGTAAGAAAGGGTAATCCCAAGAACATAAAGGACTGGGATGATCTTGTTAAAGACGGAGTCGGCATTATCACTCCTAATCCGAAAACATCGGGCGGAGCAAGATGGAATTATCTTGCGGCATGGGCGTATGCGGATAAGCTTTATAACGGTGACGAGGCAAAGATACAGGAGTTTATTAAAAAGCTGTTCCAAAATGTTTTGGTACTTGATTCGGGCGCAAGAGGAGCGACGACCACCTTTGTTGAAAACGGACAGGGAGATGTTCTGATAGCGTGGGAAAACGAGGCGTTTCTTTCAATCAAGGACTATC
>CANPXH010000052.1 GCA_947585865.1 uncultured Clostridia bacterium
ATAGAAAACCGTGCTTTTCAAAGTACAGCCATAGGCGAGATAACTATTCCGGCAAGCGTAAGAACAATAGGAGATTACGCATTTATGGGCTGTATGAATCTAAGAAATGTTGTAATTGAAGATGGTGTTGAAGAAATAGGCAGAGATGCCTTTGGTATGTGCGGTTTTGACAGCATACTTATACCCGATTCGGTTACATCAATAGGAAGGTGGGCAAATTTCGGGGCAACTATACTTTGCTATGAAGGCTCCTATGCTCAGCAGTACGCCACAGACAACAATTTAAAATATGAAATTATTCAGTAAACGTCAGCACCGAGCGTTTGAGGGATAATTGCATATAATGCCCGATAGTAACAGGCTTTATGTAAAAATTCATTATGTAAAAACGCATATCAGACTGTTATTATCCGAGCGCCCGACAGCGGTTAACCAAACTGTCAAAAAAATCCCCTGTGATGGGTGCATAACATCACAGGGGATTTTCTTATTCGGTCGTCGTTTCCGCTGTGTCTTCTGTGCTGTTTGGTATCTGTCGGCCTTCGTGGTCGATATAGTAGTTGTCTTTATGTATAAGCTGACTTATGGGCACGATCTCATAGCCTTTGTCTCGCAACCCCTTTATAATAGTTTCCAGCACATCGGGAGTATATTTTGCATCGTTGTGAAAAAGAATTATGGAACCGTTGCCTAAATGCTTGTGGTTGAGCACATGGTTTATTTCGTGATCGACTCCCAGCTCTTTCCAGTCCAGACTGTCGACATCCCACTGTATGGGATAATAATTGCATTCCTCTGCGGCATTCAGTACAGTGTCGTTGTATTCTCCGAAGGGCGGCCTGTAAAGAATGGGATCTATGCCAAGAAGGACTTTTATCTTGTTGTGGCAATCCATTATGTTCTTCTTGTTATCCTCAAGACTAAGCTGCGAACTGTGGGGATGCGTGTTGCTGTGATTGCCTATTTCATTGCCCGCCTCGTATATTTTTTTAACCTCCTCCGGGTATTTGTCCACCCAGTATCCGCATAGGAAAAATGTGGCTTTCACATCATTCTTCTTTAGTATGTCAATAAGAGTGTCCGTGTCATCCGCTCCCCAAGGAGCGGGTAATATAAGAAGCAATTCGTTAAAACGCCAAAAGCTATGGATTTATGCGGATTTGCATAGAGCCATAGCTTTTTTTGATTTAGTATAAAATATAACAAAAATAGTATTGATTACAACATTTGCTGTTTATTAAAAGGACTCATTCATTTTAGCAAAAAAATCTTGAACAGAGTTAGCTGCTTCAAAGGGATTATCATAATCATCCGCCAGAATAAGCAAGACCTTTCCATTTTTTGAACTCCAATAATAGTAGTTTCCGCCTCTATCTCTTGCAATAGGATAATAGTCTGTCGGCAGGAAACCGTCTGCTCTATCATTATCTGTAATATACTCAAAGGACATTTTTTCACCGATGATCGGAACGATTTTAGCGACCTCACATTCATAGCCGTTTACGTTAAAACAGGTCAATACTATTTTTTCTCCATCATATTTTCCATAATATTCTTTGAGGATTTCTGGAAATTTTATTGAATATTTTTTTTCAAGTTCTGTAATTTTATCAATACTGGAATCATGATTTTTTTCATTACCTTCAACAAATCTATAAATCATAAAATAGCTCCTTTCTTTGGTGGATTATATGATGGTCCATTTACTGAATCATATTGGGCGCAGCCCCCGGAATGAGGTTTAGTTGCATTATGTACCTCGTCTTTAACCAATTCTAAGGTAATTGTTCCATATTTTACATTATAATCATCAAGATGATGCCAAACATATCCATCGGGAGTTTCTTCTAATCCCATTATTTTATTTGCCTTATCGAAGTCTTTTATTCTGTTGCCTTCAGCTTCTATGTTTACAATACATTTAGTGCCGTCCTCTTTAACATAGATTGCATCGGTTTCTGCAAAGGAAACACCTCCGTTTTTGTTTGTATAATGCCGTCGATATCCTTTTTAACTGCTCTTTCATACGGATTTGTTTTTGCATTATACTCCTGTGCAGTTTTGTCTGCTATTTCTTGCTTTTCTTCAATCGTCAATTCCGGATCATCTGTTTCTATTGCTTCGGGCAATTCCAGTTTTTCGGGAATGTTCGGTTCTTTCGGCTTTTCCGACCATTCCAGTTTTTCGGGAACTTTTTGGGGTTCTTTTATTTTATCATCAATTTTATTGACTATTTTATTGGAAATTTCTTTTGCAGCAGTTTTGGCAGCAGCTTTTCCTGCTTCCCCCAAAATCTCTTTAAGCATTATAGAAGCCTCCTTATTTTTTCAGGGTCATCATATATCCTGATTTGTTCGGAATCTTTATCCAATTGTCTCAGTTGTCTGACTATCAGCTCAAATATTCTGATTACCAATTTATCGGAGCTTTCAGCGAAAAATCCGAATTTGGAACGAATTATTCTTGATGCTTTATTAATTCCCGCTTTTTCATCTTCAGAGCTTTCAAGCTCTTTATAGATACGGAACCCGTTAAAGAGATTATAGGCGATTTTTTTCATGTATTCTTCCGTAATAGGTTTGCCTTCAATAACATTATACATCAATTTCTTCTCATAGTCATCTTCTTTTAAGCTATTTATCCAATTTTTTAAATTATCTGTATCTTCCTTTGTCAGCTCCTTGTTGTCTGATATTCCGAACGCAATTTTGAAAAAGTGTTCATAAATGTTTTCTTTTTCTTTATAAGTGTATTCCAAAGGTTGTTTATTATTGAACAAATCAAATTTGCAGAGTACAGCTTCTACCCAGTTGTTCTGATAAACAGCCGCTACACCCGTAGGCAACTTTGACAGCTCTGTGATTTGATTTTCATTGAGTGCCATTGATTTTCCTACAAGTTCGCGATCAATTTCATCGGGAAGTCTGAGAGCTATTTTTGTGTTTGTGTTTCTTATTACCGCTTCATCCAGCAAATAAGGCGCTTGGTCGGCTATAATAAAGCCTTCGCCGTATGTACGCATTTCCGCTATGGAATTTGTCAGCATTTCCACTGATTTGCCCTGAAGATTAGAGCTTTCCTGAGATTGCTCCATGGATGTCTTTCTGAGAAGATTATGCGCTTCTTCAAGAATGGTCACATGCTGGAGCCTGCTGTTCATTTTGCCCGATACCATTCTGTATTCCTGCAGCTTCATTATCAATATTCCCATAATAAGAGCCTTTGTTTCGCTTGAACCCACTCTGCTGAGATCCACAATTACATTTTCATCAAACAGATCTCTGTCTTTTATTCCTTTTGAACAGAATATCTGTCCGTTCAAGCCATTGGTAAGCGAATGTACTCTTGTTATCAATGCGCCGCTGTAATCGCTTTTTGTGTCGCTTGAATAGAGAGATCCCGCCATTACGTCGGGCAATACATCCATAAGGTCATTAAATGTTGGGAAACATTTAGGCTCACATTTTGAATATTCCAAATTCCAGCCGACATTTTCATAGCTTCTCTCTATTGCATCCTTCAGCACGGCAGGCATTGCAGCATACATAGGCCAACATGCGTTGAATATTTCGATAAGCCTGTCTATATGTTCAAGCACATGTATATCCTCGGGAAATGAAAACGGATTGATTTTCAGAAGTTCGGACATCTTGCTGTTTGTGCTGTAAACCTTACATATTCCGCCGAATACTTTTTTATATTCGCCCTTGGCAGGCTCAATAACAAGAAATTTAGCTCTGCTGTTCAATTTTTCGATAAGCTGATATATCGTGTTTGATTTACCCGAGCCTGTTGAGCCTGTAATGAAAACATGCGAGCAAAAGTCGTCTATATCCAGGGATATCTTTGTACTTTCGCTTTGTCTCATATGATAGACATTGCCTATTTCTATCGTTCTGTTTTTGTCCGATACACTGTTGTACTTCTGAACCTCGCGGCCGAAAGAAACACATTCGTATACAGGCAGACCGCTTACAGACCTTTTTGGAAAATTCAGCGCTCTGGCAAGCTCTTTTCCCGTAACGGAGACGGAAGGAGTGACCACAGCGGGATATTGCAGCCAATCGGCATTGTCCGGAATATCGTCTTTTATACAAAAAATCGGGTGATGCAGCTTTTGTATATTTTTTAATATAGACTGCGCTTCTTTTCTTTCCTTATCTCCGTCCCACAGATTTACGACAGAGCGATTCATATATGACTGTTCGCCCTGCGTAAGAGCAAGATACATGTGAGCCACACTGTTTGCCGTAACAGGACTTTCTGAAACTACATAGGCGGCAAATTCCCACATTCCGAGAGCTGCGCTTTCCTCAAGACGCTTGATTTGCTCTTTTATTTTGTCCAATGTGTACTGTACGCTGTAATTTGCGTAATTCTGTGTTATGCCTTGTGTCTTTCCTACATTAACAGACACGCTTGAAGCCCTTGAAAATGCTACGCCAAAGTTTGCATTGAAATTTACTCCCATATCACTCGATAATCCGTAGGAATGTGATTTTTCCGAGGTCGTTCCGGTGCCTGAACCTTTGGTATCTCCATGCGAATTTCCTGAACTGACATTTGCTGATGCAAATGGCGTATGGACTCCTCCGCCGACTTCTGTACTGTTAGTGTCAGTTTTAGATTCAAACGTGTTTTTGCTGATTCCCGATGATGTGCCGTTATTAATATTAAAGCCTTGGTTGTTATGACCGCCAACGCCTAAACCCATATGCATTGAGGCATTAAAAGATGAATTTTCATCTTCAGACGTCATATATGTGTAATTAGCCTGCCAACCCGAATATGGCTCCAGTTGTGAATATATTTCAAAGAGTTCATTCATTTTATTCAACTGGTCCACAACAGGGCTTGCCAAAAGAACAATGGTATAATCCTCTTCGTCTTTCTGAGGCACGATGCCGTCAAGCAGTTTTTCCATGCTCTGACTTATAAAGTCCTTTGATTTTTCTGACGCAAGATTTGTAACTATTGCCACAGAATCGGACTCAATATTATTTATACATCCGGGAATGCCACAGTTGCTTTTGTCATCTGATATTTCAACACCTGGGAAATTTCCTTTTACTGCGCTTAAAATACGCTCCTTGTGGCTGTATACCAATGTAGGGTCGGAATTTTCAGAGGTATTCACTACGCCTAAAGTTACCTTGCACTCATCTTTTGTTCTGTGATAAATGAGCGCAATGTTGCACATTTCCCTGCTTAAGACCTGATACACATTCGCCAGCTTGTCCAGATTGTTTTCTTCTTTTTCTGTGACCCACTTGCTTATATCAAAATATTGTATGCGGTTTTCGACATCTATTTTTTTCAATATATCTTGTGGCTCATATATAGTTTTCAGCTGTTCAAGATATGCATGATATACCTCAATACCGACAGCGCCTAAATTTCTTGCAACGTATTTATTAACTTCTTCGCTGCTCATATCAGGCATTTCTGAAAGATATGCGTTACGCTTTTCTTCGATTTTTTTTATTTGCTCCGAACTTAACACAGCTAAGTCTGAAATTTTGTTTGCAGTGTAATTGGCTGCCTTGGAGGCAATATTTTTTACACCGTTGGTTGCTGCACTAATTATTCCCACTTGCATTCCCTCCTTAATTCAATATATGTCAGGCTATCATTTTGCAACTATGACTGCTATTATGATTGCAATTATAGCAACTATTACAATGCCGATTAAAATTAAAAGATTTTTCATGTTTAAGTATCTTCTCATGGTTTTTCTCCTTTCTTGCTTTAATGAAATTTATTGTTTATTTTCCGATAAAATTCTAAAATTTTTTATGAACATATCTGCAAAATTTAAATTTTTGCGGTCAAGTTCTTTCAGCTTTTTACGATGGAATTTTTTCCAGTAGTCTAGCATTGTATCAATAAATACATATCCAAAAAACGCTACTAATCTGGCCGCTTTTTCATCTTCATTCGTTTCTAAAACATCGACTTTGAATGCCATGTCCTTATTTTCTTGAAATTTTTTCTTGATTTCATTGTTAACCTTATTTGAACCTGCTATTAAATAAAATCCACGTTTTATATCTATGCTGCCCATCTTTTTAATTGTTTCATCAATTTGTTCTTTCGAAACGATTTTATTAAAAATATCACCAATTTCTACGAACATCTTTTTTATATACTTATCAACAACCCATACATTAGCGATTATAATGTTTGCCCAAAAATTTTCCTTTGCTTTTTTTACATATTTATTTATGCATTTTTCGCCCTCTTCTTTTTTTAAGTCAAGATTTATCTTTTGAGCGGCTATGAAACTTTTCCTAATATTCTCAGGTATTATCTTAAGTGTGTGATCCACTAATTTATCAATACCGAATTGAGGTATTACAAAATTTCTGACTTTATAATCCTGAGCAAGTACCTGAATAACATCAATATCGTCCATTCCTTTTTCACTATTGATATCTATTATTATTTTTTCGCGCTTGTTTGCTTCTTCTTCTTCATCTATACACTGTGTCAAAACAATTACAAACGGAATACCGATATCGTGCAGATTTTGTATAAAGTCAAGCTCTGCTCCTTCGTATCGTATACCTTCGCATATACAATACCATATAGCATGTATTCTGTCATAAATATCATTGGAATCAGCCTTATCACTGATGATTTTATTTATACTAGCTATTGATTTCTTTGTTTTTTCAGGATCAAGTTCCAGACCGACTGTATCCCATATGTGTAGAAGTTGATTCTTATCCTCATATTCTTCTATATTTTCTGTTATAGGTCTTCCTATGCCTGTGGGCGCCAGGTCCGAACCAAACACTGCATTTATCAATGTGCTTTTTCCTGCTCCGGTCTTTCCTGCAACTATTATATTGAATGTGTGCAGGTCATCTCCTATGTACAGACTGTCAATTTTCTTTTGAATTTCTTCTTTTTCTCTTTCGGTCATTGATTTTTCCTCCTTTTTTATTTTTTTTAATATTATTTAATTTGTCTTTTATTCTTATGTAAGGCGCAGAGAATAAAAAACTTTTTTTGACTTTTCTTTTCTCTATGACGGTATTTTTTTAATTCCCGGAGCGGTATTTTTTTTCTCGATTTTTCAGGATTTGATGTTACTATGTTTTTACTTTTGGAATAGATCTTTTCTTTGAGTGTGTCCATGCCATACGCAGGTATGACAACTCCGCCTCTCAAACATTGTTCTTTTGCCATTATCTTTATAACGTCAGCTTTGTGCAAATCGGCTTTGATTTGTTTTTCCAATTTGCGGCCTTCAGAAGAGTCGGGACACTTTGTAATCACAACAATGAAAGGTATATTATGCTTTTCAGACAATTTGGTGAGTATATCCGCTTCTCTTTCTTCAAAGCGCCTGCTTTCATAATCTACGCAATACAATATGCAAGCGTCATCATGACTGTTTTTCATTTCCTTTTCAAGGTCGTTTAAAGATTTATCGGTGTTATTGCTGTACAGTTCAAAACCGACAGTATCATAAAGATAAATGTGAATGAAAATAGGAGTTGTTGACATGTCTTTACTTACATCAACAAATTTTTTTATGTGATATCTTTGGATTTCCTTTGTTACAGGTAAACCTGTTCCCGTTGGAGCCACATCATCTTCCATTATGGCGTTTACAAGCGTACTCTTTCCTACGCCTGTTTTACCCATAATATAAAGATTAAGCGTTTTGTCTTGGTTAATCATTTTATTTTCCTCCGGGCAAATGTGATAACAGATTATCTATTCCATAGGCTTTGATTTCATCTCCCGTACGCAATTCTCTATCTTTCGCAAGCGTAGGCATTACATATATATCTTTTAATGTCTTTTCGAAGTATTCATCATTTTTATTATCAATATCCTGTGTGATAACTGCTAATACTGTAATATCTCTGTGTTTTGACCTCAGATCGTAAATAAAATTTTTTTCAATATCTTCTATTTTCTCATTTGCAATAAAGCAATATAAAAAAGTAGATATGTTTTCTTTTGCAAGGGCGTTCATTGTTTCTTTTGCTTTTTCTATGCTTTCTTTACTGATATCAAGACCTTCTATTTCGTACCATATGCCGATTTTTTTCTTATTAGACTTTTCGATGTATTTAGTGTATCCGCTGCACTCTTCCTTTTTAAATTCAACACCCTTGTACTCTTCTATGGCTTCGATCAATGTTGTCTTGCCGGAGGATTTTTTACCCAAAACCATTATTTTATTTATATAATTAATGCACGATATTCCGCTGCCGGAGCAATTTTTAACTGCCAATTTCAGGTATTCAAATTCATCCGGCTCGCCTGTAAAAAATATATCAACGCCATGACCTCTGTTGTACTTTTGGTTTATCACTTTTACGATTTCATTTGCTCTTTCCTTTGTAAATCTGCTGTAAGTAAATTTATTCCTTGACAGTTCAGAAGTGATAGGAACATCTATCCATTCGCCAAATTCATTTTTAAAAAAGTATAATATCCTTGCTTTAGATTTGTTAGTGATGATCCTGATAGAATTTTTCATTTTTACCTCCTATTTATTATAGTATTTTTATATATTCTCCTTGACTTTTTAGCCACATATCCACACCCTTGCCGAATACCTCGGCTCTTATTGTGTACACGCCGTTTTCTTCTTTTTCTATTACGGCTGTGGGCAGCCTGTCCATAACTGCCTCAACGGAAGGCCCTCTGAATTCAAAGCGCACGGTCCTAAATCTTCCGCCGTACATAAACTGCACTCTCTTCCTGAACTCGCCCTCCTGAAATCTTTTGGCATAAGGCATGCTGAAGTGTTCATCGGTTATTCTGTAGTTCAGTATCCTGTCTATGCGGTAAATTGTGGGGTAGGAGTCTTCGCTGTTTTCAAAGTAGGTCTTTTTGTCTATGTCCTCTATATAAGCGGGCATATAGAAATAGAACTCTGAAAACATAACGCCTGCGGGAAGCACTTTCCTTTTTGATATCTTTCCATCAAGGCGCTTATAGCTTATCTCAAGCTTTTTCTTTTCATTCAAAGCACGGGTGATATCCCATATTTTCTCAATAAGCTTCTGTTTGTGAGAAAGCTCGGTGTAATAAAATTTTTCATTGGCGATAAGCTTCTCTATTGTATTTATATCTGAAGGCGGTACGCAGTTTTGTATGACCTTATCCAGAATTACGGAAAGCTCCTCTTTTGTAAACGCTCTGCTTTCCAGCAATATCTTGCTTAAGGCATATACCTCGCTGCTCGTCATCTGTCTGTTGTTTTCATAATAGAGATAATAGCCGTTTATTTTTCTGTCGTATATAAGCTCCTGCCTGTTTCCCGTTCTTTTTCCTCTTTCTTCAAAAAATGCCCGCAGGTCTTCAATATCTCTCTGTACAGACCTTTCGTTTATTCCGTAGCGCTGAGCCTCTGTTCTTTTATTTATGACCTCTCCGTCTGTAAGACGCATGCACATATCCAATATCCTGTTGTGTTTTGCCGAGCTTTCAGCAGTACTCATAATTATTTCCCCTTTTTTGGATTTTTACTTTTCATTTCAAGGATATTCGTACTACGCTTTCGCTGCGTACTCATAACCGACGGCTTTTACCAAAGCCTTTCGTTCAGCAGGAGCTTGTATCCCTCTGAATGCAAAAGTAAGTTCTTGCCGCTTATAGAAGCGGGAGACTTACCCGTCGGTTAAATTATACCAAAAGCCCATAGACACCCCGTGTCGTTGCTGCAAAAAATTGTTAAATTTTAAATTATTATTAAAGTATACTTTTTGACAACAGTGCATAACCATCGGCAAACACTCTTTTTTTGTTGACTTTTTTACAAAAAAAGAGTATACTTATATCAGAATTATGTATATTTTTACATATCCCGATAAAGTATACTTTATGACAAATTTATTCCTTTTTCCTTAATTTCCTTTAATATCCTATAATATGTCTTTACGCTTACGTTCATAAGCGCCATTGCCTCTGTTCTTTTTATCTCGCCTCTTTTTACCATTCTGAATATATCTACATATTCTTCCGCAAAGTATTTTTTTGGTCTTCCGAATTTAACGCCTCTTGCCTTCGC
>CANPXH010000053.1 GCA_947585865.1 uncultured Clostridia bacterium
AAAAAAAATAGCCGCTGTCGGCACTTTCATTACTATTTGTGCCGACGCTTTAGCGGCGGAATGGAGATTAATATGAGCAATGTTATAATAAAAGTCGAAAAGGGTTCCATAGCCGAGGAAATGGGCATAGAGCCCGGCGATATACTTGTGGATATAGACGGTCAGCCCATAAAAGACGTATTCGACTACAGATATCTCATACAAAGTGAATATATAGAGGTAGGCATACAAAAGCCCAACGGAGAAGAGTGGCTCCTTGAGATAGACAAGGAGGAGTATGAAGATATGGGCATAGTCTTTGAAACAGGGCTTATGGATAGGGCAAAGAGCTGTTCCAACAAGTGTATATTCTGTTTTATAGACCAGCTGCCCAAGGGCATGAGAAAGACCCTATATTTCAAAGATGATGACAGCCGCCTTTCCTTTTTACAGGGCAACTATGTTACTCTTACAAATATGAGGCAGGAAGATATAGACAGGATAATATTCTATCATCTGTCTCCCATAAATATATCCGTACACACCACGGATACAGAGCTTAGAAAATATATGCTTAGAAATCCCAACTCCGATAAGCTTATGGACTATATAACGCAGCTTTACGAAAACCACATAGAGATGAATTTTCAAATAGTGCTGTGCAGGGATATAAACGACGGAGAATATTTGAACAAGAGCATAGACGATCTGTCTCGCTTTATACCCATGGCAAGAAGTATGTCCGTAGTACCCTTCGGCATGACCAAGTACAGAGACGGGCTTTGCGACATAAAGCTTTTTGACAGAGAAGGCTGTATAAAGGTCGTGGATCAGGTAGAGCATAAGCAGAAGGAAATTTATGAAAAATACGGCACACGCTTTTGCTTTTTAAGCGATGAATTTTATATAAGCGCAGGAAAGAAAATACCCGATGAGGAGGATTACGAGGGTTATCCTCAGCTTGAAAACGGCGTGGGTATGATAGCATTGACAAAAAGTGAATTTTATAATAAGCTTAATACACTTGAGTCAGATAATGTAAAAAGAAGTATAACTCTTGCTACGGGGAAGATAGCTTATGACTTTATTTATTCCCTTAGCTGTGATATAATGAAAAAATACAAAAACACAAAGATCAATACGATAGCTATAGAAAATGATTTTTTTGGCAATACCATTACGGTAAGCGGTCTTATAACGGGGCAGGATATCATTTCCCAACTCAAGGGCAAGGAGCTTGGAAGCGTGCTCTTTATTCCCGAAAACTGCCTGAGAGCAGAGGAGACCGTATTGCTGGATGATGTGGATATAAAAGATATTGAAAAAGAACTGGATGTAAAGGTCATACCTATGAGCTGTGATGGCGGCAGGATGCTGGAGCAGATTTTAGATACGGAGGATAAATGATATGGCTAGACCCATTGTTGCTATAGTAGGACGCCCCAATGTAGGCAAGTCCACACTTTTTAACAGGATAGCGGGCGAGAGGATATCGATAGTTGAAAACACTCCCGGAGTTACCCGCGACAGGATATATGCAGAGGCAGAGTGGCTTGACAAAAGTTTTACGCTTATCGACACAGGGGGATTGGAGCCCGAAAGCGATGATATGATGCTCAAGAATATGTATTCCCAGGCGGAGATAGCCATACAGTCGGCGGATGTCATAATATTCGTGACCGATGTAAGAACAGGTATGGTGGATGCCGATCTGCAGGTCGCCAATATATTGAGAAGATCGGGCAAGCCCGTTGTGCTGGCTGTCAACAAAATGGATGATCTTGCCAAATACGGAATGGATATATATGAGTTTTATGCCCTTGGCTTAGGCGAGCCCTTTGGCGTAAGCGCAGGGCAGATGATAGGCTTAGGCGATATGCTTGACGAGGTAATAAAGTATTTTCCGAAAGAAAGCGACGAGCATGAGGATGAAGACGTTATAAAAGTCGCTGTGATAGGCAAGCCCAATGTAGGCAAGTCTTCTCTTATAAACAGGATACTGGGTGAGGAAAGAGTGATAGTAAGCGATGTTGCAGGCACAACAAGAGACGCTATCGACTCGGAATACGAATACCGTGGTCAAAAGTATGTTTTCATAGATACCGCAGGTATGCGCAGAAGATCCAAAATAAGAGAAAACATAGAAAAATATTCGATTATAAGAGCGGTAGCCGCAGTAGAGCGCTCAGATGTGTGTATAATGATGATAAATGCGGAAGACGGCATAACGGAGCAGGACAAGAAGGTCGCAGGTATCGCCCACGAGGCAGGCAAGGCTGTTATAATTGCCGTCAACAAGTGGGATAAAATAGAAAAGGACAACCATACCATGAATAAGTTTATGAAGGATATAGACGCTGAGCTCAAGTATCTTTCATATGCTCCGAGGATATTCATTTCCGCTCTTACGGGTCAGAGAGTCTCAAAGCTTTTTGATCTTATAATAATGGTGCACGAGAACAATACCAGAAGGATATCCACAGGTATGCTCAACGATGTGCTCATAGAGGCAATGGCAATGAACCAGCCTCCGGCGGAAAAGGGCAGACCCCTTAAGATATATTATATGACACAGGTATCCGTTCAGCCGCCGACATTTGTATTATTTGTAAATGATACGGAGCTTTTGCATTTTTCATATCAGAGATATATAGAGAACCAGCTCAGGGAAGCCTTCGGCTTTGTGGGAACACCCATACACTTTATTGCAAGAAACAGAAAGGAATAAAGCAATGTTCAGAATTATATGCTTGATAATAGGCTATGCCTTCGGCTGCTTACAGTCGGCTTACTTTGTGGGCAAGCTCATAGGCCATATTGATATAAGAGAGTACGGCAGCGGAAACGCAGGCACGACAAATGCTACAAGAATACTGGGTAAAAAGGCAGGAGCCATAGTCTTCCTTTTCGACCTTATAAAGGTGACTGCCGCCTACTATATATGTGCTCTTATATTCAAGGGAAACGGCAGCTTTTTAAGCGGTACAAGCTATCTGCCGGGCATATACGGCGGGCTTGGCGCAGTGCTTGGCCATAATTTCCCCTTTTATCTGGGCTTCAGAGGGGGAAAGGGCATTGCCTGTACACTTGGTCTTATGTACTGCGTAGATATAAGGGTAGCCCTTGTTACATATGTAATAGGCTTTTGCATATTTATGACAAACAAATATATTTCGGTGGGCTCTCTTTCAATGGCTCTTATGTACCCTGTGTTCATACTTATACTCAACAATAAATTAGGCTATGGCGCAGAGGCGGTGGCTTTGCTTTTCGTACTTTGCATACTTGCTTTCATAAAGCACAGGACCAATATACAAAGACTTTTTAACGGTACAGAGAGAAAATTCGGCGTCAAGGAGAAATAGAGGTGTTCATATGAAGACGGTTGCGGTGATCGGTTCGGGAAGCTGGGGCACGGCCTTGGCCGTACAGCTTAAAAGAGCGGGAAACAATGTTATACTTTGGTCTTTTAAGGAAGAAGAGGCACAGGCTATACTTGCCGACAGAGAGAACAAGGAGTTCCTTCCCGGAGTCAAAATAGACAGTGATATTACAGTTACCTGTAAAGACGAGGATGTGACGTGGGCAGATATGCTCGTGTTTTCAACTCCTTCCAAATTCGTAAGGAATATGGCAAAGAGATTTGCACCTTACGTAAAGGAAAATGAGATAGTGGTAAATGTGGCAAAGGGTCTTGAAGAAGGTACTCTTTTAAGGCTTTCGCAGGTGATAAAGGAGGAGATACCTCAGTGCAGAACGGCGGTGCTTTCAGGCCCTTCCCATGCCGAGGAGGTAGGCAAGGATATGGCTACTGCCATAGTGGCTGCTTCGGAAGATACAGATGCTGCCGCCGAGATACAGGATACATTTATGTCTCCCATGTTCAGAGTATATACGAACACAGACGTTATAGGCGTAGAGCTGGGCGGCGCACTCAAGAACCTTATAGCTCTTGCGGCAGGTGCGGCTGACGGCTGCGGCTTTGGCGACAATACAAAGGCTGCCCTTATGACCAGAGGCCTTGCGGAAATAACACGATTGGGCGTTGCCATGGGCGGCAAGAAGGAAACGTTTGCGGGCCTTACGGGTATAGGCGATCTTATAGTCACCTGTACAAGTATGCACAGCCGCAACAGAAGGGCAGGCATACTTTTGGGAAAGGGCAAGACGCTGCAGGAGGCCCTTGACGAAGTGCATATGGTGGTGGAAGGCGTTATTAATGCAAAGGCGGCTTATGACCTTTCCAAAAAATACTCCATAGAAATGCCTATCACAAACGAGATAAACAATGTACTTTACAACGGCAAGAATGTAAAACAGGCGGTATATGACCTTATGACAAGAGATAAGGTAGATGAGATAGATAAGGATTAACGATATGTATAAAAATATAAAAGGCAAATGGACAGCCGACCTTGGCAACGGCAGATATAAAAATCCCATACTTTTTACCGACTATTCCGATCCCGATGTTATAAGGGTCGGCAACGACTTTTTTATGGTGGCAAGTTCTTTTACATATTTTCCGGGGGTGCCCGTGCTCCATTCTACAGATCTTGTAAACTGGAAAACGATAAGCTATGCCGTAAACAAAATGCCAACAGATAATTATGACACGCCAAAGCACGGCATGGGCGTATGGGCGCCGTCAATAAGATATCACGACAATAAATTTTGGGTGTATTTCGGCGATCCCGACGAGGGTGTATTTATGGCAAATACGGAGGATCCCTTCGGAAAATGGAACGATACCGTATGTGTGGCCAAGTCAAAGGGCTGGATAGACACCTGCCCATTGTGGGATGACGACGGACAGGCATATCTTATAAGAGGTGTCGCAAAAAGCAGGATAGGCTACAAAAGCAAGCTTTTCCTTCACAAAATGTCTCCCGACGGCACAAGGCTTTTAGATGACGGAGTGCTTGTATTTGACGGAAGGATAAATCATCCTACCATAGAAGGGCCAAAGCTTTATAAAAGAAACGGATGGTATTATATATTTGCTCCGGCAGGCGGTGTACAGACAGGCTGGCAGATGGCAGCGAGGAGCAGGAATATATACGGGCCTTATGAACACAGGGTAGTGCTCCATCAAGGAGACAGTCCTGTAAACGGGCCTCATCAGGGAGGTCTTGTGGATACGCCTGAGGGTGAAAGCTGGTTCATACATTTTCAGGATCTTGAAGCCTATGGCAGAGTTACTCATCTCCAGCCCGCCCGCTGGACAGAGGATGACTGGATAGAGATAGGCGTGGACACGGACAAAGACTTTATAGGCGAGCCCGTGCTTGAATATGACAAGCCTAAAAACTGCAAAAGCGATATACTTGCTCCTCTTGACAGCGATGATTTTACAGGCGGCGTCTTAGGCTTACAGTGGCAGTTCCAGGCTCATGTCCGTGATGATTTTTATGAATTGACGGGGCACAGCATAAAGCTGTTTGCGCTGCCCTATGAGGGAAAGAATATTTCCGATGCGGCAAACGTTATGTGTCAGCTTATGAACAGGCCTAACTTTACCGTTACGGCAAAGGTCAATATGCACCTTGGCGAAAACGAAGCCTGCGGCCTTGTGATAACAGGCGGCAGCTATTACGGCATAATAATCGAAAACGGCATTGCAAGACAGGTGAGCTACGAGCTTGAAAAGGATGTGGATACCGAGGAGATAACAGGCGGCACACTTGCCATAGACAAAAAAGAGCTTTATATTAGGCTCACCGTGGAATATCCGGGCATCGTCACATCATATGTGAGCGAGAACGGCTCCGACTATAAACAGGTGGGAAATGCCGTGAAGTATAACGTATCCAGAAAAAGCTGGGTAGGCGGCAAGATAGGTATATTTGCCGTAAACGATGAGGGGAAAAATACAGGAAACTACGCTGAGTTTGAATATATAAATGTGGAGTGATATTAATGCGATATTACAAAAACATATTTATAGACAAGGATTTTAATAACAAAGAGGATGTAAAAATGTCTATCCTAAACGGCGAAGGTGTCTTTAATGCGTTTTTGATATATGCCGATCCCGAAAGCTCCGATCTCTTTGAGATAGCCGCAGCGCCTCATGTGTTCAAGGAACGCAACAAAAATAAGGATTATGGCATAATTGCCGTTTCAAAGGGCTATAATTCGGCCAAGAAAACGCTGAAGCTCATTTTTGAAGACTGGATGACCGAGCATGAGGATGTAAGCGGTATAAAGGATCATTACAATAAAAACTGTGTATAGAGGTATTTGTTATGCTGGGTATTATATGGACCGTATTGAAGATCATATTATTGATAATTGGCGTGGTATTGAGCATAGTATTGCTTTTATTGGCTGCGCTGTTGTTTGCGCCCATAAAATACAGCGGCTTTGCAGAAAAGGATGAGACCACCGATATAAAGGGAAAAGCAAGCTGGCTTTTCGGTATGGTAAGGGCCGAATACGTAAATAATGATGATGAGAGCGAACTGATACTGAAATACCCGTTCAAGAAAAAAGAAAAGGCGGAAAATCCCATAGAGGACAGCGAGGTATATATACAGCAGATAAGCGAAAAGGCTGCAGACGAAACACTATCCCCAAAGGAAGACACATTCGGGGCATTGGATATTACCGATGACATTTTTGAAAAAAACAACGACGCTTTTGCAAAAGCCGAGGATACTCCCATATATGACGGTACCGAGGAAAAAGCAAATAGATATCGGCTTAAGGACGGTATCACGAGAACCGTGGATGCCGTAAAGCAAAAGGCAATGAGCATAAGATCAGCCGTTTTAAGGCTAAAAGAACGTAAGAATTTTATTGACGAGATAACCGGAAAATATGATATAATAGGCATAGCCGAAAAGACGGTGAAGCTCATAATGAAATTGTTTAAAAATATAGGCTTTAAAGTTTTGGAGATCAATGGTATAATTGGATTTGAGGATCCGTCTGTGACGGGAAAGGTGCTTGGAGTTTTGGCAGCATCCGATCACATTATACCCGGCGATATAATTATAGACGGAGATTTTGAAAATAAAAGACTGGAAGGAAGCCTTATTCTTTCGGGAAGGACAAACATATTCAGATTGCTGCTGCCTATTGTCATATATTTACTGAGAAAGCCGGTAAGGCCGGTCGTAATAGATTATTTAAGGGGTGATAAAAATGAGTAATTTTAATGAAAATCTGGGAGCAATGCTTACCAAACTGGAAAATTTCGTATCCAGCAAGACTGTTGTGGGAGAGCCTATAGTGATAGGCAATATCACAATAATACCGTTGGTCGATGTATCCTTCGGTCTAGGCTTGGGCAATACGGAAAAGAGAGCCAATAAAGACGGCAAAAATTCAGGCGGCGGCGGTATGGGTGCCAAGATATCCCCTAACGCCATTATGGTAATAAACAGCGGCCATGTCCAGCTTATAAGCGTTAATGACAAGAGCAGCATAAACAAGGTCATAGATATGGTGCCGGGTATAGTGAACAAGCTTGTGCCTTCTGAGAATGACACCGTTGATGTGGAAATAGAGGAATAGCATATGAATGACGTATTTATAGAGCAGATCGTTAAAAAGCAATACGATCAAAAGGACAGAAGCAAAAAGTTTTATATCATAGGAATAGCTGCCGCCGTTATCGTCTTTATGTGGCAGATACTTATGGATTCCGCTTCAGCGGCTTATGCGGAGGGCAAAGACAGTGCGGGAATGAGCTTCACGCTTTTGCTCATCATACTCATAGGCATAGTTATTTTTATTGCTTATAAAAAAATAAAGGAGCTCAACTGTGAGTTTGAATATTCTTACACAGACGGTATGCTGGATATCGATATAATTAAAAATCGCTCAAAGAGAAAAAGGATATTTGAGGGCTGTGTTTCGGAATTTGAGATAATGGCTCACATAGATGACAAGGAGCATCTTGCAATATATCTTAATTTGCCGGTCTCAGACTTCAGCAGCACTGAGATACTGGGCAATACATATGTGTTCGTTGCCACCTACAAGGGCAAAAAAAAGAGATATATAATAGAGCCCAAGGAAGAACTTGTCAGGGCGATGCTTAAGGATCTTACCCCCAGAAGACTTTTTGTAAAAAAATAAACGGAGGATAAAAAATGCACGAATTAGTTATAGTTTTGGATTTTGGCGGACAATATAACCAGCTTATAGCCAGAAGAGTACGTGAGTGTAATGTATATTGCGAGGTCAAGTCCTATAAAACATCTATTGAAGAAATAAAGGCTATGGCTCCCAAGGGCATTATATTCACAGGAGGACCCAACAGCGTATACCTTGAGGACTCTCCTTCTATAAGCGATGAAATATTTAGGCTGGGCATACCCGTGTTGGGCATATGCTACGGCTGTCAGCTCATGGCTCATATTTTGGGAGGCAAGGTCTCCTCTGCAAATAAGAGCGAATACGGTATGACGGAAACCGAATTTGATACAGACAGCCTTTTGTTTAAAGGTCTTCCCGATAAAGGTATCACATGGATGAGCCACACGGATCTTATAACAGGTCTTGCAGAGGGCTTCGTTTCTTCTGCACATACGGCGGATTGCCCTGTTGCGGCTATGGAGAACAAGGAGAGAAAGCTTTACGGTATGCAGTATCACCCGGAGGTCATGCACACGGACAACGGTACGGCAATGCTTAGGAATTTCCTTTATGAGGTGTGTGAATGCCGCGGCGACTGGAGCATGAGCAATTATGCGCAGACCGCTATAGAGCAGGTAAGGGAAAAGGTAGGAAAGGGCAAAGTCCTTCTTGCCCTGAGCGGCGGCGTTGACAGTTCTGTGCTTGCGGCTCTTCTTTCAAAGGCTGTTGGCAGCCAGCTCACTTGCATATTCGTTGACCACGGCCTTATGAGAAAGAATGAAGGCGATGAGGTCGAAGCGGCGTTCAAGGACTGGGATGTTAATTTTGTAAGAGTTAATGCAGGCGAAAGATTTTTGGGCAAGCTCAAGGGCGTATCCGAGCCGGAGAGAAAAAGAAAGATAATAGGCGAAGAATTTATAAGAGTATTTGAAGATGAGGCAAAGAAAATAGGCACAGTGGATTTTCTTGCTCAAGGCACTATATATCCCGATGTTATAGAGTCAGGCGCAGGAGATGCCGCTGTTATAAAAAGTCATCATAATGTAGGCGGACTTCCGGACTATGTTGATTTCAAGGACATAGTAGAACCCCTTAGACTTTTGTTCAAAGACGAGGTAAGGCAATTAGGCATTGAGTTGGGGCTTGCAGACTATCTTGTTTGGCGCCAGCCGTTCCCCGGTCCGGGTCTTGCCATAAGGATAATAGGAGAGATAACACAGGAAAAGGTCGAGATATTACAGGATGCAGACGCTATTTTCAGAGAGGAGATAGCTCTTGCAGGCCTTGACAGAGATATACATCAGTATTTTGCGGTGCTCACCTCTATGAGAAGTGTAGGCGTTATGGGAGATTTCAGAACCTACGACTATACGCTTGCTCTTCGTGGCGTCACTACCACCGACTTTATGACTGCCGACTTTGCAAGAATACCCTATGATGTTCTAGCTAAAATAAGCAGCCGCATAGTAAATGAGGTCAAAAGCATAAACCGCATAGTGTACGACATAACCACTAAGCCACCCAGTACTATAGAGTGGGAATAAGTTGAGAAGTCGTAAAAACCCAGTATTTATGCGGGTTTGCAGACTTTCGAGAGGTCTTTTGA
>CANPXH010000054.1 GCA_947585865.1 uncultured Clostridia bacterium
GCGGTATCTAACTAATTAACAAGTGTACAAAGAGACTGTGGTCAGAGCCTTATATTAAACCATCATGTGGTAGGAGGCATTCACTGATCCACAGTATCTTATACATTATAACATAAGTCCTGATTCAGGGCTTTAAACACTATAACTATATAATACGAGGAGGTATTATAAATGAAATTTAAAAAAGCGATAGGAGCTTTGCTCAGCGCTTCGATACTGCTTACGAGCGTTCAGACGGCAGTATTTCAGCCTGCTGTAACGGCGGCAGAGACAGACGTTGTCATTTCGGAAAGCGATGGATGGCATGAAAGCGCTTATGTCAAGTGGTCGGCATATACAGGTGCAGACGGATACAATGTATATGTAAAGCCTGCAAGCGGCGAGTACACAAAGCTTGACGATATGCTCGTGAGAGAGTATACGACATATTTCAGAGCCGATGCCCTTGGACTTGCGGCAGGTCAATATGTTATGAAGGTCGTTCCCGTAGTGTCGGGCGCAGAGGTAAGCGCAGCCGCAGCGGAAACACAGATCCTCACGGTTGATAATTACTTAAGAGAGGGCTTTGCTTTTTCGGCAGTTTCACCGAATCAATATACAACAGGCGCATACAATAAAGACGGAACATTAAGCTCCGATGCTATCGTTGTATATCTTACAGACGCCAACAGAGATTCACTTACGATACCGGGGCATGAATCCTTGGGCGCAGGTATAAATAACATTATGTCAAAGGCCAAGAACCTTGGCGTGCCTCTTGATGTAAGAGTGCTGGGAAGGGTAAGGAGACCCGACGGCATAAATGTGGATTCAACATTGAGAGTGCAGGATGTAAATAACGTGACCATAGAGGGCGTAGGCCATGATGCCACCTTATATGGCTGGGGTCTTTCTCTCAAGAGAACAAATAATATAGAGATCAGAAACGCAGCTATTATGTGGCACTGCAACGGCAGTGACGGAGATGCAATTTCACTGGATACGGATAACTACAATGTGTTCATACATAATATGGACTTTTACTACGGTACGCCGGGAGAAGATGCAGATCAGAAAAAGGGCGACGGTACCGTGGATATGAAGGAAAGGTCAGACTATATCACCGTATCCTACAATCATTTCTATGATACGGGTAAATCCACTTTCTCAGGCGGTCAGTGGGAGCTTAACAATAAGCTGGATCCCAAAGCCAAGGTAAACGTTACATACCATCACAACTGGTTCGATCATTCCGATTCACGTCATCCCAGATGTGTGGTAGGCAATACTCATGTCTATAACAATTACTATGTGGGCAACGGCTATGGCGCAGCAGCCTGTGAAAATGCCTCTGTATTTGTAGAGAGCAATTACTTTGATAACTGTTCAATGCCTATGATGATAGGTTCACAGGGCAGTGACGCATACAGAAGCAAGGGTAATTACGAAGGCAGTAAAAATCTTTCCAATCAGGACGGCGGTATGATAAAGGAATACGGCAACTACATTACAGGCGAGGACACTTACTTTACTCAGAATAAATGTGAGGTAGAGGGTCAGATAGATGCCTACAGTGTAAATTCTCCAAAGGATAAGGTGCCTGAAACAGTTAAGGCTCTTAAGGGCGGCTGGGCTTATAATAACTTTGATACTGCCGATACCATGTACAGCTATTCTCCCGATACGGCAGAAGAGGCAAAAAATAATGTTATTGCAGGCGCCGGCAGAATAAACGGAGGAGACCTTAGCTGGGAATTTACTTCTGCCGATAATAAAAACGGAAATATCATAGAAGGTTTAAAGTCTGCTATACAGAACTACAATTCTCTTCTTCTGAAGGCAGGCGGCTTAAGTGTTGAGGGTACTGCTCCCGTAGAGCCTGAAAAACCTTCAGAGGGAACAACAGAAGCCCCTAAGGACGGCGGAACTCTTAAGGATGACAAGGTATGGGACCTTTCAAAGCTTTCCACAGATACCGTTGACGGTATCCGCTTTGGCGAAGCTCTTAATGCTCACGGCGGCGGTGTAAACAGTTATATTTCCGATGACGGCTATTATTACGATATAGAAGGCTATTATACAAGCGGCGGAAATCCCAAAAATGCAAGCAACTTAAACCCTGCCGGAACATCCGTTCCCGTTACCGGCTGTTTCCTGTGCGTGACCGCTCCCGATGACGGCGTTATTACAACAGCTATACGTACCGGCGCCGACAAGATAAGCTATGTATCAGACGGGGCAGCCGTGATAAAGGAAATAAATAACAAGGGCAATAGCAGTAATATTTTCAATCTTGTGAGATTTAATGTAAAGAAGGGCGTTGACTATTATATCTACACAGACGGTTCCAAGATAAGATTTGCATATCTTGGCTTTACAGGCGGCACACCGTCAGAGGACACTACGGAACCTACAACAACGGAACCGACTACGGGTGCTCAGCCGTCAGAGGATACGAATAAGTCAGGCATAAAGGTCGAAAAGAACGGCAGCAGCCTTAACTTTATAGCAGGTACCGATGGTCTCAATTATAAGGAAACGGGCTTTATATTCAAGGCGAACGATAAAGAATACAGATATGCCACAACGGTGGTTTATACTTCCGTAAAGGATTCCGCAGTAAAGCCTTCCGATCTCGGCAAAAATATTGAGTATGAATATGCCTTTACTATAAACGATATACCTGCCGAAGACACACAGATAACTGTTACGCCTTATGTTGTAACAAAAGACGGCAAAACTGTTCTTTCCGAAGCAGGAACATTCAGCTTGGGTTCGGTAAAGTAAGGAGGCGGTACGATGAAAAAATATATCAGTCCCAGTATCACTGTTTCATTTTTTAATATAGACAATATCATTACCGCAAGCGGTACCGCACCGACGCTCATAAATAAGGGCGATAACGGTGTTCCCGAAGCGGCGAGCTTCGGTTCGATGTTTGGCGATAAATAAGTGTACAAAATAAGGAGCTGTGTTTCGGCTCCTTATTTTATATTGCGCCAATATATATGGAAATCTTCTTAAAAAGCTAAATATTTTATTTTTTTAAGTGGACAAACTTAATAAAATATGTTATTATATTTATAAGCTTAAATTTATTAACATTGTTTGAGGAGGTTTACATATGGACAGTATAGATATTAAAATTTTGGATATGCTTCAGAAAAATGCAAGAACACCTCTTAAAGCTATTGCCGAAAAAGTATTTTTATCTTCACCTGCCGTTTCCACAAGAATAGAGCATCTTGAAAAGCAGGGGATAATAAAGTCGTATACAGCCATGCTTGATAAAGAAAAGCTTGGATATCATATCACTGCCTTTATCAATCTGGAAATGGAGCCTACGCAGAAGCAGGAATTTTATCCTTTCATACAGGGTATAACCAACGTATTGGAATGCAACTGCGTTACGGGAGAATACAGTATGCTTTTGAAGGTCGCTTTTAAAAGCACCGTTGAGCTGGATTCCTTTATAGGCAAGCTCCAGCAGTTTGGCAAAACGAGTACGCAGATAGTTTTTTCAACGCCTGTTGAACCTAGAGGCATCAAAATAACCGAGGAGTAAATTTATGTCGATCAAATTATTTACGGACAGTTCTGCCGATATTTCTGTAAAAATGGCGGAGGATATGGGTATTTCCGTGATCCCATTGTATATATCCTTTGACGGCGAAAGGTATTATAAAGAGCATATAGATATGTCGTCGGAGGAATTTTACGATATGCTCAGCAAGCCCAATGCCATGCCCAAAACGTCTTGCCCGCCTATTGCGGATTTTATCTCTGCTTTTGAAAAGGAATTGAAAAAGGGCAATGATATAGTTTGCGTATGTATCTCATCAAAGCTGAGCAGCTCTTATCAGATAGCTGTGAATGCAGGAGAGATACTTTCCGACAGCTATGACAATAAGGTGCTTGTAATTGACTCCATGGGAGCTACAGGCTCTCAAGCTCTTCTTCTGCTGGAGATCGCCAAAATGACGGAAGACGGACTTTCACTTGAAGACATAGAGAAAAAAGCAAATGAATTAAAAAGGACAAGCGGCGTATATTTTACGCTTGACGATCTTGGCTTTTTGCAGCGGGGCGGAAGGATAGGAAAGGCGTCTGCTCTTTTAGGCACTATACTTAACATCAAGCCGATACTTAAGGTGGAAGACGGAGAAGTGGTGCCTGTAGGCAAAATAAGGGGCAGAAAAAAGGCTGTTGAAGAAGTGCTCAGGCAGTTTGACTGTGACATTACAGACAAGGAAAATTACAGCATTTGCGCTCTTAAATTCCGGCAGGATAAAAATGCCGAGGATTTTGCCGAGTATTTAGATGCGGATAATGTGATCAATATTTATTTGGGAGCGGCTATAGGCTGCCATACAGGTCCTACGCCCGTAGGCGTAGCATATATCAAAAAGTATAAAAAAAGCTGATGCAGTATAAGCTGCATCGGCTTTTTATAATCTTACAAGGGTCCTTCTTACGGCGCCCATACCTTCATTCATCTCATGGAAATATTTTTCTATTTTTCCCCCTAAGCCTACGCTGTACAGATCCACACCGAATATATCGGAACGGGATAATATTTTGCTTATAGCGCTGTTTGCATTGTCATTGTTGCCCAGCTCCACTCTTTTCATAATACCCATAAGCTCAGGCAAGAGAGGATCGGGGCTTGGTTCAAACTCTCTGCCCATATCGTCTACAGCCATAAGATATCTGCACCAGCCTGCTATTACAAAAGGTATATATTCCAATTTTGTAACATCGAGCCCCTCCGAAGCGGCGTAGGCTTTTATTGTCTCGCCAAAACGCACGCCCATTTTTTGAGAGGTATCGCAGGCTATCCTTTGGGGCATATCCTCTATAAAGGGATTGGGAAGCCTTGTATTTATGACCTCGTCTATAAAGCCCTTGGGTGAAAGTATCTTAGGGTCTGTCACCACAGGCAGTCCTTCTTTGTAGCCTATGCCCTTTATAAGCTTTACAAGGTCTGTATCCTTCATTTCTTCCGATATCCTGTTGTAGCCTGAAATACAGCCGAATACCGCCAATGCGGTGTGAAGGGGATTAAGACAGGTACATACTTTCATTTTTTCTACTTTATCCACCGTCTCCCTGTCCGTATATATGACTCCCGCTCTGTCAAGAGGCAGCCTTCCGTTTTTGAAATCGTCTTCTATAATGAGGTACTCCGCCTCCTCCGCATTGACAAATGACGCCGCATATGTGTTCTTTTCTGTAATGATAGTCTGTGTGCTTTCAAACCCGCATTCTTCCAGCATAGCCGCAACCTCGTCGGAAGGCCTTGGAGTTATTTTGTCTATCATTGTCCAGGGATAGCTTACGCTGCTTTCCATATATTCCGAAAATTCTTTTTCGACATAGCCCAGACCGCACCAACTGTTGACATAGAGCATAAGGGCATTTTTCAACACATCTCCGTTATGCGAACAATTGTCCATGCTCACCAGTGTAAGGGGATGACCCTCCTTAAAGCGCAGATAGCAAAGGTATGCTACCTTGCCTATATAGCTTTCTGCATCAACGGGCCGCTTTTCTATATCCTTGTTTCCGGCTACGCTGTAGCCTTTTTCTGTGATCGTAAAAGAGACCATTTTGAGACTCTTGGCTTTAAATGCATTTTCAAGAAGCTCCCAGTCTTCTCTGAATTTCATATCGGCTCTGAGAGCGGCGCTTATGCTTGCAACTATCTCTTTTTCAATAGTGCCGTCTGCCTTAAGTGTGACGGCAGCGGTAAGATTGTCAAAGGGCTTTAATACCTTGTCGCACAGCTCATAGTCATATCCCTCCGCCGCAATTATGCCCGTGTCCATAAGCCCTTTGTTTATAAGCTCCTGGCATATCCTGGCAGGAAAGGCTCTGAATATATTTCCCGCTCCCAAATGCACCCATTCGGGCGCACGGAGAGTTCTTTCTCTCATTTCTTCTATATCATATCGAGGAAGCTTAAAGCCTGCCTCTTCCCATTGTTTTACGTTTTTCAGTTCCTGTAGATCAAGTTTCATACCATCACCTCTAATAACCCATTAAATTAGGCAAAAATGTAGATATAGCCGGAACAAATGTAACAAGCAGCAGCACTCCTATTATCACTGCGTAATAGAGCAGAAGGGGCTTTATTACCTGTTCTATTTTTGTCTTGGCCACTCTTACGCCGACAAAAAGTATATTTCCCACGGGAGGAGTGATCGTGCCTATGCAAAGATTAAGCACCAGCATTATACCAAACTGCACCGCACTCATGCCGAGCACGGTACACACAGGCATAAATATGGGAGTGAATATAAGTATGGCAGGCGTGATATCCATAAATGTACCCACAAAGAGAAGTATGACATTTATTATAAGAAGTATTATAACAGGGTTCTTGCTTATGCCCAAAAGAGCCGCCGATATGGCTGAGGGTATTCCCGTAAACGCCATTACCCATGCCATTATGCTGGATACACCTATAAGAAAAACTATTATTCCCGTTGTTTCCGCACTTGCTCTGAATATTTCATAAAGCTCGCTGAATTTTATTGTTTTGTAAAAGAAAAGCGAAAGTATAAGACTGTATACCACTGCGACTACCGATCCCTCCGTTGCGGTGAATATACCCTTTATTATACCGCCTATTACTATAACTATGAGCAAAAGTGACGGTATGGCGTCGAGAAGCGTTTTTACAGCCTGCTTAGCGCCTGTCTTTTCGGTAGATTTATATCCTCTTTTGCTTGCAATTACAAATGCTACCGCCATACAGGCAAGACCCCAAAGTATGCCGGGGATATAGCCTGCCATAAAAAGGGCTGCCACAGATGTACCGCCGCTTACAAGAGAGAAGGTTATAAGCACATTGCTGGGAGGTATAAGAAGTCCCGTAGGCGCAGAGGCAATATTTACCGCTGCCGAATAGTCTTTGTCATATCCTTCCTTTTCTTCAATGGGGCCTATTATGGTACCCATGGCTGAGGCGGAGGCAACGCCTGAGCCTGATATTGCACCGAAGAGCATATTTGCCAGTACGTTTGTATGAGCCAGTGCGCCGGGTATGGTGCCGGTTATGACCTTTGCAAAGTTTATGAGCCTTGTGGCAATGCCGCCTCTGTTCATTATATTTCCCGCCAGTATGAAAAACGGTATGGCTATAAGTGTGAATACGGATATTCCGGAAAATGTTCTTTGAGCGCCTGTGAGAAATGCTGCATTAGTATCCAACACAGGCAGTATAGCCAATATGGATGATATGCCTATTGCAGTGGATATAGGCGTGCCTATAAGAAGCAGCACAAGAAGAACTATAGCTATTATCAGTCCGCATACGAGTGCCGTGTTCATTTATTTCACCTCCCTGTCTCTCAGTATCCTGTATATATTGGATATATTATAAAATGCTATTATAAAGCCGCATATGGGAACTATCATATATACAAGAGACATTTTTATGCCAAGAGAAGCGGTTACCTGTGTTCTTGTAAGATTTGTAATGGATATGCCGCCGTATATAAATACTATTGCGGCAAACACAAGGGTCAGAATTTCCGTTATCACAGCAAATATAACAGCCGTGCTTCCCTTGAATTTACTTGATAAGAACGTCATGGCAAGATGCTCTCTCTTGCCGAACACAAGGGCGGCGCTGAGAAGGGCGAGCCATGTGAAGCTGTATGTCAATAGCTCCTCCGAAACAGTGCTGGGTGCATTAAAAACATATCTTGTGACTATTTGATATGTGCCTATAACCGTAATAAATGCAAATATTATCACGCATATGATCTCAAGTATCTTATTTACAATGCCTATCGCTTTATCCAACTTGTCCGCCTCCTATCTGAGCATTTATCTCCTGTATCCTGTCAAATATAGGCCTGAGCTTTTCATTTCCTGCCATAAGCTCTTCCTGCACACCGACGACCTTTGATTTAAATGCTTCGGTGTCAACCTCCTTAAAATTGACGCCCATATCCATTGCAAGCTGCTTGGCGTTTTCAATTTCTTTATCCCATGCTTCACGCTCTGCTTCTGTGCATATTTCTGCGGCTTCATCAAATATCTGCCTTTCTTCCGGAGTGAGACTGTTCAGAAAATTCAGATTTCCCACAAGCATATCGGGTACCATTTGATGTCTGTCATATATATAATACTTTGCGACTTCACCGTGCTTGTTGTTTGTAAGAGCCAATTCATTGTTTTCGGCGCCGTCTATAACGTGCTGCTGTATTGCCGTATATACCTCGCCAAAGGACATGGGAGCCGCCGCCGCTCCGAAGGCGCTCATCATCTTTACATTGGCAGGGCTTTGCTGTACTCTTATCTTCATACCTTTCAGATCTTCAGGCGTCTCTATGGGCTTTGTGGCATAAAAGTTTCTTGTGCCTGCCTCAAACCAAGTGACCGCTTCAAAGCCCGAGCTTTCTGTGGATTTGTATATGGCATCGGTTATTTCCTTGTTCTCCATTGTAGCGTGATAAGCGTCTACGCTGTCAAACAGATAGGGCATTGAAAATATTTCGTATATATTGTCAAACGTTTCCAGATTGCTTGTGCTGCATACCACGAAATCTATTGCGCCTGTCTGCGTAAGCTCTATTGCTTTTACGGCGGCGCCCAAAAGTTCGTTTGGGAATATTTGTATATCGTATTTATCCCCAAGCCTGTCCTCTATGTGTTTTTCAAAGGCAAGCAGACCTATATGATCGGGGTGGGTCTCGCTTTGTCCGTGGGATATCCTCACTATTTTTTTGCCGCCGGTAACTGAGCAGCCTGTCAGGAATAATGTCGAGATCAATAAAACAAGAATTCTTTTCATAAACTTCCTCCTTACTTAACTGCGGTTAGTATCTGCATTTATAATATTTTTATACGGAAATGTTTTGATCCTGTTCGGATATTTATATTTTTTTGATAAGGGTATTATAAATGCTTGATATATGTTCGGCAGCAGGCTGAATAAATGTTTAAGGGGCGTATAAGGATAAACGGATAAATAAGATCGCCGCTTATGTGAGAGCGGCCGTAATGACGGGATGAAGTTTTGACGCATAGTGAAAGCGGCGCTTTTTATACTGCAAAGGCTTTGAGATATGGATCGAGACAGATATAAATATATGGCTCTGCCGCATCCTGAAGGTGCGGCAGAATATTTCTATCTGCATTTTGTACACTTTTTGTTTGTATCCATAAATTCGGGCTTTTCAATGATAAACTGCTTTTTACTGTCCATATAAGCTTTAACGTTTTGAAGGGCTTCGCCGAATCTTTGGAAGTGAACTATTTCTCTTTCTCTTAAAAATCTTAAAGGCTCCAGTACATCCGGATCGTCTGTGAGATTCATGAGATATTCATAAGTTGAGCGGGCTTTTTGTTCTGGTGCAATCATATAAGAACAACTTGTGATTAAAAGTTCCAGTGAATTTCAATCGGGACATCTTT
>CANPXH010000055.1 GCA_947585865.1 uncultured Clostridia bacterium
AGTCCTTCCTGAGCCTTAATGCTAATAAACTCAGCAATTTTGGCTTCATTTACCGCATTGTACTTTATACCATCAAAGAATGGGAGTATGTGTTTGTTGAGCTTGCTTACATAACAGTAATAACTTCCGGGTTTCAATACGGCTTATAATATTGGTAGTTGTCTTGGCTGTAACATGGACCAATATTGGGATTATCCATACATACCGGTTGTTGATATGGACTTTGCACTGTATTATAGTTTTCCACAGAGCAGTCAGAGTGATTTGATTGACTATTCGTTTTTAATTTAAAGGGCCTAATCGGCTTATTATTCATTAAATTACCTCCTATAAAATTATTTTTAAAGCCTTATGTACGCTAAACAAATAACTTGCTTATAACGCAGTTTTGCTTACATTTAATATTATAGGAGGTTTGATTATAATTGAATAGTGGAACAAAAATTTAAAAAATGTCAATAATTAGTATTATTAAAAAAATACTAAGCACAGGCTGTTAAACCTGTGCTTTTTTACCGTTCATATATTCAATTATATATTCATATAGTTGTATTAATTTTTTGTAGCAAACACTAAAATTGCAATTATGCTCAAATCCATTTTTGTTATTACCAAATGCAAATACTTTGTCATAAAGTGCTTTTCGGATTGCAATTCGTGCCGCATTAACCTTTTCACACTGTATCGGTTCTAAATTTCCATTCCATATATCACAAATATTTTCCATTGCAAAGATAACAATATCACCGTCTTCATTTCCTTCAAAATTAGGGTTATCAATTACGTTATCAATCCTTTTGTCTATTTTTTTACCGTTTTTGACACGTATTTTGCTTTGTTCTTGTCCTTTTAAGTTTTCACATAACTGTAAAAAACTCTTTTGGGGAGTTTCAGGTGAATCCAGTATTTCCATTGATGACAATACAAATTCGATGATTTCATCTACCGTAAAGAAAACAAATATGTTTTCTAAGGCTTTTATTTCACTTTTAATGCGGTTACGAATATCTATATATACTAAGAAGCTGTAGAAGTCCACAGTTGCTAATGTTATGTTTTCTGATATTTCATCAGGTTTAAAATCATTAATATATGAAGTAATATCCGTAATTTTATTTTCATTTTTCTTTTTTAAATATTTATTCAAAATAATATCCACAATTAAGCATATAGTTTTGGCAAAATTAACTACATAATCAGCATCAGATATATACTGCAATATAGATAAATTACTTTGCTCAATTATATTTTCAGTAACTTTTATATTTTCTACTAAGGAAAAATTTCTTATATATTTATTATATACATCATTTTTTTCCAAATGTTCAACTATCATTTCTTTTTGTTCAAAAATATTTGGATTTAAGTCACCATCATTAGCTAAGATGTCTTTTCGTATTATTAATAGTTTACATTTTTTCTCTAAAATATCAATAATATTATTACACCTATAAGAATCATATTTTTCTCTAAAATTATTACCCCTGGTATCCATTTCGATAAATTTAGTAAAGAAGCCGGTAAATTTTTCATGTTTCAAATTTGAACTTTTCAACATGCTCAGCATTTTTCTATACGGAGCCTTACTTTCAATTTCGAATGGCACATTTTTTCTTTTGCTGATAGTCTCATCAATGTCGTAGTTATATAATAATTCATGAATAAAAACAAATAGCTTAGCTAATTGTTTTTTACCATTCTCGTTTTCAAGATAAGGCTGTATACTAAAATCCCATGATATTTCCTCTAGGTCATCATTTGTTTTGGTATTGTCCTTATGCTTTGAAGGATTCAAAGCTTCAGAAAATCCTTGGAATTTCTTATATATATCAAGTATTATCTCGTGTTTGATATTATTATCATATGTATTATCAGAAACGGTTTCATTGTATTTTGTCATTAACTGAAATGTAAAATTTGTCCCATTTGATTTTAGTTCTTTTTGCTTTGATATGCAATATTCAAATGCTATTGTTGCAATTTCCCAAATATTATTGTTTGTTGCTTCTTTCATACATACCTCTCCTTTTTCTGTATTTCTTTAGTAAAATCAATATTCATGTTATATTTTAACACATATTAGGTGAATTTGGAATGTCGGAAATTGTATCAAATTTTAGTTGTATTTTTTGTTTATTGTGTAGTGTAGTATGAACGTGCATTATGCAAACAATAAAATTATACAGATAGCACAATTTATTCACACCATATAAATTATATAATTTATACAGCTTTTATCAAACTTAGAACATTTCAAGCAAATCATTTGTCCATTTTAATAACTATAAAAATCAAAGAAGTTATATTTCTTTTTTCATAATTTTATGATTTATTCGTTTTGGGAAAAATTAATTTATGATTTTTTTTAAAAAACCACACATAATATTAGTTTTTCTTATTTGTATTTTTTGATAACGGATAATTCCTAATTTACTTAAATAAAATTAAGCATAAACATCTTAAACATAAATTGAACATAAGCCCAATAGAATACCCTATGGTATATATTCTGTTTAGATTCATATAATCGTTTTTTTAATTATAATATATAATAATTATATATACTTTAAGCAAAATTCTTTATATTAGCTTTGACTGCAGTTTATATAATAATCAGGTCGTGGTATTTTTATATTATGACGCTTATATATACAATCTGACAGTATGTTGTATATGGCAGCAAGGTGAGTAGTTGTTATCCGAAGATACTGACCATTTACAAAACTTACAGGATTGATTATAAAATGTATATGTGGACCTTTTATACCATATTTTGTATTATTGGTATGCAATGCACATACTAACTGATGTTCGGAAATAAAGACCTGTGCTATGTACTGTAAATATAATCGGCAATGATCTATACTGTATAGATCCATATTAAAAGGAAAAGCAACTATTATATGTATAAGCTTATCTTCATTAGCAACATCAAATCGGTTGTTTAATGCCTGAACTGCATAGAACTGTCTGGCACAATCTTCGGGCAATGTAGCTAAATCTCTGTTGTACATATTACAAACAAATATATCTTCTCTCTCTGCCTTGCTTGGCTGAATTATATAGCTTATGAGCCTTTCTACTACATTTTCGTTTGAACAAAAGTCATATTTATCGGAATAATCCTTATCTGCAAGCTTGATAAAAACTCTTTCCTGTGGTCTGATTTTATGCATTATAACATTACCTCCTCTGTCCCTCTATAATAGCTCTATATATATCATCGAGAATGTTTATGATAGCCTTTTCGGTTTCGGGTGTAAAAACCCCAACATTAAGCATATTAGATAATTCTACCAATGTCCTTGACATTTCAGGATAGCTGTTATTGCCGTTACAGCTGTTGTCAAAAGTATTATTTACCAGCTTAGTAATATAGGAGCCTACAGACATATTGTTTTCTTTAGCCTTGGCTTCCACCTTGTTCTTGAAATCATTAGTAACCCTCAAACCTATAGTTGAATTTTTCTTATTATTGGTCATATGTTTAACCTCCTTATTTATATATAACTACTATAAGATAGTAGAGGCAGGTAAAGTAATGTTTAACATTTATACTTTACCATACTTTTATGTTCAACATTTTTAAAAGTAATTGAATAAAACCGGTATAATAGCACTTCATCATGAAAAATTAATATAAACTTTCTTGATAATATACAAGGTATGTGGTAAAATGTAATTACGGAAGATAATAAAGTGAGGAATATGCCTATGGACAGAGACCACAGCTACAACAAAGAGGATTTAGCAAAGTATACGATAAAGGATAGTGTGTTTACAAGTTTATTCAGCGACAAGAAATATATCCTTCAGCTGTATAAGGCACTTCATCCTGAAGCAGCAAATGTCACGGAGGATGACATTACTTCAGTTACACTTGAGAATATACTTATGGCAGGGCAGTTCAATGACCTAGGTTTCAGGGTAAACGACAGGCTTATTATACTTATGGAGTGTCAGAATGTATGGACTTCTAATATAGTAATAAGGATGCTTCTGTATATGGCTAACACTTACCATAATTATTATACAGAGAATGAAATCAATTTATATAGCACAAAAAAGGCAAACTTTCCTAAGCCTGAGTTATATATGCTCTACACAGGGAATGATACAAACAAGACACAGGAGATCATATCCCTTAAGGATGATTTTCTTAATGGCGAGGAAAGCAGCATAGATGTAAGAGTCAAGGTCATATATAACAGTAAAAAGGGTGATATAATAAGCCAGTATATCATGTTTACCAAGATATACAATGAACAGGTGAAGCTGCATGGCAGAACACGTGAGGCTGTTCTGGAGACAATCAGGATATGTAAAGATGAGGGTGTATTGAGGGATTATTTGGCTAGTAAAGAAAAGGAGGCTATATCAATTATGATGACATTATTTGATAAGGAATATGTTTTGAACACATATCTTAAAGACATGGCGAAAGAAAATAGAGAAGAAGGCAGAGAAGAAGGCAGCATACTTACAACAATCAAAATGTGTAAGGAATTTGGCGTTTCATTAGCAGATGCTATAAAGAGAATATCAAATGAATTCAATCTTTCAGAAGGAGAAGCAGAAGCTAAGGTTAAAGCTTGTTGGTAATAAACAGCCAAGTTGTATAAGAGCCGAACTAAATCGGCTCTTGCTCTTTTCCGAAAAAGAAAAGGAGGCTGTATCAATTATGATGGCATTATTTGATAAGGAATATGTTTTGAACACATATCTTAAAGACATGGCGAAAGAAAATAGAGAAGAGGGCAGAGAAGAAGGCAGAGAAGAAGGCAGGGAAGAAGGCAGGGAAGAAGGCAGGGAAGAAGGCAGCATACTTACAACAATCAAAATGTGTAAGGAATTTGGCGTTTCATTAGCAGATGCTATAAAGAGAATATCAACTGAATTTAATCTTTCAGAGGGAGAAGCAGAAGCTAAAGTTAAAGCTTGTTGGGAACAATAATCTATATTCTTATAAACCAAAGAGTCGGTCCTATGCGGATCGGCTCTTATTTTTTTGCCTTCAAGTAAGCAAAAGTCCTCCCATTCAATTGCATATAATTAAGGTGCATATATCAGGATATGCCTGATAATGCCTGTCAGTAACATAGAGGAACGCAGAAATCGGTCGGCTGAAAAGCCGGCCTTATTTTATTGCCTGAAAGGAGGTATTCGGAAAGGTACACTTTTACGGACACAGAAAAACAGCCCATTATTGTGTTCGTAAAGTACCAAAATCAACAAGCGGATATATTCGTAAAGTGAGATGACCTTTACGAACAGGAGGAATGCTATGAACAGAACCTATTACTATGCAAGAGTATCGTCTACGGAGCAGAATCTTGACCGACAGCTTGAAGCCTTTAAAAGCATGGGCGCTGACAGCAGGGATATAATTACCGACAAAGCAAGCGGTAAAAATCTTGAAAGAACAGGCTATCAGGCGCTAAAGTCAGCTATTCTCAGAAGGGGTGATACTCTTGTTATCAAAAGCCTTGACAGATTATCAAGGAACAAATCCGACATCAAGAATGAGCTTGAATATTTCAAGTCCGAAGGCATAAGGCTCAAGGTGCTGGATCTGCCCACAACACTTATTGACCTTCCCTCGGAGCAAAACTGGATATTCGATATGATAAACAACATTCTTATCGAAGTTCTGAGTTCTATTGCCGAGCAGGAGCGTATTACTATACGTCAAAGGCAGAGAGAGGGTATAGAAGCAGCAAAGAAGAAAGGCAAACACTTGGGACGGACAGCTGCCGTATATCCCGACAGCTGGGCAGAAAATTTCAAGCTGTGGAAAAACGGCAGTATAAGCGCCAAGGAATTCATGGCAAATACAAATCTTAAAAGAACTACGTTTTACAAACTACTAAAGAATTATTAAGGTGTATTTTCCTTGTCGAGTACCTTGTTTTCCCTGCGTCGGCTTGCTTTGCAACCCTTTGGCAGGACACAAGGACTGCGGAAAATATAACTTTAAATTTGTTGCACAAATTTAAAAAAGGAGGACTAAAGATGAACGAAACCAATTTAACTTGCTGTTGCTGCGGTGCGGAACTGACACCGGAAAATTCATATCAGTTCGACAACAACACCTACTGTGCTAACTGCCTTCATGATCTTACAGTTGAATGTGAGGACTGCGGCAGAAGGATATACAGAGATGATGCCATAACGACCACTTCTTCCTATGAGATTTGTCAGCATTGCTATGACAGGAATTACCTTACCTGTGAGCGCTGCGGCAATGCCGTATACATGGACGATGCTTACTATATGGACGACGATGAAGATGACGAATACCCCTATTGTCCAAGCTGCTACAGCCATGAGCGCAGTCATAGGATAATACATGACTACGGATATAAGCCCGATCCGATATTTTACGGTCAGAATAAAAGATACTTTGGCGTGGAGCTTGAAGTTGACCGAGGAGGCTACGATGAATGCAATGCCAATGAGATACTTGGCATAGCCAATACCGGCGGCAAGAAGCGTATATACATAAAGCATGACGGAAGCATTGACGACGGCTTTGAAATAGTCACTCACCCCATGACATTAGACTATCACAAAAACGAAATGCCGTGGCAGAATATGATGCTTGAGCTTGTGGATATGGGTTACAGAAGCCACAAAACTTCTACCTGCGGTCTGCACTGCCATGTGAACCGTACCGCCTTTGGGGAAAGCTGCGATGAGCAGGAGGAATCCATTGCAAGAGTACTTTACTTCGTTGAACACCATTGGGACGAAATGCTTAAATTTTCAAGACGAACAGAAGGACAGATGGCAAGATGGGCTACCAGATACGGTATGAAAAACAAGCCGAAGGAGCTTATGGACGATGCCAAAAAGAACAACTACAACCGTTACAAGTGCGTAAATATCCAAAACTTCAGTACAATAGAGTTTCGCCTTTTCAGAGGCACGTTGAAATATAACACATTCATAGCCACCTTGCAGCTCATAAATGAGATTTGCGATGCGGCTGTTTTTTTGTCAGACGAGGAGATGACACAGCTGTCATGGACTGATTTCCTCAATAGAATCAATAAAGACTCTAATAAGGAATTGTTTACATATCTTGAAGAAAGAAATCTTTTAACTGAAGTAAAGGAGGAAATTGCATAATGTGCTGCTTATTTGGCTTAATTGATTACAAGAACTGCTTATCCGTAAGGAATAAAGAGGTAATAATAAAAGTGCTGGCTAATGAATGCGAGGCGAGAGGAACCGATGCTACGGGAGTTGCCTATATTACGGAAAAAGGCATGACGATTTATAAGAAAGCTTTTCCTGCCCACAATATGAAGTTTAAATTTAAGAGTGATCCCAAAGTCATTATGGGACATACCAGAATGACCACGCAGGGCAGCGAAAAAATAAATGCCAATAACCACCCGTTCTATTCCGAAAAGCTGGGCTTTGCTCTTGCTCATAACGGTGTGCTTTACGGAGAAAGGTATATCAGAAAAGCGGAAAATCTGCCGGATACCGATATTGAAACAGATTCATACATTGCAGTACAGCTTATCGACAAGCAGAATACCCTCAACTTCAAAAGCCTTAAATACATGGCTGAGAAGATAGAGGGTTCTTTTTGTTTTACTGTATTAAGTAAGGACAATGAATTGTACTTTGTCAAGGGAGACAATCCCATGTGCATAGCTCACTTTAACGGTTTCTATATTTATGCTTCCACCAAGGAAATACTTACCAAAGCCCTTAAAAAGCTTGGGCTAAAGAAGTATAAGGAGGTCAGCATAAAGGAAGGTGAAATACTTAAAATAAATGCCGACGGCAGCAGAGAAAGAGACGAATTCAATATGAATTACTGCTATGGCTACGGCTGGTATGATTACGGCGGAAGACCTTATTATTATGGATATGGCAGGAAGAAAAACAAGGAATTTACAGACGAATATCTTGAGGAGCTTGTTGCCTGCGCAAAGTCCAAGGGAATTGACAAATCAACGGTGTATGAGCTTTTTGATATGGGATATGATTATTTGGATATTGAAGAGATGATTTATGACCCGGCATTGATGTATTATTCACTACATGAGGAGGAATTGTATGATGAGATATGATGAATTTAAGAAAACGGTCGTTGATAAGATAAGAGATTATCTGCCGATAAAGTATAAGGACTATTCCATTGAGGTTCATAAAATCAACAAGATAAATGAGGAATTGGATGCCTTGTGCGTTATAAATACCGATTTGAAAATAGGCGTTTCCCCAATAGTCTACATAAACCATATGTATGAAGAATATAAGAAAGACAAAAGCCTGCCCGCTGTACTCAAGGCAGTTGCCGATACTATCTCAAATACACATGTTGACATCAACCCAACATTAGACTGTGAAAATCTTAGGGAGAACACAATATTTGTACTGGTGAATGCCGAGGACAACAAGGCTATGCTGTCAGCTGTACCCCATAAGAGATTTCTTGACTTGGCTGTGGTGTTCAGATGGCTTATTCAAAGGGATAATGAGAAGTTTATGGGTACTATCATTACTAACGAAATAGCCGAAAAATACAAGCTAACGGCAGATGAGCTTTTCGGCATCGCAAAGGCAAACACAAGGCGTATATATAAGCCCAGATTTGAGAATGTCGTCGATCTGGTCAACCGCCTTTCTCCCAATGATCCGATACCCAGCGATAAGTCTGTGCCTATGTATATACTCTCAAATGAGATAGCTATGGAGGGCGCTTCTTACATCTTGTATGATGATATTCTGAAGGATATAAAAACACAGCTGGGAGAGGATTTTTATGTTATCCCTTCGTCAATAAATGAGGTTATCATTGTGCCGTGCAGCACTATAGACGCAGAATATACAAA
>CANPXH010000056.1 GCA_947585865.1 uncultured Clostridia bacterium
AGGCGAGGTTGAGACTCTTTTGGGGTCGAAAGCTATGGAGTAAAATTGTTTTTGTACCCCAAAAGCCGTTCGGAGGGGGTGGGAACCATCGGAAGGTTCCCACGTTTTTGGTACTTTTTTCGCAAAAAAGTACAAATAAATTTACTTACTTTTTAAAGTAAGACAAATAAGGATTTAAATTCTCATTTTCGTTGGTAGCGACCCTACCGTCAGTCCTACGGACTTCAGCACTTTCGGCTTCGCCGAAAGTCGACCTGCGGTCGCCCGATATGTCTTTCGGTGCAATGCCGCCTCCCCTTACGAAGGGGAGGTTTGATACAGGCAACAAATATGTGAAGTCTCACCTCCCACAGCCGCAGCGTGGCTAAGTGGGAGCCCTGCTTCTTTTGGGGTCAAAAGTTACAAAAATAGATTATCTTCAAGCCCCAAAAGCCGTTCGGAGGGCTGGTCGTATCACTTCGTGATACTGCTCGCCCAAGCACCGGGGGGTGGGAACCATCGGAAGGTTCCCACGTTTTTTGTTACTTTTTTTCAAAAAAAGTAAATAAATTTGCTTACTTTCTAAAGTAAGATAAACAATAAATTTGCTACACAAAAAGTTTGTGCTGCTTTTTAAAGCAGCTAAAAAAAATGTCCTTACACTTTATATAACTTCACAAATAAATAGGGCTGTCGACCGACAGCCCCGAACTGATCATTTTACATTCTCACAAGCCTGATTAGCTACCGTACAGGATGTCTTGCAGGCTGACTGACAGGAAGTCTGGCACTCGCCGCATCCGCCTTTGGCAACAGTATTCTGAAGTAACTTAGTGTTTAAAGTTTTAACGTGCTTCATAATATCCTCCTTAAAATAACTTTATATTGAAACCAGTATAACACAAATGGAATTTTATTGCAACAATAAGTTATTTCATTTCCGCTATAATTTTCTTATTCATATTGATAAGCTCTTTTATATATCCCTCTGAAGGTCCGCCCTTTACAGTCCTTGTGTTGACGCAGGTCTCAAGGCTTATCGCATCATATATCTCCTCTGTGAATACATCGCTTACAGCCTTGTATTCTTCAAGAGTGAGCTCATCAAGGCTCTTGTTGTTTTCTATACAATAGAGCACGAGCCGACCTATAATGCCATGAGCATCTCTGAAAGGAACTCCTTGCTTTACCAGCCAGTCCGCCGCATCGGTGGCATTCATAAATCCCTTCCTTGCCGCATCATACATATTGTCCTTATTCACTTTCATGGTATCCACCATTCTTGTAAATATGGGAAGGCACATCTTAACGGTATCAACGGCATCGAACACGCCTTCCTTGTCCTCCTGCATATCCTTGTTGTATGCAAGGGGTATGCCCTTCATAACAGTGAGCATAGCCATGAGATGGCCGTATACCCTGCCTGTCTTTCCTCTTATGAGCTCCGCCATATCCGGGTTTTTCTTTTGAGGCATTATAGAAGAGCCTGTGGAATAGGCATCATCCATTTCCACAAACCTGTACTGCTGTGAGTTCCATATTATTATTTCCTCGCAAAAGCGGCTCAGATGCATCATTATAAGAGAAAGTGCGCTTAAAAGTTCTATTACGAAATCCCTGTCGCTTACGCCGTCCATGGAGTTAAGCGTAATTGAATCAAAGCCAAGCTTCCCTGCCACAAGATCCCTGTCAAGAGGATATGTGGTGGCTGCAAGAGCGCCTGAGCCCAAGGGCATTACGTTTGTCCTCTTGTAGCAGTCCTCAAGCCTGTCACGATCTCTCTTGAACATTTCAACATAGGCCAGTATATGATGCGCCAGCGTAACGGGCTGTGCATTCTGCATATGCGTATAGCCCGGCATTATGGTACCTGTATTTTTCTCCGCTATATTGTTGAGCACAGTAATGAGTTCTTTTAAAAGAGCCTTTATATCGGTTATCTGCTCTTTGAGATACATCCTTATATCCAAAGCCACCTGGTCGTTCCTGCTCCTGCCCGTGTGCAGCTTTTTGCCTGTGTCGCCTATCCTCTCGATCAGAATGGTCTCTATATTCATATGGATATCTTCGGCCCTTTCGTCAAAGACTACGTTACCGGCCTCTATATCCGCAAGTATCTCCTTAAGCGTCTTTTGTATGAGCTCGGAATCCTCCATGGGTATTATGCCCTGCTTGCCAAGCATAGCCGCATGGGCGATACTTCCCTCTATATCCTGCTTATACATACGGGAATCAAAGCTTATGGAGCTGTGAAAATGATCTGTAAAGCTGTCGGTGGAACCGATAAAGCGCCCGCCCCAAAGTTTCATAGTGCGTATCTCCTTTTACTCATTCCAGTTGTGATATACATTCTTCACATCGTCATCGTCATCAAGCATATCCAAAAGCCTTGTCATCTTCTTGATGTCCTCTTCCTCGGTAAGCTCGGTATAGTTCTGAGGTATCATGGATATCTCAGCCTCTGCCATAGCAATGCCTGCCGCCTCTATAGCTTCTCTTACGGCAGAAAAATCTTCGGGAGCGGTTATTATCTCATAGCCGTCTTCCTCCTCGGTGATATCCTCGGCGCCTGCCTCTATGGCTATCATCTCAAGCTCTTCCGTATCAAAATCGTTATCATCGTTCTTCTCAATTATGATCTGACCCTTTTCGTCAAACATAAAGCTTACGCAGCCTGTGGTGCCCATATTGCCGCCGCCCTTTGTAAAGGCGCTTCTGACGTTGGCGGCAGAGCGGTTCTTGTTATCCGTAAGCACTTCCACTATTATCGCAACGCCCTTGGGGCCGTATCCCTCATAGGTAATAGACTCATAGTTGACTGCATCAAGATTTCCCGCTGCCTTTTTTATACTTCTGTCAATGGTATCGTTAGGCATATTGTTGGCCTTTGCCTTTGCAATGGCGTCTCTCAGTCTTGAATTGCTGTCCGGATCGGGTCCTCCTGCCTTTACCGCAACCGCAAGCTCTCTTCCTATCACTGTGAATATCTTGCCCTTTGCGGCATCGTTTTTTTCCTTCTTATGCTTGATGTTGGCAAACTTGGAATGTCCACTCATATTATAAAACCTCCGTATCGTTTATCACGTTTATATCATCAATGCTTGATTATAACACATATCCGTACATATTTCAAGAGGTATATAAAAAGGCGGACATATATGGATAAAACCCTGTATTGTCCTTAAAGGAGCATATGCTCTGCATCACAGCAATCCCAATTCCGCAGCGTTTTTGTAAAATACCGTAACGGGCACCATCATCTGAGCAAAGCTCTTTGTGCCCATGTTTCCCTGCACAAGGGAATTTTCCGCTATCCTCTTGGCATATGTAACGCCTGCGGGCTTAAAAGACAGCACATATTTAAATGTAGGCATACCGTATTCTATATATTTCTTATCTCCAGTCAGCTCATAGGCTATCGACAATGCCTCCAGTATAAGAGGGTTGTTGCCAAGTCTTTTCAGAGAAGGCAGCTCCTTATAATAGAACAGACCGTTGTCAAGCCTTGCGTTGTCGCAAAGATCGTCTACCGCCTTAAGTATCATCCTCTTTATGTCATCATTTTTACGTACTCTGTAATATCTCATAAGACTGCCTACGGCAACGGATATCATAAATACGACTCTTATTGCGGTATTATCGGTATAGGGTGAGAGCCACAGACCGTAGCGCTCTTCCCATTCCTTAAAATGGCCGACTATCCAGTCGCATTTTTCAAGCCATTTTTCGTCATTTGTTTCTGTATAAAGCGCCGTAAGGCTCCTCATGGCCCAGCCTGTTTCTCTTGCGTTTGCCTCTCCTGCTCTGCGGAACATGGGAGTCTCCAAAAGCCTTAATATATTCTCGCCTATACCTATTGCAATATTAAGGCCGTCTATATCGCCGCTTAAATGATAGTAATCCAAAAGCCCCTCTACCCACTCATGTGAGCAGACTATATTCTTGGCGCCTACGTGATCCCATGTGTGCTCGTACTGTCCGCCAAGTATAAGGGGATCGCTGCTGTAGTGACAAACGTCTACGTCTATCCAGTGCCTTGCGTTTACCAAAACATAGTCCAAAAATCGTCTTGTGCCTGTTCTGGCATACTGTAATGCGCAGGCATGGGGAAAGTCATATTCGTTGTTCGACCACACAAGCTTGCCCTTTCCTCTTCCCTGATTGGTATATCCCATATCGGGAGAGTCTCCCCAATACATCATGCCGTAGGCCCTTGCGTGCTCGTCTGCCTTTGCGCCTATATACATTTCTATATCGTAGTTTTTATTATTTACGAATACGTCTGTAAATACCCCTGAGCTTTTAAACACATCAGGTGATATCTCAGGCTTATCGGGCATTTGATATATCAATGTCTTGTTATTTATGCTCTGTATATCCTCATTGGGATCATGGAGATAGAAAAGCACCTTCTGTTCTCTTGCCATTCCGCTGAATATCTCCACACTGCCCATATCCTTCGGCACAAGCATGATCCTTGCATTGGTATCCCGCACCGCCACAGCCTTGGGGAAATTCTGCTGAGCCTGGTACACACAGGCGCACAAGCCCATCTCTTCATCTGTGTAATCTCCGAAGAATGTGCCGTAGAACACCTCGCTGTTGTGTTCATTGGACTCATACAGGAGCGTATTGGCATCCACATATTTATAAGCCTCGCCGCCCTCCTCGTTTATATCAAAGGAAGTCCTGTAGTTGGAGTATGCCGCAACGGCTCTTGCCTTGCCCGCTGTTTTTTTTGAGCTTTCTATTACAAGGCTCTCCACATCAAGGGTATCGTCTGTATCGTTTATTATCCTATAGCCCAGTTCAAAGGCGCTTTTGTTTCTGAAAATGCATATGTTTATCTCAAATGAAAATACTCTCTCCCCCTTTAGGGTATGTGCGCCCATGCCCCTTATAAGGCAGCAAAGGGAATTCTTTTCAAGCACCTCCCAGCCATCGGTTACAGTGCCGTATACATTGCCCTTTTTATCTGTGAGCTTGGGTATGCCTATAAGGCTGCCATATTTCACACCCCTGTACTCTATGTAATCGAATATCTTATTTTCACCTACAGCCAGGCACAGCTTTATTTCGCCGTTGTCTATAACATTGTTTTCAAATACGATGCCGTTTTCAAAGACATAGGCCTTGTCGCTGTCCGTATCCATATAATATTCCGCTCCCATATTGCCCGGTATATCCGCCTCGAAGCGTGTAAACAACCATTTCACGCTGCCGTCATCCCAGCAGCCCGTGACCCTTGAAGTGCTCGGCACAATGTTTTTTTCGCTGTTTCTTACAGCCACTTTGCTTATATCGTAAAGCTTCCCCTTTGGCAAAGGCAGTCCTATACAGCAGTTTTCCGCCTTTCTGTCCGTAGAGTACACCTTTTCAAAATTCATTTTTATCATAGCTTTTATCCTCCTGAAAATACAATAACTTAAAAAATATGTATTTACCTTAAATACTTTATGTGATATAATGATTTTACAGAAATTTTATGCCAAGTCAGAAGGTGAAGCAATGGAAAGAAAAAGCTATGAAGAGATCGAAGTAAACACCAGCAAGCAAGGCAAGTATTACAAAATGCCCAATGCCCACTATCACCACGTTTATGAAATATATTATCTTATCGCCGGCACAAGGAAGTTCTTTATAGAAAGCGAGATTTACAATGTGGAAAAAGGCTCTTTGGTGCTTTTGGAAAAAAACGTGATGCACAAGACCGAATACAGCTCCGACAGGCTCGGAGAAAGAACATACGTGCTTTTCAATGACAGATACTACAATGTGCTTGCATCCGAACTTGGCACGGATGCCGTTAAGAAATGCTTTGACAGGAAGGTTTTTGCAATACCCAAAAACAGACGTGTATACATAGAAAGCATATTGAAGCAGCTCGAAGGAGAATACAACAACGATGATGAATATTCTTCAAAGCTCATGGAAATATATTTAAAGGAGCTTTTCATATTCCTCATACGCTATAACAAAAGCATCGGCAGCAGCGACAGCCATATTTTAAGCAGCGGCGACGAAATAATACAAAACGCCGCAAGATATATAAGCGATAACTACAATAAAAATATATCTCTTATAGACGTAGCGGAATTCGTAGGTATGAGCAGCACTTATTTTTCAAAGAAATTCAAAGAGGTAACGGGCTTCGGCTTTAAGGAATATATACTCAATATAAGGATGAAAAGAGCCTGCCTGCTGCTGCTGGAAACAAAGCTGTCTGTCACGGATATAGCCTATGAAACAGGCTTTAACGACAGCAACTATTTTGGTGACGTTTTCAAAAGAATAAAGGGTGTGTCGCCTCTCAAATACAGAAAAAACAAAGAATACATCTGAGCATTGCTCGGATGTATATTTTTTTGTCCTTCGGAGAAAATATAAGCGAGGTGTTTTTTATGGATCTTTTTGACATAATGGGGCCCGTTATGGTAGGCCCTTCCAGCTCCCATACGGCAGGAGCGGTACGCATAGGCAATGTGAGCCGCTGCCTGCTGAGTGAGGATGCAAAAAAAGCCGATATATTTCTGCACGGCTCATTTGCTTTGACGGGAGCAGGGCACGGCACGGACAAGGCAATAATAGCAGGACTGCTGGGTATGGAGACATATGACGAAAGAATACCTCACAGCTTTGAGATCGCAGAAAAAGAAGGTATGGAATTTACTATAGATACCGTGGATATTAAAAATGCCCATCCCAATACGGTGCTTATGTATTTAAAGGGCAAAAACAGGAGCCTTGATATACAGGCCTCCTCTTTGGGCGGCGGCAGGATAAGCATAGATATGATAGACGGTATACAGACAAGCTTTTCCGCCGACTGCCCTACACTTGTAGTCCATAATGAGGACAAGGCCGGACATATTGCAAGGGTCACTTCGTTGCTGGCCTATGAAAACATAAACATAGCTACTGTCGATCTCTACAGGAATAAAAGAGGCGGCTTTGCCGTAATGGTCATTGAGACCGATGAGGCTATTCCTGAACAAATAATAAATAGGCTTCAGGGTGAAGAGGGGATAATAAAGGTTTCTTACCTTAAAGGATAAATTTGAGGTTGTCTTACTTTAAAAAGTAAGCAAATTTATGTACTTTTTTGCGAAAAAGTACCAAAAACATTTATTACTTTTAACTTTGTTATTTGCATATTTACAATATTAATTTTTATTTGTCTTACTTTAATTTGTAATATAAACTTTATCTTACTTTAAAAAGTGGCAAATTTGTTTGTACTTTTTTGCGAAAAAAGTACCAAAAACGTGGGAACCTTCCGATGGTTCCCACACCCTCCGAACGGCTTTTGGGGTACAAAAGTAATTTTACTCCATAACTTTTGACCCCAAAAGAGTCTCAACCTCGCCTTTTGCCACGTTGCGGCGGCGAGGTCCTAACTGTCAAAGTTTAGTAAGTTAGAAAAATTTATTTAAATTTTATTTTTTTATTTGTTGTTTCTATGTTTTTATATAAACTTTATTTTTCTTACTTTAAAAAGTAAGCAAATTTATTTGTACTTTTTTGCGAAAAAGTACCAAAAACATTTATTACTTTTAACTTTGTTATTTCCATATTTACAATATAAATTTTGTTTGTCTTACTTTAAGAAGTAAACAAATTTATTTGTACTTTTTTGCGAAAAAAGTACCAAAAACGTGGGAACCTTCCGATGGTTCCCACACCCTCCGAACGGCTTTTGAGGCACAAAGATATTCTATTTTTATAGCTTTTGACCCCAAAAGAATCGAGGCTTCTGCCTGACCACTATTGCACCGAAAGATTTATCGGACACTCGCTAGAGTGGCTTTTGCCGAAGGCAAAAGT
>CANPXH010000057.1 GCA_947585865.1 uncultured Clostridia bacterium
TTATCAAGGGAGCTTTATGTGTGCGTCTTTCAAAGTCACTTATATAGTTTAAAAAACGATAACTTGGCTATTGCCGCTACCTTGCGGTAAATGACCTTCCCTATTAAGGGAGCTTTAGGTGTGCGTCTTTCAAAGTCACTTATATAGTTAAAAAAACGATAATTAGGCTATTGCCGCTACCTTGCGGTAAATGACCTCCCCTATCAGGGGAGGGGAACCGCCGTTAGGCGGTGGAGAGGTCGATAAACGCAAATTTAATGCGCCGATCCCTGTGCAGAACTTTGCGGCAAAAAGCAAGCCTTATGCGACAAGCGGCATAACCAAAAAGGAAATATATTTTACATAGATACCATAGATCAACTCTACACTCCAACACTCCCCTTAAGGGGATTTTTTATTTCAGGCAGGTAAATATTGCGGTTATGCGGTAATATATTTCAGAAATATTTCAAAATTTGCACAAAAAAGAAATTTGTTTAAAATATACAAAAAACCCTGCAAAAAAAGGGAGCGGCCAAGCGGGGATTGTGCAAAACGGGGAGTTGGGAGCGGTAAATATAGTATTTAACAGTAAAGCAAACACAACATATAGTGGGTTTTGTGTATATTGTGCAAATTTTATACTATAAACTTATGGCAATTACCACAAATTTTCTGTTTTTTTTATAAATTTATAAGTGTTTGATATTGATTTTTAATAAAAAATTAGCTATAATAAAGATAACTATAAATGCGTATTTAGAAATTTAGCCTGTGGTATGGGCTATCGGTGCATAGGCAGCGTCAGCCGCAGGAGAGTTTCAAGAGTTGTATTTGTAGAAGCAGATTTTCTGCAAATAATAAAAAGGAGGAATTTTTCTATGAAGAAACGTTTACTGGCTTTTGCTTTAGCGACTGCTATGATGTTTTCATCAGTTAATGTTGCTTTTGCAGAAGACGCTGCTGTAGCGGAAGACACTGTTATAGCAGAGGAAACAGCAGTTCCTGATGATGTTGAATCAGATGCTGCTGTTGAAGAAGAGCCAAGTGACGGCAGTGATGTCGTTGTTGACTCTGTGGTAGACGCTGCGGATGGAACAGAGGATCTTGCCGAGGGCGACGAAGCAGGTCCTGCGGATTTCGTAGTTGACTATCCACACACAAGCGTTGCGCCTTGGACAGCTTCAGTAATGGGTGCTATAGGTAACCAGCAGCTTCTTGGTCACTATACAAGTGCTGATGCAGCTACCGCAGCCGGTTACAGATCTGCCGATAAGGAGTACGCAAAGAATTCTGCCGGTACCGCAAAGGATGCGGAATGTTACGAGATATCAGGTACAGAAGAGTCTGTTCATATGAGAGCAGGTACTCTTTTGGAAGACCATGTAACATCCAGCACAGGCGACAAGGGTAAGATAGCAAGCTCTGAAGAAGGCGCAGCTTTCTATTATCAGCCTGTTGATCCAAGCGCAGACTTTGTATTGACAGCTAAGGCTAAAGTTATTGGCGCAGCTACAAATGGTAACGGTCAGGAGGGCTTTGGTCTTGCCGTAAGAGATAAGGTCGTTCCCAATACCGATTATAAGGCTTATGGCATACCGTACGATGATGAGATCGGTGTTGGTAAGCTTTTATTCAACGCTGACCATGTTACCAAGGCGGACGTACAGTTTGCTTGGACAAGATCAGGCGGTGCTCTTGATCCTAAGCCTGCTGCAAAAGAGTATATAAGCAGCAATCCGGCAGCACCGGCTCCCGGCGAAGAGTTTGACCTTACTTTGAGAAAGTCAGGCGACATCTATACTCTTATTTCAAATAAAGACAGAATCACTATCGACAACCGTGAAGGTAAGTACAATCTTACAAAAGAAGACCCCGATCATGTATATGTTGGTCTTATTGCGGCAAGATGTGTCGATATTGAGTTCACAAATGTAAACCTTGAGATACTTCCTGAGGTTGAAAGCATTCAGCTCACATCTCTTCCGACTAAGCGTGATTACAGAGTAGATGAGCCTTTTGACCCAACAGGTCTTGAGATCCAGGTACAGTATGTTGACGGCAGCAGCAAGACCTTTACTGCTGCAGATGTTGACGATTATTCTATAATAGGCTTTGACGATGCTGCTGCAAGCACCTTCAAGGAAGCAGGCGAAAGAGAACTTACAGTAGCTGTAGGCGCAGGCACTGCTACATTCACAGTTAATGTAACAAGCCTTATCGTTGACAGTATTACTGTTAAGGATTCTCCCGTTAAGTTAGATTACTTTGTAGGCAACAACTTTGATCCTTTCGGATTCAAGGCTATTGCAGGTCTTAACGATGGTCAGACAAAAGAATTGTCTTATACTGACGTTGAGTTTACAATGGACGGCGAAGTGATCACAAAGGATACGGTATTTACTGCTGAGCAGGCAGGTACGCATACAATTACCGTTACATACAGAAAAGATGACAAAAACATAACACCGGGCGATGCTTCCGCTACATTTAATATCAATGTAAGCACAGCAAAGCTTGTTGCTATAAGGATCATCGAGCCTTCTAAGAAAACCTTCTACACAGGTCAGGAGCTCAACGTGGGCGGCCTTGTAGTTACGGGTATCTACTCAGACAATTCAGAGCAGCTTCTTACCTCTGATGAGTATGATGTAGTGGGATTTGATTCTTCAGTTCCAAATCCAAGCCTTAAATTAACGGTTGTTGTTAAGGCTGATCCTTCTATAACAGCTTCATTCAATGTAGCTGTCGATCTTACAGAGGCAAGTAATATTTTACAGATAGCTCTTCCGAGAACTACATATAATATCAACGAAACATTTACAGCCGAAGGTATGCTCATGAGAATGGTATATACCGATGGTTCTACAGTTGATATGCCGGGTACAGACGTATGCTACAAGTCTGCTAGCGGATACTATACTATGGACGTTAACGGCAATATAACCGCTGTTGATGAAGACACTGCTTTGGCTAAGGACTTCTATATGGACACTACAGCTATGGATAATAGCAAGGCAGGTGCATATACGGTTACTCTTGTTATCAACAAGACTAAGTTCCCCAAGCTTGTGGATCAGGTATTGAACGTTGCGGTAGTTGAGCCTGTGGATTATCTTTGGAAGGCATCTATGATGGGTCCGTCAGCTACAGATATGGGTGATGCGGCTATCACTGTAACAGATGCATCTGAAAAAGATCACAAGACTACTGTTAAAAATGCTTTCGGTGCTTTGCCCGATGTGATGATCGATGGCAAGATACCTAATGTAGAAAAAGTACATATCGATACATGGAATAAGGCCGGAAAGATCGCTACCGACCAGGATGGTATTGCTTACTACTATACAGAAATACCTAATACCTTTACAACTATTGACGGCGAACGTAAGGATATCAACTTTGAACTGAGTGCAAATGTCAGAGTCAACCGCTACATGGCAGGTAAGAATGACTTTAAAGATGCTACTCAGAGAGATAAGTATGATAAGGCTATTGCTGCAGGATTTTCAGATGCAGAGGCTATGGACCAGGCAAGAGACGGTCAGGAAGCCTTCGGTATCATGGCAAGAGATACTATACAGCTTGCCGGCGGCGTAGTAGACGGAGAATACAGGGGTAATGCAGCTAAGTCAGCTATCACTTCAGAAGATGCAGCTAAGCTTTACTATGTATTTGATGCTGACAATATTTGTCAGAAGGTATTTGTTACCGAAAAGGAAGCAGATGATTTTGCAGCTACATTAGGCGCAGGCTCTCGTGTATTCAAGAGCGATGCAACTATGTATGAGGCTCAGGGCATCAGCTTCGGCGATGTTCTTAAGGCAAATAATGGCCAGACATATCAGCCTGTTGATTCAGACGTTGCCGCTGTTGCCGTAAGTAATGTTATCATTGCAGGCGGTGTTACAGACGGTACATTCCCGACTGATCCCGATTCTTCTACATATTGGAAGAAGTACAACATGAACAGGATCAACATCCTCGTTCGTTCAGGCGTTACAAATATCCAGGGCTTAGGTTCTTCAGGCAAGAACTTTGCTGTATCAAGTACAGACAAGATCCCTGAGACAGGCGATGTTTATAATATAACTCTCAGAAAGTTCAATAAGGGTTATCAGATCATAACAAAGATGCAGGATCCCGAAACGGGTCTGTGGGGCACTCCACGTATTGAATTTGCATATGATGCAGACTACGGTACAAGCGGTGCGCTTACTACTCAGTACAGAGATAAATATTATGTAGGATTCTTTACATGTAGATGGGCGGATATAGATGTATCCGATATCCAGCTTCATGTTACAGATCCTAATATAGATACCAATTATGAGGATACAGTAGTTGAGAAGAACGCTCCAAGAATTTCATTCAGTTCTTCCGCTTATACTCCTGTTTCTAGCTATCAGCTTGAATACAAGGTAAATGGTGACGGATTATACAGCAGCCCAACAATTGTTTCTCATAACGACAAGAGGATCGCTCAGGGTTCAGTTGTTCATAACAAGACTACCAGAGTTCCTGCTGATCTTGTTCCTAATTCAGTGAACAAGTTTACCGTTGTTTTGTATCCTAACACAAATGATCCTTCATTCTCTAACTACAACACTGTTGTAAGCAACTTCTATGTTACTCACAATAACATTCTCGATTCCAACGATACTATATATGTATCACCCGATGGATTGACGAATGCTCCGGGTACAAGACAAGAGCCTACAGATCTTGAAACTGCTCTTAACTTCGTTAAGATCGGCGGCACTATCGTAATGCTCGATGGTACTTACAACTTAAGAAATGACGTTGAAGGCAAGCTTACAGTTCCTATGTCTCGTTCAGCTATACCGGGCAAGCCTATTACCGTAAAGGCTGATGAAGGCGCTGAGCCTGTTATAGATCTTGAGAAGAAGTATATCGGCTTTGAGGTCGATGCTGACTACTGGATCTTCAGCGGACTTACGATCATAAATTCTAAGGATAATGAAAAGGCATTTGGTCTTGGCGGTGACCACTGTATCGTTGAATACTGTACATTCCACGACAATGGTACTACTGCATTCCAGATCAGCCGTATAAAGAGTGATGACTCTAACATCAATACATGGCCGGCTTACAATATTGTAAGACATTGTGAGTCATTCAATAACTTCGACCCATCACAGAACAATGCCGATGGTTTCGCAGCTAAGCTGACAGTTGGTTATGGTAATGTATTCCAGGATTGTATCTCTCACCACAATGCAGATGATGGCTGGGATTGCTACACCAAGATCGGCGAAGGTGCTATCGGTGCATCTGTTCTTGAAAATTGTGTAAGCTACAAGCAGAAGCATGTACTTAACCCTGACGGTTCTGAAGATCAAACTAAGGGTTCAGGCGGTAACGGATACAAGCTTGGCGGCGAGGATATCTACGTTAAGCATTACTTAAAGGATTGTATCACATTTGAGAACGGCGGCAACGGCGTTGACTCAAACAACAACCCTGCTATAAAGGTAAGAAACGTTATAGCTTATGCTAACCAGGGCTACAACTTCGGTTTATACGGTAACCCGACTAACGGTATCGATATGAACGGTAACCCGAGCAATAACAATTATGATGAAGAAGGCAGACAGTATAAGTATGATTATGACTTAGAGGGTGCTGTTTCCGCAGGCGGTACTTCCGACAGGATCTACACATGGAACGTTCAGGGTTATGAAATGTATGCTAACCTTACTCCTATCGAGAAGGAAAGCAACTACCTTAAGAAGAGCTCAGACAGCGAATCTATGAACATCAACGGCGAAGTTCTTAATGAAGCTACATTCTTCAAGTCAACAGACAAGACTACTGTTCTGGATTCTATGCAGAGATATTCAAGGAAGCAAGACGGTTCATTTGAGCATGGCGACTTCCTTGCAAGAGTAACTCCATATGATCACAAGAAGGTCGACGAAGTTATATTACCTGATACCAATGGCGGTACAGGCAATGTAGGCGGCGACAAGGATAAGGATAAGGAACCAACAACAGAACCGGCTACCACAAAGCCTACGCCAGGTAAAGGCAGCGGCGGCGGCGGTGGCGGCGGCGGTGGTGTTAAGATCACCGAGGCTACTACTGAGGCTAATACTGCTACAGACAATAATGAATCTGCTAAGAAGCCTATTATTACTAAGGATGTTAAGGTAACGATCGGTGCAAGCGAAATCGTTGTAGGCGATCAGACTATACCTGTTGATGCATCTGCATATATCCAGGCATCTTCAGACTCTACATTGGTTCCGTTAAGATTTGTAGCTATTGCTATATTAGGCGGAGATGTAGCTAATGCTGATACTTCAAGCATAGTTAAGTGGGATGGCACAGCTAAGGCTGCTACTATTGTTGCAGGCGATGATACTATCGTATTTACAGCAGACAGTGCAGATATGGTTATCAACGGCGAGGCTAAGACTATGGCTAACGGCGTTAAGGCCGAGATCGTTGACGGCAGAATGTATGTTCCGTTCAGAGCTTTAGGCGATGCCTTAGGCGTAGATGTTGAGTGGGATGCAGAAACTAAGACTGCAAGCTATATCGCTCCTGCAGTTGAGGAAGAGCCCGCTGCTGACGGCGCTGTTACTAAGGAAGCTGTACTTCAGGCTGCTGAGGCACTTGACAGCATACTTTCTATAAGCGCTGACAGAGCTAACGCTATGGCAGGCCCCGAAAAGAAGAAGTATACTGAAATGAGCGATAAGTTAGCTACTATCTTGATGGAAGCTGCTTACGACATGACAGACGAAGAGATCGCTGCTGCTACAGATCTGTTGACAGGCGAGCTCCTCACATACATCACAGAAGATTTACCAAAGAAGGTAAGCACTGTTGAAGAAACAGCAGCTAAGGTTGCAGAGCTTAAGGACGCTTTCTTAGCTAAGGCTGTGGAAGCTCCTGCTGAGGCAGAGGCTGAATAATATCAATTGAATAATTGATGATAATAAGGGAGAGTCCGTAAGGACTCTCCTCAGTCTGTCAAAAAACAATATTTTGATATAAAATATGAATTTTAAGTAAAGAACAGTTTGCAAACAAGCGTCGCAGACTTTAATCCGCAAGGCGAGCTTTGCCCGCCTGAGGACAGGAACTTTTCTGTAATTTAGGCACTTGTGCCTAAATTGCGGAAAACACGGCTGGTTCCTACCTTAATTCAACTGAAAGAAATGCAAGCATTTCTTTCAAGCGTGTCGACTTTATCGACACGCCGGGGAGAGTCCGTAAGGACTCTCCTTTTTTGTCTGCCGACTGCAGGACCGACAGAAGGGTAAAAAAGCTTGACGAAAGGGTAGAAAGCTATCAAAACCTTGTGCAATATCCGTTCATCGCACCTTTTACAAAATAGAAAAGGCCGTAAGCTCATATTTTTAATGTGACTTGTTTCTTGCATTTTAGTCAATATTATATTAATATAAATATAAGAGAATATATGAGGAGGTCATAACGTGAAAGATAATAATTATATAACATAGAGAGAAATGGGCATAGCAAACAAGCCTTGCGGCAAAAGCAGCAAG
>CANPXH010000058.1 GCA_947585865.1 uncultured Clostridia bacterium
TTTTCAATGTTCTTTTGATTCAAAATATTTTTTTCAATTTTAATGATTTTGTCTTGACTTTTAATAGTTAGTCTTATATTTTTATATAAATATAATATAAAAATATATATCAGTATTATATTACTTGTTAATATCCTGTAAAAATATTAAAAATTCGGAGCCTTCTCCTTTTCTTGAATATGCTTTGATATATCCTCCATGGGCTCTTGCTATCGTATCGCAATAGGACAAGCCCAGACCCGCACCGCCCTTTTCTCTTGAGCGAGCCTTATTGACTCTGTAAAACGGCTTGAATATCTCGGTAAGTTCCTTTTCATCCATACCGACTCCGTTATCCTTGACTGTAATCGTATAATACCCTTCTGTTTTGCCAAATGTGATATCTATGCTGTCGGCTCCCGCCTTGAGAGCATTGTCAACAAGATTTAGCAGCATATCCGTTATAAGTATACTGTCGCAGGCTATATGGTCGGTATCGTATTTTAAATTTATATCCGTGTGCTTTAAAAGCTCATTGCCTATATCCTTTGTATCCGTTTTTTCAATATCGATATTATCGTTTTCTATGACACCCATATTAAGAATTTTGTTGCTGAGAGCAGAAAGCCTTTTAGCCTCTGAATTTATATAGGCAAGAGCCTTGTGCCTATCCTCCTCATTCACGCTGCAATTGAGCAGATATTCGCTGAAGCCCTGTATGCCCGCAAGAGGATTCCTGAGCTCGTGAGCCATATTGCGCACAAGCATTTCATTTTCCTCGGCATTTTTATTTATCTGTTCTATATTGCTGCCTATGGTTTCCGCCATACGGTTGAATTCATCTGCTATCGGCCTAAATTCATCCTTTGTACTTATTCCTATCCTGCTGTTGTAATTGCCTTTTCTGAACTCGGAAAGAGCATTTGTGATATATACCAAGGGTCTTGTAAGGTATGCCGTGATACCGTACACAAGAGCGAGAAGCACTGCCGCAAACACAAAATTAACGATCACAAAAATTTTTTTCCATTCCTTCTGCATATCGTAGAATCCCGATATATCCTTTTCGTAGGATATTGCAACATCCTCATAGGGCATTGAGAGCGCCTTTGTGATATAAATATTATTTCCCGTGTAATTGTCGTCTTCAATGCCTATTTTTGTGCTTCCCTCGTTATAAAGCGTCTTATACATATTTACTATTCCTCTGCAAATATCCATATCTCTTTTTCCGCTTTGGACATACGTTTCCTGCAAAAGGTCATCTATACTCTTGTATATGGAAGAAAATTCATCCGCCGCCGCATTTTCCTGAGCCTCAAGCACCATAGTCTGTCCTCTTGAAACAAATATGACCACACTTATATCAAAGGCAATAATAAAAACCGTAAGCATTGAAATTATAAGCTTTGCCCTGAATGTCATTACTTGTCCTCCAGTCTGTAGCCGTATTTGTATACCGTGATTATCTTGTCCTCAAGAGCCAACTTTTTTCTTATCTTTTGTATATAAACATCCACCGTTCTTGTATCTCCCTCATAATCATAGCCCCATACGAGCTGCAAAAGCTTTTCTCTTGAAAGGGCTATGTTTTTGTTAAGCGCTAACACCTCCAAAAGATCGTACTCGGTTTTTGTAAGCAAGGTCTCAACGTTTCCCTTCAATACACGTCTTTCTTTTGTATGTATTTCTATATCCCCTATTTTTATATCCTCATAACCGTATTTATTTCTTATAACGGCGTTTATCCTTGCCAAAAGCTCAAGCACTTCAAAGGGCTTGACCATATAATCCCATGCACCCGTGTTAAAGCCTTTTATTTTGTCGGGAAGTGAATCGAGAGCGGTTATAAATATGATAGGTATGCCCATATGCCCTACCCTCTGCGCCAGTTCAAAGCCGTCTATCTCCGGCAGCATCACGTCAAAAAGCAAAATATCATATTTGTTTTCATATATCATATCCAAGGCATCGCTGCCGTTGTATGCCTTGTCATAGCTGTAGCCCGCCACTTCAAGATTCATGGTTATCAAATCGTTTAACGGCTTTTCGTCTTCCACCACAAGTATTTTGTACATATATCCACTTCCCTTTAAATTTATTTATTCCTTCGTAATTTTCGGCATTATCTGCCGTTTCCCCGATACTGTCGTTATTTTCGGCTTTTCATCCTTTATTTTATATACCTTGGTTTTCAAAGAGCCTGTATTTCAGCGGCAGTTGCCAAGCTTTATGAGTATGTTGGCAGCCTTGTGATCTTAATTTACCCAAAACGGCTGCATATCGGTATATATTATATGTCCATAGCTTTAGTCCGTCAACAGTGAAGAAAATAAGTATGTTATCATCATTTGCTATAATTTTTTATATCTTTTATGTCTTAAACGGCCTTTGCGTTTATATGCCGCTTTGCTTAAAAATTAAAAAGCGGAGCTGTTGCGCTTAGTACAGCAGCTCCGTTATTATACCACATACTTATTAATTTCCTGTAAAAATATCCTCCAAAATTTCCTTAGGGCTCATATTGGCATAGCCTTCTTCATCACTGAGAGCAGTCCATCTGAATTGATCGTAGTGAGTGAGATATGACTCGTTTCTCGAACTGTCCGGGAATTTGTCATACCAATCGGGATAATATTTTTTCATATATTCTGAGGCAAGGCTTATCGCCTGGGAATCCTTGTTTCCCATTGGCGTATATGTACCTGTAAGCTGTACTCCCGGAGGGCTTGAATGCAAAAGAAGGATACTTCCGTCATCGCACCTTCCCAGGCATATGTAAACATGCTTGCAGTCGTCGCATCCGCTTGCCATTATATCTCCTGCTCTGTAGTCGGTTATATCATTTCTTTTTGTAACTGTGCCCAAGCCCATGTCAGAGAGCATATCATCCATTTTATAGGAGTTTGTCACATAGCCTCTTCCGTCATTCATAACATTGTATATCACCCAGCCTACATAACCCGAACAATCCAAGCCGTCATGTATGACCGAATTGTTTACCTCATAGTCATAGTCGGCATAGTTGTAGCTGCTGTCCTGCTTTGATGAAAAATCTATCCAGCTTTGAGACAGACCCAAAGTAAGAGCCTCGACTCCCGCACCGTCATCAGCTTCGTTCCAGCCTCCTCCGTATATATACACTACTTTTCCTAAAGGTTCAAAGGCCGTCTTTATAAGATTTTTAATACTTCTTTCGCCTCTTTCTCCTGTTATGAGGGTATTAAAAGCATTGTCATTCACAACATTCCTTACCTCCCTGAGTTCAGGCTTTAACGCCTTGCATATCAATATGGCGCTGTCCTCTCTTGTAAGGGTATTGTTCGGATCAAAATTTCCGTTTTCATCGCCCTGCACTATGCCCCACGAAAAGAGAAAGCTTATATCCTCAGCATATTCGGTCTGTGAAATAATATTCCAATCATTTATTATATTTGTGTCTGCTTTGTATACCAAATTTTCACTGCTCAGCTTAGTAATGGAGCTGTAGAGCATATGAGCAGCCTCCGCCCTTGTTATGGGCATATTCCATTCATCGCCTGTGTACTGTTTGGAAATACCTATTTTAAAGGAGTTCACAAGCATATCATTGGCTGCGCCGTTCCATACCTTATCAAATCCGTTTTCCTCTGCAATTTTGTTGTATTCGCTTTCGGCAATTGTATACGGCGTGTCCTTATAAAAGGAATTATAACACATACTCAAAAACTCGGCTCTTGTCACCGTTTTCTGAGGTCTGAATGTATTGTCCGTATAGCCTTTTATCCCGCCTTCATTTACAAGCATTTCGACATACTGCCTTGAATAGCTCTGTATTTTCTCGTCATCTTTGAAGGATGTGGCGGCAAATGTCGATATGCAAAATATACATGCCATAGCCGGCACTGCCGTTTTCTTTAATATATCCATATTTCCTCCTTAAAAACCGTTTCTGTTTCAACATCATATGACCGCTGTTTTTCTTTCTACAATTATAACATAGGCAAAAAAAGGTTGCAACATTTATGTATAGCAAAAAAGCACTTATAAATGTTAAAAAGAGCATATACCGAAAGAAGCTATCCCATTATGTTTCAAATGCGATAGCTTCGTTTGTTTTAAGGCTTGATACAGCAGCCTTTTATTTTTGTGATCGATAGCCCATAGGCATCGCCTTGGCGCCGTTTAACACATTAATATTCCGTTATTTCATTGCGGACATTACCGCTGAATATGAGATATCCGTTTTTATCAATAGTTTTGAAACCGCTTACCACCATAACATCATCGGATTTAATTTCTGTGATATGAATATATGGTGAAGTATATATCTTTTTCATAAAATTTCCTCCTTAGTGTTATTTATTGCTATAATATCTTACTGAGTTTGAAACGATCTCCGCCGGATCTATATATGAAACATCATCATTTGGTTCATCGGGAATATTGTATGTTGCATGAGCCTGAAGCTTAACGTCTTCACCGGGGATGATACCTGCTCCTTTTTCAGTAAATACAGCCGTAAATGAAGCGGTACCGTCACCGTCATCTGTAAGATAAATGACCTGATTAACCTCATCTTCTCTACTTCCATGCCATACGGCAGCCTCCTGTGTACTCTCGCCTGTAGCAGCGCTTATCCATATTTTATCTACCTCAAAGGCATCGCCGCTGAAGTCATTGAAGTGACCCGTAACAGTAAGCTCACTTCCGTTTACGACAGGTTCATCCAAAGTTATGGAAGGAGTTGTATAATATCCGCCGTCGTAAAGAAGACTAATACCTCTTATATCCGTATTTTCTTCGGGATCCATAGTATTATCGTTTCCCTTGTCATAAGGCTTTACGTATATTGCATAAGTCTTGAAGCCCGGCTCTGTTACGGGAACGGTATACACTATATTTGTACCGCTCGTACCAACAGCCACACCGCTGCCTATTTCGGTAAATCTTTCATCGCCTTCCTTGGTATCGTCAAAATATCCGATATATATATTTCTTGAAGAGGTCGTACCTGTGGATGCGGCAAGAACGTTTACCTTAAAGTTACTTTTGCCTTGTAAAGAACCGTCATAATCAAATGTAATAAAGCCATTATTGCCTATTGTGGCCTCTGTAGCGCCCAGCTGTTCATAAGCATCCTTGCCGAGCCTTATTCTGGCCGCATTGTTTGTAAGGCCATCGTGAATGGTTTTATTTTCAACAAGGCCACTGCCGCTGTCAACCAATTGGTTTCCGGCTGATATCTTTTCCTCAGCAGTAGGATCCGGATATGGGCTTGTAACGGAAGCATCTGCATCCTTTGCAAGCGGCCAATAAATAATGCTGTCCGTACCCTGGTCTGTCACTATCATATCATATATACTGAATGAACCGTCTTCGCAGTAAACATAGTATGTATCTGCTGTTTCAAGCTCTACTACCGCTTTGCGGGCAACGCCTACCGTCTTTCCGCCATAGGTATCGGTGTTCGATCCTGTGCATATCTTTTCGGTTTCACCTGAAATGATCGTGCCTTCACTGTTTACAATAGTCAAATATCTTTCCGGATGTGAGCTTGAGCCGGTCACGGCATATAACTCAAGAGTTGCCGGACCTGCTGTGGTAAATGAAACACATCTGCTTTCTTTACTTCCTCTGCCGTTTGTCTTTAATCTAAAGCCAAATGTTTTGCCGTCAAGATCATTTACGATATCCCTTATCGTGCCATCTTTATCGGCAATATAATATCTGTCATTCTCATCTATTATAAGAGAATTTCCGCCGGTAACTACCGTAAAGTAATCGCCTGTACCAAGATATGTATTGTTCTGCATCGTAAGGCCTGATGTAAGCCCTTCGCTGAGCTTGTACACAACACTTGCCGAAGCCGCAACAGTGCTTATGCCTACGGCCACAGCCATCACTGATACAAAAACAGCTATTTTAGCCAAAAGTTTTTTCATGGTTTTATCCTCCTTATATATTATCCTATCTTATATAATAGCATAATTATTCATTAAATTCAAGTAATTAGCATCAAAAGTTGAACAATATTGTGCGTACCTTGGGGATTTGGCATACATCATTTGTTCTTGTTTTCCATTTTGTCGGCAATTTTGACTATACGGCTCGTGCCCAATCTGTCGGCGCCCAGTTCTATAAACCTTTCCGCATCGGCTATTGAGCTTATTCCGCCTGCGGCCTTTATCTTTACATTTTCTCCCACATATTTTCTGAAAAGCACAATATCCTCAAAGGTCGCACCGCCGCCGCCAAACCCGGTGCTCGTTTTTATATAGTCTGCGCCGCTTGCAGTCACTATCCCACACATCACTTTCTTTTCGTCTTCTTCAAGCATACATGTCTCAACTATTACCTTTAATACTCTGTCCTTGCATATGCTTTTAAGCAAATATATCTCTGTAAATATCTTATCATAGCGCTTGTCCTTAAGATCGCCTATATTTATGACCATGTCTATTTCGTCTGCACCGTCATTAAGAGCGGCCATAGTCTCATATGCCTTTACCAAAGAGGTGCTGTAGCCGTTGGGAAAACCTATCACCGTACATATCTTTACTTTATCCTCTGCGTATTCCTTTGCCCTTTTCACAAATGACGGCGGTATGCATACGCTTGCCGTATGGTATTTTATGCCGTCATCACATATCTGCCTTATCTCTTCCCATGTGGCTGTAGGTGTGAGCAGTGTGTGGTCTACTTTTGAGAGTATTTCTTTTATGTCCATGGGGAACCTCCTTATTTTAAATTTTTTATTTATCTTACTTTAAAAAGTAAGCAAATTTATATGTACTTTTTTGCGAAAAAAGTACCAAAAACGTGGGAACC
>CANPXH010000059.1 GCA_947585865.1 uncultured Clostridia bacterium
ACATAAGCTGAAGGCCGGCGCTGAAGCCCTTTGCCGTAACGGCTACAGCATAGCCCATTGTTTCGCCGTTATTATCGAGAGCAGGTGTAACAGTAGTTATATCTATGTTGTCGTGTTCTTCCGGTGCATCGTCTTCTATTGCTTCGGACTCACCGAATTCGGCGGCATCTGAAAGAACGGCTTTCATGCTCTCCGCCTGAGCGGCAGTCTCCTGATCTGCGATAGGGCCTGCGGTAATGGCGTTTACGTAGCCGAGAAGTCCTGCGGCTATGAGACATATTATAAGTAATATTGCAGCGGGTCTTATTATATTAGACATACTACTTCACCTCCTTTGCTTTTGCTCTTGAGTAACCAAAAGTTCTTGGAGCGGTATATCTGTCAATAAGAGGAACACAAAGGTTCATAAGAAGTATTGAATAGGATACGCCTTCCGGATAACCGCCGAAAACTCTTATGAGCGTGGTTATAAATCCACAGCCGAAGCCCATTATGAGCTGGCCTTTTGGCGTTACGGGAGAAGATGCGTAGTCGGTAGCCATAAAGAAGGCACCCAGCATAAGTCCGCCGTAGAAAAGCTCCTGAACGGGAAGTCTGTCTGCTGCGGCAGGTACGCCTGCAAATTTAAGTATCGTGGTGAATATAAATACTGTTGCAATATACACAACAGGGATCCTCCAGGATATGACCTTTCTTATTATAAGGTATATACCGCCTATTATAAGAGCTATTGCACAGGTCTCGCCTATAGTGCCGCCTGTGTTGCCTATAAGTCCTTGTATAAGTGTTGCGCCTGCATCGCCTGTCTGCTTTATGGAAGCAAGAGGAGTCGCATATGTAGCCGCATCCACGCCTGCCTTAGCCAAAAAGCCTGTGGGGCCGAAGGCTGAACCGCTCATAAGAGTGGGATAGGATGCAAGCAAAAATGCACGCCCCGCAAGGGCAGGGTTGATAAAGTTCTGACCTAAGCCGCCGAAAAGCTGCTTTGCTATGATTATTGCAAAAAATGCACCTACAACGGGCATTACGAATATTGCAATGGGGTGAGCTTCAAAGCTTAAAGCGGGAAGGTTCATAGCCAATAAAAGACCTGTAACGACAGCGGAAAGATCCTTTATAGTATTAGGCTTTTTGGCTATTGCGTTGTATACGGTTTCGGCTGCTATCGCCGCTATGATACACATTGCTATCTCTATAGCTGCCGTAACGCCGAAGAATATAATGCCCATTACCGCTGCGGGCACAAGACCTATGATCACATCTCTCATAACGCTTGAAACGGTTTCATTAGAGCGAATGTGGGGAGATGATGATACCATTAAATTACTGTTCATTTTTTCGCCCTCCTTTATTTCTTTCTCTTAGAAGCCATTACTTCGCCTCTGTAAGCTATGATCGTCTGTGCCAAATGTCTCTTTGCCGGACATACGAATGAACAGGAGCCGCACATTATACAGTCTAAGCCGTGGTGTGCTTCAAAGGCCGCCATATCGGAAGCAAGGGCGTCTTGATTAAGATTAAGAGGCATAAGACCCATAGGACAGGCGCCTACGCACTTGCCGCATCTGATACAGTTGCTCTCCGGAGGAAGCGTTGCCGCCTCTCTTGTAAGGCAAAGAAGTGCGGATGAAGTCTTTATAAAGGGAACGTCTGTAGAGTATATAGCCTTGCCCATCATAGGACCGCCTGCTATTATCTTGCCGGGCTCTTCCTTGAAGCCGCCTACAGCCTCTATAAAGTCGTTCATATTCATACCTATCCTTACCTGATAGTTGCCCGGATTGTTTACGGCATCGCCTGTGAAGGTAACTATCCTTCTCATAAGAGGCCTGTCTTTGCACACTGCTCTTTCCACAGCAAGCACCGTATCTACATTATCTACTATACAGCCTGCTGAGGCGGGAAGCTTGCCTGAGTCTACCTCTCTGCCCGTTACGGCATATATGAGCTGCTTTTCGGAGCCCTGGGGGTACTTTGTGAGAAGAGCGACTACGGAAATGTTGTCGTATCCTTTAACAGCCTTTACCATAGCGTCAATAGCGTTTTGCTTGTTGTTCTCTATGGCGATATAGCCGTGAGCACCCGGATGAAGCTTGAGCATTATGGCAAGACCCTGCACAAGTCTGTCCGTCTTTTCAAGCATTACCCTGTGGTCGGTCGTAAGGTAAGGTTCACACTCCGCCGCATTGACTATTATCGAGTCGATCTTGTCCGTAGGAGGCGGATTGAGCTTGATGTGAGTAGGGAAGCCTGCGCCGCCTAAGCCCACGATACCTGCATTCTTGATCTTGTCCAGTATCTGTTCTCTTGTAAAGGAATCAAAGGCCGTATCCTTGCCAAGAGAAGGATCTTCCTCAAAAAGTCCGTCGTTTTCAATGATTATTGACTGCACCATGGTACCGCCGGGAGTAAGCATTGGCTTTATATCCTTTACGGTACCCGATACCGATGAGTGTATAGGTGAGCACATAAAGGCTTCCGCTTCGGCAATTTTTTGTCCCAAAAGAACTCTGTCGCCTTTGGCTACTATAGGGCTGGCCGGAGCGCCTATGTGCTGGCTCATCGGGAAAACCATAAGAGCGCCTGTCTTTGGCATGATTATTTCGATAGGCTTATCTTCGGTATACTCTTTGCCTTCAGGCGGATGAATGCCACCTATTTTAAAGGTTTTAAGATTCATATCTATTTTCCTCCTTACTTAAGGATATTTGACCGTATCGCACGCCCCAGTCATGCTACGGCCGTCCTTAGATTTTACCTTAAATATAATAATACAATATTTTACATAAAAATACAAGAGTTTAACGCATATTTTTTGTGTTAAGTATATAATAAATTTAAGGGTCTCTTGTATATTCTTACTATTTTTGTCGGAATTAAGGCTGTAATTATGATCAATATTTGCATTCTTTATAACTTATGCTTGTATTTACAATAAAAGTATAATAAAATTAGGTTATATTTAAGGAAAGAAAAGGAGTGAGACCTGTGAAGGTAGCAAGCTTTACCATAGACCATGACAGACTTTTAAGAGGAATATATGTATCACGCAAGGACAAAGTGGGAAAGGAGACTCTCACCACCTTTGATATAAGGATAAAAAGGCCGAATGTTGAGCCGTGTATGGACACAGCCGCCATACATACGCTTGAGCATCTTATGGCAGTGTTTTTAAGAAGCGATGAGCAATGGGCGGACAAAACGATATATGTAGGCCCCATGGGCTGCCGAACAGGCATGTATGTCATATTCAAGGGGGATCTTTCTTCCGAAGACATAGTTGATGTGATGAAAAGGACATTTGAATACATCATAGGCTTTGAAGGGGATGTTCCTGCCGCTTCTTCCGGAGAATGCGGGAACTGTCTCGACCACAATCTTGAATATGCCAAATGGGAGTGCCGTAAATTCTATGATGAAGTGCTTGAAGATATAAAGGAAGAAAATCTGCGCTATCCCAACTGAATGTAAATGCCCGTAAATATTTTGAATAAATTTCGTATCGGGTCGGCTGCGGCACCGATATCACCTAAAAAAAATTCAAATTCAAAGGAACAAAAAGTTAAATCCAAAGGAACAAAAAGTTAAATCAGCACTTGAAAAAAAGTGGGTTTGGATATATAATTAAGTATTATTCATTTCTTTAGAAATTTGCCGTAAATTGTAAGACAGGGGTGACGTTATGAGCGAGATCGATTATTCTGAGCAGGTAGAAAAATTATATCAGGAATTACTTGACGAGATCAGGAGGTATCACCCGTCAAAGGATCTGTCCATGGTGGAGAAGGCATATAAGCTTGCCTGCGATGCTCATGGGGAGCAGAAAAGAAAATCCGGCGAGCCTTATATTATCCATCCCTTGAGTGTTGCCAAGATACTGGCGGAGCTGGAACTGGATCTTGAAAGCATAGTTGCCGGACTTCTCCACGATGTTGTGGAAGATACAAAATATACTCTTGAAGACATTGCCGAAATGTTCAACGACGATGTCGCCCAGCTTGTAGACGGCGTTACAAAGCTTGAAAAATTCGCCTATTCTTCAAAGGAGGAATTCCAGGCGGAGAATTTCAGAAAAATGTTTTTGTCTATGGCAAAGGATATAAGGGTAATACTTATAAAGGTAGCCGACAGGCTCCACAATATGAGAACGCTTAAGTTCCACAGACCCGAAAAGCAGAAGGAGATAGCCCAGGAAACACTGGATATATACGCTCCTCTTGCAGACAGGCTTGGTATTTCAAAGATAAAGACGGAGCTGGAGGATCTTTGTCTGAGATATCTGGAGCCGGAAGCTTATTACGATCTTGTGGATAAGATACACAGAAAGCAGACGGAAAGAGAGGAATATGTTGAGAGGATCGTTAAGGAGATAAAGGAAAAATGCGAAGCCGCAGGTATCAAGTGTACCGTAAACGGCAGACCCAAGCACTTTTTCAGCATTTATAAAAAGATGCATACAAAGAACAAGACCCTTGATCAGATATTTGATCTCTTTGCCGTAAGAGTATTGGTGGAAAGCGTTAAGGACTGCTACGGTGTGCTTGGCGTAGTACACGAAGCATATACTCCTATGCCCAACCGCTTTAAGGACTACATAGCCATGCCCAAGGCTAATATGTATCAGTCGCTCCACAATACACTTATAGGCCCTGACGGTCTTATATTTGAGATACAGATAAGGACCTATGAGATGCACAAGACGGCGGAATACGGCATAGCCGCCCACTGGAAATACAAAAAGGGCATAACGGAAGGCGTTGAGGACAGCTCGGAAGATGCCAAGCTTTCATGGCTGAGACAGATACTGGAATGGCAAAGAGATATGTCCGATAACCACGAGTTTATGGACACTATAAAGACAGACCTGAATGCTTTCAGCGAAAACGTGTTCTGCTTCAGTCCCAGAGGCGAAGTCATTTCTCTTACAGAGGGCTCCACTCCCGTAGACTTTGCATACGCCATTCATTCGGCTGTAGGCAATACCATGGTGGGAGCCAGGGTAAACAACAGGATAGTGAACTTTGACTACGTTTTGAAAAACGGCGACAGAGTTGAGATAGTGACCTCACAAAATACAAGAGGCCCAAGCCGTGACTGGCTTAAGTTTGTAAAGACAAGCCAGGCCAAGTCCAAAATAAATCAATGGTACAAGAAGCTTAACAAGGAAGAAAATATCGTAAGGGGCAAGGAGCTTTTGGAAAGAGAGGCCAAAAGGAAGAACTACGACCTTGCCGACATACTTACGCCTAAGGCTATGGAAGCGGTGCTTGAGCGATACAGCTTCAGGGATTGGGATTCCATATGTGCCGCCGTAGGTCACGGCGGACTTAAAGAGGGCCAGATAATAAATAAGCTCTATGACATATATGAACAGGAGCGCAACAGGAAAAAGACCGCTCAGGAAATACTTAAGGAGCAGGAGGAGACCATAAAGGCTCATATAGAAAGCTCACAGGCCGAACAGCCCGGTAAGAAAAAGAGCAAGAGCGGTATATATGTTCACGGCATAGGAGATATAGAGGTGAGATTTTCAAAGTGCTGCTCTCCCGTGCCCGGTGATGAGATAGTGGGATTTGTTACAAGAGGCAGAGGTGTGTCTATACACAGAACCGACTGCGTCAATATAATAAATCTCAGCGAAGAGGAAAGAGCAAGGCTGCTGGAAGCGGAATGGACCGTTGACAAGACTACGTCAGGCTCTTATATGGTGGATATAAGGATATTTGCAATAGACAGAGACAGCCTTACATTTGACATCCTTAAAATAGTTATAGACGAAAATCTTTCCGTAAACAATATAAATGCAAGACCTATTAAGAACGGAAAGGCAGTTGTGGATTTGAGCCTTAAGATAAGCAACGTAGAACAGCTGGAGATATTTTGCAGCAAGGTAATGAATGTAGGCGGCGTGGAAAATATAGAAAGAGTGAATGCCTGATGCGTGTGGTACTGCAAAGAGTAAAAAAAGCAAGCGTAACCATAGACGGCAATGTTACTGCCTGTATAGACAGGGGCATACTTGCTCTTGTCGGCATGAATAAGGGAGATAATGAGGATACCTTTAAATGGATGCTCAACAAGCTTGTGAACATAAGGATATTTGAGGACGAAAACGACAAGATGAATCTGTCTGTGTCAGATCTGGACTACGGGATATTGCTTGTGCCTAATTTTACAATATACGCTGATGCACGTAAGGGCAACAGACCCTCCTTCGCTATGGGCGCAGGCCCTGAGGAGGCTAGGGAAAGCTTCAATAAATTTACGGAATATGCTAAGGCTAATTTCAAAAATGTGCAGACAGGTACTTTCCGGGCTTATATGCAGGTGGAGCTTGTAAATGACGGGCCTATAACTATACTGTTGGACAGTGATAAGCTGCTTTAAAAAGCTGTACAAACTTTTTATTTGTAATATAAGTTTTATCTTACTTTAAAAAGTAAGCAAATTTCATGTACTTTTTTGCGAAAAAAGTACCAAAAACGTGGGGAGTTCCGATTCTCCCCACACCCCTTAAACGGCTTTTGGGGTTCGGAAATTTTCTTATTCTGTAACTTTTGACCCCAAAAGAATCGGGCTCCCACTTAGCCACGTTGCGGCTGTGGGAGGTGAGACATCACATATTTGTTGCCTATATCAAACCTCCCCTTCGCAAGGGGAGGTGGCATTGCACCGAAAGACATATCGGGCGACCGCAGGTCGACTTTCGGCGAAGCCGAAAGTGCTGAAG
>CANPXH010000060.1 GCA_947585865.1 uncultured Clostridia bacterium
AGATGGGAGATTTTTTGTGCAGTATGTACAAAATTAAGCTGGGTTTTTGTCAATGATGTACAAGGATAAAATATACATATCGCAGTTAAAAATACTACGCTGTATGTGTGTTATATTTTTTGTAATAAAAAAACACTCCGAAGAGTGTTGATTTGGCACAGAGACAATGATATCAGGCATATTTATTGTGCACATTTACATATATTGTACAAAGGAGAGTGATACGATGGCTGTAGTGAAAACATCCCCAATAATAGCTATGCTGAAAGGACTTATCGTAAGCTACATACTTACGGCGGCAGTATTTTTGATATATGCTCTGCTCATAACATACACCGATGTAACCGAGGAACACATATCCACAGCCGCCCTTATTACCACGGTGATCGTCTGTGTAATATGCGGCTTCATCACAGCCCGCTCGGCAAGCAGCAGGGGGCTGATATGGGGCATAATTTCAGGCGTACTGTATGCATTGCTTATGTTTATAACAGGCTTTTTGCTCATACCGTCATTTGTTCCCACATCAAAATTCATAGTGATGTCTGTTCTTGCCGCCGCAGCAGGAGGGCTTGGCGGCATAATCGGCATAAATTTAAAGCATACCAAGTGAGCGAAAAAGAGCAATAGTCACAAAAAGCGTGAATACAGACACAATATTTGTCCAAATCACAAGCTGCCTTGCAAGCTCCCCATGGCTGTGCATAGATTCTGCCATAATAGCTGAGCTTACGGCTGTGGGAGAGCAGAAAAAGGCAATAAGGGCGGGATAAACCGCATTGTCAATATTTACGATACCCTTTGCCGCCAGGAGAACGGCAATACCAAGACCTATCACAGGGGTAAGTACAAGGCGCCATACAACACCTACGGCAATATCGGGAGCAAGCTCCTTAACGGCAGAGACCCTGAAACGGCCACCCAATACTATAAGCGCAAGAGGAGAGGCGATCCCACCGATATTCTCAATAGCCCCATAAAGAGCAGGCATATCATCCTTTATTCTGAAATCCGTAAATCTTCTCATAAACACAATTACAACACCGCAAAACACACCTATAATAAGGGGATTTGTGACAATTGACTTAAGTATGGAAGGCACGGATATTTTTTTGCCCTCGTTGTCATAGCTGAAAACGGTCAGCGTAATAACGGCAAGAATATTGAAAAGCGGTATGCCCACAGCAGAAATAAGAGCCGCATTTGCCAAAGCCGCATCTCCGCCCATAGCCTTAGCCAGCGGCAAGCCTATAATAGCATAATTTGAGCGAAAGGATGCCTGTATAAGCGCACCACGCTTCCCCGGATCTTTTGTATAGAGAAGTATAGTGGCAAGGGCAATAAAAAACACTGCGAACACAAGAGCAACAGCCATAACAAGCAGTTTTATGTTGATGTCTCCTATATTGTCTATGCCGTACACGCTGTAAAAAAGATACAAGGGCAGAGCAAACTTGAACACAAAGGTATTTGCCTGCTTGAAAAAATCCTCCGTCAGAATTTTTGTTTTCTGTATGCCGTAGCCTGCCAGTATCACAAGCATAATAGGCAGAACGGCTTCAAGTGAAAAAATCAACGTACTCATAGAATTGCCCTTTCCATAATGCTGTTTCCGTCAAAGTCCTTTATAGTAAAAATACCGTTTTCGTATATCATATAGCTTGGCTTGTTGCCGTTTTTGGGAATGGCAGCGGAGCCGGGATTGATATAGATATTATTATTTCCAAAATCCTCCATAGCCTGAATGTGAGTATGCCCGTGTATGAGTATATCACCGTCCTTAAGCATAGGCGGATTTGAAGTATTGAAAATATGGCCGTGTGTAATAAAGAGCATTCTGTTTTCGATATACATTATCATATACTCTGCCATAACGGGAAATTCAAGCACCATTTGATCCACTTCTGCCTCGCAGTTGCCTCTTACAGCAAGTATCTCATTTTTGATGCCGTTGAGAAGTGATATGACGCCTTTAGGCTCGTATCCTTTCGGCAGATCGTTCCTCGGTCCGTGATAGAGCAGATCGCCTAAAAGTATGAGCTTGTCCGCCTTTTCTTCCTTATATTTCTCAACTGTTTTCTTCCCATAGTACATCGAACCGTGTATGTCCGATGCAAACATCAGTTTCATAAAAGACCCTCCTTAACATTTCTAGTTTAATTGTATCAGAAAATATATGTTATGACAATTATTTTCTGTAGCATGGATGCAAATATGCAAAGCTTGTTACTAAAAAGAGCCGAGACTTTCGTCTCGGCTCTCTTGCGTTAATTACTGATGTAAAGTAAATGAATTAGCGCCTATTTTAGTTCCTGCGCCGTCTTTGTTATAAGGCGCGATCGCTGATTTTACGTTCAGAGTGATATTTGTTTTATCCATGGCATTATAGCAAGTAACTGTCATGCATGGTTTTTCATATGATCTCATTATTAATTACCTCCTATAATTAATTTACCTTAAGATAAACATTGTTTGTATCTTCTATTTTACCGTTGTCGGCTGAACTTGACAGTTCAATAAGTGAATATACTTTGTCATCACTGCCTACATACTTAACCCATGGTATAAGAACCATATTCTCTTTGGCTGCGAAGAAGGTCTGAACATATACTGCGCTGAAGCTTCCGTCGGGATTAAGTGTACCTAAATTAACACCGTTATTAGGATCGTTGTCATAGTCAACGGCAGAATTTGCAACATCATTAAATTCTATTTCTGACCATTCTACATTTGCATTGTCAAATTCAGTCTGATTAGCTTTCTTAAGACTGTCTCTTCCTCTGAAGTGATATGCGTTAAGAAGTTTATCCGCATCATCATAAGTCTTATAGTCGCTCTCCTTGTATGCATCAAAGCCTACAGACTGTATAGTCTGAAGGAAGTTGGTAGCAGCAGTTATAGAAGCGCCGTCTGTAGCAGGATCAAGATTTATTGTACCTACTATTCTGAATACAGTATCACCCGGCTCTTCTCCAAGTTCAACACCGGCTGCTTCAAGAGCTGAAATAGCACCTTCGTCAAGCTTTGTTACGTTTGCGTTAGATTTTGCATAATTCTCGCTGTCAAGTATATTGTTAGGATTAAGAATTCTTACAGACTTGATGTAACATTCAACGTCAGCGCCCGTATTTCTTGCACGTATGCCATATATTTTATCTGCTTCAACAAGGAATGCTTCCTTATTATCAATACCGTTATTTATCTCGGGTAAAGCTTTGCCCTTTACCTTGTAACCTGATGCCTCTTCGGGAGCAATCTCAAGCTCGTAAAGGTCAACCGCACCCGTTCTGTCTATAATAGCCTGAACAGCCTTTCCGTCTTTTGTTTTAACATCTGGACCAACACTGAATACAGCGTGAGTATGTCTTCCTGTACCCTCTGCATTAAGTATACCGTATTCATTGGTTGTCTTTATCTTTGCTTCAGTACCGTTGAATTCAGTTAATATTTTATTATATATATCTGCTGCATAGCCCTTGCCATAATCGCCTAAGCCTGCATATTCAAATATATAATCCATATTCTGTCTTGCATCATTTCCGCAAAGAGCAGCCTTGTCCGCACCAAAACCGTACTGTCCGAATTCAAGGTCTTTACGATGCTTACCATTAGAGTTTTCGTTTCTTTCGATATTCATGTTCTCAACGCTTTTAACAGCTGTAAACTGAATGCCATATTCACCTGTTCCTGTTGAAGTAATAATGTCTTTGCTTGGAACTGTATATATGAAATATCTGCTGTCGCCGTTGAAGAAGCCTATATCGTCCTTCCACTTGTAGCTGTAATTCTGGTCGCTCTGCTCAGAATCAACTACGCCGTTTCTTACTGTAAGCCATCTTACTACATTACGAGCGCTGCTTGAAAATCTGAAGCTTGTACCTGCGTCTATATCTGTAAATTCTACAGGCTTAGCCATTGTTTTTAAATTCTCTGTTTTTACAACAGCATTAGTTGCGTCAAGCTGTTCAATTTTTATATTTTCGCTTGCATCATCAGCGTTCACGCCGTCAACACCTGTTGAATCCGCAAGGCTGAACTTAACTGTTACAGCTGTGGATTTTTCAATAGTTACGTCAAAGCTGTTTACACCGCTTGACTGTACATCGATTACATTTGGAGTAATAGTATAACCCTTTGCAGATAATGTATGCTTGCCTTCTGTAAGCTTAAGTCCTTGTGATGTTGTCTTAGTGCTCGGCTCTGCTGTGAATTGCTGAGAACCTACGTTTATTGTAACAGAATCTTCAGTTTTATTATCTGCATTTATAGTAACGTCATATGTATTGGAAGGCTCAAAGGAAATTTTCTGTATATTGATCGCATTAACATCCTTTACAGTAATTGTATATGCTGTTCCTTCCTTTAATTGATGAGTTTTTGTTACCCAATCTGACGGCTTATCTCCGTCAAACAATACGCTTGCATTTCCATCTTCAGGTGCCGGACTTATGTCATATCCTCTTGTTTTATCTGAACCGCTTCCTGAAGCGCCTATAATTGTAAGTGTACCATCTTCGGTAGGAGTATATTTAATAGTCTGCTTTTTTGCAATATTAAGTCTTGCTACAGAAGAGTGGCTGCTGTCAAACATCTGTACAGTAAACTTAGAGAAGGTAAAGCCGTTTGCGGTATAGTTTGATAAGTCCTTTAAATTGTATGCATCCGCTGCGCCTTCTTCGGGAGCTTCGGAATAGAATAATTCTGAACTGAAATAATTGCCATTCTTAATACTTCCTGATGCAGGCATAGGATCAAGCTTTACGGTTATAACCGTACCATTGTCTGCTTCTGAAATTTCCTTTGTAGCAGCGCCTAAGAAATTTGCTGCGCCAACATAGAATGTCTCTGTAGTGCCCTTGTTCAGTTTTATTTCTGTACCGTCCTTATTTATTGGAATAGCTGTAGCCTTATCTGATTTTTTGTAAGCATTTGCATTTGATATTTCGCTGGAATCACTATTGCTTACAACCTTAATTGTAACAGAATACTGGTTACTTTCAAATTGAAGATTGGGAGCAGCATTAAAAGTTTCACCACTTCCTGAAAGAGTGACTTCATCGCTGTCCTTGCCGTTTATCTTGTAGCCTGCCAATGAAGCCGTAAGCTTGGTTCCGGCACCGAAAGGAGCTTCTTCAGCTTTCTTTGTAACAGTATATGTTGCATCGCCTTTATTTACTTTTGCCTCATAATTTACTGCCGGCTGCTTGGTATTGTCTGTCAGTGTGAATGTCTGACCTTCTGTAAGACCCGTGCAGTTGCCATTGATGGTATAGGTTGTACCGCTATCAGAGATAAAACCTATGGCATAGACATAAACAGAATCATCTCCTGCTTTTATTGTATATGCACCATTACTTATATCTGATTGCGAAACACTGAAAGAAGTCTGAATTCCTTGGTCATTTTTACCGGTTGAACCTGTATCATATTTTTGACTGTTGTGTTCAATAGAAGCATACTTTTTTGTTCCTGCACCCGCATAATCAATATAAATCTTACCTGCTTTTTTTACATTAATTGTAATTGAACCAGCAGAAGTAGTAAGTTGTATACCTTTTTGGGTATAGGCTGTAGCCGAACTTTCAAACATTGCACCATTTTTTTTACTGTTGTAAGTTGTACTATTAATTGTAACATCAATATTATCATCATTGGTTAAACCAGTGTTATTTCCTTTTGATATCCATACACTGTCTAATGATGACTGTTTCTCTTGTATAGTGCCCTTTAAATCAGATTCAGCCGCAGTACTAACCGTCTTACCGTCTGTAAGACCTGCTATAGTAGCTGTAGCCGCACTTACACTAACAACATTTACCATTACGAGTGAACTGAAAAGCATAACAAATGCCAATACAGAACTCATAATTCTTTTGAAATCTAATCTCATTTTTTAATTCCTCCCTTTCGATAAAGTTTTAGATTTCCTTGATTTTTTGAAAAGCCTTTATTTAAGCGGGTTTCGGAGAGGGCAAAACAAATATACGTCAAATTTCAGTTTTGCGCAGAGATGAGAAAAACCTGTAATTTCTGTCAGAGCGTGACAGCGAAAATTTCGGATTTTTCTCCTGTTTCTTCCTATTTTACTGTATTAAAATAGGATGATCCTTTCCGCTTCATAATCGGCATTTTCACTTGGAAAACCTAACAATTCCCCCTAAATTGGAAAAAACACGTTCATCTTATTTCCCCCTACTTTTATTCAGAATTGTGGTCTTCTAATATGTCAGAAACTGTATTTTACATAAATCGTATTGTGAGAACATGACAAAGCTCAGAGGATACTAATGAGCCGAATTTATACGAAATACGCTTAAATACTGTGTCGGACCACGATTATAATCTCAAAACAGGTATAAGACCCCCTATTTTACGATTATTACTTATAATATCATTTTGCACTGATTTTTTCAATAGTTACAAAAAAAATTTACATTTCAAAATATAATTTTCATTATTTGCACAAATTTAATACCATAAATTTGTATAATATGTATACAAACTATTTTTAGAATGCCGTAAAATTCTACATTTAGAGGATTTATGGAGAAAATCGCTTTTTATCTGTTAAAGGAAAAAATTATTAAAAACTATGGTAATTTTGCATATTTTTCGGTAAATAAAATTGTGCAATTTACCTGAATTTTCTAACATCT
>CANPXH010000061.1 GCA_947585865.1 uncultured Clostridia bacterium
AAAAAAAATAGCCGCTGTCGGCACTTTCATTACTATTTGTGCCGACGCTTTAGCGGCGGAATGGAGATTAATATGAGTTTGGTGGAAAATTATTTAGCCGAATATGTTGATGACCTCCAGCCCCTTTGCAAAGGTAAGCTGGGAGAAATGCAAAAAGCAGCCTATGAGGAAGGACTTCCCATAATACCCAATGATGTGGCTAAGCTCATGGGCTTTGTGCTGGGTATCAAAAGGCCTGCCAGGATACTGGAAATAGGTATGGCAGTGGGTTTTTCGGCAAGCTATATGTCATCCTTTTTGCCCGAAGACGGCAGTATAATCACTATAGACCGCTATCCTATGATGATAGAGCAAGCCAAGGCAAACTTTAAAAAGCTGGGTTTGGAAGATAAGATAACCATACTGGAGGGAGATGCCAATACCATACTCCCCACTCTTGACGGCAAGTTCGACTTTGTGTTTATGGACGCCGCAAAAGGACAGTATATATATATGCTGCCTCACGTATTAAGGCTTACGGAGCCGGGCAGCATAATAATGGTAGACGATGTGCTCCAAGACGGCAGAGTCGCTCAGGGTTATACCGATATTCCCCGAAGGCAAAGGACAATACACAAAAGGCTCAATGACTTTCTGTATGAGATAACCCATAATGACAAGCTGAGAACGGCCATATTGACTATAGGCGACGGCGTTGCCCTTATAGAAAAGCTGGAGGATTGATACAATGAAAAAAATAGAGCTGCTGGCTCCGGCAGGAGATCTTGAAAAGCTGAAAATAGCCGTATTATACGGTGCCGATGCAGTATATTTAGGCGGCACCAGCTTTGGACTTAGGGCAAAGGCCAAGAATTTTGACAGCGAGCAGATGAAGGAAGGCATAGACTTTGCCCACGAACACGGCGTCAAGGTTTATGTTACGTGCAATATATTTGCCCACAATGAGGATATTGACAAATTGCCGGACTATCTAAGGCAAGTCAGAGCATTGGGGGCAGATGCTGTACTTGTAGCCGACCCGGGAGTATTTGCCATAGCAAGGAAAACAGTTCCCGATATGGATATACACATAAGCACTCAGGCAAACAATACCAATTACGGCTCCGCTCTTTTTTGGCACGATCTGGGAGCCAAAAGGATTGTTATGGCAAGGGAGCTTTCTCTTAAGGAGATAAAGGATATATCCGAAAATATACCCGAGGACCTTGAAATAGAAGCATTTGTACACGGAGCAATGTGCATAAGCTACAGCGGGCGCTGTCTTTTGAGCAATTATTTAAGTGGAAGAGATGCCAACAAGGGCGCTTGCTCCCACCCATGCCGATGGCAGTACTACGTTACGGAGGCAACAAGGCCAAACGAATATATGCCAATAGTTGAAGATGACAGAGGCACATATATATTCAATTCAAAGGATCTCTGTATGATAGAGCATATACCCGAGCTGATAGATGCAGGCATAACGAGTCTTAAAATAGAAGGCAGGATAAAGACCTGCTTTTATGTAGGCACTGTGGTAAGGGTATACAGAGAAGCTATAGACAACTATATTAAAGACCCGAAGCTCTATGAAAAGAAAAAGGAATACTATATCCGTGAAGTTGCCAAGGCAAGCTACAGAGGTTTTACAACCGGCTTTTATTACGGCAAGCCCGGTGCTGACGAGCAGATATACACCACCAGCTCTTATATAAGAACATATGATTTTATAGGTATGGTGCTGGACTATAATGAAGAAACAGGCTTTGCCCTTATAGAGCAGAGAAATAAATTTGTGGCAGGGGATGAGGTGGAATTTTTAAGACACCACGGAGAGATATTTTCTCAAAAAATAACCGAGATGTATAACGAGGAAGGCGAAAGGATCACCGAGGCTCCTCATCCTCAGCAGATAATAAAGCTTAAGGTAGACAGACCCGTTGAAAAATGGGATATGATGCGAAAGGAAACGGATGGACCCGTAACACTTGAATAATATCAAAAACACCGCTTGCATTGCAAGCGGTGTTTTTGCGTGTTGATAATATATGCACTTGAAAGAATGCGCACATTCCTTTCGTCATGATCAGTCTCTGTAAAGCACTTCATTAAAGTCAACGGTGTTTCCTATGTTTGTCATAGACACACGGATCTCTCCTTCATCCAGCATAGTTATCTCAACGCCGCTCGTATAGGTTTTTTGCTCCGAATCGCTTGTTACACCGTCTTCACCGAATTTGTATTCCACATATGTGGATTTGCCCGTAAGATCAAAGGATATCTTTCCGTCTTTTATAGCTATGCCGTTCAGCGGCTTTGAAGCAAATACTTCTTTATCCCTGCCGTCGTCTTCTACGCTTTGGTGCTCTATTTCAAACGAACCGTAAAGCTTTCCGCCTGATACCCTGTCAATATTCACATTGACCATGAGCTCGTCGATAAAGTGATTGTGAGTGTATGAATAAAAGCCCTTGTATTTGTTATACTTCACATCTGTTTCCACTATTTTTACGGCATAGTTGAAGGTAGACATGGCGTTGTTTACCGTACCCACCATTTTGTCCAGCTCATCCTGCTTTGGATTTCTAGACTGCACAAGGCTTTCTGCGGCATCTATCTGCCTTTTCAATATGCCCAGATCATTCTTAAGCTGCAATGAATATTCGCTGTCAGTGCCGCTGCTGTACAAGCTGTTGGCATCGCTTATGGCGGAATTCAATGCGCTTCTGTCTACATTGGCCACCTTGCTTTCGTCAAGAGCCGTTATCTTGCTGTTCAGATCGTCGCATAACTGGTTGCCTGTTTCTACGGTGCAGCCGTTTTCTCCCAGCTTTGCCTCTGCATTTTTGACGGCAGTCTCCAGATCGTCTTTACAGCCTTGCAGACACTCTCCCACATTATCGCCCACTACGGCGTTGTCAAGAACATTTTTTGCCTTTTTGAGAGTATCCTCCATCTTGTTTTGGGCGCTTCCGTCTATTTCATATACCTGCGTCACAACGGCGCTTTTCTGACCCAAGCCGTTTATGGTCACAAGCTTGACTGTACAATCTCGTGTTATGTCTATGCCGTTGTAATAAAGAGAGGAATTTTCATCAGGCTCTTTCCCGTCTTTTGTATAGTATACTCCATGGCCTATTTTTTCACTGCCCGGAGTGATAGATAGCTTAGGAGGATAAACATATGTACCGCCGGCAGGGCCTACAGAAGGAGCTGCAGGTGCGCTGTGGCCAAATTCAAGCCATTTTGTAACATCCGCATCTATACTTTCTTCTATTGTTTCCGAAGCATAATTGTTCGCCATCTGATATGCCTTTACAGGGCATACGGGATTTATCTTATACACCAACTGCTTCAAAAAATCGATGTCATCGTTTTTGGCATCCTGTACCAGCACGGCATAGTCAGCCGCCTTTTCAAGCTGGCCCTCCGCAATATATTTATCTATTTTCGCAAGTGATTTTTCCTTATTCACTACACCGAATCTTGCCCCATCTACTATGCCCGAATATACAGCGCCCGCTATTATTGCAGCTATTATAACAACGGCTCCCACAACACCGCCTGCTGTCATTAAAATACGCTTTTTGTCCATATTCTTCAATGAGATATCCTTAAACGAAAAACGCTGCTTGGCAGTATCTTCGCCTGATGCAGTATTCTTTGGCGTATCTTCGGCAGGTGTACCTGGCGCTGTGCCGCCGTCTGCATTTGTGCTCTCATTTGTATTCGTAGCATTGGAAGCACTGTTGTCGGATGCGCTGTTATTTGCCCCTGTTATGGTATCATCCGTCAATTTGCCTCCGCAGTCCGGGCAAAACACATATCCGTCTGATATGAGCTTTGAGCCGCAGTGCGGACACTGTCTATTGTTGTTATCAGTCATGTTATCACTCCTTTATATTTGTATTGATATGGATTTTTATTTATTGAGCTCTTCCCATTCTTCATACATTCCCATAAGCTCATTTTCCAGCTTCTCCTTTTTTTCAAAGACCTCCTGAGAGCGCAGGGGATCTGTGCAGACCTCTTCTGTCTCCAGCAAAGCTGAAAGGGAATCTATTTCATTTTCCGTTTCTTCTATTTTTTCGGCAAGCTTTTTTATGGCAGTCTCCTTTTTCCTTTGCTCGGACTGTAATTTCTTTTGCTTTTTCCAGTCCAGCTTATTATCGGTCTCTGTTCGGATATTTGCCGTGCTTGTTTCGTTTGCCTCCGCTCTTTTCTCCATGTAGTAATCGTAACCCCCGTTGTACACGGCAGCCTTTTCGCTTTGTATCTCTATTATTTTTTGAGCGGTAGCATTTATGAAATATCTGTCATGAGAGATATAAAGGACAGTGCCTTCATAGCTTCTCAAGGCCTGCTCAAGTATTTCCTTGGAGTTTATATCCAAATGGTTCGTAGGCTCGTCAAGCATAAGAAGATTGGCATTGGAAAGCATTATTTTTGCCAGCGCCACACGGCCCTTTTCTCCGCCGCTCAACGTATTTACAGTCTTGAAAACGTCATCGCCCGTAAACAAAAATGCCGCCAGCACATTTCTTATCTCTGTCACCGTAAGCGTGGGATAAGCATCTGATATCTCGTCAAATATAGTCTTTTCCGGGCTGAGGTCCTCCTGCTCTTGATCATAGTAGCCTATCTCTACATTGGCGCCTTTTTTAAAGCTGCCGCCTGTAGGCTCTATCCTTTCCAGTATTATCCTGAAAAGCGTGGTTTTGCCTATGCCGTTAGGCCCTATAAGCGCTGCCTTTTCACCTTTTTTAATATCAAAGCTTATATTGCTGAACAAAGGCTGACCGTCAAACGACATGGCAAGATCGTTTACAAAAAGCACATCATTTCCGCTTTCCTTCTTGGGCTTTATAGTAAGTCGCATGGTATCGGGCAGATTATCGGGAGCCTCTATCCTCTCTATCTTTTCAAGGTTCTTTTCCTTACTTCTTGCTCTTTTAAGGGATTTTTCCCTGTCAAATGACTTGAGGGTCTTTATGGCCTCCTCCTGTTTTTTTATTTCCTTTTGCTGATTTATATACCGATGCAAAAGAGCCTTCCTGTCGGCTGCCTTTTTTTCGGCATAGTGGGAATAATTGCCAAAGTACACCGTGGACCTTCCGTTTTCGATCTCTATTATTTTTCCCACAACTCTGTCCATAAAATATCTGTCATGGGTGATTATAAGCAACGTGCCTTTATAGTTTTTCAAATATTCCTCAAGCCACTGTACGGAGCCGATGTCAAGGTGGTTCGTAGGTTCATCCAAAAGAAGTATATCCGGCTGAGTAAGCAAAAGCTTACCCAATGCGACTCTTGTCTTCTGTCCGCCGGAAAGCTCATATATGGGCTGATCCCTTTCCTCATCGCTGAAGCCCAAGCCTTTTATAACTCCTCTCAGGCGGCTTTCATAGCTGTAGCCGTTCATTTCTTCCATCTTATGCGAAAGATCTGAATATTCCGACATAAGCATATCATATTCCTTGCCTGTAACCTTCGGCATACTGTTTTCAATATGGCGAAGCCGACGCTCAATATTCATAACAGGCTCAAATACCGTTTTCAATTCTTCATACACCGTTTTGGTGCTGTCTATCTCAAGATCCTGTGAAAAATAGCCTAATGTTGCGGACCCCGGCATTACGATGCTGCCTTTGTCAGTAGATAGCTCCCCTGTTATGATCTTAAAGAGAGTAGACTTTCCTGCTCCGTTTACACCGACTATTCCTATCTTTTCTTTTTCCTCTATATGAAACGAGATCTTTTCCAATACAGTATCTGTGCCAAAGGCCTTTGATACATCGTTAAGGGCAAGTATCATCCAAATACCTCCAATCTATTTTATTTTATCAGAAAAAGGCGAATAATGGAAGTACTATTTTAATAAATGTAGTTTTGCAATAATCATTAACTTTTTTTACACAAAACCCTTTTAAATTTATTATTTTTCTGATATAATTAATTGAGGACATTTTTCAAACACACTCCTTTATAATGGTTTGGTCACTTTATTATAAGGTGTTTTT
>CANPXH010000062.1 GCA_947585865.1 uncultured Clostridia bacterium
TATGTACTTTTTTGCGAAAAAAGTACCAAAAACGTGGGAACCTTCCGATGGTTCCCACCCCCTCCGAACGGCTTTTGAGGCACAAAGATATTCTATTTTTATAGCTTTTGACCTCAAAAGAAGCAGGGCTTCTGCCTGACCACTATTGCACCGAAAGATTTATCGGACACTCGCTAGAGTGGCTTTTGCCGAAGGCAAAAGTGCTGATTGCGGTTGGCAGAAGGAGAAACCTCTCAATAAAGTTACTTATAAAATAGACTACTGATGTGAACACATACAAACGAAAAATTCAATATTTATTTGAAATTTTACATCCCATAGCTGTAACACAGCTAAGAGAAGTCTAAAAATTAGTTGTATTACTACATGGTATTATTTGTCCAAGTCTCAAGGCTTTCCAATATGAAAAGCTAATATTTATGTGAAGCTACACCTCCCACAGCCGCAACGTGGCTAAGTGGGAGCCCTACCTCTTTTGGGGTCAGAAGTTATAAAATAAAATTACTTTTGAGCCCCAAAAGCCGTTTAAGGGGTGTGGGGAGAATCGGAACTCCCCACGTTTTTGGTACTTTTTTCGCAAAAAAGTACATAAGATTTGCTTACTTTTTAAAGTAAGATAAACAAAATTTATATTGGAAATATGGAAATAACAAAATTAAAGGTAATAAATGTTTTTTGTACTTTTCCGCAAAAGTACAAATAAATTTGTTTACTTTTTAAAGTAAAAAAAATAAAATCTTACAAATGAAAGGTGATAATATGATACATAAATACTCCATGAACGGTTATTTCATAGTGCTGGATGTAAACAGCGGAGCAGTGCATATTGTAGATGAGGTGGTTTATGATGTGCTGGATATATACGGAGAAATACCCGATGATGAGATATATGAAAAGCTTGGCGGCAAATACTCCGGTGAGGAGATAAGCGAGGCCTTGGAGGAGATAAACGGGCTTGTAGAGAACAAAATGCTCTTCACAGAGGACATATATGAAGATGTAATACCTCTTATAGACAGGAGAGAGCCTGTTGTGAAGGCTCTTTGCCTGCATATTGCTCATGACTGTAATTTAAAGTGCAGATATTGTTTTGCAGAAGAGGGAGAATATCACGGCAAAAGAGAGCTTATGAGCCTTGAGGTCGGCAAAAAGGCAATAGACTTCCTTATAAAAGCTTCGGGTAAAAGAAAAAATCTTGAGGTGGACTTCTTCGGCGGAGAGCCTCTTATGAATTTTGACGTGGTGAAGGGCATAGTGGAATATGCCCGCTCCGTGGAAAAGGAGCATAACAAGAACTTCCGCTTCACCATTACTACAAACGGCATACTCTTAAACGATGAAATAATGGACTATATAAATAAGAATATGCACAATGTCGTTCTCAGCATAGACGGAAGAAAAGAGGTCAATGACAAAATGAGAGTGAGAGCGGGCGGACAGGGCTCTTACGATACTATCGTGCCTAAATTTCAAAAATTGGCCGACAGCAGGGAACAGACAGGATATTATGTCAGAGGTACGTTCACCAAGCACAATCTTGACTTCGGCAAGGATATTATGCATCTTGCGGACTTAGGCTTCAAGCAGATATCCATAGAGCCCGTAGTTGCGGACAGCTCCGAGGACTATGCCATATCGGAGGAAGACCTTCCTATTATATTTGCCGAATATGAAAAGCTGGCAAGGGATATACTTGAAAGGCGCAAAAACGGTCAGTGGTTCAATTTCTTCCATTTTATGATAGACCTTACGGGAGGGCCTTGTGTTACCAAAAGGCTTGTGGGCTGCGGTTCGGGTACGGAATACCTTGCGGTCACGCCTAATGGCGATCTGTATCCCTGTCACCAGTTTGCAGGCCGTGAGGAATTTAAAATGGGCAGCGTGGACACAGGCGCAACAAGGCATGATATCAGAAAGGAATTTGAAAAGTGCAACGTATACGCCAAACCGGAATGTAAGAAATGCTGGGCAAAATTTTATTGCAGCGGCGGCTGCACCGCCAATTCTTTTAATACCCACGGCGACCTTATGACGCCCTATGAGATAGGCTGTGAGATGCAGAAGAAGAGAATAGAGTGTGCAATTATGATAAAAGCCGCCGAAGCGGAGATGTAAATTATGCCGATAATGTAAATAAATATCAAAAATCGGTTGACATAACAGGGTATTTAATTATATAATACTTTTATGTGTTTTCATATGTTTATAATTATATAAGGAGGAAACTAACAAATGAAAGGAAAGAGTTTTTTAATTCTTTTGCTGGTGATAGTTGTTGCAGCGGGTCTGTCCGCCGTGGCATATTTAGGCGTTGGCAACGTTCCTGCGACTTCATCATCGGAAGAAGATCAGATGCAGGTAGAGGTGGTCACCGATGAAAACGGCGAGCCTGTAACTGATGCAGACGGAAATATCCAGGTACAGATGGCAACTCAGTCTCAGGATGAAGAAGAGACGGAGGAGGCAACAGAGACTGTTTCAGAGTCTGAGCAGACTACAAATGCAGACGGTGTTCCGGCAACGGCAGAGACTGCTTCAGAAAGCGAGACAGAGGAAAGCTCCGAAACGACTACGGCAGCTCCACGTATAGGCTACGGCAGCTACAAGAATATCAAGCAGGGTCTTGATCTTAAGGGCGGCGTATATATCGTATACGAGGCAGAGAAGGAGGGCGCTCCTACTGCTCAGGAAATGTCAGCCGCTGTTTCAATGCTCCAGGGAAGAGTTGAATATAAGGGCTACTATGATGCAGAAGTATCACAGGAGGGCGAAAGAAGAATAAGAGTAGAGATCCCCGGCGTTGACGATGCTGCAGCAGCAGTCAACGAGATAGGCGAGGCAGCTCACCTTACATTCAGAGCCATGAATGACGACGGTACTCCCGGCGATGTATTGGTAGACGGTGAAAACGTTACCGATGCCGACAAGGCTATGCAGAACGATCAGGTAGTCGTTACGCTTGCCTTTGACAGCATAGGCGCTCAGGCTTTTGCCGATGCTACGGCAGCAAATGTAGGCAAGAGGATAGGCATATACATGGATGATATGCTCTTAAGCGCACCTACGGTAAATTCAGCTATCAATGACGGACAGGCTATAATCACGGGAAGCTTTACGGTAGAAGAGGCTGAGGATCTTGCTTCCAAGATAAGAGCAGGCTCACTTCCTTTCAATTTAAAGGCGCTTGAATACAATGCAGTCGGCGCAAGACTTGGCGCAGACTCACTTTCAACCAGCGTTAAGGCAGGTACTATAGGTATAATCCTTGTGCTTATATTTATGCTTTTGAGATACAGACTTTTAGGTGCGGCAGCAGACCTTGCGCTCATTATATATACTGCGCTTATGATAGTGGTGCTGAGCCTTTTCGGTATTACTCTTACACTTCCGGGTGTTGCAGGTATCATACTGAGTATAGGTATGGCAGTTGATGCAAACGTTATTATATTTGAGAGAATCAAGGAAGAGCTCAATGCAGGCAAGGCTTTAAAGACCGCTATAAGAAACGGTTTCTCCAAGGCCCTTTCTGCTATACTCGATGGCAATATCACTACGCTTATCGCTTGTGCGGTTCTGTTATGGCTTGGTACAGGTCCTATAAAGGGCTTCGCTCAGACGCTTATTCTCGGTATAGTGGTATCTATGTTTACAGCGCTTTTTGTTACAAGAGTTATCGTTGTTTGCCTTGCAAATGTCGGTGCTAAGAGCAATAAGCTGTATGGTGCGAAATAGGAGGTTAATGTTATGCATATCGTTAAGAATAGAACTATTTATTTAGGTATATCAATCGTTCTTATTGCGCTTGGCATTGCTTCTATGATATTCAATGCAGCTACGGGCAAGGGAGCATTCAACTATGATATTCAGTTTACAGGCGGTACTTCCATTCAGGTAGATCTGGGTCAGCCGGCAACTGACGATGAGGTCTCAGCTTTATTCAAAGATGTTACGGGTGAGGCTCCTGCTCAGATACAGTCTTTGGAAGGCAACACTAAGCTCATAAAGACTCAGTCTCTTGAAGAGGATGTAAGAAATGCCGTTCAGGACAAGTTTATGGAGAAATACAACATCACCGCTGATGCCTTTACTATCCAAGACGTAAGCGGTACCATAAGCAACGAAATGAAGAGAACGGCAGCTCTTTCCATAGTTGTTGCATGTATTGCAATGCTTATATATGTAAGTATAAGATTTAAGGATTTCTCAACAGGCGCAAGCGCAGTTTTGGCTCTTTGCCATGATGCACTCGTTGTTTTAGGCAGCTATGCCCTTTTCAGGATCCCTATGAACAATAACTTTATTGCAGCTATACTTACGGTTTTGGGTTACTCAATCAATGCTACAATAGTTATTTTCGACAGAGTGAGAGAAAACAGAAGACTTATCGGAAGAAATAATTATGAGGCTCTTATAGATACATCTGTAAAGCAGACTCTTACTCGTTCACTTTTTACTTCTCTTACTACTTTCTTTACTGTATTTTGCCTTTACATTTTCGGTGTAGACTCAATCAAGCAGTTTGCTCTTCCGATTACTGTGGGTATCATATGCGGTACTTATTCTTCTATTTTTGTAGCAGGCAATATATGGTATATACTTTCTAATATAAAGCTTAATAAAAAATCAGGCAAAAAGAAATGATCGATCAAAGGGGCTGTTTACAGCCCCTTTTTATATCCCCAAAGATAAAGTTTAGTTTGTCTTACTTTAAAAAGTAAGCAAATTTTATGTACTTTTTGTGAAAAAAGTACCAAAACATTTAGTGATTTTTTGCTTTGAATTTTCTATATTTTTATATAAACTTTATTTATCTTACTTTAGAAAGTAAGCAAATCTTATGTACTTTTTTGCGAAAAAAGTACTAAAAACGTGGGAACCTTCCGATGGTTCCCACACCCTCCGAACGGCTTTTGGGGTACGAAATTATCTTATTCCATAGCTTCCGACCCCAAAAGGTTCTCAACCTCGCCTTTTGCCACGTTGCGGCGGCGAGGTTCTAACCGCTGAAATTTAGTAAATTGAAAATGTATTTATAATTTAAATCTTTATTTATCTTACTTTAGAAAGTAAGCAAATCTTATGTACTTTTTTGCGAAAAAAGTACCAAAAACGTTCAGCACTTTCGGCTTCGCCGAAAGCCGGCCTACGGCCGTCGGATAAATCTTTCCGTGCAATGGGGAGTTCCGATTCTCCCCACACCCTGGTTGCTTGGGCGAGCAGTATCACGAAGTGATACGACCAGCCCCTTAAACGGCTTTTGGGTCTCGGAATTAATTTTATTCCATAGCTTCTGACCCCAAAAGAGGCAGGGCTCCCACTTAGCCACGTTGCGGCTGTGGGAGGTGAGACTTCACATAAATATTTGCTTTTCAAATCGGAAAGCCTTAAGACTTGGACAAATTGTATCATATAGTAATGTGATTGATTATTAATCTCTCTTTAGTTTATTGTGGCTGTTAAAAAAGAGATTTCAAAAAATATAGAATTTTTTTACTGTAAGTGGGATGACCATATGTAATCCATTTCATCAGTAATTTTTTTGAGAAATTTCTCCTTCTGCCGACCGCAATCAGCACTTTTGCCTTCGGCAAAAGCCACTCTAGCGAGTGTCCGATAAATCTTTCGGTGCAATAGTGGTCAGGCAGAAGCCTTGCTTCTTTTGAGGTCAAAAGCTATAAAAATAGAATATCTTTGTGCCCCAAAAGCCGTTCGGAGGGCTGGTCGTATCACTTCGTGATACTGCTCGCCCAAGCAACCGGGGTGTGGGGAGAATCGGAACTCCCCATTGCAC
>CANPXH010000063.1 GCA_947585865.1 uncultured Clostridia bacterium
TGAGAAGTTTTGAAGCAAAACGTTCCGATTTGGGAAAAGTCAAATCTGACTTTAGAAAAAGCCGCCGCTTATTCGGGGATAGGCATAAATAAATTAAGAGAATTGTCAAATTTACATACGTTACAATCCATCAGACAATGCCTTAAGGGAATTAAAGAAAGCACATAACAACGATTCCATAAAGCGAAAGGCATTGACTCTGAAGGAGCAGGAAATTTTTGAGAATTATCTTAGGAACTCAGATAAATACAACAACTGGTATCCAATATTTACCGTAATGCTTTGGACAGGTATGAGAGTAGGTGAAATTACCGGTCTGAGATGGTGTGATGTTGATTTTGAAGCAGAACTGATAAATGTAAATCATACTCTTGTATATTACAGTAAAGGCAAGAAAAACGGACTTGTCTATGCTGCGAATTCGCCAAAAACCGAGGCTGGAAAAAGGGAAATCCCTATGCTGCCAAAGGTAAAGGAAGCCCTTCTCCAAGAAAAAAGAAATCAATATGAATTGGGTATAAGCTGTATGACTGAAGTTGATGGATATACAGATTTCATTTTTGTAAATCGTTTTGGCGGGGTTCAGAATCAAGGAACGCTTAATAAGGCATTGAGGAGAATTATCCGTGATTGCAATTATGAAATTCTGGATAAGTGCAAAGGCAAACAAGAGCCTGTTTTACTGCCTAAATTCAGTAATCATTCCCTAAGGCATACATTCACTATTAGAATGTGTGAAGCAGGTGTGAATATAAAAGCCATGCAGGAAATACTTGGTCATGCTGACGCAGAAACTACAATGGACATTTATGCAGAAGTTACAACAGATTTAAAGCGTTCGGAATTGATCGATTTTGAAGAATATTTCAGGCGCAAAAATATAACTGCCACAATATAATTTACGACCGATTTACGACTAACTTACGACTACTTTTAAAGATTTATGCAGATGTATAAAATACAAGACAAAAAAACATCTTTAAAAACAGAGTTTTACAGATATATAAAGGGTTGTAAATCCGTGCAGCTGCAATTCTGTAGTCAGCACATACAGGAGCTTCAGCACTTACAATTGCCTTGCCGTTTATCTGTTCCCAATATACTCAAGGTCAGCCAAACAATCTTTTATTTCCCCTATAGCATAAAGCGGAATATTCAGCAGCCACTCCTCCTTGCTGTAATCGGTCATAGATGTTCTGACAGATATTGGCGGAGCAAATTTTTCCCTATAGGTCCTGAGACTTTTTGCCTTTAAATTCACTTCTGCCTTGACCTCCACAGGCACAACAATATCACCATTATCTACAACAAAATCAATTTCACATGAGCCCCTGTCATTGGTATAATAATAGGTATTTATGCCCTTAATTACAGCAAGTTCCTGCATAACATACTGTTCTGTCAACGCCCCTTTAAATTCTGTAAACAAAGCGTTTCCGTCCACAAGAGTCCTTTGGCTAAGTCCTGACATACAGCTAAGAAGTCCTACATCGACCATATAAATTTTAAATGCTCTTAAATCTTCATATTGCTTCAGCGGTATATGAGGAGAGTTGATTCTGTTTACCTTGTGTATAAGTCCGCAGTCGGAAAGCCACATGAGAGCAAGCTCATATTCCTTTGCCCTAGCGCCCTCACGGACAAGCCCATATATAAATTTCTTATTCTCCTTTGCTAGCTGTGAGGGTATGCTGTTCCAGAGCATTCTTATTCTGGGAACTATATCTCTGCCGGCATGTTTTGAAAAATCCTGCTCGTAAGCGTCCAATATCCTGCTTTGTATATCTCTGACCTCATTAAAATCCCTGCTTTCGGAAAAGCTCAGCACAGCCTCAGGCATACCGCCTATATAGTAGTAATATTTTAGATACTCTACATATGTGTTTCTGAAGCCGGTAATCATATTAAAATCACGTTTGGACAAGGCTTTAGCAAAACCTTCCTTTCCTACTGCCATAAGAAATTCCTTGAAAGAAAGGGGATATAGCTTCAAAAAGCTGACTTTACCCACAGGAAATGATGTACCGCTGTGAAGAGCTATACCTAAAAGAGAGCCTGCACATACTATATGATACTGAGGAGCATTTTCATTAAAATATTTCAGACTTGTCAGTGCCCTGGGGACTTCCTGCACCTCGTCAAATATAAGCAGTGTATTGTCGGGATCTATCTTTCTGCCTGAGTATAGCTCTATGCCCGATATTATTCTTTCTATGTCAAGGTCTGTAGAAAACAGAGATGCCATCTGTGAGTTTGCATCAAAATTTATATACACCGTGTTTTTATATGCTTCTTTGCCAAACTCCTTCATAAGCCATGTCTTGCCTACCTGTCTTGCTCCCTCTATTATAAGAGGCTTTCTATGTCTGCTGTTTTTCCATAAATATAATTCTTCTATTGCAAATCTATACATATATTCATCTCCCTGTAGTATCAATTTGATTTATCTGAATATATTATACACTATTATCGCAAAAATTACAACGAAATTTTGCTGTTTATCTACACTTTTTACAGCGAAATTTCTCCTTAAGATTATATATCTGCAAAAATTAAGCGGCTGCTCTCAATGAATGCGAACCTATAAGATTCAAACCAAACTTGAAGATACCGCGATGGTCATCAAAGGAAAAATGCCACTCATCCTCCGTAAGGAAATTGTTGATGGCATTAGCGATGCTCTTGGAATAGGTTCTTTCTTTCATGATATATACCCCTTTACATTTAAGTTTTTATATCTGATATTGTTGTACTTACTCGTTGGCGGTGCCCTAAGTGCCTTCAGACGCAACCTAGTCGCTGTTGGAGAACTCTACGCCCCTCCAACCAGGCGATCAGTAAGTGTTCCTCTCGGTGACATAGTTATATCATTTTAAGAATTCTGTTCTGTGAGGGGGCATAAATAAATATCCCCCGGTCAAACCGGGGGGGTTCATATGCACCTTTAAGGCTCTTTATACTAGCAATGCCTAAAGGCACACTTTTAACTGGCATTTGCGAAACATCTTTGCCTGCTGCCCGTTGGAACGGGCCTTTTTTATTTTCTATCAAACGGGTCTATGTCTTCCAGTGTCATTTGATTTGTCATTTCATCTTCTTTCAACCGATTTGCAATATATTCTTTTATTGCCTGTGTGTTCTTTCCCACCGTATCTACATAGTACCCTCTGCGCCAAAACTGCCTGTTTCTGTATTTGTATCTCATATTTCCCCACTTTTCATATATCATCAGGCTGCTTTTTCCCTTCAGGTATCCTATTATTCCAGATACACTATACTTCGGTGGTATCTCAAGCAACATATGTACATGGTCGGGGCATACTTCCGCTTCTATTATATTTATCCCTTTCCAATTACATAACTGTCTTAATATCGCCCCTATTTCCAGCCTTTTTGTTCCGTAAAACACCTTCCTTCTGTACTTAGGTGCAAACAACTACATGATACTTGCAATTCCATTTTGAATGTGATAAACTATGAATGTCTTTTGACATACGTAAGCCTCCTTTGGTCTTTTTTGCAATGCCAGTTGCTTTCTATTATACCAAAGGAAGCTTACTTTTGATACTCATCGCTTAAGCTTTTTTAAACTCCCCGGACTATCCGGGGGTTTTCTTTTAACAAAAAAGATTAAAGGTGCAAATACCTTTAATCCTGAGTAATAAAATATGATTCGTGGTTGAATTTTTAATAAACTTATATTATAATATTTGTGGTCGCATGTTGTCAACCATCTATTCATACATTAATGCCACTCTTTTACAAAGTTAGCAATAAGGTGTTCACGAGATAAACTATTTAAGAAATGGTTGAAAATATCAGTGCGGTAGATAGGAAAAAAAATAATGGATAATCAATACATATCTAGGAAATACATTACTTGTGCGTCGTCATTTTTTCTTTTCTTCATGATACGTATTTTATTTTCAAGCCTAGTGTCCGTGTTTCTTTTAGATCAGGGATATTCAGCATTGATAGTAAGTATTGTGTCAGCAATAGCATTGGTTGCTTCCTTTTTTGCGGTTCCCATAATCGGGAAACAAACGGATATTTATGGAGCGAAAAATGCTAGTACCCTGTTATTAATAATTTCCGGATTAGCCGGATTAGTTTTTGCTTTTTCTAAAAATCTATTACTGACAGGAATATTGTATTGTGTAGTTATAATTTGTATAAACACACTACATCCAATTATTGAAAAGCAAGCAACGCAAACAGATTTCAACTATGGTTCTGTAAGAATTTGGGGAACCTTGGGAAACGCTGTTGGAACGCAACTTGGCGGAATTCTATATCAATATATTTCGCCTCAATCCGTCTACATTGCATTTGCTATTGCTTCTGTAATTACTTGGCAAGTACTAGACAAGACATCTAAGAAGCCGAAAACGAGCGTCAGAAACGATAAATCCATGCAGAATAAGAGGTCTTTAAAACTACCCGCCTTATTCTTCCTATATGTAGTTGTAGTTTTTTTCTTCTATGCAGCGTTGGACAGTAAAACACTATATCTTACTGCTTTTCTTAAAGAATCAGGATTTTCGGTAAATGGAGCTTCAACTTTACTCTTTTTTGCTTCGTTATTTGAGATCCCTGTCGTTTTATTTGGCGGGCTGTTAATTGATAAATTATCTAGCAAACTATTGGTTTTATCTTGTTTGATTCTTCTAGGTATTCAATTATCAATATATGCATATTTTAGCTCTCAAAGCATAATTATAATAGCAACACTAACAATAAATTCTGTCGTATCAATGCTGTTTATAATGATTAATATGAAAGTGATAAACGAAATAATAGACTCAAATCATCAATTAACTGCTTTAACTGCCACTACTGGTGTTCGTAGCTTAGCAGCAGTGATTGGTCAAACAATCGGAGGTCGACTTATCGACCTATATTCTTATTGTCACTTTTTTATACTTTTATCAAGTTTCATTCTCTTAGCCATATTACTTACTCTTGTTATTAAGTTTCCTAGGCGCAATAATAACTTACATCTATACACTTAACTGCATGCCATCTTTAGCAAGAATTAAATTGGTTCCGGCTATTGATTTTTCGATAAATTCATAATCGCTAACATCCCAAGCTGGATTTTGATGTAATAAAAGAACCTTGTCAAATTTGTTCAATGGCAGCTGATATTTCAGCTGCCATAATGATGTATGCCGATCACTTATAGTCTGATGGCAATCCCAACATTCATGTAATAATAGTGTCCCAGACAATTCGTTCCATACACCAGGGTCAAAAGTTGTATCTGTTGCATATATAAGTTTATCATCCAGAACAATTCGGAATGATGGAGAAGAATGTTGTTGCTCTTTTACAGTGATTTTTGTATTCCCGGCACGAAAGGATTCTGCTGGAAAATCAATAATCTGGACATCATCTGAAAAATCATCTATACATCTAGAAAAGAACTCTCTCCTCAATAACGCATGCATATAATAACTGGTCGTTTCAGGATAAGCCATTCTACCAGGACCGTAAATTTTTATTTTTTTATCCCTGACAAATGGGTCAAGGTATATAATACCAATTGTATGATCTAAATGATAGTGAGACAGGATTAAATGTATTGTGTCATATTTTGAAATAATTGACCTGTAATTCCTTATATTAGACAGACCTGTCCCTGCATCCAGAAGGAAGAGTTCGTCATGGCACTCTACCATTACACTACTTGTTTCATTTGCTTATGTGTGATAAAGAAGCAATAGAAGTGCAAAAAATTTTGCCGTTCCTATCCGACACTTGGCCATTGTGT
>CANPXH010000064.1 GCA_947585865.1 uncultured Clostridia bacterium
CGGCATTGATGTATTATTGCTTACATGAGGAGGAATTGTATGATGAGATATGATGAATTCAAGGAAACAGTCGTTGACAAGATAAGGGATTACCTGCCTGTGAAATATAAAAATTACTCTATCGAGGTACATAAGATCAACAAGATAAATGAGGAATTAGATGCCTTGTGCGTTATAAACACCGATTTGAAAATAGGTGTTTCGCCTATTGTCTATATCAACCAAATGTACGAGGAGTATAGGAAAAACAAAAGCCTGCCGGCTGTACTCAAGACAGCCGCCGAAACTATCTCAAACACACATATTGACATCAACCCAACATTAGACTGTGAAAATCTTAGGGAGAACACAATATTTGTACTAGTCAATGCTGAGGACAATAAAGCTCTGCTTTCAAATGTGCCGCATAAGAAATTCCTTGACCTTGCAATAGTGTTCAGATGGCTTATTCAAAGGGATAATGAGAAGTTTATGGGAACTATCATTACTAACGAAATAGCCGATAAATATAAACTCACAGCGGATAAGCTTTTTGACATTGCAAAGGCAAACACAAAGCGAATATATAAGCCGAGATTTGAGAATGTCGTTGATCTGGTCAACCGCCTTTCTCCCAATGACCCAATACCAAACGATAAGTCTGTACCTATGTATATACTCTCAAATGAAATAGCCCTTGAGGGTGCTTCTTATATCTTGTATGATGATGTACTGAATGATATAAGAACACAGCTGGGAGAGGATTTTTATGTTATTCCCTCGTCAATAAATGAGGTCATCATCGTGCCATGCAGCACCATAGACACCGAATATACAAAGACAATGCTCAGGAATGTGAATAGGAGCGTTGTTGCTAAGCAGGAGGTGCTGAGTGATAATGTTTATAAGTTTGATGGGGAGTTGAATATAGTGTAAATAGAAAGGTCGGTATGCAGTATGAATTGATACATACCGACCTTATATATCTTGCTATGAGTCTAATATATTTATACTATTTATAAAATATGACTGATTGTAATGTATTTGGTTAAAAGATAAGTTAAAACAAATATGATTACTAAATCTATTTACGGTAAAATCATTTAAGTTATTTTGCTGGAAATACTGATGTATTATTTATAGAGTTTAATTAGCCATATTGATTTAAAAAATAAACCAAAGAAGAGTCATAGAAATTACCATACTCTACATGAATTTAAAGTAATCTGAATTAAAAAACATATTTATATAAAAGTAATTATTTTACAATATCTACAATGCCGAATTTAAGGGCTTCATAGGCGTTCATATAGTTATCCCTGTCGGTAGCCTTTGCCACAGCTTCCGCGCTCTGACCTGTGAAATCCGACATAAGGGCTTCTATTCTTTCCTTGCATTTTTTTATATTCTCCGCCCTTATCTGTATATCCGTTGCCTGACCCGAAGCTCCGCCCAGAGGCTGATGTATCATAATGCTGGAATTTTCAAGGGCGTATCTTTTGCCCTTCTTTCCTGCAGCCAGAAGGAAGGCTCCCATACTGGCGGCTTCGCCTATTGCCACGGTGGCAACGTCCGATTTAAGGCAGCGCATGGCATCATATATTGCAAAGCCCGCGGTCACCGAACCGCCGGGGCTGTTTATGTAAAGCTGTATATCTTCATTGCCCAGGCTATCCAGATATATGAGCTGAGGCACTATAACAGAGGATAAATTACAGTCTATTTCACCGGACAGAAATACTATCCTCTCTTTCAGCAGTCTGCTGAATATATCTCCCGTAAAGCTGTTTCCTTCATAAATACATGGTGTGTATATCATATATTGACCTTCTTTCAATCATAATTATCCCATCTTCCGCTGCCGTTTGTAAGAATTTCCAGAAGCTCTTCGTGCTTACATATTTCCTTTGATGTTTTTCTGCTGTAAAAGCTTCTTTTATTTTCCATTATTTCATGGATCATATCCATAATGTCTGTTTCCCTTCGCTTTCTTCTCCTAAGAGAAGGGATATCCCTGAATTCAAACCTGAATGAAGGATAATCGTCAATATCCGTAAGTCTTGTCATATAAGGTTTGCATCTGTTTTTCAGGACAAGGGCTTCGCCCTTTTCCTTTGACAGCTGCTGAAGCTCGGAAACGGATATAAGCGGATATTCTTTATTATCTATTATTTTGCTTCCGCATATTGCCGATATTTGTTCAAGAGTTGTCACTTCGTTTGAATGAAGGAATATCTTGGAGCAGTTGGCAATAATATTGTCGGCATCTTCATATTTTGTTTCTATCTGCTTCATTGACTGTACAAACATAATATACCTTATGTTTCTGGAACGGGCTGCCGTTATCATACTTGAAAATCCCGGTATTTTGGATATGTTGCCGAATTCGTCCAGTATCCAGTTTATTCTTCTGCCCAATCTTCCTTCAAGTACACTGTCTGCCTTGGCAATAAGTATCTGTGACAGCTGAGAAACAAACAGGCCTATAAGCCCGTTCATCGTATCCTTGTTATCGGGCACTATCATAAATATGGCAGTAGGTCTTTCGTCTATACCTTTTATATCGAAGCTGCTTTCCGAAAGCATATCCATAAGCCTGTTGTTAAGCAGAAACATTTTGATTATGCCGTGTACCGTAGAATTTACCGTAACATGAGTTCTGGGCGGCAAATCGTCTACCTTTCTTATATTGTTATAGGCTGTGGCGTTGGAGGGCATACATTTTGTGAGAAACTCCACGGCATTTTCATTTTTTTCGGAAAGGAACTCCGTAAGAGTCCTTATGTTGTATTCTTCTCCGGTACACATATGCAGCATCATATCCATATAGCCCTGAAGCTTGGATTCTGCCATAAGAGCCCAGTAAATATCGTTTGTGGTTTTTTTTGACGGCTCTGTAATTACTTCGGCAAAATCCGCAATAGCCGAAAGAGCGCCGTCTGTATCGCCTGCCTCATACAAGTCGTATATATATTCCATTGGATTCCACTTATCCGCCCTCATATTCTTGAAATCCAAAGCTATCACATGGTAGCCCTTAAGCTCAAGTCCTCGGCTGTGCCTTTTATAAAGCTCTCCCTTACTGTCGCTTATTATCATACTTTCTCTTGCATATGTAAGCATCTCGATCGTAGGCATAGCAATATTTCTGCTTTTCTTTGAGGCTGTTGAACCAAACACTATGTAATGGTCCTCATCGGCATCCGTATATGTACAGCCCATACCTCTGTAAAGGGGTATGCCGCTCTTTGGTGCTAGCTCCTGTCTGTCATATATCTTATAAAGACTTCCGAGAAAATCCTCTTTTTCCATAAAGCCCCCGTTTTTATATACGGGCAAATATTTTTCATACTTATATCTGAATTTATCCATATCACTTTTCTCCTAACAATCCCATAGTGTAGCCGGAAGATCTTTCCGTATGCTCTCTGAACAGCTGCAGGCTTTCGGCAGTTAATTTTCTGCGCTTTATTATATAGCGGCACAGCTTATCGGCGTCCGTGTCCTTTACAAATCCTTTCATAAAGTCTTCAAGGCATTTTGTATCTTTTTGCGTATATTCAATACCATAAATACTCATATTGTGTGCAATGTATGAAACCGCGCTTTCTCTGCTTATATTGCAGGTGTTTATTACCTCCGTATCAAAGTACTGATTTATTTTTTCAGCGGCTGTATCCGCATTTTCATATCTTGAGGGCAGACACATTGTAAACACAGTATATATTGTATTTTTATGGTCGCTGAAAAAGCTCAGCAGCACATCGAAATATTCCTCATGCTCGTGAGCTGCCCATGGGGATATATCCGCAATAAGGGTACCCTCGTACAAATTGGCATAGTGCGCCTTATACTGCAGGAGGCTGTACATATTCCCGAAGGAATTGAAATTACTTCCTTCGGGAGAATAAGCTATATTAATATGCTCCGCGCCCCTGCCCGAAAGCAAATCGGCGGTATATCTTATGTAATCCTTGCTGTGTCCGCATATAAGGTAACATTTATTATTCATATCAGTCCACCTCGTATTCGTCCATAATGCTGTTGTACTCCTGCTGCGCTCTTCTGTTTACGGCTCTCTCAACTATTTCCGCAATAGACATAGCCTTAATATAACCGCCGCACTGGGTAAGTTCTGTAAAATTATGGTCATAGTGGCAGTATATCTGCTGTTTTTCAATACTGTGTTCTCCGAACATACAGTCTATACAGTTGTTTCTCGTAGGAATAAATCTTCTCATATATATACCTCCCTTAAAAAAAGTTGTTTTATTTGCCAATAGTATATTCGTATTTTTTATTGTTTCCGACAAAAGAATTTATGGCTAAAGCTCATTTATATCACCGTTAAGCCCCAGAGCGTTCCTGTATTCTCCAAGAGCCGTGCTGCTGTAATCTCTGGCATCTGCTTCAAGGGAATTTTCATAATAGCTCAGAAATCCATCTATATCCTCATATTTTTCCACAGCTTCTGCCCATTCATCAGCCGCCTTAAAATACGGAGAGCCACTGTAATCTATACCCTTTTCCCGCATTTCCCATATAACATTACAGGTTTCATACTGGCAATAGTGACGGAATTCGTGAAGCAATGTTTTTACACAGTCTTCTGCGCTGTCCTTTGCTATATGTATCTGATCGATATAAATTATATTTTCTTCATTGTCATAACGCCCCAGAACATTATCATTCTTTTCTAGCTTTTTGGCTTTGAAGGGAATAACCTCCATATTGTTTTTGCTGCACTCCAGAGCAAAAATCTTATAGAGCAGACCGTATCTTTCCTCAAAGTCCAGTTTATCCCACTGTCTTATCTGCATAAGGTCCACGGGATACTCAACATTGCTTTTGCCTCTTATATTGTCAAATGCCTCCATCTGATTTTGCATATCGTTGTAGTATTCCTCCATTTCTTCTATCGACCCCATACTGTCATAGTGAAAATAAGCAGGGACCATAAACACCAGAAGTATTGCGAAAATACTGTACTTCATAAGCCTGAGAGTAACGGCGTTCCTTTTAGCGCCGCTTTTCCTGAGCTTATACCAAAAAATAATGCATAGAATAATATCCGCAGATACTATGCCGTATGTTATTTCAAACAGCTTAAAGGAATACTGGGCTACAATAAATGAAATAAACACAAATATCGGCAGCATAACATTTACCGCCACACCGAATACCGTCTTATATCTGCGCGTCATAAAAGCCAGAATAATACTTGCGGTAGGTATTGTAAACATTATGTATACAAGCTCTTCTCTGCTCCAGAATATATTAAGACGCTCTATTGATACGGACTGTAGATACTTCGGAAAGGACATAATATAGACCATTGCAATTATAAAGCTTGAAATTATGTATTCAAATTCCGTTATCCTTTTTCTGTAATTTTTTTCTGCCATTTATATGCCTCCTTTACATATAAAATACTGTTTTTAACATAATTTCTATACCCGGCAATGTGTATAAATCAGGATAATATCCTACAGTATATTTATTATATATCGGTGCTTGCGCAAATGTCTGAGGGGGGTATGTGTTAAAAAACTTGTTATTTTAATAAAAAATGCATTTTAGAGTTGAATTGTGTTTAAAGTGTTTTTTTGGTATAATATGAATAGATCCTTTGTTAATTTTTTTTGTTTATGGTAAAGGTCTATTTTATATAAAATCCATATAAATGTATGCAGTTAAAGACTAACTATTAAAAGTCAAGACAAAATCATTAAAATTCCAAAAAAATATTTTGGATCGAAAGAACATTGAAAA
>CANPXH010000065.1 GCA_947585865.1 uncultured Clostridia bacterium
TAAAACACTGATTGATAAGTAATCTGACTGCTTGATTTTTATAAGAATGCAAAAGGTTCAAAAATAAACATTAACAACTGCCGTAAACAAAGAATTCAAATAAAGACGGCATATTGATAAAGGAGTATAGGTGATAGAATTGGGAGTATGAGAAGTGAAAAGTGCTGCATAGATATTATCCACATTTTATAGGCGGGTACTGTTTGTCGGAAGGCAATTCTGCCTTAGTTATGCGGTTTTCTATAGTTTCTATTTCATCTACAACATCTTTAACGGAAATATTATAGCGTTTTTTCCCTCATTATATTTACCTTTTATGTTATGCGTTATCATAAATTCCAAATTGTTAGCACTGATAAGATTTGTGACAAATTTTTTACTATGTATTTTCACACCATGCAATTGACCCGTATAAAACTTCGTTGGAATTTTTACAGACATAACATGCTCTCTTTGACATGGAGTTATGGCAATAGACTTCTTGTCTCTGCCGCACAAGATACATATGTATTCGGGTGAGCCGAGCATTTGCATGGCGGCTCGTCCTATTGAAATATAATAATTATAACCGTCTGCTCTGATTGAAATCATCGGTTCGCTATTCATCTGTCCTTGTCTCCTTTACATTATCAGACGAGCCGGATGCCGATATATCATCTTTTGGGTTAAAAGTCATATCAGCCGGAATCTCTCCCTGATAACCAATAAAATCCTCAAACGAATTTAACTGCCGTATCGCTACATAATCGCTAAAGGACTTCCCTATGTGATTTTCATATTCATCAGGAAAGTATTTTACCGTTTTCTTTTTTATTTTCCCGGTAACCGGGTCGACATATTCAAACTTATTCGGAGTAAACATAATACTATCTCCTAAGTCAAATACTAAAATCAATCCGCTGGACGAGTTTGCCAGCCGACCCAGTATTTTATATCGGCATTCACGATTCCAGTTCATAAGCTTATAAATGTTCCTTGTAAATTCATTCGATATAATCGGTTTATTTACCCATGCATCGTCCTTTTTTCGCTTTCTCGCCCATTCCACTGAAGCGCTTTCCTCTTCAGCGCACATAACAACCGCCAATCTTTCTTTGCCCGCATTAATAATCGGGAGAATATATTTTACTCCTTCAAACAGCCTGATACATGCCATATTAAATGTCATCTGCCCGTGCTTTATAGTCACCGCAGGTTTATTAAGCATAGAAAATTGAGTTCGGGGAGGCAGTTCATAACCGTCAAAGCTCTCAAATTCCAATTCGCGTTTCTGCTCCAGCTTTGTCTGTACAAGACGTCTTATCAACATATATTCTTCCGGAGTAAAATTGTTTCCTCCATTTTTGGTTTCAGTTTTCATGTTGTCCATATAGCTCTCCTTACATTGCCGCAATTAACTCGTTTAACTGCGCTTGTATTTCATCTCGGTTTGGTACATTTCCAATCATAGGATTAATGACAATCTTCCCTTTTTTGAGAATATCAGCCTCATTTAATGAACTTATAATTTTGTCACGTTTATGATGCAGTTCAAGTTCGAAATCAACAGTATTTTCCGCCTCTTGAACCTTGTACGGGATATATCGAACCGCAGAGTATATATCGTCCGTTTCTTTTAATGTTTTATCTGTTAAAATCTGCGCCTCATCCAAATAAAAAGCCAAAAGTACAGAAGTTCCGCGTTCTTTTGTAATTCCTCTAAACTTAAAACGATAATCGGTTATCCATTGCATATTATCGTATATTGCTTTTGTAAAATATTTTGCTCCTATAATATTTATTATCTTACCGTCTGTTTTCCAACATACCGCATTGGTCATTTCTGGCTCAGCCTCACGGACAACAATCATTTTCAATATAGGATGATATAGTATTTCAATGTACTCACAATTATTTAAGCGCTCATGGCATACTTTATTAAATTTAAGGTTATTCCTCGTTATTGTGAGTGCCGGCATATTTTTATTTAAAAAGTATATTCCGGGCGCAACTCTGTAGCCCGCCATATCCGTAATCTTGCCACCGCTTGATCTATTACCTGCAAGAATTTCAAAAAGTTCATCTATCTTTTTAATTTCGTCATTATCATATATGCTTCTGCACAAATTGTTCAGCACGTCCTTATTGATACCGCCCCAGCCGGGATGGACTCCGACAAAACCTTTTAACGCTCCGCATTCTATAACGGCAATATCCGAAATGCCGCCTTTTAATTGCTTACTGCTATCCGCAATACATTTTACCGCCTTTGCTATTTCATGCGTAACTATTCCCTCGTGGTGATATGGGACATAAGCGGAATCTCTCTGATTATTATTTTTCACGGTAACTCTACGCTTATAATCTACTACAATTCTTTTTCTCGCCTCCAAAGCTCCCCAGCGACGCTCGTTTGACATTATGTTTTTTACCATACCTCCATTCCATTCTATACGCCCTTTTAACGTCGGACGCCTTTTTTCAGTTAACACTGCGGCTATATCATCGTAACTATGTCCTCCGATATACGCAAAAAATATATATTTTACTGTTATAGCCTCATCCGGCTGAATAATTAGCTGTCCATCACGTGTATGCCTATAGCCTAACAAGTCGGCAACAGGATATTGACCTATAAGAATGCGCTGATTAAATGATAGAATCATTCTCCGACTCTTATTTGCAGACTCCCAGTCGGCAAGCATCGCATGAATATGCAAACTCTGTTCGCTGTCCGGGTCAAGAGTATATATATTTTCGGTCTCAAAATATACGCCTATCGGATGTGATGGATTCATTGTTTTTAATTTGCTGATTTGCTCCAAACAATCTGTCATATTTCTTGCGAATCGAGATACGCTTGCGCACAAAATTAAATCCATTTTCTTATCTTTGGCTGCGAGCATCATTTTGTTAAAAGCATCTCTATGCCTCAATGATGTGCCTGACTTACCCGTATCGCTGAATATCTCTGACATAGTCCAATTGGGATTTTCCGATACTTTCTTTTCGTAATATAATGTCTGATTCTCAATAGAGGACGTCTGATCTGTACTTAATGTGCTGACACGCGCATAAACAGCTACATTTTTAGGTTCTGTATCACGTATATTTGGCTTTGGCTTTGCGGGAATAAAATATTCGTTATGTATTTCTTTCCCGCGCACAAGGTTTCTTATCTGTTCACGTTCGCTTTCAATTGCTTCATGTCTCTCCTGCCAATCCGTTATTACAACATTGTTTTCCTCCGAAGCATTTAGAATCGCCGTATTCCCCATTTTATCACCGTCCTTTATTCCCACCTAAAGCTTTATCCATTTTTATTTTCCACAGTTCAAAATCATGTTTCCTTACATCAGCATATCTTTCTGCCATTGTATGCATAGCCTCCAACTGTTGTTCGTCATTCGTAATAGTGTTAATTCCGTAATTTTCGATTTCCGTAACAATGTCTATTTTGTAAGGCATTTCATTAAGAAACTTTATCAGATAGCATAATTCCTCCATATTCGCCGCAAGATACGCATGCGTCTGTGCGGCTATGCAATTTACTTTTCCATCACTGCAATCGCGGAGCAGACGCAGCATTTCAGGACGTTGATATATATGTTTTCCTCCTGTTATATCTATGTATACGTCTATAAGTTCCATGTCGCCATTATTCTCATACTTTTTTTCATAATATTCTCTATGATGTCTGATAGCGTCATTACGGCATCGTTCCCACAGTTTTGCCAGTTTTACATAGCCGCCGACACAATATCTTTCACCCATTCTTATCCTCCAAATGTAAGTCCTTATGTTTTTATATGCCTTGACTACAATCACCGGCCTGCCTTCATATTGTTTTTCTTTTTCAAGCCATCAATCAGTATTTTTACAAGTTCCAAATCATCCGAAGTTAATCCTGACACATCCATTAAACCACTTTTATTGCCCAGCAAATAGTCCGTTGTTACATTATATAAATTTGCCAAACAAACAAGCGTTGCATATGGCGGTTGTCTACTATCATTTTCATAGTAGCTCACAGCGGATTTATCCATACCAATTATTGTTGCTACTTGGGATTGTATTAAATTCTCTTTTTCCCTTAATCTTTTTAATCGCATACCCAAAGTTTCTACCATGTGCATTCACCTTTCTATGCACCATAGAGATATAATGCTTTTGATATACATATTATATCAGTTTTTAATTGACATGTGGTCAACTAAAATTGCATTTAATTGACAATTTGTCATTTTTTATATTTTTAATTTTTATGGTGCACGTATATTATACCGCCTATTATTGCAATGTTCCATAAGATGTATTTTATTTACTATAATCGTAGTAGTTGCTGCAGTATAGGATTAAATGTGTTTTTTGTTTTCATGGTATAATTTTTCTCCTTTCCACAATTATTTGGGCAATAAAAAATGGAGCCTTACAGCTCCAAATCTTCTTGTATGCCCGCGCTTAGTATTTCTTCATACTCTAAGCACCTTTCCTCCAAAAACTTAAAATCACACGCGTTCTGCAACAGTCGCGCGTCAAAGCCTTTTGTCACCTTCATATATCTTCTCCGCGCTTGCTTAAATACCCGGTCGGAAATGCTTTGTATGTATCTCAGCTGCTTACGTAAGAATATCCATCTCACCTTATTAGGCTCACGGTCTATTTCCCTCAGTTTTATGCAAGCGTCCGGCACAGGAATTTTGCTCTCTGTTTATACCGTATTCCATATTCGGAACACAGGTAAAGCCGCGTCTGTCGATTTCCGCATTTTGCAGAAAATTTATATATTCTTTATCTATATCATAGAAATTTAATTTCATTGACTTACCTCCATACTACAACAGGCAGGGAACCGTTTCCCTGCCTGTCATCATAGTTTCGCTCTTAACGGTGGCGACGCACCTAACTCAATAATTTCACTCTTACGGTGGTGACGCACCTGACTCAATAAATAATCAGCGCCGTTTGGGATAGCGCATGAAAACACAGATATTCTCTATATCTATATTATACCCCAAAGATATAAAAATGTCAATAAAAATTCTGTATTTCCATAAATTTTTTTCAATCATATTTCCATATCCAAATAAAAAAATCAAACTAACAACGCCTATTATATCGCCTATTATATCTCTCATAATTCTCTCCTCTCTGATTTTCGCATACCAAAAAAGGAGCTTTACAGCTCCAATTCTTCTTCACAAGTATTTGTATGGTCTTTTTTCAAAGTCAACACTTCATCTCTTAACCGAATATTTTCCTGCTGTAA
>CANPXH010000066.1 GCA_947585865.1 uncultured Clostridia bacterium
AACCTCGTTCTAAATAAACCGTCATGCGGTATCTAACTAATTAACAAGTGTACAAAGAGACTGTGGTCAGAGCCTTTATTGAAACCATCATGTGGTAGGAGGTGTTTACTGATCCACAGTATCTTATACATTATAACATAAGTCCTGATTAAGGGCTTTAAACACTATAACTATATAATACGAGGAGGTGTGTTGTATGTGTAAATCTAAATACAAATATGATGGTTTTATAAGCTACAGACACTTGAAGTATGACGAGACTGTTGCAATAAAGCTCCAAGAATTGCTTGAAGGATATAAATTTCCAAAAGGATATAAAAGACAAAGATTAAAAATATTTCTAGACAAATCTGAGTTTGCTGCTTCTCCTGATCTAAATGACTTTATTAAAGAAAATCTTGATGCCTCTGAATATCTTATAGTGATATGTACTAAAGAGCTAAAAAAAGATATGGGTTGGTGCAAACAGGAAATAAATTATTTTAAGGAAAAGCATAATGGCAGTACAGATAAGATTTTGGTTCTTTTGGCAGACAATTCAATAAAGAAATCAATTCCCGAAGAATTGCTATGCACAAAAAAGGAAATGACAGATTTAAATGGTGAAAAAATCTATATGGAAGCTGACATAGAGCCTATTGGTCCTGACATAGGTGCAGATAGCCGCAGAAAAGCATTAAAAAAACTTAAAGATACAGGATATCTGAGAATAGTTTCTGCTATGGCGAACATACCTTTTTCTGTTCTGTATGACCACCAGAAAAAAATCAGGGACAGGAAAATAAAAACAACAATCGCTATTGTAAGTCTTTTGGCTATAATAAGCTTAATAGTTGGGTTTTATATGATGTGGCAGAACAATGAAATATTGAAGTCAAATTCATTAACAACAGTAAATCTTGCGGAAAAACAGCTGAACAGTGGAGATAATATAGGCGCAGTTAAAACAATTATGTCCGATCCCTATTATAATAAATATAACAATAAACTTTTACCCGAAGCTGTAAATATTCTGACAGATGCATTAAATTTGTATCAGAATGGTTCAATAGGACTTTGCCGTAAGTTTCCGACAGATAATTATGTTGTTGCATTTAAGCATAGTTTTGGCGGTTCACATATAGCGGCTATAGATTCCGAAGGCATATTATATATATGGGAAACATCAAGCGGTCATGAAGTTTACAGGAAAAAATTCTCGAATACAATTTTATTCCAAAAGTGTGATTTTATATCGGAAAATGAATTTTTCATTTTCGATGGAGGCAATAGAGATGTAATTGACTGCATTTCGGGTACAGAACATCACCTGGCCTATCACACAGCAATAGAAGATGATTCCTATTATGAATCCATAGATATGGCAAATACTATTGACTACGATTTTTATAGAATAAAGCAGGATAGTTATAAAATGAATGAACTGAGATCAACTGTTGTTATGTCTGAAAGCAAACAACATTATCTTATCTGTAATTATGCCATTCAGGATATAGGAATATATAGACATGGGCTTTCTGACGGTATCTTATATTGTAATTACTCAGACTTAGTCAATGAAAACGAAGACATATCTTTTTTTGACGGATACATGACAGATAAAAATGCTTTGTTGATTTTTATGACAAATAACATCAAAAAACCGGTAAAATATTTTGTAATATCTTTAGATTTATATAACGGTAAACATCAATGTATATATGAAACTCAAAATTATATAGAGGATATGTATATTGATAATAACGGCTGTACTGTAGTTATCGAAAGATACAATACGAATGAAAATAAAGATCAATATTATAAATGGATATATATTGATAACGGAAGCGTTATTAAGTCTTTAACTGTAGAAAATGAAGGATATGTTCAAAATATGTGGAGTATAGGAAATGAAGGACTGTTCCATATTGCAATACCGTTATTTATGGAAGACAACACATATACTTTGATACATAACTCAAAACAGATAGCATTGATCGATAATGCATCAGGAGAGTTATATTATCAATATTTAGCAGAGGACAATGAAATTATCGATATTGGGTATATACAGCAATATGACAAAGGAACTCTGCTTATACCTTTATTAATGGATGATGGCAGTATTTGTGATATTACTGTATATGGAAAAAACAATGCAGGGAAAAGGAAATATAGCGGTATTTACAAAGACTGCAGTTTGTTTTCGTGTATAGGGTCCCGGAAATATATAGTTGTTGAGACAGGAACAAAGGGCATATTACTTTATGCTCCCATTAATAACGGATATTGCAGAAGTATTTATGATATACCGTATTCATATTTTACAACAGTAAAAAATAAATATAATGCTATTTACTGCGGAGAAAAAGTGCTTATATACAGTAAAGATACTTTGAAATTAATTTCAGAAATAAAAACAAATGAAACATCCTATGTGTACTATCTGGAAAATCAAATAGCCTTGTATTGCAATGGCATATTCAACTTTTATGATGTAAATTCAGGGAAGTGTACTTTTAGCTTTGATACAGGTATTACAAATACTGAGGAATATCAGTCTCCTACTTATTTACCTGATGTAATCATAAGAGGCAATGCACTTATTTTTAACATAGGAGATACAATATATAAAATAATCAAGGGTAAAGTTATAAAAATTGCGGCTCGTTCTTTCGGATATAATTCGCTTAAATTGAAAACCGTTGATTCCGAAGGTAAATACATAGCGTTTACAGCCCTAAATGATGATATTGGTGAAAGCCTATGCATATGTACACCTATCAAGGACAATTCAGATGAATATAGATGCTTTAGGGTTGATTTTAACTATAATAATATATACAGCAATGCAGTATCAGGCACAGATGAAACCGCTTGTTTTGATGAAGATGCTTTTAATTTAGGATTTTGTAACGACAAAGCTTTCATATTACTTAAAAACGATGAGGATACTTATATTTTTACAGTTCGTATGAATAATGGTAAGATCAGATATTTAAACAAAGAAAATATTGATATTTCATGCAGTAATGGTGCCATGGGACTTTCTGACGATGGCAGATGGATAATGATCTTTGATAAAAACTGTAATTTATATAAATTAGATGTAAAAAGCGGTGAGATTTGTGGGAAACTTGATTTAAATGGTGAATTTCATGGTGATATGTCAATTACATTTATAAATGATAATATTGCTCTTGTTAGCAGCAGCAACGAATACAGCTGCCTTGTTGACATAGACAAAATGAAATTATACCAGAGATTAGGTTATTGTAAATATAATGGTGAGACAAATGAAATAGTAAAGAAGTTCGAAAATAGATCAGATATTTATACGCTATATACTTCAGATGAAATAAAGCGTATGGCGTATGATTTGATAGATGATAAATGAGCGAATAGACTTGCGGATTTTTCTCAACAATAAAAACCAAAAATGATATTATGTTGATTTATACAAGATACTTTTTGTATATAAACAGTTTTGAAAATAGGATAAAAATTGCTTAATTGCGGCATTCGGCACATAATATGCAGAATGCCGCAATTATATTTATTAGAATTTTCATATGAAATCAAGGCATTCGTTCCTTACGCGAATTAACAGCAAATTCAGATTTATCATCCTGCTATGTGTGAGATTTAAAACGGATCAAAGCAATTAACCCAAAAGTGAAAAAATTAAATGCGCTGTCGATTAAAATATTTATTCAAAAATATTGAGGATAAATCATACATGAAAAAATCAAAAACATCAAAAAATCGTGATTATTTCATTCATTGTATTGACAGGTATTGAAATTTACCCCCCCCCTTGCCAATATGCAAAAATAATGTCTTATGCTTATATCATAGAAAACAAGCAAAAAAATTAAAAACTGCACCCCCTCCGCTGTGTCGGGCGGCGGCCATGGTATCATGTATACATAGGCAAGGATACCTAGACAAGAACACAATGAAAGGATGATTTTTATGACAAGAAAAATCAATGAAATGAACGTAGCTTTAATGGCAGCAGTAATTATGATGTCCATGCAGGCGTCAGCTTTGGCGGCTAATATTACGGTGGTGCAGGATACCGATATAAATGTCGAGCAGTACAGCGAGCCCCAAAAGGCCGAAACGACATTTACCGAAACGGAAAGCACAACTATTACAAGTGAATTTACAACAGAGTACATAACTAAGGAATACACCACGGAAGAAACAACGGAAACAACAACCGAAGAGACCACGGAAGAAATAACAGAAGAGACAACGGAAACAACAGAAGCAACTACGGAAGAAATAACGGAAGAAACAACAGAAGCAACTACAGAAGCCGTTACCTTTGCTCCGGGCATAGATATTGATGTTCTCAACTCCAACTATTTTCAGATACAGGACAATTACGGCAACATTTATATCTATGTATATACAGGCACGGATGTAAAACTTTACACTCAGGACGGTAAGGAAGCCGATGTTGATATACTGACGGGAAACGATATACAGATAGTGGGCGATGGCGGTCCTCTTGCAAGTACAGAGGCAACAACGGAAACAACTACCGTCTGTTCAAAGTCAGGCCATAGCGGTTCATCGGGTGGTCACAGAAGGATAAAGTCTGTTTCAACCACTACCGAAGCAACAACGGAAACCACTACCAAAGATATGCAGGCTCATGTATCTCAGGATAAAAAAACAGTACGCATGCAAATAGGAAACAATTCAATGTATGTTGACGGAAGTATATACGAAACCGATTCATCCCCTTATATATCACAGGGCTACACATTAGTTCCCCTCAGATGCATATCAGCGGTATTCGACGCTCAGGTAGGCTGGGACAACGATACAAAGACGGCTTATATCAATACGGACAGTGCACAGACCTGCTTTACTATAGATTCAGATAGAATGGTAGTAAACGGCTGCTATGAAAAGATACCTAAGTCAGCGGAACTCTGCGCAGGCAGGACATACGTTCCCATAAGAGCCTTAGGCGAGGCTTTGGGAGCAGACGTAAGCTGGATACAGGATACTAAAACAGTTTTGGTAGCTAAGTAAGTATAAAAATTTATAAGAAGACTAACTATTAAAAGTCAAGACAAAATCATTAAAATTCAAAAAATATTTTGGATCAAAAGAACATTGAAAACTG
>CANPXH010000067.1 GCA_947585865.1 uncultured Clostridia bacterium
ATCGTATACAGATATAGATAGTGCAAGACAGGAGTTATACAGAAGCTTGTTAAAAGCAATGTTTAGTGCAGATAATCGTATTCATGTAATAAAGGCACAGACAGGCATAGGAAAGACTCATACTTATATCAGATGTATAAAGGAACTGGGGATAAGCTGTATAATAGCCGTACCTACAAATGACCTTAAAAACGAGGTATGCAGAAGAATGAAAGCAAATGGTATTGATGTCAAAGCAACCCCTGAGCTTCCCTGTGACCTGTCAGATAATGACAAAGAAGTCTTAGAATACATGTACAGAAAAGGAGACCTGTACGGCTATTGTGAGCTTATGAGAGAGCTTGAAAAAAGATACAACAGTATAAAGCTGTACAGAGAAGAACTGAGGGAGGTTATGCAGTATGAAGGAAATATAGTAACTACACATTTCAGATTGCTTTATCAGTTCAGCGAAGAGGTTCTTCAGAACCACACTATCATAATAGATGAGAATATCCTTCAGACTATGTTCCATACTGACTGTGTAGATATATCGGAACTGGAATATATCAGAGAGCGGTTCTACATAAAAGGGCATATCAGAAAAAGGCTCAAATACTATATGAACAGCAAGAAAAAGGAGTATAAAAAGCACATTAACGAGCCTTATATGCATTTAAGCAGAAGCACAAGAAGGTTTATATCAAAAGATAATAACATAACCATTGATCTTGAAGTATTCCTCAATGCCTCTGCTACGGTAGTTGATGATGACAAGGTATACTATGCATGGCTGAGAGAACTGCCCCAACAAAAGATAATCCTAATGTCGGCTACGGTTGACAGCGAAGTTTACGCCGGGTTCTTTAAAAACAGGCAAATAGAAAATTATAATATACCCGAAGCAGAATACAAGGGTACGATATTGCAGTATACAGACAACAGTTTCAGCCGTACTTGGATAGAAAAGCATACCGAGGAGTTTGAGGCAATAAGATCCAAATATGCCGATAAGGATTGCTATGAGATATGCTTCAAGAAGTATGAAACAGAATCTACAGACCTTCATTTTGGCAATACTCATGGCAAGGATACTTATTCGGACAAAGATTTGGTTATACTGGGAACACCTTTTCCTAACGACATGCTGTGTAAGCTTATGGCAGCTACTATGGGTCATGATATAGAAATAATAAACAATGACAGTATAAATTTCAGAGAGGTAAGCTATGAGCAGTATAGATTTTATTTTTCTACATTTGAGGATAAGCTTTTGCAAAGGATACATATATATCTCATAGCTGAAGAGCTGGAGCAGTCCATAGGCAGAGCCAGACTGCTGAATAAAGAAAATACGGTATATGTATATTCAAGATTTCCTGCTAAACAGGCAAAATTCATAGAGAGTGATAATAATTAAATACCATGCACCCGGAAAGTTAGGGATCCGTACATATCTGCTGTTAGCTATGTATGGATACGCTCGACGGCAGGGAATATATCCCTGTTGTCGGTGGGTGGGATGTACTTATGAAAATAAGTGCAGGTAGGTACCATGTACTGAGGTGATAGGTGTATAGGTAATAACAGATAAACTTTTGTCGGAGTGTATATAGGTTATTATTGTATAGGCACAAATAATTATATAACTATAAACAAAGACAAACCTAAAAATAAGGTTTGTCAGTTATGACTAACCTATATAATATGGGCAAATTTTTTATGACAAAACATAAAGTCTTGAAACACCTGTATTTATCAGCATTTTGCATTTTGCTGTTTATGACGGTATTTGTATCATTTTGGCTTTGTCAGAGACTGGTTTTTAACCGAAATATAGACATAATGACAAAACTATCTTGCTATGAACTTGTATTTTGCAGATGACACTAAAATTTATAACTAAAAAGGAGTCATATATACTTTAGCTAATGCATCTGTATATCAAATAAAAAGCAATTCAAACTTTGTCAGATACACAAAATTTACCTTTTTAGATGGGTCATGACAAAGTCTTAGGACGAATAAACCAAGGATAATTCAGCATAACAGATGTTTTCCCGATAATTATGTCTTTGATATTTTCTGTGAAAATCTGTTTTGTCATATAGGCTTATTTTCCGTATCTGAAACCACAATGACAAACACCATCATGAAAAATTAATATAAACTTTCTTGATAATATATAGCGTATGTGGTAAAATGTAATTACGGAAGATAATAAAGCGAGGGATATGCCTATGGATAGAGAAAAGAACTACCATATAGACGATATGGCAAAGTACACGATAAAGGATAGTGTGTTTACAAGCTTATTCAGTGATAAGAAGTATATCCTTCAGCTGTATAAGGCGCTTCATCCTGAAGCAGCAAATGTCACGGAGGATGACATTACTTCCGTTACACTTGAGAATATACTTATGGCAGGACAGTTCAATGACTTAGGTTTCAGGGTAAACGACAGGCTTATTATACTTATGGAGTGTCAGAATGTATGGACTTCTAATATAGTAATAAGGATGCTTCTGTATATGGCTAACACTTACCATAATTATTATACAGAGAATGAAATCAATTTATATAGCACAAAAAAGGCAAACTTTCCTAAGCCTGAGTTATATATGCTCTACACAGGGAATGATACAAACAAGACACAGGAGATCATATCCCTTAAGGATGATTTTCTTAATGGCGAGGAAAGCAGCATAGATGTAAGAGTCAAGGTCATATATAACAGTAAAAAGGGTGATATAATAAGCCAGTATATCATGTTTACCAAGATATACAATGAACAGGTGAAGCTGCATGGCAGAACACGTGAGGCTGTTCTGGAGACAATCAGGATATGTAAAGATGAGGGTGTATTGAGGGATTATTTGGCTAGTAAAGAAAAGGAGGCTATATCAATTATGATGACATTATTTGATAAGGAATATGTTTTGAACACATATCTTAAAGACATGGCGAAAGAAAATAGAGAAGAAGGCAGGGAAGAGGGCAGAGAAGAAGGCAGAGAAGAAGGCTCTGCCAATACATTGTTGGCAAACATCAGAAGCATTATGCAAAATTTAGGAATATCATTGGAGAAAGCTCTTGAAGTTTTAAATATTCCAACTTCTGATTATGCTAAGTATGAGGAATTGCTTAAACAATCAGTATAAATGTATATCAAAGAGTCGGTCCTATGCGGATCGGCTCTTATTTTATTGCCTTCATGTAAGCAAAAGTCCCCACATTCAATTGCATATAATTAAGGTGCATATATCAGGATATGTCTGATAATGCCTGTCAGTAACATAGAGGAACGCAGAAATCGGCCGGCTGAAAAGCCGGCCTTATTTTATTGCTTGAAAGGAGGTATTCGGAAAAGTTTACCTTTACGGACACAGAAAAATAGCCCATTATCGTGTTCGTAAAGTACCAAAATCAACAAGCGGATATATTCGTAAAGTGAAACGACCTTTACGAACAGGAGGAATGCTATGAACAGAACCTATTACTACGCAAGAGTATCGTCCACGGAACAGAATCTTGACCGACAGCTTGAAGCTTTTAAAAGTATGGGTGCTGACAGCAGGGATATAGTTACCGACAAGGCAAGCGGTAAAAATCTTGAAAGAACAGGCTATCAAGCATTGAAGTCAACTATTCTCAGAAGGGGCGACACTCTTGTTATCAAAAGCCTTGACAGGCTGTCAAGGAACAAATCCGACATCAAGAACGAGCTTGAATATTTCAAAGCCGAAGGAATAAGACTCAAGGTGTTGGATCTGCCCACAACACTTATTGACCTTCCCGCAGAACAGAGCTGGATATTCGATATGATAAACAACATTCTTATCGAAGTTCTGAGTTCTATTGCCGAACAGGAGCGTATTACTATACGTCAAAGGCAGAGAGAGGGTATAGAAGCAGCAAAGAAGAAAGGCAAACACTTGGGACGGACAGCTGCCGTATATCCCGACAGCTGGGCAGAAAATTTCAAGCTGTGGAAAAACGGCAGTATAAGCGCCAAGGAATTCATGGCAAATACAAATCTTAAAAGAACTACGTTTTACAAACTACTAAAGAATTATTAAGGTGTATTTTCCTTGTCGAGTACCTTGTTTTCCCTGCGTCGGCTTGCTTTGCAACCCTTTGGCAGGACACAAGGACTGCGGAAAATATAACTTTAAATTTGTTGCACAAATTTAAAAAAGGAGGACTAAAGATGAACGAAACTAATTTAACTTGTTGTTGCTGCGGTGCAGAACTGACACCGGAAAATTCATATCAGTTCGACAACAATACCTACTGTGCTAACTGCTTTCATGATCTCACTGTTGAATGTGAGGACTGCGGCAGAAGGATATACAGAGATGATGCCATAACGACCACTTCTTCCTATGTGATTTGTCAGCATTGCTATGACAGGAATTACCTTACCTGTGAGCGCTGCGGCAATGCTGTATACTTAGACGATGCTTACTATATGGATGACGATGAAGATGACGATGTGGCTGTTTCTTTGTCAGACGAGGAAATGACACAGCTGTCATGGACAGACTTTCTCAATGGCATAGACAGGGAAAAGAACACGGAATTGTTTACATATCTTGAAGAAAGAAATCTTTTAACAGAAAAGGAGGGAATTGCCTGATGTGCTGCTTATTTGGCTTGATAGATTACAAGAACTGCTTATCCGTAAGGAATAAAGAGGTAATAATAAAGGTACTGGCTAATGAATGCGAGGCAAGAGGAACCGATGCTACGGGAGTTGCCTATATTACGGAAAAAGGCATGACTATATACAAAAAAGCATTGCCCGCTCACAATATGAAGTTTAAATTTAAGGGTGATCCCAAAGTCATTATGGGGCATACCAGAATGACCACGCAAGGCAGTGAAAAAATAAATGCCAATAATCATCCGTTCTATTCCGAAAAGCTGGGTTTTGCCCTTGCCCATAACGGTGTGCTTTA
>CANPXH010000068.1 GCA_947585865.1 uncultured Clostridia bacterium
AATTCAAGCTTTTCGTCGCAGCTTGTGCACTTATACCAGTGACCGCTCTCGTCCTGGGTCATATCGCCCTTGACGTGCTCCTTATGCTCGGTCTCTGCCTTGCATACGGTGCAGACCTGCCAGTGACCGTCGGCGTCGTGCTTGTATTCGCCGGCGGTATATGTATGGGCGGCTGTACCGGTTATCTCGCCGCAGTTGGCGCAGACATGCCAGTGATTCGTGCCGTCGCTCTTCCAAACGGTCTCGTCGACTCCGTCGTGATTATCCTTATTGAGTTCGCCGTATTCTTCACCGCAGTCGGCACACTTTGCCTTCTTGGAGCAAGTGGCCTCTCCGCCGTTATGCTTTGCGGTCTCGACCGCTCCGCAGGCGGTGCAGCTGTGGCTGTGCTCGGTCGCGCCGGTCGACGTATATTCGCCGTAGGTGTGCTTTGCAACGGTACTGTCTATCTTCGCGCCGCATACGGTGCAGATGTGCCAGTGCTCATCCGAGCCCGCCTCGGTATGCCATTCTGTGTCGGGGATATGAGCAGTCATATCGAGCTTCGCAGTGCAGCCTTCTACAGCCTTGCAGGCGTGATAATGATACTCTCCGTTGCTGAGCCACTTTGAATCGTCGGCGATATGCTCGTGAAGCGAAGCCTTGCAGACGTCGCAGGCGCCGTCGAGGTCCTCGTCGACGTGCTTCTCGGTGCCTACGGGAGCTTTACACACGGTGCATATGTGATAATGCCCGTCGACGGAAGCGTCTTCGCTGTGCCATTCGCTGTCGGGCTTGTGGGCTTCCTTTTCGCCGATAACTGCATCGCAGTTCACGCAGTAGTACCAGTGATTCGTGCCGTCGGACTTATAGTCCTTCGACTCAACGTGAGGGGCCTTTTCGGTTTTGCGCTCTTCGGTCTCTTGGCAGCGGCTGCATTCATAAACGTCGGTGCCTTCCTTGGTGCAGGTAGCCTCTTCTTTATGCTCCTTAAGCTTCCAATCGTGGCCGAGAGCGGGAATCTGCTGTGTATCTCCTATAGGCTCTCCGCAGAATTTGCACTTCTCTCCCGCGCTGTAGCCGGGCTCGGTGCAGGTCGCGTCTTGTCCGCCGACCTTTTCGATATCAGGGTGTGTGCAGGTTATTTCGGGTGTTATGGATGGCTCCGTAACCGCGACCTTATCGCTGTCCGTGCCCTTATATGTTGCTTCCGGTGTCTTTACTTCGTTTATTTCGAGCTTCAAATCAAAATCATCGGTTATCTTTGCTTCCGGATTAACCTTAAATTTTATGTTGAATATCGTTCCGTCGGCTGTAAAGTTCATCAACGACATAAAGCCTACCGATAGTGTTCTTCCTCCCATAAGCACACTGGAATTGCCCGAAGCCGCCATTGCTCCCAAAAAGTCCTTGCCGATTTCCGCACAACCCGACCAGTCTTCCGGTCCCGCAGGCGTGAGCGATTCGGGAAGGGCGATATAGAATGTCGCCGCTGAGATACCGGTGTTGTTTTTTACGCGAAGTTCTACATTCAGAGTTTCATCCTGTCCGTGAACGTAACTGCTCGCTACAAGTTCAAACTCTATTGCTCCCTCCGCATATACCGGAACGGCAAGGATTGTCAGCAGCATTATAGCCGCCAGCAGGGTTGATAAAAGTTTTCTCATTTTTGTTTCCTCCTAAATTTGATTTTATTATGAGTTTACATTCATAGCTCTTTTAAGAATCTCGATCGCGTCGTCGAGGGTGATCTCGCCGTCGGAATTGACGTCGGCGGCGCTTTCATTAAACACAGAGCCGGTTATTCCGACATTCATCGCTCTTTGCAATGTCAGAACTGCGTCGTCAAGGGTGATTTCGCCGTCAGAGTTGGCGTCGGCGGGGGTATAAGAAGGTCCGCTGTACTCTAAAATGCTGCTCGCCGGTGTCCTCAAAGCACGAAGCGCCTCTTCACTCAAAAGCCTCGTTTCCATCGTTCCGAGCTCGTAATTCCAGACCTGTTCATAGTTTCGGGCTCTGTATCTGACTTCAACACCGTCCGACCTGACCGAATATGTCATTTCTTTGGCTCCATCAAGCCCCGCTATTTCCGAAAAGTCTGTTTCGGAGTATTCAATATCATACTCGCCCGATTCAAGCATATCCATCAGAGTACCGACGCTTATAATTGTGCTAAGCCCCGGAGCGGCTTCGCATTCAAACCCGGTATTTACGGCATTATACATATTCAACTGCATGAATCCGACCGGCGCATCCTCTGAAAATTCAAAGCAAATAAACCCGAACCAGAAGTAATAATACAGCAATGTATCGTTCCACTTTTCTTCATTGACATTCTCAATGTAGAATTCATATTCCTTCATTTTTGCCTCAACCTCTGATCTGGTCAGACCGATAAAATCAGAGAGCGGAGAGGTCAGAAAACTGTCCCTGAAATCATGCGGAAGGCCGCTGCTTATTGTTTCAACCGAATAGACTGTATCGTCGGTGGTTCCAGCTGTCTGATTCTTCAAATATGAAACATAAGCACCGTTTGATTTAATTACTATATATTCTCTGACATAGCCCGGATTGTACTCGTTTTCGACCGAATACTCTTTATAAAGACTGTCGCTTTCGGAAATATAATTCATCAGCTCACGGTATGTGGCACTGCCCCGAACATTCCCGACAATAAGCATATTTCTGGCATTCCAAGACAAGTATGCCACTTCGGAAACTATTTCGGTATAGTTGCCCGCATTGTCGTATTCACGATCATATCTGAGACCGAAGCTCAGACCCATGTCGTCATTATAATCGGTAGAAAAGCTGTTGGGATTTTCCGTTACAAACTGCCCGCCGAATTTTTCGGACAGCTGTGCGACAGCTTCCGATCTTTCCATACCGATAAATTTTGCAAAAGCAAACGACGGAACATGACCACAAACAGAGCATTTGTCTCTGTCTGAATAGTATTCGTGAGAGCCGAACTCTTTGCCGTGGCACCAGCAATTGAGAACACTGCGCCAATGGTGAGCTTCATCTGAATCATAGTCGGAAAGGGAATAGCCGATGTCGTGTTCATGATAGCTCACGAGTATAAATTTATTGCCGCTGTTGCCGGTCAGATATTCAACATTATACTTGCCGTCAGACATCAGAAGAGAACTTCCGTCCTTGAACGAAAAAGCTGTGGATTCGGCGGCTTCTCTGATTTCGTCTTCGCTCATTCCGGTTTCAAAGGCGTTGCCGGTTCCGAAATACTCGGAATTATAGACCGCGCCTTTATAGAATTCATACTCCTCCGGGTTTCCGTAGCCTCCCCAAACATAGAAGTAAAGTCTTGCGCAGAGAATATCTTTTCTGAAAACCGCAAGCGATACTTCACCGGCGCCTCCCACAGGCGCTATATCGTCGTTGACGGGGTCTACCGCAGGATCCTCAATCAGATATGAATAACCGGCGTCGGTCAGCCATGTGAGGATACTCTCGGGAAAAACTCCTTCGGGAGTGCTAATATAACTGCCGAATCTGCTGATAAACATTTTCAGATCAAGCTTGCTGAAATACGATTCGTCGGAAGTCGGATAGACGTTTTCGGAAAACAGCGTTCCCTCCGCTTCGGTTTTGTAATCAGGCTGATTCCGCTGAGATTTATCAGTCAGAAAATCAGCTTCTGCGGGCATACACATAAACGCAGATGCAATTACAGCCGCCAGCAGGATTGATAAAAGCTTTTTCATTTTAGTTTCCTCCTAGATTCATTTTTTACTAAAAGACTTCATTTGCATAAAACTGTACATTTTCGCCAAGGAAATCTTGTGGAAATTTTTCGTCAATTTTATCAAAAAGGCACCTGCCGCTACTTGATTTTTTAATTTTTATGTAGTACAATACATCTGTATAATTTTTGTGTGCATTTTGCAAAAATGTACACATTGTTGTAAAAAAGGTCTGCTACGAAATGGCAGACTTTTTGTAAATTTCTGCCCTATAGCGAAACGTGGAAAGCGGCATATTGCAGGCTTTTGCGGCGGCAGAGCCCGTGATTTTGCCCGCGTTCCACCTCTGAAAATTGACATAAAAGCTTTCGGGCAGCGGTTCGGGCGGTCTGCCGAAGCGTACCCCGCGAGCTTTTGCCGCCGCTATGCCCTCCGCCTGCCTTTGCCTGATGTTCGTGCGCTCGTTCTCGGCGACGAAGCTAAGCACTTGCAAAACTATATCACTCAGGAATGTGCCGACCAAATCCTTGCCGCGGCGGGTATCAAGCAGGGGCATATCTATCACACATATATCCACGCCCTTATCTTTTGTTATGACCCGCCACTGCTGCTGAATCTCCTCATAATTTCTCCCGAGACGGTCGATGCTCTTAATGTAGAGCAAATCGTCTCGCTTTAATTTTCGGAGAAGCTTCTTGTAGTTCGGACGGTTAAAATCCTTGCCAGACTGTTTATCCATGTAGATGTTTTCGGGCGGAACGTTAGCTTGGCTCATTGCTATTAGTTGCCGGTCCTCGTTCTGCTCCTTGGTGCTGACTCTTATATATCCATAAATTGACATATTGTAATCCTCCAATCTTATTTTCTGATTTTTATAGTATAAAATACAAAATCCCCGACCGATACCCTAAGATACCGGTCGGGGATAAAAAGTGTTTAATAAGGTCAGTATACAAAAACGGGTCCTGCGCTTAAGGCGGGGCCCGTAAAATATGCTGCTAATTATTTGAATATATTCTTGACGAAGTTGTAGAATCCGCTGTTTACGGCGTTGGCGTCGTGGTCCGCTCCGGTAATGCTGCAGCAGATATGCTTTACGCCGTTGCGCGTCATGATCTCGTCGTACTTTTTATAGGTGTCGCCTACGGTGTGGTCCTCAGTGCCGCCGCTTATAAGAAGGAGCTCCGGCGTGTAGTCATTGCCGTCAAAGTTGAGTTCGCTCTCTTTATACTGACCGGGGTGGTCGAA
>CANPXH010000069.1 GCA_947585865.1 uncultured Clostridia bacterium
AAAATCCATTCTCATAAAAAAGTTTAAAAATTTTTGTTTTAAGGCTTGACATATATTAGCAGGTTTGCTAAAGAATGAAAAGAACAAAAAAATTAGCTCTCAACCTAATTGTTTAGTTTAACAATCATAACCTACGCATCCCGTTACAAAATTAGTAAGTTGCTCGCAACCGTCTAGGGTACAACAAAGGTTAATACATTTGCCATCACTTCGCTCAGCACTCATAATAGCAGAATACTCTCTTTTTCCTTCTGTTAATTTGAATGAGCGGTTTGCTGCACTCTCTGCATCTGTTTGCGTTTTTGGAAAATCCCACAGTTTATTTCGATTGCAAAAAGATTTAACCGTATTCCTTGATGAATTAAGTTTCCGGGCGATTTCCGAAAATCCCAAGCCCTGCCGTCTTAGTTCCGTTGTTTTTTGTTTTTGTGTATTGTCCACAACTACAAGCCTCCTTCATAATACGGAGATTTGGCGCATATTTCAATCACCCAAAATCAAAATGTTTTTATTAATTAATGAAAACACAAAAAGGCGCTATCCCGCTGAAGCAAGATAACGCCTTTTCCCTTGATAACGCCAAATACGAATGTGAACTATCTTAGTATGGCTATTATAAATCCTTGTTAACCTTCGCACTAACCGGAAGCATATCAGATAAGTTATTCCATATGAAAGTTGAAATATACGAGGCTTTATCTGTTGATAACTGAACATCAATAACGCCAGAATCATTTACATCCTTACATGCTATACCTACAAGTCTACCCTCACTTGTATACGAAGCAACAATTAATTTCGCAGCAACATTAGATTTCTTTGTCAAGTCGACACTTATATTGCCATCACTAATAATAACATTATTAATTATGTAAGACCATTCATCTGTATGTTCAGGTGTCTGTGCATTATCATAAACCGCCACTACACTGACATTTTCTGCAGGCATAGTGAAAGTGGCAGTTGCTGTTGTCTTATCGCCATTAGTGAATTCCAAATTGTCGGCACCGCTCCATTCCTTGAACTTTTTACCACTCGCAGGAGGATTTGCTGTAATAGTAACAGAATCTCCTTCAGCATACTCACCTCCACCGATACCATTTTCTACAGTAACAGAATACATTTTTTTCTCTTCTGTTGATGATACGACCACTATTTCCCCTGAATATGATGTTCCTTCTATTGCATACTTGAGCACGGCTTCTCCGGGCAAAAGCGATGTGATAGAGAGTGATGCGGTACCATTCTCGTCAAATACAACGGTTTGATCTGATGATATCACGAAAGGATTATCGTTGGTTATGGTTACCTGTTTTCCTGCAGCAGCTACTCCCGGTACAGCGCTAATGGTAATGGACGTACTGGTGCCATAAGTAAGCGCAATGTGGTTTGTAACCTGAACTGATTTTATATCCAACTTAACAGGCAACATATCGGATTTACTTGTAATTACACGATCCGAATAACTCCGTACATTCTTGATGCTGTAGTTAACATTACTCGAAAGTTCAGTCTGCGGTATGAACTTGAATGTAGTAGCCAGTTCAATATTCGAATCTGTAGGGCTCTTCTCAGCATTCATAGGTTCCCATGTTCCGGAAATCACTTTCCCGCCAGCTTCAAATTGGATATTATCACTGTTAACTGTGGCAACATTAACATATTGATTGAAAACGACTTCGATTGCTTCCGCATAAGCGTTAAACATCTCAATTTCGGGTGCCGCTTCAGATGTCATACCAATGTTTACATCCAGTTGTGGAGGAGGTACGGATAGCCAGTCACTGTAAGCCGTCTTGTATCCAGCTTTTTCATATTTTACTTGCCAAAATCCCTCAGGAACATCCCATGAGTAACAACCATCTTGATCTGTTGTAAGAGGATTGAATTGGTCATATTCATCGGCATCCCAAACAACTGCGTTCGAATCCATAGTTTCTTTGTAGTAAATTGTCGCAGTTACTCCTTGGATTCTGTTACTTGCCACACCTTCGTATACATAACCAGACGGATCAATAGAGTATTTACCCCGGAACTTAGCATTAGATTGCTTGTACTGATTTGCTAAATCTTTTGCAACTTTTTCAAGAAGACTGTCATCTGCACCAAACCAGCCTTTATTCTTGAGCTTCTCAAGAACTTTTTTCAGATGTTTGTCAGTAGTAGCCTTTGCAAGATTTTCCATTGCGTCAAAACAATCGCTCATCTTCTCTTCCATTTTATCGGGGAGCAAATAAGAGGGATCATCCGCATTTTTTATAGATTGTTTAGCAGTTTTTTTCGCTTTGTTGATAGCTTTACCTCCGAAATCCATCAACTCGCTTAGTTCTAATTCGGTTTTTAACATACTTAATTCATTACGATCATTCGGATCGGTGGCTGTTTTGCTTGCAGCATCAATATAATCGTAGAGTGCATCGTAAACACTTTTGTCATCGCTTTGTTCAGTCGTATCTGTCAGAAGATCATAAAGTTTTTCCACTTTATCCCATGTGTCTTTCAAGGGGTCATCGGCTGTCAATTCTGCCTGAAGCGTAGCAGCTCCAGAAACTTGATCGCTATAAAGACCAATACCGTTTCGAACTAACGTATAACTTCCATCGTCTTCAACAACGTACATTTCCTGCGCATAGAAGCATCCTCCATCTTTTTCATACTTAAATGGTTCAACCGCCATATAACAGGTTTTACCATTGTATGTTCCCTGTGTATAGTTCCTTGTGGTATAATCAAACTCAGCATTACTCTCATATTCGGTAAGATAATAGAAGTTAGCACTCTCATTGCCCTGGTCAACATAAAATACTTGTTGTCCAGAATTGTTTTCATCATAATCTGCACTTATGATGTGTGTAGTGGCTCCCGCATACGGATCACTATCCTTCTCTGCGTATTCCACATAGATAGTTCCAGGAACATAGCCCGTAAAACCAGTAGCCACAAATCGATCTTCTTTTTCATCATACACCGCGTCAAGAACACGCTCTTCAGCTCCCTTTGCACTTACCACTCGCACAACGCCAACCTTACTGCAATCGTCAAAGTCAACTACAAAGGTAAAGGAAGATCCGCTTGCCCAACTAATAACTGGACTTTTAGAACTCATATTTAAAAGATTGTACTGGTTTCCTCTGTAATACATATCGAACTTTGTAAGTGTTGCAGCATTTACTCTATATGTAACATAATTCGTAGCCACTGTCGTTTCGTCGTTTGTTCCGATAATGCTTGCTTCTACCTTATACAACTTACCATCTGTCGGAGATGGTAGAGTTAAAGAAGCGGAGTAGTTACCTGTCGCCGATGCAGTCACAGTTTGTTTTAATGAACCGTCAAGGTATATGGAAACCTGCTGATTAGGCGTAGTAATACCTGTCGCAATAATTTGCTTGTTAGCGCTTTCAGATGGAACAAATAATGTAAGTACATCATCTGCCATATTCACAATACCGATAGTCTCTGTTTTGTTTGTTCCGCGATAGGAGTACGTGAGTTTCGCATAACTCATTAGGTAAGTTGAACTTTCCGGTGATACACAGAAGCTGATTGTTCCTGATGTATCGTCAAGCGGGAATGTGATTTGACCTTCGTCCTCCTGATAATCTATTAATGCCCCGTTAACCTTCAATGTATTTGGTGTAACACTTGCAGCATTGGGGATTTTAATTGTGCAACGCAAATTTGAGATACTGCCATCTGCAACAGTTTTAAATGCATACTTTGCCGTTAATGGAATCTGCCCTGATGAGGAAACTGAACTGCTGGACGCATAGTAATCTGTTTTGCTTCTATCCAACATTCTATCATTGGCATCTTTAATTCCTTTTTCATCTGCTGTGTAGGGCAATTCAAGATCAATCAATGTTAATGCAGCCTGCGAATCTTCTGAAGCAATACGCAAGTCTTTAATCTTGGTTCCATATAATGCAGTGGAAGACAAACTTGTTACTGAAGCGGGAATGCGCAGAGATTCTATGCTTACACAGTTTTGAAATGCATAGTTTCCGATAGTTTCAAGACCATCTGGCAGATTGACCGTTTCAAGCAGACTGGGCTGAGAAGAACTGCTGCAAATATAATCCGGAATTTTTTTGGTGCCTGGTGCAAACGTCAGTTCTGTAACTGCAGAACCAGCCAATGCTTCTCTTGAAGCAGAGATTGTGGATGGTATGGTTATATTGTCTATCGATGTTCCGGCTATTATGTAATATCCTAAATTTGTTACTCCTTCAGGAATAGTTAATTCTTTTAACTGAGAGCAGCCAGAGAACACACGATTGCCAAGAACCTTTATGCTGCCAACCAAAGTCACACTGTTTAACGATGTACAATCGCTAAATGCATTATCTCTGATAGTTCCGCTCCAAGGCTTTGAAGTGCTGCCGTCCCATACAACCGAATCATTGTAATTCGTTGTTATACCTGTTAACGAAGAACAACCATAAAATGCATTGCTGCCTATTGTTTTTGTCGATTTTGGAATGTTGATAGTTCCTTTCAAACTTATACATTTATAAAATGCACAATCCCCAATGCTTTCCACGCTTTCCGGAATAACAACATTTTCTATTACACTTCTATTGCTATCACTTGCGCATATATAATTTGGAATCGTCTTTGTTCCTTCAGCAAAGATTACCTCAGTTAAGGTTGAACATCCAGCCAATGCGCCGTTAGTTGACGAAGTGCCTGAAGCAGATATTGTTGATGGTATGGTTATACTGCTTATTGATGTTCCGGCTATTATGTAATATCCTAAATTTGTTACTCCTTCAGGAATAGTTAATTCCTTTAATTGGGAGCAGCCAGAAAACACGCGATTGCCAAGAACCTTTATGCTGCCAACCAAAGTCACACTGTTTAACGATGTACAATCGCTAAATGCATTATCTCT
>CANPXH010000070.1 GCA_947585865.1 uncultured Clostridia bacterium
CTTTTAAGCAATTTTCTTATCATCATACGCATTTTGGCTCTTGCGGAATCTCTCTTTTGCCAATCTATAGTCTGATTTCTTCTGAGAGTATCGGCAAGTTCTTTTGTTATTGCTATAAGTTCCTCATTTTCATAGAAATCTTTAATTGCCTGAGGCTTTGTCAGCGCGTCATAGAAAGCAAGCTCATCAGCTGTAAGTCCCAGCTTTTCTCCTTCCTTATTGGCTGCTGCTATTTGCTTGGCGAGATTAAGCAGTTCTTCTATAACCTGTTCATTGGTCAATAAACCGTTTAAATAACGATTGACTGTTCTTTGCATTATTTCGCTGAATTTCTCTGATTTTACAACATTTGTATGCTTATATATTTTCACCTGTTCGGCAATAAGTCTTTTCAAAAGCTCTACTGCAAGATTTTTCTCTTTCATTTTTGCTATTTCTTCCAAAAATTTGGGGTCAAAAAGAGAAAATTCCTGTGAAACATCCGAGAATAGATTTAACACGCCTTCGCTTTTGATACTGGCTTTCAGCAATTCATTAATTCTGGCATTCATTTCGGGCAGTGATATTTTTTTGCCTTCGCCTTTATTGATAAGTCGCATAATCAAAACTCTTACTGCTTCAAAAAATGCCGCTTCGATACGCAGCTTTTCCGGAGCAAGGGATGAACAAAGTGATAAGGCTTGCTTTAATAAAAGAGCCTCTTTTATAAAATCTTCTTTTTCCTTTTCTTTGTCCACAGCTACAATGAAGTTTACGGCGCCGCTTATCGTTTTTGAACGCTCCAGATCGGTGCCGGCTGCAAATTTGGAATAATCATATCCATGGAATAGATCCTGGCATATTGACAGCTTTTCAAGGAATTTAGGATATGCCACCTTTGCAATATCCGTATCACCGTACTTTTTCTTATCTCGTGCGGTGTAGTCGTTCATTGCCTCTTTCAATGCTCCGGCAATTCCCACGTAATCAACTACAAGTCCGCCTTCTTTATCCTGAAAAACTCTGTTTACACGAGCTATTGCCTGCATAAGATTATAACCCTTCATAGGCTTATAGACATACATTGTAGCCAATGACGGAACATCAAAGCCTGTAAGCCACATATCAACAACAATAGCAATTTTCAAAGGGCTGTCATTATCCTTGAATTTCTTTGCCAGCTCATTTTTATATCTCTTGTTTCCGATAATTGCTCTCCATTCTTCAGGGTCCTTGTTGCTTTCTGTCATAACAACAGCAACTTTTTCCTTCCAGCCGGGTCTGAGTTGCAATATTCTTTTATAGATTTTCATTGCAATTTCTCTGGAATATGCAACTATCATTGCCTTTCCGGTCAAAAGATTTTCTCTGTAGTTCTCATAATGATCCAATATATCATCAACGAGAGAATTAATTGTTTTTTCATTTCCAAGCACGGCTTCCATTTGGCTGAGCTGATGCTTGCTTTTTTCTATAACTTCGGGATCGGCATTATTAGCCATAATATCATATTCGGTATCTATAAGCTTAAGGGTTTTTTCATCAAGCTTAAGCTTAATTACACGGCTTTCATAGTATACAGGGCGTGTTGCTCCATCTTCTACAGCCTGGGTCATATCGTATACATCAATGTAATTGCCAAATACCTCTATTGTGCTTCTGTCTTTCAACGAAATAGGTGTTCCGGTAAAGCCTATATATGTAGCATTTGGTAAGCTGTTTCTTATTATTCTGGCAGTACCTATTTTTATTTTACCTGTTTCGGCGTCTATTTTTTCACTTAAGCCATACTGTCCCCTGTGAGCTTCATCTGCCATAACAACAATATTTTTGCGCTCCGATAAGGGCTCATTTGATTCCTCAAACTTTTGCATAGTCGTAAATATTATACCATTTGCAACACGACCATCAAGAAGGGATTTAAGATGATTTCTGCTTTCGGCATGTATTGGTACTTGGCGCAGAAAATCCTTACATTTTGCAAACTGACCATAAAGTTGGTCGTCAAGGTCGTTTCTGTCCGTAAGCACAACTATTGTAGGGCTGTCAAGCACTTCTTGCAGCATATGGGCATAAAATACCATTGACAGTGACTTTCCGCTGCCCTGTGTGTGCCAGAATACGCCGCCTTTTCCGTCTCCGTCTTCGCCGGCAGCTTTCTTGGTTGAAGCCACAGCCTTATTTACAGCAAAATACTGATGATACCCTGCCAATATTTTAAAGCTTTCAAGCCCTTCATTTGAAAAGCAAATAAAATTCTTTATAATATCAAGAAATCGTTCTTTAAGGAATATTCCTTCAAAAAATGTATCAAATTGTGCATATTGAGTATTTTCGTATGTACCGTCTTTGGTTTTCCATTCCATAAAACGGTCCTCGCCCGATGTGATCGTTCCTGCCTTTGATGTAAGCTGATCACTCATAACGCAAATACAGTTATATATAAACATTGAAGGTATTTCCTGCATATAGTTCCTTATTTGCAAATAAGCCTCGGAAGCATCTGTTTCCTCTCTTGAAGGAGATTTCAATTCCATAAGGACAACGGGCAACCCGTTTAAGAATATAATTATATCGGGGCGTTTATTGCTTTTCTCAATAAATGTCCATTGATTGGCAATAACAAATGAATTGTTTTCATGGTCTGCATAATCGACGATATATACAATTCCCGAATGTTCTTCACCGCTAACAAAATAACGCACTTCTATTCCATGCTGTATATAATCGGTAAACACTGAATTTTTTTGCACAAGCGAAGCATTTTCAAAGTTTTTAAGCTTGTATAACGCATCTGAAATCGCTTCCTCAGGCATATTAGGATTTATTCTGTAAAGAGCATTTATTAATTCTTCCTCATACAACGGAGAAGTAAAATCTCTTTCAATATCGGGTCCATATATATGACTGTATCCCATGCTTTGAAAAAGCTCTATTATAGAGTTTTCATAATCAGTTTCGGTGTAGGACATTTATTTCATCTCCTTAGTGTATTTTCTTAGTATTTCTTCTGATGTACCAATAATCCATCTTTGGAATTTAAGATTATTTTCATCAAAAAAAATTTTATTAAAAGAGTCTACATATTTTCCTTTAATCTTAACCATTCTGTTTCTTTTATTTTCTGATATTTTATAATTGCCAAAAATAATAGCTATTTTCGGCGTTATAGCAAAATATAAACCAATATCATTCCGGGGAAGGTATGTGTCATTTCCAAATATGATTGGAACATCACTTGTTAAAAATTCATTTTCTAAAGCATAATAAAATGTAAAATTTGTTTTTCTTAACTGTTCTGTTATTATTTTGGGGACAGAATTTTCAAAGTCCTCTGTTAAGCCAACTCTTTTCTGAGCGGCTATAAAAATCGATTCAGTACCGCCTATGTCCATTTGTTTTAGCATATTATCTATTGTTTGGTATTCACCGGAATTACGAATATTACCTTGCAGATTATTCAAATATCCTATATTCTTCGGATTTCTTACAATTAGGTTGGCTATTAAAGAGTATAGTAATTCCTTTTCATCAGATGAATTAAGAATAAGCGCATCTTCATTTTGGTTTTGAACACATATTGATTTAATCTTTTCAATCAATTTATTGTAATTACCTTCATGTTTGCAAAATTTGTTTTCAATGTCATTCTCGATAACATATTTTCCCATTTTTTCATTTGCATCTTTAAGTTCTGTTTCATATAGATTATTTTCAAGACAAATTGATTCCGGAGTTGTAGATATAATTCTTTTATCTTTTATATTATATGCATATAAACATTTGCAGGAGTTAGCAAAGTTTTTAAGATAAAACCTAGGGACATAGTGTTGATTTTTAGTCATACACATTTTCACCTTCTTTTAAGATAAATGAAAATTTAGC
>CANPXH010000071.1 GCA_947585865.1 uncultured Clostridia bacterium
AAAGGATAATTATGTATTATACTATATTTGAAAATTATTTATACCTAAAAAAATCTATAACAAAGGGGGATATTTTCCAATGAAATTTTCATTTAAAAGAGCGTTAAGCTCTGCTATGGCATTAGTAATGATGCTTTCTTGTGTTACATTTATGAGCACAAACGCTATGGCTGCTGGGTTAGTAATAACAGCTACAGAAGCTAACGCAACATCACAAGTAAAGGCTATATCATCAGATAGTGCAAGTTATTTATATACTTATACTATGCCTAATGTGAGTGGAGAAGCGGAAACAGATATAACAGCTTCTGATAAAACTCATAATGCCCATATTAAATTAAAAGGTGATAACAAAACTGTAAGTTTTAGTATTAAGAATGTTGCTCAAGTTGGAGAAAAAATAAGCAGCAAAGCATCTAATGATTATATTGAAGGTATTTCTAAAAATCAAACAGTTGTATTAGATGTTTATGTTAATAGTGATAATGATTGTGCATTATCTTTTAATAAGAATTCTAGTGCAAAGAATTCAACAGAAAAAGTCACCTTAACCGGAAGAACTGCCTATCAGGTTAGTGTTGAGGTAGATGAAGATACAGATAAATTATATTTCCACAATGACCAACAACTTGCTATTCAATATATTGGAGTTAAAGAAACCGTTGCTGTTGACAGATATGCCGTAAGCGGTACTGTAACAGGCGGTGTTGTAGATTTAGCAGGAAGAACTTTTAGTGTAAAGTCAAACGGCGAAAGTGTTGCTGCAACTGCAACAATTGGCGAAGGCGGAACAACATTTACAGTTTCCCCAAATCTTGAAGCCGGTACATATACATTTGAAGCAGACTGGGGTGACTATACACTGACCTCAGACGGTGTAACGGTTACAAATGCAGCAGTTACAAACGCAGTAGTATCAGTAACAAAGGTTAAGACAAATAAAATTGTCGGTAAGATCGAAGGCAAGCAGTTAGAAGCGGGCTCTACTTTTAAATTTACAAATACCAAGTACAAAGATATTACCGCAACAGCAACAGTAGGACAGGATGGTGTAAGTTTTACTACAGATAAAGACCTTGTAGACGGCGATTATAATATAGATTTAAAGGTTGAAGGCTATAATGTACCCAGCATAGTTAAAGTAAGCGGAGAAAATGTTACAATTACACTTTCAGAAATGTCATACACTTCAAAAACTTATGTATGGGATTTATCAAAAGGTTTAACTAAGGGCGATAATGGTAACGGCTTATATGCTCTTGAGAATATGAATGTTCAAAATGACGGTACAATTCAGGGCTTAGAAAATCCTTCATATACTACAGGCAAAATCCCAACAGGTCCAAACGGAAGTGAAGAAGGCGCTATCTTAAAATTAATGGCAAAAACTGCCGGACAGTGGAAGATCACTTGGAAAACCGGATCAGGTAAAACTGTATATGGTGTAAAGGAAACCGGACCAGATGCTACGACGGAGATATATAAGCACGCAACTACAGCAGATGAAGAAGATACTTATGTATTTAATGTAGACGCAAACGAAACATATTATTTCTTTGGTACAGGTACAAAACTTAAGTATAGTGCTATAAGTTTTGTAACTACAGAACAGCCTAAATTTACTTATAAAGAGGCAATTACAAAAGGCAATGACGTATATGTAATCGGTCAAATTGCAGGTACTGATACTGCTGATGTAGATGAAATAGGTTTTGGCATTGCAGCTAAATCTGCATCAGGTGTATTTGATCCAGCAAATGCAGGTATTTCTCAGGACACAGTATTTAAGTCAATTGTTGACGGTGATGTATCCGTTGCAGCAGAAACAAGTGGAATGTTATTTGCTGCAATTAAGGTAACAGGTGCTGCCGGAAAGGATCTTTATGTATCAACATATTCTAAGTCAACTGACGGAAATATTGTTTACAGTGAAGCCGATAATAGAAAAGCTTCAAATTAAGGAGGGAATATAAAATGAAAAAATTATATACAAGTCCAAAGGCAGAAATAGTTAATTATTCTACTCCGGATGTTGTTCAGATTAATACGACAAGTATGTTTGACTTTTCAAAAAACGCTACTAAAAATACAATATCTTATGAAAATATAAGTTTTTAATAAACAAAAGCCCCTCCCAAATCGGGAGGGGCTTTTTATTTAATTAGAAATCAGTTATTTCAACATTAACCGGGGAAGTTTTTGCAACAGTAATACTGCTTACAAATGTAGTCATTGTGTCTTCACCGCTAAATTCTTTAATCTCCACAAAGGGAGCCTCATATATCTTTTTCATATTTTTTACCCCCTTATATTAGTTAGCAGCTGTATATTCTACAACATTTGAGAAAAATGTTCCGTTAGTACCATATGAAACGCTTGCCTGAGCTTTTATACCAGGAGTAGCCTTAGTAACTGCATCTTTAAATGCTACTTTGAAAATATAATCATTTCCATTTTCATAAACTGTACTTATTGCCTTTGTCTGAGCTTCAGGAGCATCACTGCTTGATTTACCCATGGCACCTATTGCATATGCAATATTAACATTATTTACAACCTGTGAATCATCAGCATCGCCTTTAATTGTTGCTGTATATACAACATCATTACCGGAAACTTCGGGCTCATCAAGTTTAACTGTGGGAACGTCAACCATAGTAGCTTCAACAATACTTACACCTGTAAAGTTCACGTTATTGTCAAAAGTTATGACTTTTTCACCGCTTGTTGCAGGCATTATAATAACATCAGCTGCCTCTAATGGGGCCTCATATTTTACATTATCCACTATAGCATGTCTACCTGTCTCCCCTGCAGTACCTGTATGGAAATTATTAAGAACAATTGCTTGATTTTCATCTAGAGTAACTGTGATTGTTCTATAAGTTTTTCCACTATTTGTTGAACCACCGGTTTTAATACGATTGCTTTTATCTACTGTAAATCTGTGAGAGCTATCACCGGCTGACAAAGTGATTTTTCCGCCTTTACTGCTTGTATCTGTTTCAATTTTTGCATCTTCATTTTCTGCTGTACCTAAATCTGTTCTTATTTCTTCACCTGTTATAGAATCGATTGCTTCTGCACCAGCACTAACTGTAGGTGCCTGTGTATTTGTTGATTCCGCAGCAAACTTATCTCCTGTATTATATTGAAGTGAATCTTCTACCTCGCCGGTTGTTACAACAATACCATAAAGTACGAGTCTGTCTGTAGATGGTGTTAATGTATATGTAGCTTCACTATTTGCTGTAAATGAAACCTTTGTTGCATTTTTACCATTCTGTGTTCCAACAGTAAGAGTTTCCTCCTGAGTGCCACCCTTGATAGTACATGTGGAATCAGCTCTTGCGGCGTCGTCACCATTTGTTATAGAGATATAAAAGTCTGCAGTCTCACCATTTAATAAATTAATAGAAATTTTTCTGCTGCCACCACTGGGCATTAATCTTTTTGTCCATGTAACACCACTTGGAGCATCTCCGCCATATGTACCTTCCTGAATCGCGTAAGAACCGCCGTCAGTTTTAATTGTATGGCTACCTCCGGTAGAAAAAGTTAATGTAGAGCCTGATGAAATTGTACCACTGTTTTCAATATTATTAACATAATAATTTGAAACCGTAGCAGCGCTTACGCTAGTTACCATTCCCACACTCAGCACAGATACTGTCATAACGGCAGCCAATGCAGAGCTGAGAAATCTTTTAAATGAAAATTTCATTGGAAAATATCCCCCTTTGTTATAGATTTTTAGGTATAAATAATTTTCGTATATAGTATAATACATAATTATCCTTTTTTCAATATTTAATAAAAAAAGTACAAAATTTTTGTTAAATACTTACAAA
>CANPXH010000072.1 GCA_947585865.1 uncultured Clostridia bacterium
GTTATACTGACGTTTTTGCGCGGCACGGGTATACGCTTACCGTTTTCGGTGTAATATATGCGCTCGGGTACGGGCATTGGACAAAACATTTGACGAATTCGCCAAACCGTTCATTGATGAAATTGATTCCATTCCCGAAGAGTCCGGAGTCAACGCATTGGCTAAAGTTATACAGGCGAAATCGGTCGAAACAATCCTCAAAATATTAAAAGCATATCACGAGGAATTTATATTACCTAAGGAAGTCGATTAATCGTTTCGGTCAGTTGCCGAGCAATAATATCTACAACTTCTTTATGAACCGAGCTTGTTACCTTTTTGATAAGGTCAGCGAGCTCTTTTTCTGTAAGTTCTATAGTAATTTTCATCTTTTATCACCTCATATTCTACCGTTTAAGGTTGATTTATTAATATAATACTACCGTCAACGGTATTTGTCAATAGTTTTTCAGAAAAAAATTACCGTCTTTGGTAAAATAGTTATTGACATTGTACCGTTTTGTGTTATAATCAGATTGTAAGGGGTGGGTGCATTATGGATTACTCAATTGAAGATTTGAAAAAAAGAATAAAAAATTTAAAAAAAGAAAAGGGTATAAATTCGGAAATGCTATCTGAGTTGGCAGGTGTCCCAATTGGAACGTTAAACAAATTACTTGGTTCTGCTACACGTGAGCCGAGCATTACTACCATCATAAAAATAGCTCATGCGCTTGGAGTTACCGCAGATTACTTAGTACTTGGCGAAGAACCAACTATTACAGCCGCCGAACGTAGATTGCTATCAGCATACAGACAACACCCTGATATGCAGCCGGCAATAAATAAAATGCTTGATATAGCTCCTGTCGAGGGCAGCGATATTGCTGATGATATAGTCAGAGAATTAAAACAAGACATGCCGACCCCTACAAAACGAAAATCAAGTTTATAATTCCGCATAATGGAATTGTATATAAAATCTTAATCTACCATATATGAAAACTATGTGAAGCACAAAAGGAGCGTATATAAATGGCTATAGGTGTAACTTTATCTTTGGACGGTGAAATTCCAGAAAAGCCGCCGCGCCATAAAGGACATAATCTATTATCATTCCCTGATGAATATGTAGTCTTAGATATAGAAACAACAGGACTAAGCCCTAATTATGATGATATAATAGAATTGACGGCAATTAAAATTTCCGGTAAAGAGGCGATTGATGCCTTTTCTTCTTTGGTAAAACCCGAAGGGGTATATATTGACGATGACGGTTCGGAATATTATGTTGATGATTTCATAACAAAGCTTACCGGCATCACAAATGAAATGCTTGAAACTGCTCCTACATTTGATACCATTGTAACTGACTTCTTAGAATTTGTAGGGGATAGTATAATCTTAGGACATAATGTCAATTTTGATATAAACTTTATATATGACAATGTTCTTTATTGCACAGGCAAGGAATTTAATAATGACTATTGCGACCTAATGCGAATAAGCAGAAGGCTGTTCCCGGATTTTTCTAACCATAAACTTTCCACACTGGCGAAAGAATTTGATATTGAGCAAGAGTCAGCTCATAGAGGTTATGAAGATTGTAAAACAACTGTCTTATGCTTTGAGCATTGTAGAGAATACGCCGCTGAACATAATATTGATATATCAATTTATCAAAACAAACTTGACCTACGCAGACTGCATTCAGACAAGTCAGAGTTTGATGAAACACACCCACTATACGGAAAGTATTGTGTATTCACAGGAACATTGGAAAAGATGAAACGTGCAGAGGCGGCACAGTTGGTTGTTGATTTGGGCGGCATCTGCGATAATGGCGTTACCAAGAAAACAAATTACTTAATTCTCGGAAATAACGATTATTGTAAAACCATCAAAGACGGAAAAAGCAGTAAACAGAAAAAAGCAGAAAAGTTGATACTGGAAGGTCAGGATTTGAGTATCATGCCTGAAGATGTTTTTTACGATATGGTACAAGTATTATCGCTTGGAGATGCTAAAAAACTAATAATTGAAATTGAAAGATCAGAGACTGCCGCACTTCTGTTCAATGAAGGACCCGTATGGTACATATCTCCGTGTTCATCAGAGGAGGTAGAAATTCTTGAAAACGGCAACGGAGATGTTATCCCAAAATGTGGATTTATGTATTGTGTTAATCAATTTACAGGGAAATACAAAAGGATAGAATTTAAATAATAAAAAAATCCCCCGACCGCTACCAATAGTCGGGGAATTGAGATAGAGTGTTATGGTATAACACACATTAAGCAAGTTAATTATACCATAGCACTCTAAAAAAGTCAAGTAAAGGAGTGTTATTTTTATGCCCATAAATAAAGTAGACGGCAAGAAAGACGGCTTGCAGAAGTACCGCGTGCGCGTAAACTACGTTGACAGTTTCGGTGAATATAAGCAGATTGAGCGTGTAGCCTACGGCAAGGACGCAGCAAAGGAGCTTGAAGCCCGCCTGATGTGCGACCTCAAAGAAGAAGCCTCAAAGAAAATGACGCTTGCCGAGCTTGCTAAGGAATACCTGTCAACAAAAAAATTTGAAGTCCGAGAAAGCTCATTAGATAAGATGAAGCGCAGACTTGATTATTATGTGCTCCCCTCTTTAGGAAATTATAGGATAGACAAGCTCTGCACACCCGTTTTGCAGAAATGGAAAGCAAATGTTGAGGAAATGACAAAAAGCACAGGTGAACACCTGTCGCTGCGCACTAAACAGAGTGCTTATTGCGAATTAAGAGCTGTGCTTAATTACGGCGTTAAAATGGAATACATCCCCCGCAATCCGCTATTTGCAACGGAAAATTTTAAGGATGCTTACAGCACGAAGAAAAAAGTCGATTTTTACACGGCAGACGAGTTTTTGAAATTTATCGCCGCCGCGCGCGAGCAAGCCGAACAGTCCGAAAAGACGACTGGGATTCTATACGAGTGGAATTATTATGTGTTCTTTATGATAGCCTTTTACACCGGCATGAGAAAAGGAGAGATAAACGCGCTCCAATGGACGGATATTGACGAGGATATTATCCATATCACGAAAAGCATTACACAAAAATTACGCGGAGACGACCGTGAAACACCGCCCAAAAACAAAAATTCCGTTCGTGACATCAAAGTACCCGTCCAATTAAAAAAAGCGCTTGACGAGCATTATAATCGTCTAAAAACGCTGGACGGATTCTCGAACAACTGGCGGATATGCGGAGGCGAAAAATGTATACGAGACAGTACTGTTGAAAATCGTAACAAGAAATATGCGGAGATGGCAGGTCTAAAGAAAATCCGCATACACGATTTCAGGCATAGTCATGCTTCGTACTTAGCCTACTGTGGTATTAACATTCAAGAAATCGCTCGCCGCCTCGGTCACGCTAAAGTCGAAATTACGTGGAATACCTACTCGCACCTATATCCCAAAGAAGAGGATAGAGCCGTTGAAGCACTGAATTTAATAGAAGAAAAACCTATAAAGATATAAAATTCGGGGATTTTTCGGGGATATACAAAAACAGACCGCATAGCTATGCGGTCTGTTTGCTGCTTGGCGGAAGAGGTGGGATTCGAACCCACGGTACCCGTTAGGGTACACCGCATTTCGAGTGCGGGCCGTTATAACCA
>CANPXH010000073.1 GCA_947585865.1 uncultured Clostridia bacterium
AAAAGCCGTTCGGAGGGGGTGGGAACCATCGGAAGGTTCCCACGTTTTTGGTACTTTTTTCGCAAAAAAGTACATAAGATTTACTTACTTTTTAAAGTAAGACAAACAAAATTTATATTGAAATATGAAAATAACAAAGTTAAAAGCAATAAATATTTTTGGTACTTTTTTCAAAAAAAGTACATATAAATTTGCTTACTTTTTAAAGTAAGAAAAAAAATTAAAATTTAAATAAATTTTCTAACCTACTAAATTTCAGCGGTTAAAACCTCGCCGCCGCAACGTGGCAAAAGGCGAGGTTGAGACTCTTTTGGGGTCAGAAGTTATGAAATAAAATTACTTTCGAGCCCCAAAAGCCGTTCGGAGGGGGTGGGAACCATCGGAAGGTTCCCACGTTTTTGGTACTTTTTTCGCAAAAAAGTACATATAAATTTGCTTACTTTTTAAAGTAAAACAAACTAAAACTTATATTGAAATATGGAAATGACAAAGCTAAAAGCAATAAATGTTTTTGGTACTTTTTTCAAAAAAAGTACATATAAATTTGCTTACTTTTTAAAGTAAGACATATTAAAACTTATAATTCATAGAAACAATAAAATCAAAAGCAATAAATATTTTTGGTACTTTTTCAAAAAAAGTACATAAAGTTTACTTACTTCTAAATCTAGCTAATTATTGCCCCGCTTTCGATATCCCCGTCTACGGTAAGGAGCCTTACATTGCCCTCCTTATCCTCAGCGGCAGCTATCATTCCCTCACTTGTATACTTGCCCTTAAGCATTTTTCTGGGTGCAAGATTTGTTATTACCACTACCTTCTTGCCCTTCATCTCCTCAGGTGAATACCACTTTGATATACCTGAAAGTATGGTCCTTGTTTCGCCGCCTATCCTAACGGTATTTTTAAGAAGCTTATTGGACTCAGGCACCTTTTCGCAGTCTATTATTTCGCCTATCTTCATTTCCACCTTGCAAAAATCGTCAATAGTAATATATTCCTCTGCCTTTGCCGCTTCCGCCTTCTTTTCAGCCTCCGCCTTCTGCTTTGCCATAAGGGCGTCTATTTTCTCCTCGGTCTCCTTGGGATCGAGTCTTGCAAAAAGTATCTGCGCCTTTTCGGTCACCTTATTTCCATCGGGATACAGGCCGAACTTGTCAAGGCTGTCAAAATCTCTCTTTTGCGCATTGAGCTGAGAAAGTATTTTTTCCGTGGTATTTGGCATAAAGGGCTCCAAAAGGCAGGCGCCTATAGTTATGCCTTCTATAAGGTTGTAAAGCACTGTTGAAAGTCTGTCCTTATTAGCCTCGTCTTTGCCCAGTATCCAAGGCTCAGTTTCGTCAACATATTTATTGCAGCGCTTGAAAAGAGTGAATATCTCCGTAATGGCATCGGCTACTCTCAGCTTTTCCATTTTGCTTTCCACATTGGCCTTACACTCGGTGACTACCCTTTTCATATCCTCATCAACAGGCAGGCACACATTTGTATTGCGCACAACGCCGCCAAGATACTTGTTTGTCATAGATATTGTCCTGTTCACAAGATTGCCCAATACATTGGCCAGATCAGAATTGATCCTTTCAACGATAAGATCCCATGTGATTATGCCGTCATTGTCAAAGGGCATTTCATGGAGCACAAAATACCTTACGGCATCTACGCCGAAAAGCTCCACAAGATCGTCGGCATATATAACATTGCCGCTGGATTTGCTCATCTTGCCGCCGTTCATAAGCAGCCACGGATGGCCGAATACCTGCTTTGGCAAAGGCTCGCCCAATGCCATAAGGATTATTGGCCAGTATATTGTATGGAAGCGGACAATATCTTTACCTATCAAGTGAAGATCCGCAGGCCACATCTTCTTGTACAAATCGGAGCTTTCTCCGTCACAATCGTATCCCACGCCTGTGATATAGTTTGAAAGTGCATCCAGCCATACGTACACAACGTGCTTGTTATCAAAATCCACAGGTATGCCCCACTTGAATGATGTCCTTGAAACGCAAAGATCCTGAAGACCGGGCAAAAGGAAATTGTTCATCATCTCATTTTTCCTTGAAACAGGCTGTATAAATTCCGGGTGTGTGTTTATATGCTCTATGAGCCTGTCCGCATATTTGCTCAGCTTAAGGAAATATGCCTCCTCCTTTGCGGGATGCACCTCCCTGCCGCAGTCCGGGCACTTGCCGTCTACAAGCTGGCTTTCTGTCCAAAAGCTTTCACAAGGCGTACAGTACATACCCTCGTATACGCTCTTGTAAATATCCCCCTGCTCATAAAGCTTTCTGAATATTTTCTGTATCTGCTTTTCGTGATAATCGTCTGTAGTCCTTATGAACTTGTCATAGGATGTGTTCATCATATCCCATATTTTCTGTATCTGAGTCGATACATTATCTACAAATTCCTTGGGTGTTATCCCTGCCTCCTTGGCCTTTTCTTCTATTTTCTGACCATGCTCATCCGTGCCTGTCTGAAAAAATACGTCATAGCCCTGCTGTCTTTTGAAGCGGGCAATGCTGTCCGCCAACACCGCCTCATAGGTATTGCCTATGTGGGGCTTGCCGGAAGTATAGGCTATAGCTGTTGTAATGTAGTATTTTCCCTTGCTCATAATATCCTCCTTATAAATAAAAAAACGCCCTTTCACAAAGGACGACTTACCGTGTTACCACCTTATTTTGCCTGTATCTCACAATACAGACCTCAGCGGGTACTCTCATACCCCGACGCTGTAAAGGGCGTCTCCCATCGCAGCCTATGCATTTGCAGTCGGTGCGCAGCTCCAAGACCATCTTCGGCATTGTCCACGATGCTCCCTCTCACCAACGGAAGCTCTCTGTAAACAGGCGCAGTGCTTACTCTTCTTTTCACAGCCTTTTTCTCTATAGTCGATATAATAACACAGCTATTAATTTTTGTCAACAAAAGTTTTGCTATGCTGCGGGGTTTGTGGTATACTTATAAAAACAGATAAATTTGGGGGAGCTGCTTTAAAAAGCAGCACAAACTTTTTGTTTAGCAAATTTATTGTTTATCTTACTTTAAAAAGTATGCAAATTTTCTGTACTTTTTTGCGAAAAAAGTACCAAAAACATTCAGTGATTTTTGATTTGTTATTTTTTTATATAGGCTTTATTTATCTTACTTTAAAAAGTAAATAAAGTTTATGTACTTTTTTGCGAAAAAGGTATCAAAAACATTCAGCGATTTTTGATTTGTTATTTTTTTATATAGGCTTTATTTATCTTACTTTAAAAAGTAAACAAATTTATTTGTACTTTTTTACGAAAAAAGTACCAAAAACGTGGGAACCTTCCGATGGTTCCCACACCCTCCGAACGGCTTTTGGGGCTCAGAAGTAATCTATTTTTGTAACTTTCGACCCCAAAAGAAACAAGGCTTCTGCCTGACCACTATTGCACCGAAAGATTTATCGGACACTCGCTAGAGTGGCTTTTGCCGAAGGCAAAA
>CANPXH010000074.1 GCA_947585865.1 uncultured Clostridia bacterium
TCAACTTTGATAAGGGCACGATTACGGCGGGAAGCCTGAATCTGACGCAGGGCGGCACTCTGGGAGCGGCGACATTGAGCGGGAAGCTGACGCTGGGTGCGGACCTGACGACGACGAAAGACAAGGTGGTGGAAGCTGCGGAGCTGGATGGCAATGGAGCTATCAATGGCGAGGGCACGTTGAAGCTGACGACGAGCGACACCCAGACCTTCGGGAATGACATCACGAGCAAGCTTGAGTATACGGGCGATGGTGCTGTGACATTGAGCGGTGCAGTGACGGGTGATGTCGAGGTGAACAGCACGGGCGCAGATGCCGGTCTGACTTTGAGTCATACGAGTCTGGCGAACCTGACTGTCACAGATGGCACATTGAAGCTGACGGGGGAAAATGCCACTGCGGGCAAAGTGACCTTGACGGATGGCAAGCTTGACGTGACAAATGGCGGCAAGCTGGGCAATTTGGTAGTCGGAAGAGGCACGACGCGAGAGCTCTCTGTTGGCGGTAACCTGACTGTGTCGGCGATGAGCGGCGATCTGACGCAACTGACGCTTGGGGCAAGCTCGCAGATGGATCTGAGCGCGCTGGAGACGGCGGGCTTGGGAGGCATCGAGCTGAACGCAGGGGGCGACGCGACGCTGACAGTGGGCTGGAATGAAGCTTGGACTGACAATCTGACCAAGCTGACGGTGAGCAAACTGGAGGCACACGGCAAGGTGCTGAAAGTTGACTTGAGCGCGGTGGTGGCTAAACTGACCCAGGAAGACGGAAGCGTTCGATGGGATCAATTAAGCGGCAAGACCCTCTTCGACGTGAGCGGTTGGAGTGATCACGCTACCGAGTTGGGTAATGTGAAGCTCACAGGCTACGAGAGCAAGTTGGAGGATCGTCATCATCTTTCCTTGACGAGCGAAGGCGCGTTGGAGTACAAGACGCTGACAGGTGAGTTGACGTGGAACGGCACGGGCGAAACCTGGGAGATGACTGAGGGAGAAGGGAAGGGAGAGCTTGACTGGAACATCGGAGGGGGCGGCGACGTAGAAGCGACCTGGTTCACGAGAACGGACAAGGTAGTCTTCGATGGAACCGGAAGTGAGCAGCTCACGGTCAAGGTTGTGGGTGCGGTAGAAACCACCGACAGCATGAAGGTGGATTATAACGGCTACACGTTCACGAAGAACACAAAGGAAGGGGGCTCCGATAAGCTGACAGTGGGCAGTCTGGAGTTGACCACGGGCACCACCACCTTTGAGGTGGACACGACGGTGACGGCGGCGCTGACGGGCGAGGGCAACATGACGCTGAAGAGTGCGATGGAAATCGGCACGGATCTGGCAGGCACTTACAGCGGTACGATCACGTTGGAAGGCGGCAGCCTGAAGGCGAGCGGTGAGCTGAGTCATGCCATCACGGTGAATACTACTACGAGCGGGACGAACACGCTGGAGGGTGCGGGAGACGGCTTGACGGCGGAGTTGAGTGGCGCAGGAGCGTTGACGGTGGCGGGTACGCTGAATCTGAAGGGCGAGCTGGGAGGTCTGGTGAGCTTGAATGGCGCCACGGTGACGGGTCAGGAGAGTGGAGAGCCCGCTGCTGCGCTGAAGGTGGCAGGCGTGAGCGGCACAGGCACGCTGAAGGGCACCATCACGATCACCGGAGACGGGCAGGATCACACCTTCAGCGGCACGGTGGGTGATACTGTGACCGAGACTGGTCTGACCATCGAGTTGACAGGGGAAGACACCCAACAAACCTTCGATGGGGCGACGGTGACCATTGCGAGTGCGAAGGTTGGTGATGGTACGACGCTGACGCTAAGCGGCAGTACAACGAACAAGGTGCTTGGCATTGAGGGTGATGGCACGTTGGCGCTGGAAGCCGATGCCAACATGGAGCTGTCTAAGGCAGGCACCATTGGCACGTTGAATGTGGGAGCAAACGAGCTGACGCTGAGTGGTAGCGATGCGGCCTTGACGGTTGCGAAGCTGGAGGACACGAAGGGCAAGATCAGCGGAGGCGAGTTGACGGTGGCAACAGCCGAGGATGGAGATCAAACCTTCGGTGGAGAGATCGCCAGCAAGTTGGTGTACAACGGTACAGGCACGGGCGAGGGCAGTAGCTTGACGCTCAGCGGAACGTTTAGCGGCGACAGTCTGGATGTGGAGGCCGGCACGTTGAAGCTGACGAAGGAGACAGTCGACCTGAGTGGAGTCACGAGTTTGACGGTAAACAGCGGGGCGAATCTGGAGCTTGGCGGAGAGAAGACGACGAGCGTGACGGTGGGCGCAATCGATAATAAGATGGCGGGTAACCTGAAGCTGAGCGGGACGAAGAACAACAAGGTGGACGGCACGGTGACGTTGAGCGGAGGCACTCTGACATTCGGCGCGGTGACTGGGGAGGGCAGCAAGAACGAGATCACCGGTCTTGTCACGTTGAACAGCGGCGATTTGGAGTGGACAGGAGAGCTGGAGGTAGGCGGGTTGAGCGGTGATGGTGCTTTGGACACCGCGGGAACGAGCCTGGTCATCACGGGCGACGCGGGCAGCTACGCGGGCGAGCTGGATAGCGACTTGTCGGTGACGATGAGAGCGGGTCAGGCAGAAGATACGCAGACGTTCACCGGCGCGAGCTATGAGAACGCATTTACGGTGGAGAAAGGCACGCTGGAGTTTAGCAACAGCACGGATACGACGAGCCTGACTGGGACGGTGACAGTGGAAGGCGGCACGTTGAAGTTGGATGCAGCCACAAGCATAGGTGACCTGCAAAGCGAAGGCGAAGATGGAACGGTGAATGCGACGGGCAAGCTGACGGTGACGACGGGTAACTACAGCGGCACGTTGACGGCGGCGGGCTTGACGGTGGCAGCAGGAGAGGGCTTCACGTTTGGCGGGAATACCGGCTCTGGCAATGTGGGCACGTTGACGCTCAATGGGGCGTTGACGCTCAATGGCACGATGACGGCGACGGATCTGAAGGGTGATACCGGCAGCATTGCAGAGGCAAGCACGGGCAAGCTGACGCTGAATGACAGTGTGGGCACGGGAAGCTTTGCAGGCATCATTGGCAGCAGCTTCGTGTACAACGGCAGCGGTTACGAGACGAGTACGAATGGCTTTACGCTGAGCGGAGACTTCAAGGGCAGCGAGCTGACGGTTGGAGGCGGCAAGCTGACGGTGAGCACAGACACTAGCTTGAAGGACACAACGGTGAGCGTGAGCTCTGGCGAGTTGGCGCTGGATAAGGCGACGGAGGTAGGAGCCGTGACGCTGAGCGGAGGCACGCTGACGCTAGGAGCGGGTAGCGAGGTGACGCTGGGGAGCTTGAGCGACGGCGATGGAGCTTCGGGCGGCACACTGAGTGCGGCGGATAAGAGCGTGACGGTGGAGGGTGCACTCAACTTTGATAAGGGCACGATTACGGCGGG
>CANPXH010000075.1 GCA_947585865.1 uncultured Clostridia bacterium
CTTGTAAAAACAGGTGAGCTTTATGCAAAATAATCGTTAATTTTTAAACTCCTTCTTTCGAGCACCTCTTGATGCTCCTTTTGTCATGCAGTTTTCAATGTTCTTTCGATCCAAAATATTTTTTTCAATTTTAATGATTTTGTCTTGACTTTTAATAGTTAGTCTTATTTAAAAGCTATGAGCGTATACGTTTTATTTTGCCCCCAAGCTGTCTTATTTTTTCTTCAATTTTTTCATAGCCTCTGTCTATATACTGTATCTCTCCTATTTCGGTGATGCCCTCTGCACATAAGCCCGAAAGTATGAGCCCCGCTCCCGCCCGCAGATCGGTGGCTTTTACGCTGGCGCCCTTGAGTATCTCCACTCCCTTCACTACGGCGGTCCTGCCTTCAACGGTTATATTGGCTCCCATTTTGGCAAGCTCGCCTACGTGCATGAAGCGGTTTTCAAAAACGGTTTCGTTCACTATCCCCGTGCCAATGCCCTTTGCCATTATGCTCATGAACTGAGCCTGCATATCCGTGGGGAAGCCGGGGTAGGGCATTGTTTTTATATCGGTGTTGGGCAGCTTGCCGTCGGAGGCTACTATCACGCTGTTTTCTTCCTCCTTTACCTCGGCGTCTATTTCCCTAAGCTTAAGTATTATGGGCTTTATGTGGTCGGGTATTATGTTTTCTATACGGCAGCAGCCTCCCGTTGCCGCAGCCGCAAGCATAAATGTACCTGCTTCTATCCTGTCGGGAATGATACGATGCTGCGTGCCGTGGAGCTCATCGGTGCCTGTTATCACTATAGTGTCCGAGCCTGCCCCTTTTATGTTTGCTCCCGCCGATCTTAAAAATTCCGCAAGGTCCACTATCTCAGGTTCTATGGCGCAGTTGCTTATTACGGTAGTGCCCTCGGCAAGCACCGAGGCAAGCATAATGTTTTCCGTTGCGCCTACGCTTGGAAAGTCTAAATATATCTCATTCCCTCTGAGCCTGTGGTATTCTATTGTAAGTATGCCCTGCTCAAAGCTGTAGGCAGCTCCCATACAGCAAAAGCCCTTTAGGTGAAGATCCACAGGTCTGAGCCCTATGCTGCATCCTCCGGGCATATGCATAGCCACCTTTTTAAACCTGCCCAAAAGTGCGCCTACCAGCAAAAAGGAAGCTCTTATGCTCTTGGCCTTGTCGTTGGCGGGCTTGTTTTCTATATCCGTACAGTCTATCTCAAGGGCTATCCCTTCCTTTATCTTTGCTCCGTAATATCTGAGCAGATCAAGCATAGTGTATACATCGCTCAGCCGTGGAACATTGTATATCCTGCATTTATCTTTTATGAGAAGAGTGGCGGCAAGTATGGGCAAAACGGAATTTTTGGAGCCGTTTATGCTGACGCTTCCGTTTAATATGCCGCCGCCTTCTATAATAAATTTTTCCATACCAAAACCTCCGTTGCTTTATAGAAATAGTGTTGCCTGTTTGCAGGATTTAAAACAGTAAAAATAAAGCAATACTAAAAGCAGCAAAATAAAACGACCGACCCTTGTGCGGATCAGCCGCCCGGAACTCGGTCGTTTTAATATGCTATTGACAGCGTGAACCCAGTTTGGGTATTTTTTTGGCTATGTTTATACCTGTCGGTGTGGCGGCAAGTCCTCCCAGCCCTGTTTCACGAAGGGAGGAGGGCATTGCCAGTCCTACTTCTCGCATGGCGTCTATCACCTCGTCGGGCGGTATCATCGTCTCTATGCCCGCAAGAGCCATATCCGCCGAGGTAATGGCGTTTACGGCGCCTATTACGTTCCTCTTGACACATGGCACCTCCACAAGCCCGGCTACGGGATCGCACACAAGACCCAAAAGACTCTTGAGGGCAAAGGCAAGAGCAGAGGCCGACTGTTCGGCGCTGCCTCCGTGCAGGTACACAAGCATGGCTGCCGCCATGGCTGAAGCTGAACCTATTTCTGCTTGACAGCCGCCCGAAGCCCCTGCTATAAAGGCTCTCTTTGCTATTATCTGCCCATAGCCTGCGCTTGTGAAAAGCCCTTTTATTATATTGTCCTCGGGCGTAGCGTACTTTCTTGTGTAGGGTATGAGCACAGCGGGTATCACGCCGCAGGAGCCTGCTGTCGGCGCCGCTACGACACAGCGCATACAGGCGTTGGATTCCGCCATGCTTATTGCTTCGGCTATCACTTCTCCCATAAATTCACCGCTTATGCATTTCGTTTTGTGCTGTCTTATCTTTTCGCCGTCACCGCCGGAAAGCCCCGTGGAGGATCTGAGCTGCGGATCATAGCTGTCCGAAGAGGACTTCATTGCTGCCCACATTGTTTTCATTTTTTCAAATGATGACTCTGCTGTTGTGTTCCTGTCGTGGGCGTCTTCCTCCATTATGAGCTGCCACACTTCTTTGCCTGTTTTGTGATGAAGAGCCAAAAGCTCTTTTATGCTTTCAAATGCCATATTTATCTCTCCTTGTATTTCTGCATTAAGCATATTTTATGTACTTTTTTAAAAAAGTACCAAAAAAATTAGTGCTTTAGGCTTTGTTGATCCTATATTTTTTATATAAATTTTGTTTATCTTACTTTAATTTGTAATATAAACTTTATCTTACTTTAAAAAGTAATCAAATTTTTATGTACTTTTTTGCGAAAAAAGTACCAAAAACGTGGGGAGTTCCGATTCTCCCCACACCCCTTAAACGGCTTTTGGGGTTCAAAAATTTTCTTATTGCATAACTTTTGACCCCAAAAGAGTCTCAACCTCGCCTTTTGCCACGTTGCGGCGGCGAGGTTCTAACCGCTGAAATTTAGTAGGTTAGAAAATTTATTTAAGTTTTAATTTTTTATTTGTCTTACTTTAAAAAGTAAGCAAATTTTTATGTACTTTTTTGCGAAAAAAGTACCAAAAACATTCAGAGCTTTTTGTTTTGGAGTTTCTATATTTTTATATAAAACTTTATTTGTTTTGCTTTAAAAAGTAAGTAAATTTATATGTACTTTTTTGCGAAAAAAGTACCAAAAACGTGGGGAGTTCCGATTCTCCCCACACCCCTTAAACGGCTTTTGGGGCTCGGAATTAATTTTATTCCATAGCTTCTGACCCCAAAAGAGGCAGGGCTCCCACTTAGCCACGTTGCGGCTGTGGGAGGTGAGGCTTCACATAAATATTAGTTTTTCAAATTGAAAAGCTTTAAGATTTGGACAAAATGTATCATATAGTAATGTGATTGATTATTAATCTTTCTTTAGTTTATTGTGGCTGTTAAAAAAGAGATTTCAAAAAATATAGAATTCCTTTAACTGTAAGTGGGATGACCATATGTAATCCATTTCATCAGTAACTTTATTAGGAAGTTTCTCCTTCTGCCGACCGCAATCAGCACTTTTGCCTTCGGCAAAAGCCACTCTAGCGAGTGTCCGATAAATC
>CANPXH010000076.1 GCA_947585865.1 uncultured Clostridia bacterium
TCAACGACTGTTTCCTTGAATTCATCATATCTCATCATACAATTCCTCCTCATGTAAGCAATAATACATCAATGCCGGGTCGTAAATCATCTCTTCAATGTCCAAATAATCATAGCCCATATCAAAAAGCTCATACACCGTTGATTTGTCAATTCCCTTAGACTTTGCACAGGCAACAAGCTCCTCCAGATATTCGTCTGTAAATTCCTTATTTTTCTTCCTGCCATAACCATAATAATAAGGTCTTCCGCCGTAATCGTACCAGCTGTAGCCATAGCAGTAATTCATATTGAATTCGTCTCTTTCTCTGCTGCCATCGGCATTGATCTTAAGTATTTCGCCTTCCTTTATGCTGACCTCCTTATATTTCTTTAGCCCAAGCTTTTTAAGGGCTTTGGTGAGTATCTCCTTGGTAGAAGCGTAAATATAGAAGCCGTTGAAATGGGCTATGCACATGGGATTATCGCCCTTGACAAAGTACAATTCATTGTCCTTACTCAATACAGTAAAACAAAAAGAACCCTCTATCTTCTCAGCCATGTATTTAAGGCTTTTGAAGTTGAGGGCATCTTGCTTATCGATAAGCTGTACGGCGATATATGAGTCTGTTTCTATGTCAGTATCGGGAAGTTTCTCCGTTTTTCTGATATACTTTTCTCCGTAAAGCACACCGTTATGGGCAAGAGCAAAGCCCAGCTTTTCGGAGTAAAACGGGTGGTTATTTGCATTTATTTTTTCACTGCCCTGTGTAGTCATACGGGTATGTCCCATAATGACTTGGGGAGCACCCTTAAATTTAAACTTCATATTGTGGGCAGGGAGAGCCTTCTTATAAATCGTCATACCTTTTTCCGTAATATAGGCAACACCTGTAGCGTCGGTTCCTCTTGCCTCGCATTCATTAGCCAGTACCTTTATTATTACCTCTTATTTCTTACAGATAAGCAGTTCTTGTAATCAATCAAACCAAATAAGCAGCACATCAGGCAATTCCCTCCTTTACTTCAGTTAAAAGATTTCTTTCTTCAAGATATGTAAACAATTCCTTATTAGAGTCTTTATTAATTCTATTGAGAAAATCCGTCCATGACAGCTGTGTCATTTCCTCGTCTGACAAAGAAACAGCCACATCGCATATCTCATTTATGAGCTGCAAGGTGGCTATGAATGTGTTGTATTTCAACGTGCCTCTGAAAAGGCGAAACTCTATTGTACTGAAGTTTTGGATATTTACGCACTTGTAACGGTTGTAATTGTTCTTTTTGGCATCGTCCATAAGCTCCTTGGGCTTGTTTTTCATACCGTATCTGGCTGCCCATCTTGCCATCTGTCCCTCTGTACGTCTTGAAAATTTAAGCATTTCTTCCCAGTGATGCTCTACAAAGTAAAGTATCCTCGCAATGACTTCCTCCTGCTCATCGTAGCTTTCTCCAAAGGCGGTACGGTTCACATGACAATGCAGACCGCAGGTAGAAGTTTTGTGGCTTCTGTAACCCATATCCACAAGCTCAAGCATCATGTTCTGCCATGGCATTTCGTTTTTGTGGTAGTCAAGTGTCATGGGGTGCGTAACTATCTCAAAACCATCATCAATGCTTCCGTCATGCTTTATGTATATACGCTTTTTGCCGCCGGTATTGGCTATACCAAGTATCTCATTGGCATTGCATTCATCGCAGCCTCCTCGGTCAACTTCAAGCTCCACGCCAAAGTATCTTTTATCCTGACCGTAAAATATCGGATCAGGCTTGTAACCGTAGTCATGTATTATCCTATGACTGCGCTCATGGCTGTAGCAGCTTGGACAATAGGGATATTCTTCATCGTCATCCATATAGTAAGCATCATCTATGTATACGGCGTTGCCGCAGCGCTCACAGGTAAGGTAATTCCTGTCATAGCAGTGCTGACAAATCACATAGGAAGAAGTGGTGGTTATGGCATCATCTCTGTATATCCTTCTGCCGCAGTCCTCACATTCAACTGTAAGATCATGAAAGCAGTTAGCACAGTAGATATTGTTGTCGAACTGATATGAATTTTCCGGTGTCAGTTCCGCACCGCAGCAACAACAAGTTAAATTAGTTTCGTTCATCTTTAGTCCTCCTTTTGCATTTTAGACAGTAGTTTCTTCTGTCAGTACGCAATAAAATAAGCCGGCTTTTCAGCCGGTCGATTTCTGCGTTCCTCTATGTTACTGACAGGCATTATCAGGCATATCCTGATATATGCGCTATTATTATATGCAAATGAATACGGGGACTTTAACTTACTTTTATATACAAAGCAATCAGCCTGTCAACAAAAATGGTATTTTTATTTATACAGGTATATCATACACGATCCTGCCAAGACTTACACCGGGCAAGCCTTGTTTATAGATATGGTCTTTTCGTCAAAATCAATGTCCTCCCACTTAAGAGCCAGTATCTCACTTCTGCGCATTCCTGTATATACTGCCAGCAGTGTCATTGTCCTTGGTCTTATAGGTTCGTCTTCAAGAGCCTTTATAAGTGTTCTGACCTCATCTGCCGAGTAAAAGTCTATTTCCTTATTTACAGCCTTAGGCGGCTTTATGTGTGCAGCAGGGTTTATGCCTATTATCTGCCATTCGGCCGCCTTATTGTAAATAGAGCTTATCAGTCTATGTATATGCTGTATTGTCTTTGGAGAGTATCCACCCTTGTTTCCGTCCTTTCTCGCTCCGTTGCCTGCCAGCTTACTGTAGAAGTTAAGCAGCGTTACGGGCTTTATATCTATTAGCCTCATGTCCCCTATTTCCGGAAGTATATTTGCATTGAGCATATCTATATAACGCTTGTACGTTCTTACCTCCAGATTTATGCCGGCATGATTTTTATCCCACAGCTTTACAAAATCCCGAAACTTCATATTGCTGTCAGCGGTTATTTTGCTGTTTTCTACCTCAGCCATAAAAAGAGCCAGCTTTTTGCCTGCCTCTCTCTCGCTTTTAGCCGTAATAGTCTTTCTTATGTACTGCCTTGAACCGTCCGGCTTGAAGCCTGCCGATACAGTCAGCCTGTATTTGTTTTCGCCTCGCTTTTCAATGTTGCCCATTGCTATGCTCCTTTCAATAAAAAAGCCCGTTACATAACGGACTGAGCTTCAAGGTCATTTATGTACTTTTCAAGAGATGCCTGCTTAAAGAACACCTTTCTGCTGAAACGTATATTGGGAATTTTCTTACGCCTTACAAGATCCATAAGATGCCAATATGATATATGCAGAAATTCTGCCGCCTCATATGAAGTCAATAATATTTTGCTGTCTGTGATAGTTTCGTTTGCTGCATTTGTTGTTTCTGTCATCATGATGACCTCCTTTAATTATTTTCATATTCAGGTTAGTAGTTATGTAAATTATTACAAATCTAACCCATTTATCTTTAT
>CANPXH010000077.1 GCA_947585865.1 uncultured Clostridia bacterium
ACCGACGTCCGCTGTGACCAGGTATGGGTAGAGGGCACCCCTGAAGTAGCCCACTATGAGACAGTCATCGTCCAGCCGGCATATGACCAGGAAATTATTGTCGGAACTATCTGCGCCGCCTGCGGCGCACAGGGATGAGGGCATTACAATTTAAGCCGGGAGTAGGCTGCCAGCTCCCGGCATATTCATTGTCTACTGCGCCGCAATTGGTGAGGTTCATAGAGCATCAAGGTAAATTGATTTGCGTCTGCCTTGGCTTAAAATTTCTGCTTGATATCATAGGATCTATCCCATATAATGACCTCAAAGGAAGAGTTGCCCAGGGATAAAAAGTAGCTCATGTATCTGGCTGGGAGGCGATTTGTTATGTCAAACTTTAACGCCCATCTCAAAGAACAACTTAACGACCCCGAGTTCAAATTTGAAGAAAAAGTATTGTCCTTCACATTACAACGGACACTTCTGAATGGGAATACACCCCTGTGGGCGTGAAAATTTTTTGCCGCGCAAGCCACATAAGCAGAGTTTGGGGAAAGCACTCCCCAATAAGATTCCCACGGGCAAATGAGTGCAGAAGCGAATCTTGGCATCGTGGTAGAATTTTGTTTTTAACTACCCACGCGCTCACTCCATGTGTCGTTTGCTATTCCGCTGTTTAGCGCTAAAAAGAATCGCCGCTGCCTGCGTAGTGGATAACGGCAAAGCTAACTTAAAAAGTATAGCTGACCTTTTCGAGGAAACAGGAAAACTATCTTTATTTTATTCGCAATATCGAGTACAATATATGTGTAGAAATTTGTCGTCAGGGGGTAAGAATAATGAAATATCTGTCTATTCGTCAAACAGCGGACGCTGGGAAATTTTACCCCGGCGCATACAAATTTTATGTGCGGAGAGGTGCGTTCCTGCGCGGTCAGGATTAATTACTCGTGGGCAATACCAGAGACGATGAACCGAAGCCGAGGGATGCAAGAATTAAGAGCGGATAATATATAAAACGTCCTGTTTCCGCAGCGATAACAGCGAAAACACATGACATTTTTCAAGGCTCTCCGAAATCTATACCAACATAATCATATTGAATCCGGTGCAAGTAATTCTATTTCTGTAATCATTGAAGCATCCTTCTTTTTTCATCTGCTTGACGGTCGTAGTATCACTCAAAACAGACGTTGGATTCCGAAAAAGGCGAATTATCAGGAGATTTATCAAAAGATGTCCAAGCGGATTGATCGCTGGAGAGTGATATGCCTGTCAAAGATGTGTGCTCGTTATTTGAAGAAAAAGAACTGACGTATCCTAATCAACAAAAATGCTGTCGTTGCTTGAAAGGTTAAATCAATGACTAATGACAAATATTTACATGAAATTGCACCAAAAGTAGCAACACTAACAGAATTAAGCTCCGAAGCCCTTTCATTATCCCAACGCGTCATCGGAAGAAACCTTACAACGGAAGATTTCTATTTTTCTGCATCAGCCAATCGGTGTATCAATCTTATTGACGGTTTTGTTGATATGCTGAAATCCCGAAATTTAACCTGTGCCGGTGCTCTCTTGCGGATGCAGATGGATAATTGTATGCGGACATACGCAGCGTTTATTGCAGAAGATCGCGGCGCTGTCGTTGACTGCATTATACAAGGCGGCAAAGTCAGCAACCACAAAGATAAAAATGGGAAGAGAATGTCAGATGGATATCTAAAGGATGAAATCTCAAAAATGGATTCTGTATTCGCTGATGTATACGACCAAGCCAGCGGATATGTCCATTTATCCGAAAAGGCTTTTTATCAAATGATTGCTTCGTGTGAAGGCAATAGAATCAATCTTTACATCGGATCCCATCTGCTTGCACGACACAATCCTGCTTTAGTCGAAGTGACCGATGCATTTATACATTTTGTAAATCTTCACTTTAAGATGCTGAGAGCAGTAGCCGAAAGCAAAGAACGACTTGATGCTGCGTTGGATGGACAAAAGTCTACCGTCGAAAATACTGGATGAAATCCTGCCGTTCTGCGAAAAGGCTGAAATGAGATGAAAGAATGCCAGAGTTTGCTAATCTCAAAAACAGTTATACATTTGCAATTCAGTCTGGATTATCCGATAACCTCGACTATCAGAACTGCAAAAAACAAATGGTATTATCCATAATTTTTGCGAAATATATGTTGATAATAGTGACTACATAGATAGGGCCGCTATGAAACAGGAATTGCACTTATAAAAGAATCTTTTTCACAGGAGATAGAAGCTTATTCAATATAAATGTAGAATTGCAGACGGGAAAAAGGATTATCCAAACAAAGAGCTCAAAATGAGGTATACTAATGAATGAATTTGACCGTAACATTTTGATAGTCAATGAAAATATTTGCAAAAATATTGCCAGTATTACAGACGAAGATCGTGGCTTCAAATCTCAAAATATATTGAACAATTTGCGACACTTGGTAGAAGCTATTGATCAACGCATCTACAGTGATAATGCAACGATTACTCTTAACAAATATGATGACATCGAGCGTTCTGTTTCCTATGTTGCATCCCGTGGTGACCTACGCTTTCTAAATCGCTTTCACTATTTTTTGCAGGCGGCGGTATCGCACTTCATTCCTGACGAAGATGGGGCAACACGCCTTATGCTGAAATATTACGAATGGTTACTTCGTATTCGTGAGTATGTCAAAATAACATTTGGACTGGAAATCTTGCAGAATCTTGAGGACTTTCCTCTGGATCAAGATGATTCATTGCTTGAATATTATGAGAAAATTGCATTCAAACTGGATCATGAGCAATATTTGGGTAAAGCTCCCATAGACAGATTTTATGTGCAAAAAAGCAAGACATTCTTTGCTGGCGGGAGAATATATTACGAAATCACTGTGATTCCCGCTGATGATTTCTCCAGTAAATTCAACAGATTCACGGTGTTTTCTAACAAAGAAATACCGGCGTATTATGCTATTAAACTTAGTTTTATTGATACTGAGATAGACATTTTAGATCGCCGCATGCCTATCAGAATAGTCGATAACTACAAAGTAGCAATTCGTCCAGTTGAATTCGAAGATCTTTCTAAAATACTTAATATGCCAAAAGTAAATAGTGGCACAATAGAATATAATTC
>CANPXH010000078.1 GCA_947585865.1 uncultured Clostridia bacterium
ACATAATCTGCATTTTCTTTTACTTCTGGCACAGCATTTCCCATCGCTACGCCGAAACCTGCCTTTTTTATAATGCCCAAATCATTTAGCGAGTCGCCTATTGCCATCACTTCTGAAATAGAAATACCGATCCTTTCGCATAACTTTTCCATAGCGGTGCCTTTATCCACACCTTCCTTTGTGATTTCAAAGTTGCCATATCCACTGGTAGCAAAATTAATACCCTTTATATTTCTTACAAAATATTCCATCTCATCCTTATCTACAAATACACCGTCCGCATCAGGATAAAAATTCATACTTATCTTCTGCACGAACAGGTCATTCTGCTTAATATACTCTATAGGCTGCTCTATCCACGTCCTATCTTGCAGCAAATAGTCATACCTTGCTTTTGATACCTGTAATTTATCAATAACACTTCGACACTTTTTTGGAGAATATCCTCTGCCGCCTATAAATAAATCTATATGAACATCTTTATTCAATGCATAATCCAAAATATAATTTATCAAATCCGTCGGTATGCATTCTTCATATATGCATTTCGCATCACCCGTTAAGTAAATAGCCGCCCCATTTGCAATAATAGCATACGGAATATCCACTCCTTTCAGCCATTCAAAGGGAATATGCGTATATGGACTTCCTGTTGATACCACAATCATCACGCCTTTTTCTGCCGCTTTACGGCAGGCTTCAATGTTCTTATGAAGTACACGACGGTTATTATCCAAAAAAGTGCCATCCATATCTATAGCAATAACCTTAATCATAATCGTCCTTATTTCCTTTTCTTATCTATATCTTTTTCCATTTCAATAATACGCTCCCTTATTTTAGTTGTAGAAATCGTCTTGGTATAAGGCAAATAGATTATATCTGCTCCAACTTCTTTAAGTTCCTGTTCAAAACGATTATACCTTTCGGTTCCTTTCCAATCATCACCAACAAATAAAACATCAAAGTGATACAAATCCCATAACTTTCTTTTATCTCGAAAACGTGTAATTTCCGCCTGATCGACACCTTTAATTGCTGCAACAATTCTTCTGCGATCTTCTTCCCCTATTATGGGAGAATCTGGTTTATCTTCTTTCACAACTTCATCACCATGTACTGATACAATCAAATAATCGCAATATTTTTTTGCCGTTTCGATAATATTTAAATGACCTACGTGAAACAAATCATACGTTCCGTCCGTATACCCTACTTTATATTTTTTCATACATACTCCTTGGCAGTAATTCCAACTTTGATACAGGATGCACTTTTCTTTCGGATTCCGGTGGCAATTCCATATAATCCGCACCAAACTTATGTGACAAATAACCTTTATAGTCCTTTGGTCCGCATAGAGAAATATTTTCAAATGGATACCGACTTTGCTGCAAATACCATTTTCGATAAAATCCAAATGTTCCCTTCGGAGCCGGGAAAGTCAAAATACGAACCATATCCGTTTTCTTCTTTCGGCTGTAAGATGCCAGCCATTCATACCAGCCAACTAAAAATTTTCGTGGTATTTTTTGCATAATTTTATATGTCAGCCTTACAGCTTTATTTTTCTCAGTTCTAGCCCCTACCTCTGACCAAAGGCATTTTCTCAGCAGAAAACATAATACAAAATGTATTCTTCTTAATATCGGAGTATCAGGAACATTATCCATAGGAAATAAATCAATGAAAACTCCCTGTTCATAAGGCATAAATTCCTGACCGTTCCTTATAAACTGCGTTCCTTTTCTTCTTAGTTTGCCATATCCCCACCTATAGCTTTCTGTATCCCTTATATCTTGAAAATAAAAGCGCTCCTCATCCAGTTCTGTTTTGCAGGCTTCCCTGAATTTTTCATATTCGCCGCGCAAAAAGCCAATATCCGCATCATCATCCCATGGGATATAACCTTTATGCCTGATTGCCCCAAGCATCGTTCCGCCAACCATACTATAATGAATATTGCATTTTCGGCATATACGATCGACTTCTGAAAGCATTTCCGTTTCAATTAATTGTAATGTTCTCAATTCATCTTCCGACAAATGATATACGCTCACTCATACACTCCCTTTTCATAGAAAAATAAGCTTATTAATCTTTTAATTCATTGAGAATTTCTTGATTCTCGCTAAATGAAAAATTCACATAACTTGAAACATCTACTTTAGAGCTGATTAACCCGTACTCATATAAAAAATCAGCAGTTTTTTCCAATTCTTTCTCATCATTGTCATTTATAATTAATTGAAAGTTAGTAGTACTCCATGTTTCTTTTAAAATATCTTCTGAAAGTCCCGTCACTTCTGCATATTCTTTCGCATATTTATCAAAATTATCTTTAAGCACACGAACCCCTCTTGCATACTGCGCCATAAAAATACGCACAATATCAGGATTTTCCAATGTATATTGACGATTTGCTATAATTACGTTCTCACCTGCGTATATGCCTGTCCCATCCGCAAGTAATTTCCCATTTTTATCTGAACATATTTTTATCAAAGTTGGATTCCATGCAGAAATTGCATCAACTTGATTTGTAATTAAGGCATTTTCCAATTCAGCTACGCCTAAATTAACAACCTCAATCTCATCCATACTTATTCCACTATTGTTCAATATTGCATTCATAAAATCCTGTCCTATTGAACCTACTACAACTCCTACCTTTTTTCCTTTTAATTCAGATACATCTTTAATTTGTGATGTATTAGGAATAATAATCCCCAACGTCTTTTCTCCATTATAAGCAACACCTATAATATCTCTTTCCTGCCCTGCCGCAATGCCACTGATTGCAGGAACATTCCCCATTACACCGATATCCTGCTGCCCCGCCGCAAACGCTTCATTTTCTGG
>CANPXH010000079.1 GCA_947585865.1 uncultured Clostridia bacterium
GCCTCCTCTATATGTCAGTGGTTAAAATGGTATATTATAATGGACATAATTTCTAAGATACAGGTTCGTTTTATATTTATTAAAGAAAAATTACAGGATAAATTTAGAAATTAGTAGAGCAATAAATGTTGTAAGTTGTTCAACGGCTACAGCTTTTGTGGCAGATGATATAATACCCGTAACAAATGTTTTTATTTTGTTAATAGTGGTTTCTTTGTCATTTTTAGATTTTTGCAAATCTTTTAAAAATGTTATGATTTCCGTTTTAAATTCTGCGTCAATATCTGATTGTTCAATATATGTAAATATATGATTAAAATTATCAGAAATAACATTATTAGAGCCTGTAACAATAATATTATTACTGCCCGACGTCATAGATGGTTCAGTATAGTTATTTTGAATATAATCTATACCTTTTGGTGTGAGATTATATGTACCACCGCCACCATATTGCAATTCGGATTTAATATATTGCTTATCTTTCAGATAATCTATAGTGCTTTTTGGATATTGCTCATATGTTAATTCACTAAAAAGACGACCCTTATTAAATCCATCATAGAGAGTGTCTAATATTTCTCTTATATCATTTTGAAAGTTAGAATTATTTTCACTCATAGTTTTCTCCTTTAACATTTATTAAAAATCGCTGCCACAGTTATTTCAATGCCATTATTTAGTTATCTGCCCTGCCCTACCATTCATACTTACAATTATTACAATGGAAGGTCTTTTTTCTTCTGTTTCCAAGTAATCCAAACAGGGCTATATTTGTAGCTTTAGTTATTGATGATATTCTTACAATATCAGGAGAACCACAAGTAGGACATTTAGGGGTATATGTTTGTTGAATTTTAGTATTGTTTATCTTGTTAGTTAGTTGTGCTATATTATCAGCATTGTTTTTTCTATACTCCGCTTTATCATTTAGATATTGCTGTGTTTTGGCTTTTGTTTCTTCGTCGTGTTCCATTCTAAAATGATAATCGTCAGTTTCTTGTTGCTTTAGTTGATTACATTCAGGACAAAATATTTGTTCTTCTTTTTCCGCCATTTTATATACATTAGCGGTTGTTTTATTACAATGTTCACAATATCCTCTTGTATATTTAAGCATAATACCACCTCTTGAAATTATCATAACATATCTTTAAATTAAATTCAACCATTCTCCACGGTTATTTTTGACACTCAAAAACATTTTTAATTCAGTAAAAGATATGTGGCTTCTATCAAGAGGTCAACAAATTGTGCCACAAAATTCTATGTCATTAGGATTAGTGAATATTGCTACAGCTTTTTCATCAGGTGGCTTTATAAAAGGTATGGGTGCTTTAGCCAAAGGCATAGGCTCTCTTGTTGCTGCCCACCCGATTATAGCTTCTTTAGCTGCTGCTTTTGCAGCCTATAAAGTTGCAGATAAATTCATATTCACATATGATGAGGACTTAGAAAAGGCTCAAAAGGCTTTAAGTGATTACCAATCAACTCAACAAGAAATTGAGAGTGTAAACAATGAATTATCTACAACAAGCGCAAGAATGGACGAGCTTCTTGCTAAAGACAGTCTTACTCTTGTTGAAAAAGACGAGCTTGCCAAGTTACAGAGAAGTAATGATGAGTTAGAGCGTAGAGCTAAAAAAGTTTATAAGCAAAGTTGATTTGTAATAATTTATGTTGTATAATAACATTAATTTATTACTATAGGACAGGCATTACTATATCAATCGCATATTTTGGGTAAAAATTTTTATTTTTTTTGTTGACATTTCTAATTGAATTTAGTATAATATATACGAGAAAAGAAATATTTTTCTCCGTCTTCGATTAAATCTTCTTGTGAAGATTGTTTCGTAGGATAGCGAAACGTTAATTAAAAAAATATCCCAATGGAAGACTGGTTCGTAGAGCCACGAGCAGGGTAAACAAAAAAAAGCTCACAAAGAAGACGTTAAAGGCTCCTGCTTTAAGGTAGGAGTTTTTTATTTCTTACTTTTTTTTAAATGGAGGAAGTATTTTGAAGTTTTATCAATTATCCAAAGATTTTTTTAATGATTACCCATATGATAATTATTCAGAAATGATGTTAAAAGACGATAGACCTTATATACAAGTCTTAACAACGATAAACGGTTTAATTTTTGCTGTTCCTTTAAGGTCTGGGATTTCTCATAATTATGATGTTTTATGGACAGATAAAGCTTCAAAATGTGGTTTGGATTTTACGAAAGCAATTCCTATTTTAAAGTCAACATATATTAGTAATAAAAGGGTGTATGTCAGACAAAAAGAGTATCAACATTTGTTAGGAAAAGAAAGACGCGTTCAAGAAAAAATGGAAAAATGTATTAAAAATTATAAAAAAGCTAAAACTAGATTAGATATAGAACGCAATGTTCAGTATTGTAATTTTTCAACTTTAAAATATTTTGAAAAGTATATTTATACCAAAGAAGAGCTTGCAGAAGTAAATGTAGCTGCAACAAAAGAATAATGGTCTAATAGAAAAATAGTTGTGTAGTACAGCTATTTTTTTATTGCAAAAAAATAAATCCACTGAGCAAATGTTATGTTTTCACATAATACTTACTGAGTGGATTTTCTACTCATATATTGAAAGGAGTGTGATTAAATTGATTGTTATTTTTTAGGACTCCACTTATGACCACAATTAGCACAATAATTCAAGGTTTTGCCGC
>CANPXH010000080.1 GCA_947585865.1 uncultured Clostridia bacterium
CTGATATAATTAATTGAGGACATTTTTCAAACACACTCCTTTATAATGGTTTGGTCACTTTATTATAAGGTGTTTTTGGATATTTGTCCTCTTTTTTTGTAAAATTTTATAAAAAAATGTTGAGGATCTTTCACCCCAACATTTATTATAGAACTTAATTTTTTTACATACCGTGGCCGGCATTTCTCGGATATATGCGGTGATTCAAGCTTTCGTCTATTTCCCATTGAAAAGATGATATTCCCTTTTCATACAAGCCTATTTCTCCAATCAGACTTCTATTACTTCACCATCTGTGAGCAGGTGTAAGGCGTAAGTTCTATCCTTATAAAGAAGCCCTTAGCATGTGAGCATACGGGGCACTTTTCCGGAGCTTTTTTGCCTGTGAAAACGTAGCCGCAGTTGAGGCACATCCACTGTGAATCTACATCCGAAACAAACAGCTTGCCCTCCTCTATCAAATTTGCAAGAGCATTGAATCGTGTACCGTGTATCTTTTCAATGTCTGCAATATTGTAGAATATATTTGCTATTCTTGTAAAGCCCTCTTCCTTCGCAATATCGCCGAAGTTTTTATAATCGTGCTCATACTCTTGGAATTCATTATGAGCCGCCGCCTTAAGCATTTGAGTAACGGTATCGTATATATCCACAGGATAATTTCCGTCTATGGATATATTTTGGCCGCCCATTTCTGTAAGCGCATCATAAAACACCTTGGCATGAGCTTCCTCCTGCTTGGCAGTAAATTCAAACACAGCTTCTATAACATAGTTGTCTTCCTTGCCTGCCTCTTTAGCGGAAAAAATATATCTGTTTCTTGCCTGAGACTCTCCCGCAAAAGCTCTCATCAGGTTCTCCTTTGTCTTGCTTTTTGAAAAATCCATAATTGACCTCCCTTAACTTTTTTATCTATTTTTTCCTTAACTCAGGGAAATATACATAGTGACAAACCGGAAATTGTGTATTATAATAAAAAAGAGGTGGTACTATGGATATTACTTATATAGAACACAGCGGATTCATTGCGGAATCGGAAAGCCGATATATCATATTTGACTATTACAGAGGTACTGTTCCCGATTTGAAAGACAAGCCCATATACGTGTTTTCCAGTCACAGTCACAAGGATCACTTTAATCCGAAGATATTTGATATCCTCAAGGGTAAAAATGCTAAATATATATTTTCTCACGACATAAAGAAAAAGGCGGGAGAAAGTGAAAATATAATATATTTAAAAGCAAACACAGATATTGTTATTGACGGCATTTCCATAAAAACACTTAAGTCAACGGATACGGGAGTTGCCTTTCTTATAAATGCCGACGGCAAAACCTTATATCACGGCGGCGATCTGAACGACTGGCGATGGGCGGAGGAAAGCAAAGCGTACAACAACAATATGATGACAAATTTCCGAAGGGAGATCGACAAGCTGAAAAACATACCCATATATGCTGCCTTTATCCCCCTTGATCCAAGGCAGGAGGAATACTATTTTGAGGGCATGGAGTATACCCTTAATGTCCTTGATATCAAATACGTTTTCCCTATGCACTTTTGGCACTGCTATGATGTGATCGACAGATTTATAAACGAAGGCCACAACAGATCTGATGCCGAAATAATGAGAATAAAAGAAAAAAACGACAAATGGAGGTTGTGATATGCAGTTTAAAATGGTACATGAAAACTACAATGTAAAAGATCTGAACAAATCCATGGAATTCTATGAGAAAGCCTTGGGTTTACACGAGGTAAGGAGAAAAACCGCTTCAGACGGCAGTTATATAATAGTGTTTATGGCTAATGACAATTCTGAATTTGAATTGGAATTAACATGGTTAAAAGATATGGACAGGCCTTATGATCTAGGCGATTGCGAATTTCATCTTGCCTTCAGGGTAGATGACTATGATGCCGCCTACAAGCTTCATAAAGAAATGGACTGTATATGCTATGAAAATACCGAAATGGGAATTTATTTCATTGCCGATCCCGATGGCTATTGGCTTGAGATCGTGCCCACAAGAAAGTAAAATATCCCTGTGCATAAATTGCACAGGGATATTTTTAAATCAATAAAACTTAACTATTTCTTCAATATCCTTTCTCTTAGGCGCATTGGGATCAATGTCTCTGTAGCCCAAAGCTATCACCGCCACGATCTCCTGACTGTTCGGTATATCCAGCTCCGTTCTCAATAGCTTTTCGTCACGAATACCCATAATAAGGGTATCAAGCCCAAGCTCTCTTGCCTTGAGCACCATATTTTCGTTCTGTAAGCCCAAATCATAAGCGCCCCACTTGTCGCCCAGTTCGTTTACCTCGTTGCCCTCGTTGTCAAAGCCTGCGATACTCTTTTCAAAGGCTGTCACAATGTACACGGGAGCATTGGCGGAATTTTTGCGATTGAATTCGGGAAGGCATTTTTCTCTTATACGTTCTACCTTATTCGGCGATATTGCCACATAATATCTGCCTGTTTGCGAATTTTTCCATGAAGGCGCCTGCTGTGCGGCTTTTATGATCTCTTCTATATCGGCCTTGCTCACAGTCTTGCCCGCCTTGTATGCCCTTATACTTCTTCTTTCTTCCTTAAGCTTATTAAATTCCATATTAATCTCCATTCCGCCGCTAAAGCGTCGGCACAAATAGTAATGAAAGTGCCGACAGCGGCTATTTTTTTT
>CANPXH010000081.1 GCA_947585865.1 uncultured Clostridia bacterium
AATCAGACTATAGATTGGCAAAAGAGAGATTCCGCAAGAGCCAAAATGCGTATGATGATAAGAAAATTGCTTAAAAGCCACAGATACCCACCCGAAGGAATGGATGATGCCGTTCAAACCGTTATGACTCAGTGTGAGTTATGGGCTGATAATGCCATATAATTTCAAAACCAAAATAATAAAAAGACTGTACTATGCTTTCGTGGCATTTGCGTACAGTCTTTTTTACACCAGCCTTTTTAATGTAACAATAATCCTAATATTTGCATTATTACAATAAAGTATAAATGGGGAAATTTTTAAATGTTAGTCTTTCTTCTTCATTCATATTCTTCAAACAATTTTGGGCCATGTTTTTTTGATCCGCAAGAATATATATGCCGGCTTTAATGCTTAAATTATCTGAGTATTCAGATATATGCTCTAATATATCCTCTTGTTGTTCTATTGATAAATTGCCTTTTCTGTAAAGACATTGATAATAGTTTATTTTATGATACATATCATAATTATGTAATTTGTTTAGCCAACCAGCTAATCTTGTTGCTTCATCTAATATATCTATATCTTTTGTCTTGTCATAAGATTTTATTATTTCTAGCAGAACAATATTTGCATAATAAAAATTAATTTCATTTTCATATTTTATAAAATCGTCTACTATCTGGTTGCACCTAATATTATCAACCTTAACTATAAGCTCAGATGTTAGATTAAAATATTTCGATACATCAAGTAAAATATCATTTTGGGATTTACTTTTTGCATTGATTTCTGCATTCGGAAAGTTTTCAATAATATAATTATTATCATTTTGTTTGTTTAAATATAGTAATAAATTAATATTTCCTATATTCATACAGCATATACGTGGGATGTCTCCTTTTTTAAAACTAATCGGTTTTTTATCTATAAATGCCTTTACGAGCATTTCTATATGTTCATAATCTTTTTTTGAAAGATTGTCCATTTCTAATTTTTTTCTTATTCCTAAATTATTTAGCAAATTATCTAACTTTTTTAAATCTTTTAAGTGATTTAATGCATCATTTATAGAAAAAATAGAACCATTATCCAATGATTTAAGACTGAATTTACAATCGCCTATTGTAAAATTTTTTCTTTCGATAAAGTCAATAAGAAATTGAATATCATCGATTCTTTCTTTTATATTACCTTTTAAATTGAATTTTATTTTGGCATCGGTATTATTAGAGAATATAACCAAACTCTTACCTATAACTATCTCATAGCTATCAATTTTTCTTACAATTTCAATTTTATTGTAATATAATTTATTATCTATTTTTATTGCTTCATTCGGATTATATGTCAATTTATCTATATTGGTAATATGTTCTATGGGAAAAGAAATATCTAATTTTTTAATTCTAGCGTAAATATAAAAATTGCGGTTGAATAAATACTTATAAGGATCATCTCTATTAAGTCCGATCCCCGTATACTGAAATTCATACGTGGCATCTTCGCCTACTAATTCAAAAAAATCTTTTTCGCTTGGAGTCTTATTATGTGTAAATAACTCTTGCCTTTTTGAATCATTTATAAAATCAATTACCATATTACATATTTCATTAGAATCATCAGGAAATTTTGAAAATTTTACATTTAATGTTTTTTGGGTTAATTTTTCTTTTAATATTTTGCAGATAAAAAAAGGAGTTAAAGATTTATAATATATTTTTGTATTACCTTTATTATTAATAGCAACTACGAAAAAAATTATTCCTCCATTTTTTCTGTAATTTTCTAAATCAATTACTTTTATATCATATCCTATTTCTTTTTTGAAATCTCCATTAATAGATTTTCCCTTTATTTGAACAGACGCTTTTCCGATAAAGCATTCATTATTTTTACTTTTTGAAGAATAAGCATAAATTGAACCATCCCACATTGGTTCTTTATCTTTATCATTAATATATTCACTCAGATAATTTGTTTTACCTATTGCTAGTTTAACAGCACCTACAGCAACAGCCTCTATATCCATTCGCATCACCTCCAATAAAATTATTTGTTTTTATTATATCATAAAAATTAAAATAGGACTACTATATTTATATAATTTAATAAAACACCATTGAGTAATATAAATAATTACAAAAATATAAAATTTTACAAAAGGGTTTCAGGGATTTCCCATGAGTAAAAATACGCAAAAGTGCATTTTATTTTTTTACAAAATCGGCAAAATGCAATTTTCAAAATTTTCAAAGTGGGTGCCCACTTGCTATGCTTGCAAACTAGCAAATCGATGATTACGATAAACCGAATTTTTAAATTTTAGAAAAAACTTATTTTTCTGTTGTGATATTCAATGTTTTTACTGTTTTATTTTTATACTTACTTGTATATTTGTAATAAAAATATTTTTATTTTCAAATTTTTTTGCTTGGAAGTGTCCAAAATTTTGAAAAACGGCGTCTTATTTAGGTAGAAGATGAAAAATAATAAGTTAAAAGAAATGAGAAGTTTTGAAGCAAAACGTTCCGATTTGGGAAAAGTCAAATCTGACTTTAGAAAAAGCCGCCGCTTATTCGGG